>NZ_CP011393.1:0-697500 GCF_001644665.1 Fervidobacterium pennivorans
TCGGAAATGTCCTAAATAGAAATTTCAGTTCAATAACTTCTATGATATGATATGTTTGTGAAGTTAACGTCTCTTTCTTGTGAAATCTTTTAAAAGCGATTGGACTTTTTGTTATCTGTTGCCAACTATCACTTTTGGAGGTCTGCGTATGGAAAGAACAAAAGTTATGATTGTTGATGATTCCAAAACAGTCCATGCAGAACTTTCATCAATATTAAGCGAGCTCATTTGGAATGGTAAAGATTTAGATATTGAACACACTTACGGATACGAGGAGTTCAAAAAAATCTTTGTCCCCGAAAAATACGCGCTTGTGATAACCGATTTAGTAATGGAGAGCGATGACGCGGGAATTAAAGTTATAAACCACATCAGACACACGTGCAATGATAAAAAAACGAGGATAATCTTGATGACTGCGAATCCTGAGAAAATTCCAACTGATTTGCTTACAAGAGACTACGATATAAATGCTTATATAGAGAAGGAAAGTCTTTCCCCATTTTCAACAAAACTCACAGTTTTGTCGCTTCTCAAAACTTACCAAGATATAACGTCACTTGAACAAGCAATCGTTACCTTAGAAAATGTTGCAGCAAACGCTTCCGAAATGAGTCTTCCAGAGCTGCTTATAAATACCTTTCTCCAGGTGCGCACGTTTTTGTGCTTAAAACTTCCGGATATTAAACTCACCGGAGAAATCTTCGTGAACAACGAGCGTATTTTCCCACCAAAGTTTATGAACAGCGAACATTTGGAATATAGATACGATTTTCACACAAAAGTTCAAAAGGACAATATTCTTTTTGTGGTCTATTCACCAAAACAACTGAACTCACTTGAAACATCATACATAAGAAGCCTTTTGAAAAACCTTCAAACGTCCCTTATTTCCACAAAACGTTCAGATATTGAGGAAGAATTTGTTATCATGCTTTCTAAAGTTATTGAGGCAAGATCAGCAGACACCGGAGACCATGTGAATCGCGTTGCCGAACTATCTTGTTATTTGGCAGAATACCTCGGTTTTAGCTCCAGTGATGCAAAGTTAATCAAGAAAGCCTCAGCATTACACGACATTGGAAAAGTCGGAGTGCCTGATTACATATTAAACAAACCGGGGAAACTCGATGAGAAGGAATTTTCAATTATAAAAGAGCATACCTTAATCGGTTTCGAAATTCTTAGGAATTCTACGTTAAACATCTTTGAGATAGGTGCGGTCGTCGCTCTGGAACACCACGAAAGGTGGGACGGAAGTGGCTATCCCTATGGCCTTCAAGGCGAGGAGATAGCAGTAGAAGCACGAATAGTTCAAGTCGCCGATGTTTTTGAAGCTTTAACACACGATAGGTGCTATCGTCCCGCCTGGTCCGTTGAAAAGGCAGTTGAATACATGAACGATATGAAAGGCAGGCAATTCGACCCAATGGTGATTGATGCGTTCAACAAACACTTAAAAGACATGATTGCTATAGTGAAATCCAACTATAGCGAAGAAGTTTGAGAATTTTCGAATCTTATGGTTTTGCCTCCAAGAAATCTTGGATGTTTTTTATCGCTCTGGCAAAATCTTCTGGTAGTCTTGCTATGAATTTTACACGTTCACCAGTTCTTGGATGGAAAAATGAAAGGCTGAGTGCATGGAGCATCTGTCTGTGAATATCAAATTTCTCATCTTCTTTAGCTTTTCCGTAAACTTCATCACCCATAAGTGGATGACCGATGTATTTCATATGAACCCTAATCTGGTGCGTTCTTCCAGTTTTGGGCCACGCAAAAACTAAGGAAGCCAAGTTCCCAAACTTTCTTATGACTTTGTAATGTGTGAGTGCTGGTTTGCCATATGTACTCTGAGTTACTGTCATCTTAACTCTGAGCACAGGATTTCTGGCGATGCTTACATCGATATCTCCTTCGTTTTTTTCAGGCACACCTTTAACTAAGCATACATACAGTTTTTCTGTGACCCTGTCTTTGAACTGTTTAGTGAGCGATTGATGTGCTAAGTCATTCTTTGCAATTACCATCACACCACTTGTATCTTTATCAAGCCTATGGACAATACCAGGTCTCAGCACCCCGCCAACACCTTGTAAATCTTTACAATGATACAAGACTGCGTTGACAATGGTTCCCGAGGTGTGGGATGGAATGGGGTGGGTTATTATTCCTGGTTGTTTGTTGATTACCAATATATCACGGTCTTCGTATATTATGTCCAGCGGTATGTTCTCAGGCAGGATTTCCGGAATCTGGGGCTTCTGAGGTACCATCAAGGTAATTGTATCCCCAGACTTCACCTTGTAGCTCGGCTTCTTCAAAGTTCCATTCACCAGAACCTCGCCATTCTTTATTGCTTTCTGGATGAATGTTCTTGAAATCCAGTCTGGAGTCTTTTCCATGACGAATTTGTCCAGGCGCCAGCCATCTTCCCTGTTCGTTACCTGTATATCCATTTTTTCCAGTTGAGGAGTTGGTTGTTCTAATTCCTCCATCTCTTCTATCTCTTCCATCTCTTCCATATTCTCGAACTCTTCCATAAATTCCCTCATATATTCCTTTATTTTCCCTCCGGTTGTCTATATTTTCATCATTTTTCTATTTGTTTCTTGGCTTTCGATTCAGCGATAAGCATTTGAATCATAATCCCTATGCTACCAATGAAGATAAAGATGTCCGCAACGTTTATTATCGTCGGCCAGTAGTCGAACGTAAGGAAGTCAACAACATAACCGTATCTTATACGGTCAACCAAGTTTCCTAAGGCTCCACCAACGATGAAACCAATAAACATCTCTGTCAGCTTGCTAACTTTGAACAGCAAAGGCACCAAGGAAGTGATAACAATAATTAGCAAGGTGAGGTAAATAACCGCTTCTTTGACTCCTGGAAACAGTCCAAAAGCAATTCCCCTGTTAGTTGCATACGTAAAATGGAAGAATCCAAATAGGTTTTTTATCTCTCCAAAACGAAGGTATAACGTCGCTAAATGTTTTGTAATCTGGTCCAACGTTAGTGAAAGAACTATCCAGAACATCTTATCATTCCTTATCAGTTTTTACTTGACCTTCTTATAGATAAACGGTGAAGCAACTTCTAATCCAAGGTTTCTGTAGTTGAATATTCTTTCCGTGTTTCCTACAAAGAGTAACCCACCAACGCGAAGACTTTCAGCGAACTTTTTGTAAAGTTGTTCTTTTGCTTCCATCTCAAAGTAAATAACAACATTGCGGCACAATATTAAGTCAAAGCCCTTTTCAAACGGGTCTTGCAGTAGGTTGTGCCTTTTAAACTGGACACGTGCTTTTACATTTGGCTTTACTATGTATTTTCCATCTCGAACGATGAAGTATTTTTTGATGTATTCAGGTGGTGTGCTAGCCATTGAGCGCTGTTCATACTCACCTATCTGTGCTCTTGTGAGTACGCCAATATCTATGTCGGTAGCTAAAATTTTAGCTGTTGGAGGCGCTTTGAGCTCTTCAAGTAGTATCGCTAACGAGTATGGCTCTTCTCCCGAAGAACACCCAGCACTCCAAGCTTTAAACCTTGGTCCACTTTCTTGGAGAAGTTGTGGAAGAAATACCTTTTTGAGCTCTTCCCATTTTTCTGGATTTCTGAAGAACTCTGTGACATTGATAGTGAGCTTATCTAAGAACTCATCACGCTTTTTGGTGTCTTTTGAAATAAGGTCTAAGTATTCTTTATAGCTTTTGCAATTGTATTTTCTTATAAGCATCTCTATGCGCCTTTTCATCCTTTCCGGTTTGTATCCGGAAAGGTCTAATCCCATAGTCTCTTTTATTTTTTCAACAAACCATTCGAATTGGTCCCAAGGAAGCTCTTGAATATCACCAGATTGGAAATTCGAAATCCAAGCGAACTTCTTTTCCTTGAAGTCGTCCAACGACATATAAATCACCCACTTTCAAGGTAATTTTACCTGCAATAGTCTTCTGACCATCTATTTCATCGTTTATCAAATTGATTTCCAGATTATCGGCCTTGAGAGTGAAACCAAACTTTGATGAAAGGCTACCGTTTTCATAAAAAACAAGTGTGTATACAATGAACGAGTTGTCACTCAGTAAAACTCCGAGTCCTGTCTTTTCACCAATAAACAAGTATGTTTTATTGCCAGCTCCTAAAGTAATTCCATTTGGTGAATTTTCAAAAAAGATGTCCAAACCATACATTTTGAACGTTAGGTTGGTACGTGACACATCACTGAGGATTGAAAAATAGTCGTTTTTGTGTATATACCCATTTGAGAAATAGCCTGTGTTAACCCATGTTGCATACCAACCCTTTTTAGCCGGATTGGCAAATGTTGTAAACGGAATGTCGATGTTTAAATCAGAATAGGTGACTCTGTAGGGGTCATTTATAAACTCAAAATACTCAAAGACATCAGCAAATTTGGGAGTGATTTTTATAAAACCTTGCTTCTGTGCGAGTTCAACATCGACTTTGAACTTGGTTTTGAATTTCCAAAATGAAAAATCATATCGGGTTGATAGTTTGTACGTAGTATCAAATGGAGAGACGCCAAAAAAGAGCGTCTCTCCCATTAAAAGTGTATTGATGGTGAGAATAAAAACAGTTGCGAGTAGCAGATGTATCCTAAAAGTTGGAGCTCTGTTCTCCAATGTTTTCAGCTCCATTCTCAAAATTTATACTTTCTGTCAATCAATACGAACATCGAGCTTCTCAACTACTTACCCTTCCAATTTTGCCATTATCGCTTCAAGTTCTGCATCATCGATGTCGAAGTTGCCAAATACTTCTTGAACATCGTCGTTATCTTCAAGTGCATCTATAAGTTTCAGCACTTTTTCCGCATCAGAACCGCTGACTTTGACACTGTTCTTTGGCTTGTACGTGATTTTCGCAGTTCCTTCGAAACCGTTCTTTGCTAGATTTTCTCTCAATGTCGTCAAGTTTTCAGGAGCAGTGTAAACAAGAACTGGGTCTCCCTCTTCAATGTCTTCCGCACCAGCATCAATAGCCAACAATGTAAACTCATCCATATCAGCTATTTTTTCTCTGGGAATTTCTACAACACCTTTTCTTTCAAATATCCAAGCAACGGAACCGCTTTCTGCAAGTGAACCACCATTTTTGCTGAGTATGTGTCTCAATTCTTGAGCGGTCCTATTTTTGTTATCTGTCAAAGCTAATATGTAAAGTGCAACTCCACCTGGCGCGTATGCTTCGTAGATAACTTCTTCGTACTTTTCACCTTCTAACTCTCCGGTACCTTTCTTAATGGATCTTTCAATTGTATCTTTTGGCATGTTTGCTTCTCTTGCTTTTTCAAGAACTGCTCTTAGTCTTGGGTTTGTTTCTGGATTTCCGCCACCTTCTCTTGCAGCAACAATGATTTCCCTGATAATCTTCGTAAATATCTTAGACCTCTTCGCATCCTGGGCAGCCTTCCTGTGCTTAATGTTTGCCCACTTATTGTGACCTGACATACTCTCTTCCTCCCTACTTAGATTTCTCGTTTTTTAAACGCTAACGAATTGACTTTTGTTTTCTATCTTTCTCCAGGCATAATCACCTTGTCTATTATACCATATTCCTGTGCCTCTTGTGCACTCATGAAGAAATCTCTATCGGTGTCTTTTTCTATCTTTTCTATGGGTTGTCCAGTGTGTTTGCTGAGAATTTCGTTTATGAGATGTTTAATTCTTAAAAGCTCTTTTGTCAGTATTTCTACATCCTTGGCAGTTCCCTCAGCACCACCGAGTGGTTGGTGAATCATTATACGACTATTTGGAAGCGAAAATCTCTTTCCTTTTGTACCCGCCGCCAAAAGCACCGCAGCCATCGATGCCGCCTGACCAATACAGATAGTTGCAACATCACATTTTACATATTGCATCGTATCGTATATTGCAAGCCCAGCTGTTACTAAGCCTCCCGGTGAGTTGATGTAAAGTTGTATATCTTTGTCTGGGTTCTCTGCCTCCAAGAATAATAATTGTGCTACAACCAAATTCGCTACATGGTCGTCTATAGCGCTACCAAGGAATATAATCCTATCTTTTAGTAACCTTGAATAAATATCGTAAGCACGTTCATATCTACCGGTTGTTTCGATAACTATTGGAACATATTGGTCAAGTATTTTTTTCATTTCTTTATCCATATCCATAAGTTCTCATCTCCCCAAAGGTCTTAAAGGTGTTACTGGATTATTCTGATTGTTCCTTTTCAACTTCTTACTTATTTTCTTGCTCTTTAAATGATACTTCCTCTATTTGTGCTTTTTCTGCAAGGATTTTTGCAACCTTTGACTCTACTATCTCCATAACTACTTCGTTTCTTATATCCTGTCTGCTCTTAATTATCGCTTCCGCTCTGTCGGGACTTACTCCCCATTCAACTGAAACTCTTTCTGCATAAGTTTTTATATCTTCCGTATCGACTTTGATATTGTTCTCTTCAGCAATTTTCTTTACAACTAAATCTTTCTTTATCATATTCAAATAGTAATTTCTGAGCTCTTCGATAAGCTTCTCCTCACTGCCGTAGTTCTGAACATATGATTCGTATTTTCCGTCTTCTTTTAGATTATCTATGATGTTCTCAACAGCCCTTTCTATTGTCTTCTCACTGATTTCTATCTCAGTAATTTCCGGAATTTGAGCTATTATTTGTGCACGGTAGGATTCCGCTAATTCTCTATCGTATATCTCCTTGCCTTCGGTTCTGAACTTTTCTTTGAGTTGCTCAGTTGTTTCTACATTCTCGATTGCTAAGGATTTTACGAACTCGTCTGTAAACTCTGGAAGAATTCTCTTGTAAACTTCCTCTACCTCAAGGATGTATTTGTAAACAATTTTGTCATCGCCTTTTTCGAAAGTTCTTTCGAATTTTACAACATCGCCTTTTTTCCTACCAAAGAGTTGCTTTACAACTTCTCTTTCATCATCCTTCGAAAGAACGTATTCTCTTTCTTCTGCATCTCTGAGTTTCTTTTCTCCGAGCATAACTGTTTCTTTTACTTTGACCAGGTCGCCTTCCTCAGCCTGTCCATCTTTTGGCTCAAGTATGGCATTTTCCTCTATGATATATTTTACCCTCATATCTACGTAACCATCGAGGACTTCTTCTTCTTTTGCCTTTCTCAATTTGAGTTTTGTGGGCTCAAACTTAACCTCTGGTTCTGTATGGAGTTCAACAACAACTTTTCCATTTTCGGCAGAGAACTTGGCATCTGCAATTACTGGTGGGAGGAGCAGTTGAAGTTCTTCTTTGTCAAGTCTATTCTCTATTTCTTTAATTGCCTCGTTTGCGACGTAGATTTCATAGAAGGCATCTTTTAATCTTAGCTTGTAAACTTCCTTTGGGACCCTTCCGGGTCTGAAACCTTCTATGTGGTAGTTTTTTCTATTCAATTCAGCAACCGCTTTGTCTTCCAATTTTGCTATATCATTTTTGTCGAAAAGGTATTCACGTATTATCATGTTCTTATCTTTTGAAACTTCTTTGACTTCCATCTTTGCACCTCCTAGTTTATTTGAAAATCCTTTACCACTTTAAAAAGGGGCATTACGCCCCCTCGTTTGCTGTAAATAATCAGTTCACCATTTTTGCTTAAGCCTTATTCTTCAACAAGCTGAAGCACGGAAAGTTCTGCTCCGTCGCCTCTTCTTTGACCAACCTTAATAACTCTTGTGTAACCTCCGTTTCTGGAAGCGTATTTTGGTGCTATTTCATCGACAAGTTTGTTCACAAGTCTTCTGTCACCAAGTTCTGCAAATATCTGTCTTCTGAGAGCAACGCTTTCTGCTTTGTTTTCATCTTTAATTTTGTATGCCTTTACTGCCTTTGTTATAAGTTTTTCTATGTATGTCTTTCCAACTTTTGCTTTCACTGTTGTTGTCATAATTGTTCCGTGCTCGATTATTTCTTTTGCAAGGTTTCTCATGAGAGATGTTCTGTGAGAACCGTATCTATTGATTTTGTTTCTCTTCATTCGATGTCTCATCTCATTTGTCCCCCTTTCTTAGCGAAAGACCAAATTTTTCTTTGAGCTTTTCCTTCACTTCTTCAAGTGATTTAACTCCAAAATTCTTGATTTTGAGCAAATCTTCCTCTGTTCTTTCAAGCAGGTCACCTATCGTTTCTATTTTGTCTCTTTTCAAGCAGTTCAGTGACCTTGCGGAGAGTTCAAGCTCTTCTATTTTCTTTGAAGCAACATCTTCTGTGGATACGCTTTCTTCAACTACGGAATACGTTTCTTGATACGCTGGAATAGGCAGTTCTTCAACGTCACTGAGACTTTGTTCAATGAAGCTGAAGTGCTCCAGTATGATTTTTAATGAATGTTTCAACGCCTCAGCTGGTTTAATGCTCTTTTTCGTCCAGATTTCGAGTATCAATTTTTCAAAGTCTGTTCTTTTGTCAACACGCACGTTTTCCACAAGCCAATTCACTTTCAAAACGGGGCTGTAAACACCATCCATGACGATCCAGCCAATTTCTGGTCTTTCATTTCTTTCACTTGCTGGCACAAAACCCTTTCCAAATGTTGCATAGAGTTCAACTTCAATATCTGCATCTTCGTTAAGCGTGGCTATGTAATGATTTGGATTTACCACCACGACTCCAGCTGGGCATTGGATATCTTTTGCTGTTAATATAGCTGGTCCTTTCTTTTCAATAATTAGCTTAACGGGTGATTCAACGTATGCCTCTACGCGCAGCTGGACCTTTTTCAAATTTAACAAGATATCCATTATATCTTCTTTAACACCTTCTATTGTATCAAACTCGTGGTACTTCTCAGGCTTTACGAACCTGACATCCGTGATTGCAAAACTGGGAATCGAAGAGAGCAGAACCCTTCTCAACGTATTTCCTATCGTGACTGCGTAACCCTTTTCAAGCGGCGACATGGAGTACTTCGCGTAGTAATGGTCTTCGTATTCCGCTTGCTCTTCGAGTCTGAACTTCCTTCCAAAGGTTTGAAGCATTAACATCACCTCGAGTAGAATTCAACGATAGCCTGAACATTGACTGGAAGGTCTGTAACTTCTTCGAGT
This sequence comes from Fervidobacterium pennivorans, assembly GCF_001644665.1. NCBI lineage: Bacteria > Thermotogati > Thermotogota > Thermotogae > Thermotogales > Fervidobacteriaceae > Fervidobacterium > Fervidobacterium ngatamarikiense. The sequence goes on from NZ_CP011393.1 coordinate 9,060, forward strand.
TTTGGATTCCTGACGTATTTTCCTGTGAATTGGTCGTAATCCACCTCAAGCCATGGAGCAACTGCTCTACCTTTGTTAAGTTCGAGCGCTTGCTTTATCGGTTGAATTCCTCTACTGCTTTCTTTTATGGAAATAACATCGCCAGGTCTTACCTGATATGATGGTATGTCAACCTTTTTGCCGTTTACAAGAATATGACCGTGGGAAACAAGTTGCCTTGCAGTTCTCCTGTTGATGGCAAATCCAAGTCTATATACCACGTTATCAAGTCTTCTTTCAACTTGTGCAACCAAGTTTTCACGGGTATCGCCCGCTTGTTTTGCAGCTCTTTCGTAGTAGATTCTGAACTGCTTTTCAAGCACACCGTATATCCTCTTCATCGTTTGCTTTGCCCTTAATTGCAAACCGTATTGTGTCAACTTCTTCTTTTCCCTACCGTGTTGCCCGGGTGCAAAAGGTCTTTTGTCAAAAGGACATTTTTCACTGAAACACCTTTCGCCTTTCAAATAAAGCTTCATTCCTTCTCTTCTACAAAGCCTGCAAAGAGCACCTGTATATCGTGCCATTATTTTCCCTCCTTATCACTCAGACACCAAATTCGTAAATTAGACTCTTCTTCTTTTCGGTGGTCTACATCCGTTGAATGGAATTGGTGTGGCATCTCTTATGTTTTCAATTTCCAGTCCTGCTGCTTGGAGTGTTCTGATAGCTGTTTCTCTACCTGCACCAGGTCCTTTGACGATAACATCGACCCTCTTAATTCCCATCTTGAGAGCTTCTTTTGCTACCTTATCAGCTGCAAGTTGAGCTGCGTATGGTGTCCCTTTTCTTGTTCCTTCAAAACCTGCTGTGCCACCGCTACCCCATGTTAAAACGTTTCCGTTGGGGTCTGTTAATGTGACTATTGTGTTATTGTACGTAGACTTGATGTGAACTACACCGTGGTCAACGGTTACCTTTTTCTTAGCTTTTGCTCTTGTTCGACCTTTCGCCATTTAGCTTTCCCTCCTTCGGTTCTTTCGGTCCCAAAAAGTATAACTATCCTTCTTACCCCTTCAGTTCGTCAAAACTTATTTACCTTTTTTCTTAATCCTGCTTGGTCTTGGACCTTTTCGTGTCCTTGCATTTGACCTGGTTCTTTGACCTCTTACTGGGAGCCCCAGTTTGTGCCTTAAGCCGCGGTAACATCCGATATCTATAAGCCTCTTGATATTTCTCATAATTTCTGTTCTCAATTCACCTTCGACCTTGTAGTTCTGCTGAATGAAAGATGAAATCTTGCTGATTTCGTCTTCTGTAAGGTCTTTAACTCTCTTTTCTGGATCCACACCTGTGTTCTTGCATATTTCAAGTGCCCTGGTCGGTCCTATCCCGTATATATATCTAAGTGCGATGTGAACCTTTTTGTTGCTCGGTATTTCAACACCAACGATACGAGCCATTAATCTCCCTCCTCAGTAAATTTTCCACAATCTTATCCCTGTCTTTGGTTGTGTTTGGGGTTTACCTTACAAATAACATAAACTCTTCCTTTTCTTCTGATAATCTTACAGTACTCGCATCTTTTTCCAACGGATGCTTTCACCTTCATAGTTACCTCTCCTTTCGGAAAAATTTTTCTGTTTTATTGTTATTTATTCTTCGTCATCAAGTATCTCTTCTTCGCCTTTAGCGTCTATCTTCTTTCGATAGACTATCCGACCACGTGTAAGGTCGTAAACTGTTAGCTCGACAACTACACGGTCTCCTGGTACAAGTCTGATGAAGTTTTTTCGCATTTTTCCGGATACGTGTGCTAATACTTTGAACCCGTTGTCGAGTTGTACTCTGAACATAGCGTTAGGTAGTGCTTCAACTATTGTTCCTTCCATTCGTATGACGTCTTCCTTGTTTTTCAGAAAAATCACCTCTCAGCCTTACGAAACTTCCCACGGTTGTTAAACAATTTACAGATTTACAGAGTTGTCAATACCTCACAGCCGTTCTCGGTAATCACAACAGTGTGTTCAAAATGTGCCGCTCGTTTACCATCAACGGTAACTACCGTCCAACCATCTTCCAAAACAACTACGTGCCAGCCGCCTTCAGTAACCATAGGTTCTATAGCAAGTGTCATTCCCGCCTTTAAAACTAAACCCGTTCCCGGTTTACCATAGTTTGGAACTTGTGGGTCTTCGTGGAGCTGTTTTCCTATGCCATGACCAACAAAGTCCCTAACAACGTTGAATCCATGGCTTTCCACATAGCTTTGTATTTCGTAAGATAAATCTCCCAACCTCATTCCTGGTTTTATTAATTCTATCGCACGCATCAGGGATTGTTTAGTAACTTCAACAAGCTTTTGCCCAGTTTCATCTGTTACACCTACAATAAACGTAGCAGCACCGTCTCCATAGTATCCTTCGTATATTGCCCCAACATCTACCGAAACAATGTCACCTTTTTTGAAAACTTTACTTTTCAAAGGAAACCCGTGTATAACCTCTTTGTTTACTGAAACAGTCGTAATGTAGGGATATCCTCCGTAGCCTTTAAAAGCTGGTTTACAACGATGTTCTTTGATAACCTTTTCTGCCATCATTTCTATATCAAGTGCAGTTGCTCCCTCAAATACTATCTTCTTTGCTTCTTCGAGAACAGCAGCAACTGCACGTCCTGCGACTCTCATTTTTTCTATCTCTTGTTTGGTCTTAATTCTTATCATTTCGTTTCGATACCACCCAATATATTAAACAACATTTTCATTACTTCTTCTACACTCTTTCTGCCATCTAAAGTAAAAAGTTTGTTTTGATTTCTATAATATTCGATTAACGGTGATGTTTTTTCGATATAGACTCTGTATCGGCTTCTAACAACCTCTTCCTTATCGTCTTCCCTTTGAATTAGTTGTCCACCACAATCATCGCAAATTCCATCTTGCTTTGGTGGTAGTGTAATCAAATTATAAACCTTACCACATTTAGAGCACACTCTTCTGGTTGAAATCCTTTGGACAACAGTTTCTTCATCAACTTCAAAGTATATAGCTCCATCCAATGTTTTACCCATAGCAGAAAGCATACTGTCTAATGCTTGAGCCTGGTTTAGCGTTCTCGGATATCCGTCCAGAATAAAACCATTTGCACAGTCTGGTTGCTTTAATCGCTCCTCAACCAATGCATTCGTTAGTTCGTCTGGCACTAGATTTCCGGAATTCACAATATTCTGCACTTTCTTTCCGAGTTCTGTGCCTTTTGCTATCGCTTCTCTGAATATATCACCTGTTGAGATGTGTGGTATATTGTATTTTTCAACTAACCTTTTTGCATACGTTCCTTTTCCAGCCCCCGGAGGTCCCAAGAATACCAGGTTCATATCTCCACCTTCTTATTTTTCTTATCTTCTACCGGAAATTTTCCCTTTCTTCACAAAACCTTCGTAATTTCTCATTATGAGATGAGCTTCTATTTGCTGAGCTATATCAAGTGCCACACCAACAGCGATAAGTGCACTCGTTCCGCCCAGCCAGATATTGACTCTTGTTATGCCTTCAACAAGATATGGAAGCAAGGAAATACCGACCAAGAAGATAGCACCTATAAACGTTACTCTGTTAAGCACGTATGTAATGTACTCTTCTGTAGGTCTTCCAGCTCTGATACCAGGGATAAATCCGCCGTAGCGTTTGATATTTTCTGAAATGTCCTTTGGGTCGATGACTACAACGCTGTAGAAGTAAGTGAAGAAGAATATAAGCAGTGCGTAAGTTATTATCATAAGTGGGCTCTGCATGCTAAAAAGTTTGATTGCCCACTGTGCGCCTGTGATTTGTGCAATTGCTTCTGGAATACTAACTATCGCCCATGCAAAGATTATTGGGATAACTCCAGAGTGGTTGACTTTTATTGGCAGATACGTGCTCGTTCCACCGTATATCCTTCTTCCAACCATTCTTGTAGCGTATTCAATTTTGATTCTTCTTTCAGCTTGTTGGACGTAAATTATAGCAACAACCATGAATACCGCAACTGCGATAAGGAAAATCCAACCGAATATGTTGAGATTTCCAAGAACCGCATTCCTAAAGTATGCTGGATATCTTGCAACTATACCTGCAAAAATAAGGATACTTACACCGTTGCCAATACCTTTTTCGGTAATCCTATCACCTATCCAAAGTAGGAACATCGTTCCAGCAACAAGAGATACCGTCGAGACAAATGAGAACAACCATTTGTTAACTGCTATTATTCCTTGATAGCTATTAGCCAAGCCAAACGAAACAACAAATGACTGGAGTGCTGCAAGACCGATTGTTAGATTCTTCGTATAATGCTGGAATTTTTTCCTACCTTCCTCTCCTTCTTTGAGAAGCTCCTTGAGAGAAGGAATAATAGAAGCAAGAAGTTGCATAATAATTGATGCATTAATGTATGGCGTAACACTCATTGAGAATACGGAGAATCTGCTAAATGCACCTCCGGTAAAGACGTCATAAAAACTAAGAACACCACCGGCAAGGCCGGTGCCCTGCTTGGAAAGCGCCTCCCCCCAAGCTTTGATGTTTATACCCGGAACTGGAACGTAAATTCCCAACCTAAAGACAAGTAACATTAAAAATGTAAAGATAACCCTATCCCGCACCTCTGGAATCTTCATCGCATTGCGCAGCGCTTTCCACATTATTAAATCACCTCTATTTTACCGCCGACTTTTTCTATCTTCTCTTTCGCCTTTTCACTAAATTTGTGCGCCTTAACTACGAGTGGCTTTGTTATTTCTCCTCTGGCAAGTATCTTAACACCATCATAAATTTTGTTAATTATACCTTTCTCCAAAAGAACTTCTGGAGTCACTACATCGTTGCTTTCGAATTTTTCCTCAAGTGTATCAAGGTTAACGACAGCATAGATTTTCTTTGTGAAGTTCTTAAATCCGAATTTTGGAAGTCTTCTGTGTAATGGTGTCTGTCCACCTTCCATCCATGGACTGACCTTACCTGTTCCTCTTGCTTTTTGTCCTTTGTGACCTCTACCTGCAGTTTTTCCTTTTCCGGAACCTTGACCTCTTCCAACCCGTTTGAACTTTTTGTTTGAACCAGGAGTTGGTCTAAGCTGGTCTATAGTAAGAATTTCAGGCATTTCTAATTCCCTCCTTATTATTATTCTTCAATCTCTTCAACCTTAAGAAGGTGCTTTACTTTTTCGACCATACCTCTAATCTGTGGTGTGTCGTTCTTAATTACAGTCTGGTGCATCTTCCTCAGACCAAGTCTTCTGACAGTATCTTTTTGGTCGTATTTGTATCCAATTGGACTTCTTACTAGCGTAATCTTCAATTTCTTCATATCTTAGCCCTCCTTTTTGACTCCACGAACTACTTGAGCAGGGGTTATATCTCTTAGTGCTGCTATCTTTTCAATTGGATAGAGGTTCTTTATTCCGTTTATAGTTGCCTGAGCCATTACAACTGGGTTTGTTGACCCCATTGCTTTGGTTAGAACGTTTTGAACACCTGCTAATTCAAGAATAGCACGAACTGTACCATTTGCGATGATACCGGTACCAGGTGCAGCGGGTTTCATGAGTATCTTTGCTGCATCCTGCTTGCCAACGACTTCGTGTGGTATTGTTCCTTTTACAACAGGTACTTCTATCATGTTTCTTCTTGCACTTACAAGGGCTTTTCTAATAGCATCGGGCACTTCTCTTGCCTTTCCAACCCCAACGCCAACTTTACCGTCCCTGTTGCCAACAACAGCGAGGACTCTGAACGAAAGGTTTTTACCACCTTTTGTAACCTTTGTTGTCCTTCTAATCTCTATTATCCTTTCCTCAAATGTTTCGGCAGACTGTTTTATCTTTTCTGTAATTTCTGACACTGTAAGCACCTCCTAACCTACACAATTAGAATTTCAGTCCAGCTTCTCTTGCAGCATCCGCAAGAGCTTTAATTCTTCCGTGGTATTTAAATCCGCCACGGTCAAAAACAACGGTAGTGATACCCTTTGCCAATGCTCTTTCTGCAATGATTTTTCCTACCTCTTTAGCTGCTGCAACATTCCAAGTCTTTTTAACTCTTTCTTTTATGTCTTTTTCAACCGTGGATGCTGCGACAAGTGTTCTTCCAACAGTGTCATCTATTATCTGTGCGTAGATGTGCTTTTCGCTTCTGTAGACGGCGAGTCTCGGTCTCTCAGGTGTTCCAAATATTTTTTTCCTTATTCTTCTATGCCTGACAAGCCTCAATTTCTTGCGGTCTTCTCTCTTAATCACGTTTTATACCCCCTTATGCTTTCTTTCCTTCTTTGAGTCTGATAACTTCGTCTACGTATTTAATACCTTTTCCACTGTATGGGTTGGGTTCTCTCCATCTTCTAATATCCGCTGCGAATTGTCCTACCCTTTGCTTGTCGATTCCACTAACGATGATTTTGTTCGGTGCTGGCACTTCTACTTTTACATCTGCTGGTATATCCATTTCAACTGGATGAGCATATCCAAGGTTCATGATAAGCTTGTTACCTTGGAGTTGTGCCCTGTATCCAACACCAACGATTTCAAGTTCTTTCTTGAATCCTTCTGTAACGCCAATTACCATGTTTCTTACTAGTCTCCAGTATGTTCCAACCATAGCTTTAAATTTCTTTTCGTCTGCTTTTCTTTTTGCAACATCAAGGTTTGGGGAAAACCACACTTCGTTACCTTCTACCTTGATATTCACATATGGATGAGTAGCAAGTTTCAACTCGCCTTTTGGACCCTTAACCTTTATTTCAGAGTCGGTGATTGTTAACTGAACGTTCGATGGAAGTACGACAGGTTTTTTCGCAATACGAGACATGTGGTTGCACCTCCTTACCAGATGTAGGCGATAACTTCTCCACCGACTCCAAGTTCAGCCGCTTCCTTGTCGGTGAGCACACCTTTGGATGTTGAGAGAATAGCTATTCCTAATCCATTCTTAACTCTTGGGAGGTTTGCTTTACCAACGTAAATCCTTCTCCCAGGTTTAGAAACACGCACAATCCCGTGAATTACTCTTTCTCTGTTCTTTCTTGAACCTTTGTATTTCATTTGAATTCTGAGTATCCCTTGTTTACCGTCTTCAATATACGTGTACCCTTTTATGAATCCCTCTCTTACAAGAATATCAGCTATCGCTTTTTTGAGGTTAGAAGCAGGAACATCTACTTGGTCTTTGAAAACAAGGTTCGCATTTCTTATTCTTGTAAGCATGTCAGCTATTGGGTCGCTCCACACGGTTAACACCTCCATGATTACCAACTTGCTTTCCTAACGCCCGGGAGTTTTCCCTCGTTAGCGAGTCTTCTAAAGCAAACTCTGCATATTCCGAATTCTCTGTAAACTGAGTGAACCCTTCCACAGATATGGCATCTTGTGTATTCTCTAACTTTGTACTTTTTTGGCTTCTTCCATCTTTCAACCATTGATTTTTTTGCCATTTAATATTCCCTCCTCATGATTATCTTACTGCTTTCTGAATGGGAAGCCAAGCAATTCCAAAAGCCTTCTTGCTTCCTCGTCTCTCTTCGCCGTTGTAACAATTATGATATCCATACCTTGGATTCTTTTAATCTGGTCTGGTGAAATTTCCGGGAAGACGAGTTGTTCTGTTAAACCAAAGCTGTAATTTCCTTTTCCGTCAAACGAATTTGGATTAAGTCCTCTGAAGTCCCTAACTTTTGGAAGAACAAGGTTGACGAGCTTGTAAACAAAATTGTACATCCTTGGTCCCCTGAGCGTTACCTTAACACCAATTGTCATGCCTTTTCTGATTTTGAAGTTGGATATACTTTTCTTTGCCCTCGTAATGAGAGGCTTTTGACCTGTAATCAATGCAAGCTCTCTTGCGTGCGCTTCAATGATTTCTTTATTTCTCGCACCTTCTCCAACACCCATGTTAATTACAACTTTAACTAGTCTTGGAACCTCATGGATATTTTTGTAACCAAATTCTTTCATTAATGTCGGTACCACTTCATTAAGGTATTTATCTTTCAGCGGTACGTATTCGTAGGCCATTTTTTACTCCTCCTTACTTCTTATCTATGATTTCTCCGCATTTCTTGCAAAATCTCACCTTTGAACCGTCTTCGAGCACTTTAAACCCAACTCTTGTTGGTTTATCGCAGCTTGGACATACGAGCATAACTTTTGACCAGTAAAGCGGGGATTCTTTCTCGATAATTCCGCCCTGTCTCAGTTGTCCGGTAGGTCTTTGGTGTCTCTTTACAACGTTTACTCCTCTGACAAGAATCTTCTGTTCCTTTGGGAGAACTTGTATAACTTCTCCTCTTTTACCTTTGTCTCTTCCAGAAATAACTTGAACTGTATCACCTTTTTTAATCTTCTGTGCCATCGATTACCACCCCTTACCATACTTCTGGAGCAAGAGATACGATTTTCATGAATCCTTTTTCTCTCAGTTCCCTTGCCACTGGTCCAAAGACACGTGTTCCCTTTGGTTGATTAAACTTATCAAGCACTACAGCTGCATTGTCATCAAATCTTATGTAACTTCCATCTGGTCTTCTAATTTCTTTTCTTGTCCTCACGATAACTGCTTTTACAACATCGCCCTTCTTAATATCTGTGTTTGGTACAGCTTCCCTAACGCTGCAAACCACAATGTCACCAACTGTTCCATACTTCTTGTGAGAACCTCCAAGCACTCTTATAACTCTTAAAACCTTAGCACCAGAATTGTCCGCTGCTACGAGGTAGCTTTCGTTCTGTATCATTGTTCACTACCCCCTTCAAGTAGTTCCGTGTCTAATACCTCTGCCTCAGGCGTTTCTCCAAGTCTTGAACGTTCAACGATTCTTACAACGACCCATCTTTTCAATTTGCTGAGAGGTCTTGATTCTTCAATTTCGACAATGTCTCCAATCCTACAAGCGTTGTTCTCATCGTGAGCGTAGAATTTCTTAGATCTTTTCACATATTTTCCAAACTTTGGATGTTTAACAAGTCTTTCCACTTTAACAGTTACAGTCTTATCCATTTTATCGCTAACAACAACTCCGATGAATCTTTTCTTAGGCATGTGGATTACCTCCTTATACCAAGTTCACGTTCGCGAAGGATTGTTTTGATTCGTGCAATGTCCCTTTTGGTTTTTTGAATCAAGCTGAAGTCCCTAAGTTCTCCCATCGCGTTTTGGAATCTCAAGTTCATAAGTGTTCTTTTCTTTTCCTCTAAAAGCTTTAACAATTCTTCATTGCTCATATTTCTAATTTCCACAGGCTTCATACTGCTTCACCACCTATGTGATGTCTCGTAACTATCTTTGTCTTTATCGGAAGTTTTGTTGCCGCGTATTCGAGCGCTTTGATAGCTGTTTCTTCGTCCACACCACCGATTTCAAACATTACCTTTCCCGGTTTTACTACAGCAACCCAACCTTCAACGTTACCCTTACCTTTTCCGAGTTTTGTTTCAGGTGGATGTTTCGTGTAGGACTTGTCTGGGAATATCTTTATCCACAGTTTTCCTTCCTTTTTGAGAGTCCTTGTTATCGCCAACCTGCAAGCTTCTATCTGTTGTGCTGTAATCCAAGCTGGTTCTAATGCTTTAAGGCCGTATTCACCAAAAACAACCAATGCTCCACCTTTTGCATCGCCTTTTGTTCGGCCTCTTTGCTGTTTTCTGTATTTTACTCTTTTCGGCATCAACATGGTTTTGCTAACCTCCTTTTACACTATCGTGTCACGTTCTCGAGTCGATAAGTTCTAAAAAATCATTTTTGCGTTATATATTCGCGTCGCCTTTGTATATCCAAACTTTCACACCTATGGTTCCATATTTTGTTTCCGCTCTGGCTGTAGAGTAATCTATAATAGCTCTAAGCGTCTGGAGTGGGAGTCTTCCCTTCAAATACCACTCAGTTCTTGCAATTTCAGCACCTGCCAACCTACCAGAGACCATTATCTTTATTCCCTTTGCTCCTCTTCTCATTGCAGCAGCGATTGCTCTTTTCATGACAATCTTGTAGGAAGCCCTCTTCTCAATTTTCTGTGCAATGGATTCTGCTACGAGTGTTGCCTCAGTCTCAGGCGTTTTTACTTCGACTATGTCAACACCAAACTTCCTGTTAAATTTGCTCTCGAGTGATTGTCTGAGTTCTGTTATGCCAGCACCTTTTCTTCCGATGAGAATTCCAGGTCTTGCTGCATGGATAGTGACCAATACTCTTTCAGCATCTGGTCTTTGGATAAATACTCTTGCAATACCTGCTTGGTTGTATGTTTTCTTTATGAAGTCCCTGATGGCTTCGTCTTCGAGTAAGTATTCACTGTATTTTTTCTCATTGAACCACTGTGCGTCCCATTCTGCCGTTAATCCGAGCCTAAAACCCTTTGGATGAACTTTTTGACCCACCTATATCACCTCACAAGCATGTTTTTGTATTATTTTGCATTTTCTTTGTATTCTTTTTCTTTTTCCCTGTCTCTAACAACAACAGTTATATGGGACATCCTTTTCTGAATGATGTCCGCTCTTCCTCTACCGCGTGGCCAAACTCTCTTCATTCTTGGTCCGTCGTTTACGTAGCATTCGGCAACATAAAGGTTGTCTTCGGAAAGTCCAAAGTTATTCGTTGCATTCGCTACTGCAGATTTTAGCACATTGTACACGATTCGTGCAGCCTTTTTAGGCGAAAATTCAAGAATTGTATACGCTTCTGAAACATTTTTACCCCTTATGGAGTTAACAACAGCTCTTGCCTTCCTAGGAGATATGCGCACGAACCTTGCAACAGCACGTGCTTCATATTTTGGTAACGTTGCGAGAACCTCTTTACGTTTCGCATGGAACTTGGACCTTTTGAGTCCTTCTCGTTTGACGATGGGTTGCATTATATACTCCCTCCTCGTATAATAAGTTCGGTAAAAATTAAAATTGGTCTTTGAAAATTGAATGCATATTTTTTAACACCTCTGGTAAAATAGTTTCAGGTTGCCCCTCCTTGAGACTTTGTTCTCTTAAATAAGATTGCCTAACTAGAGTACAGCTTTTTACTTGCCGGAAAATGTTTTGCCTCGTTTTCTTATGTACCGCGAGGTTGTAAGGCTGTACTCAATCCGGAGGTGATTCCTTTGGCTATTTTAGCTATTGATGTCTCAAAGAACTATCTTTCTTTCTTTTCTGATTTCATCGGTAGTGGGACTGTTGAGAACTCTCCTCAAGGTATTGTTGAACTTTTTAACAAAGCTTTTGCTTCTTCTTCCGATTTTTCTCTTGTCCTTGAATCAACTGGTGTTTTTTCTTTTAATGTCGCTAACTTCTTCTTTCAAAACAACGTACCTGTCTTTTGGGTTAAAACTGATAACATTAAGCTCTATCGCAAAATTCTCAATCGTCCTAAAACTGACAAAATCGATGCTGAACTTATTTTCTCTATCGCTTCTAAATTTCCTGAGTCTTTAGTCCCTTTTGTCAATAACTCATATATCATCTCTGAGCTTCGTAATCTCACCAGACTTTATTTAAAGTTCAACGAAGATATCGCTCGATTGAAACTTAGGCTCTATTCGTATGTTTCTCTTTATTTCCCTAAACTTGACTTTAAACTAAATAAGACTTTCGAATGCCTGCTTAAAGATTATACAATCGAAGAAATCGCAAACATGCCAATTGAAGAGTTATTTGAATATATTGCGAAAATTTCCAGACACAATGTCTCTTCACAAGTCTTAGCAGAAAAACTCCAAACTCTTGCTAAAGATGCCTTGAGGTTGTCTGTTAATCCTTCAAACACTCTGAGAATATCTATTGTTTCCACTATCGATTTGATACAGCACTATGAAAAACAAATCGAACTAGTAAAGAAAGAAATAAGTAAATTACTTAAAGTAATTTCGAACACACTAACAACAGTCAAAGGGATAGGAGAAATAACTGCAGCTGGAATTATAGCCGAAATAGGAGACATCAATCGTTTCGAAAAAGCCTCAGCGTTAGCATCATACGCAGGGCTTGTATGGACAATCAATCAAAGTGGAAATTACAAATCAGAAAACAACCAACTAACGAAAAAAGGGAACAAGTATCTAAGAACATACCTAGTAATGGCAGCGAACGGAGTAAAGACATACGATCCTGTATACAAAGAATATTATCGCAAAAAGTACGCAGAAGCAACAACACACAAACACATGAGAGCGCTAATATTAACTGCAAGGAAATTAGTAAATTTAGTGTATTATTTACTAAAGAACAACGTACCGTATGTACCGATGAAATAGGTAAAAAGAACGAAATCAAGTATGTGAAGAATGAAAGTGAAATATTAAGTTATTGAAAGTCAAAGTGTTGACTAGGTTTTTTATTTTTCTATTTTTTCTCCTCTTGACTTATTACCGGAAATCTTATTTCTTGACCTCACCTTTTTTAGCTGATTTGTTCGTGTGACCTCCAAATCTCCTGGTGAACGAGAATTCGCCAAGCTTGTGACCAACCATGTTTTCCGTTATGTAGACCGGAATGTGTTTCATACCGTTGTAGACCGCAATTGTGTGGCCAACCATTTCGGGAACGATTGTACTTGCCCTGCTCCATGTTTTGATAATCTTCTTTTCACCAGTCTCGTTAAGCATTCTTATCTTCTTTAACAGTTTCGGATCTACGTAAGGTCCTTTTTTACTGGAACGGCTCATTTATTACACCTCCTGATTGCTCAACACTTATCAGCTTATTAAGCGTTCCTTCTTCTTACAATGAATTTATCACTTGGTCTCTTACCTCTTCTTGTCTTGTAACCCTTTGCTGGAACGCCCCATGGACTCTGTGGATGGTGACCTTTACCTCTACCTTCTCCACCACCGTGTGGGTGATCAACCGGGTTCATAACAACACCACGGACATGTGGTCTTCTACCTTTCCATCTTTCCCTACCGGCTTTACCGGAAACCTCGTTTTTGTGGTCTTCGTTCCCTACAACGCCAACTGTTGCGTAGCATCTTACGTGAACTTTGCGAAGCTCTCCAGAAGGCATTCTAAGAAGTGCATAGTCGCCTTCTTTTGCCATTAACTGACAAGAAACACCAGCACTTCTTGCTATTTTAGCACCACCACGTGGGTAGAACTCTATGTTGTGAACAATTGTACCAACTGGGATGTTTTCAAGTGGCAGCGCGTTACCTGGTTTTATTTCAGCGTTTGGTCCAGCCATCACTGTGTCTCCAACGTTTAAACCGTTTGGAGCAAGTATGTATCTCTTCTCACCATCAGCGTAAACAAGCAGAGCAATTCTTGCTGTTCTGTTAGGATCGTACTCTATTGCAACAACTTTCGCGGGAATATTTTCTTTTTCCCATCTTCTGAAGTCAACTATCCTGTAAAGCCTCTTGTGGCCACCACCTCTGAATCTCACTGTGATTCTTCCGTGGTGGTTCCTTCCTCCCGTCTTCTTAAGAGGAACTACCAACGACTTTTCGGGTTCTGTTTTTGTGATTTCCGAAAAGTCTGGTATGACCATGAATCTTCTACCTGGAGTTGTTGGCTTGAATCTTTTAAGACCCATTGTTATTCACCCCTTACGCTTGGAGTTCTTTAATCGTGTAGCCTTCTGCTAATTTGACTATGGCTTTTTTCCATTCTTTTGTATGTCCTTCTCTTGCCATATAACCTCTTCTGAGGTCTCTTTTGGGCTTTGGCTTCACGATAAGTGTGTTGACTCGTTCTACTTTAACGTTAAAAAGTTTTTCAACTGCTTCTTTTATCTCTTTCTTATTTGCATTTTTGTCTACTTCGAATACGTATTCTCTTTCTGCTCTCAGGTTCATTGATTTTTCACTGATAATCGGTCTGATGATAATGTCAGAATAATCTTTTCTCATTTTCCGAGCACCTCCTCAATTTTGCGAACGGTGCCCTCAGTAAGGACAACCTTTGATGCATTGATAATGTCGTAAACGTTCAAACCGTCGATGTTATTTCCTTCATTGTTGTTCGGGTTATCTGCGATGATAACCTTCACACCTGGAATGTTTCTTCCGGAAAGCTTTACGTTTACGTAAGAATCTTCTTTCTTTGGAAGAACGAAAAGAACCTTTTCGTCAGCGATTCCGAGGGCCTTCAAGACTTCTCTCATCTGTTTCGTTTGAGGTTTATCAAATCGTATATCACTCAGAACAATGAGGTTCCCTTCTCTGAATCTTACGGATAGTGCTGACTTCAATGCGAGTCTTTTCATCTTCTTGTTCAATCTCTTCAAGAATTTTCTTGGTTTTGGACCGTGAGCAACACCACCGTGTCTCCAGTGAATAGCCCTTATCGAGCCTTGCCTTGCCCTACCAGTGTGTTTTTGTGGCCACGGTTTCCTTCCACCACCGGAAACTTCTCCTCTAGTCTTTGTAGATGCTGTTCCTGCTCTTGCGTTTGTAAGCTGCATATCGATGTAGCGCCACATAACATCAAGGTTTGGTTCGATGTTAAAAACTTCGTCACTAACTTCGATTGTTCCAATCTTCTCACCTTTTATGTTCCAAAGTGCCACATGTGCCATGTTCTTCTTCCTCCCTTACTCCGTTTTCGGAGCACGTCCCTGAACTCTATCAGAAAGCGCCATGCTTCAAAATAATATTTAATAATATTTAGAATAATCACTTATCCACTTTCACAGCGCTTCTGATGAGAACAAGGCTGCCCCTCGCTCCTGGCACTCCACCTTTAACCGCTATAAGGTTATTTTCGGGGTCAACTTTCACAACTTCCGAATTGAGTATTGTGACCCTTTCATTTCCATACCTTCCAGGCATCCTCTTACCTTTGAAAATCCTTGCTGGTTCGGTGTGCTGACCGACAGAACCAAGTTCTCTGTGGAATTTCGCACCATGTGATTTTGGACCACCCTGGAAGTTCCATCTCTTCATTGCACCTGCGAAACCTCTACCTTTGGTCCAACCCGTAATGTCAATTTTATCGCCTTCTTGGAAAATTGCAACTGTGATTTCTTGTCCGACGGAGTATTCGTCTACGTTGTCTACTCTAAATTCTTTTAATACTCTCATAGGTTTCACGTTTGCTTTCTTGAAAACTCCAAGAAGTGGCTTTGTGAGTTTCTTCTCACTGACTTCTTCAAATCCAAGCTGGACAGCATTGTAACCATCTTTATCAACGGTTTTCTTCTGAACAACAACGCATGGACCAGCCTTCAAAACCGTCACTGGAACAACCTTGTCATCTTTCCACAAGCGGGTCATTCCGATTTTTCTAGCAATTATAAATTTCATCATAAAACACCTCCGAGGACTCACAGATTGATTTCAACGTCGACACCTGCTGGAAGATTTATCTTCATCAGAGCGTCAATCGTTTTTGAATTGGGTTCAATGATATCTATAAGTCTCTTGTGTATTTTCTTTTCAAATTGCTCACGTGAGTCTTTATGTTTCAATGGTGACCTGAGAACAACGTAAAGCGTTCTTTCCGTTGGTAGTGGAATTGGTCCGGAAACCTTTGCATTTGTTTGCTTAGCTACTTCCACTATCTTCTTAGCAGATTCATCTAGTAATCTATGGTCATATGCCCTGAGTCTGATTCTAATTTTCTGTCCTGGCATGTCTTACCCTCCTTCTTAGAAAAGGGGGGGAACCCCCCCGATTACCGTTTTGTCAAAGAGCCAATTACTCTATTTACATAATCAGGTCTTGAAAAATGAGATTATTCAATTATTTCAGAAACAACGCCTGCTCCAACCGTTTTTCCACCTTCACGAACTGCAAACCTCATACCTTTTTCAATAGCAACTGGGTAAATGAGTTCGATTGTCATTTCGACGTTATCACCAGGCATAACCATTTCTACACCAGCTGGGAGGTCAACAATTTCGCCTGTAACATCAGCTGTTCTGATGTAGAATTGTGGTTTGTAACCTTTTGTAAATGGCGTATGGCGTCCACCTTCTTCTTTCTTCAAAACGTAGATGTTCGCTTTGAACTTCTTGTGTGGTGTAATGGAACCTGGTTTTGCAAGAACTTGTCCTCTTTCTACTTCGTCCTTGTCGATACCTCTGAGCAGACATCCGACGTTGTCACCAGCGATTGCTTCATCGAGTTCTTTTCTGAACATTTCAACGCTTGTGATAACTGTCTTCTTGATTTCGTAGCTCATACCGATAATTTCAGCTTCAACACCTGGTTTAATTACACCACGTTCAATTCTTCCTGTGACAACCGTACCCCTACCTGTGATTGAGAAAACGTCTTCAACAGGCATAAGGAATGGTTTGTCAACTTCACGAACTGGTTCTGGGAAGTAGTTGTCCATTGCATCGAGAAGTTCCTTAATTGGTTTGAATGCTGGGTCATTTGGATCGTTTGCTTCAACTGCTTTGAGAGCAGAACCTCTGATTACAGGAACTTCGTCACCAGGGAATTCGTATTTGCTGAGAAGGTCTCTGACTTCCATTTCAACAAGGTCAACAAGTTCTGGGTCGTCTACCATGTCAACTTTGTTAATGAAAACTATCATTGCTGGAACGTTAACTTGCCTTGCAAGAAGGACGTGTTCTCTTGTTTGTGGCATTGGACCGTCTGTTGCTGCAACAACAAGAATTGCTCCATCCATCTGAGCTGCACCTGTAATCATGTTCTTGATGTAGTCAGCGTGGCCTGGGCAGTCGATGTGTGCGTAGTGTCTCTTCTCTGTTTGGTATTCAACGTGTGTTATGTTGATGGTAATACCTCTTGCTCTTTCTTCTGGTGCCTTGTCAATCATTTCGTATGGTGTGTACTCTGCCCATCCAAAGAATGAACAGTACTTTGTGATAGCTGCTGTAAGTGTTGTCTTTCCGTGGTCAATGTGTCCAATCGTACCGACGTTCATGTGAGGCTTGGTTCTTACAAATTTTTCCTTTGCCATACCTTTGACCCTCCTTCTTCACCTATGGTGGAGTATAGTTTTTTTGTTAATTGTTCGTAAATTAAACACCCTTCAGTATCTTTTCCGCAACTTTGTCAGGTACTTTGTCGTAGTGCGAAAGGACCATTACGTAGTTCGCCCTTCCTTGAGAAAGTGACCTGAGTGTTGTTGCGTAACCAAACATTTCACTTAATGGTACAAGTGCCCTTATAACTCTCAAGTGTCCTCTGTTCTCAAGTGCATCAATATGCGCTCTTCTGGAATTCAAATCTGCAATGATGTTACCCATGTATTCTTCTGGTGTCGTAACTTCAACTTTCATTATTGGTTCCAAAAGAACTGGTGCACCTTTTTCCATCGCTTCCTTAAATGCCATGCTTGCTGCTATCTTAAATGCCATTTCTGATGAGTCAACTTCGTGGTAAGAACCATCAACAAGCGTAGCTTTTACTCCAACTACTGGATAGCCTGCAAGAACACCAACTTGCATTGCTTCTCTAATGCCTTCTTCAATTGCCGGAATGTATTGTTTTGGTATCACACCACCAACTGTTCTGTCTTCAAATTCAAATGTCTTGTCAAGGCTTAGAGGTTCGAATTCAACAACAACGTGTCCGTATTGACCTCTACCACCGCTCTGTCTAATGTATTTACCTTCCGCTCTCACAGGTCTGGTTATCGTTTCCCTGTAAGCAACCTGTGGTTTACCAACCCTGACGTTTACGTTGAATTCTCTTTTGAGCCTATCCACAATGATTTCTAAGTGGAGTTCACCCATGCCTGCAAGAATTGTTTCTCCAGTCTCTTGGTCAACATATTCTCTAAGCGAAGGATCTTCTTCAAGAAGTGCTTGCAGTGCTTTTGAAAGCTTTGTTTCGTCATCTTTAGTTTCCGGCTCTATAGCGATGGAAATGACCGGTTCAGGAAATTCCATCTTCTCAAGTATCACGTATGTTCCTTCTTCACACACAGTATCACCTGTGATTGTGCTCTTCATTCCGATGACACCAACAATGTCTCCAGCCCTGACATATTCAACGTCTTCTCTCTTATCTGCATGTAAGAATATCAACCTTGAAACACGTTCTTTTACACCTTTTGTAGTGTTGATAACATAACTTCCTTTTTCCAAACGTCCACTGTAAACACGTAAGAATGTAAGTTTACCAACGTATGGATCAGTCTGTATCTTAAATGCATAGGCAACAAAAGGTGCATCTTCTTTTGGAAATACTTGTACTTCGTTTCCGTTTTTATCGTAGCCTCTAACAGGTGGCAAATCAAGTGGAGATGGAAGATACCTGATAACACCATCCAATAGTGGCTGAATGCCTACATTCATCTTGGCAGAACCACAAAACACAGGTGTTCCAAGGTTCCCTATCGTGATTCTTCTTAGGGCGTCGTGAATCTGCTCTTCCGTAGGTTCTTCCCCTTCAAGATAGAGCATCATTATTTCGTCATCTACTTCGGCTATTTTTTCAATCATATCTTCCCTGGCTTCTTCTGCTTTTTCACGCCATTCTTCCGGTATCTCTTCATAAACATATTCCGTACCTTCTGGATTCAACCACCTGATGGCTTTCATCTGTATCAGGTCAATGATACCCTTGAAATCACTTTCAGCACCCATCGGTATTTGGACTGGAATAGGATGAGCTCCGAGCCTTTCAACCATAGTCTGGACAGCCATTTCGAAATCTGCACCTGTCTTATCCATTTTGTTCATGAACGCGATTCTTGGAACGTTGTACTTATCAGCTTGTCTCCAGACGGTTTCAGACTGTGGTTCAACACCGGCAGTCGCGTCGAAAACAGCAATAGCTCCGTCCAGAACCCTTAGTGACCTTTCCACTTCGATTGTAAAGTCAACGTGACCTGGAGTATCGATTATGTTTATCCTGTGACCTTTCCAGAAACACGTTGTTGCTGCTGATGTTATGGTTATACCTCTTTCCTTTTCCTGTATCATCCAGTCCATCGTAGCGGTTCCATCATCAACACTTCCGATGGTGTGTTTTCTTCCAGTGAAAAAGAGAATACGCTCGGTTGTTGTTGTCTTACCGGCGTCAATGTGAGCCATTATTCCGATGTTTCTAAGCTTATCCAAGTCGACATATAAAGCCTTTATCTCTTCCATAGTTTCCTCCTCGAAGGCACTTTCTTTTTCGTTTTAAATTACCATCTAAAGTGTGCAAATGCTCTGTTAGCTTCCGCCATTTTGTGGACGTCGTCTCTCTTCTTAATTGCAGCACCCGTATTGTTGTAAGCGTTTAAAAGCTCCTCTGCAAGTTTCTCTTTCATTGGTTTACCTTTCTTCGACCTTGCGGCTTCGACTATCCATCTAATTGCAAGTGCTGTCTTTCTTGGTTCCTGGACTTCAACAGGGACTTGATACGTTGCACCGCCAACCCTTCTTGGTCTAACTTCAACAACAGGCTTGACATTTTCTACCGCCTGCTTGAAAACTTCGATACCACTCTTTCCTGTTTTTTGCTCAAGAATTTCGATAGCACCGTACACTATTTTCTGAGCGATTGACTTCTTTCCATCCCACATAACTTTATTAATCATCTTAGTTACAAGTACTTCACCGTAAACTGGGTCTGGTGGGACTACCCTAACTTCGGCTCTTCTTCGCCTCATCTAATTCCCTCCTTATTTCTTACCCTTAGCTGCCGCAGCTGCACCCGCTTTTGGTCTCTTAGCACCGTACTTACTTCTGCTTTGGCGCCTGTTCTCAACACCAGCTGCGTCAAGGGTTCCACGGATTATCTTGTATCTAACACCTGGCAAGTCCTTAACCCTTCCACCTCTTACAAGCACGATAGAGTGCTCTTGTAGGTTGTGTCCTATACCGGGAATGTATGCAGTAACTTCTATACCGTTTGAAAGTCTAACCTTTGCAATCTTTCTCAAAGCGGAGTTTGGTTTCTTTGGGGTCATTGTGGAAACCCTAACACAAACTCCTCTTTTCTGTGGGTGTCCTTGAAGCGCTGGTGACTTGGATTTTTCCTTAACTTTCTGCCTACCGTGTCTCACTAACTGATTAATCGTTGGCATCTTAACCCTCCCTTCAAACTCTACATTCGTGAGATATTATAACCACGTATTTTCAAAAATACAATAAAGCCCGTGTGAATTTTTTGTTTCGAACACTAAGTCGGGCGTTTTTGGCGAGAATATAAAATATATCTGGCTACAAAACAAGAAATCCAAAATAAAGGGCGCAAACGCGCCCAACATCTCTAAGCTTAATTTGAGAAATTGGCTGGGGCGGTAGGACTCGAACCTACACAACTGGAGCCAAAGTCCAGGGTCCTGCCAATTAGACGACGCCCCAGCGCTTTGTTTTTAAATGCTCATAAAAAACTGGTGGGTGCGGCAGGGATTGAACCTACGACCTCTTCCGCGTCAAGGAAGCGCTCTCCCACTGAGCTACGCACCCACACTTCGTCAAGCGATACACATTTTACTATGACACTATAAATCTGTCAAGGGGATTTTTTGACAATCCGGAAATTAAATTAACATCGCAGCTTCTATCTCTTTTATGGCTCTTCTTATAACCGCCTTTGAGTGTTCAAGCTTTTCTTTTTCGTCTTTTTCTAACTTTAGATGCATAACCTTTTCGACGCCTTTCCTTCCTAAAACTGCTGGATACCCAATATATACATCCTCTATATATACTGAAGGTGTCCAGACTCGTCGCTCGTTTTTCCAAATGCTATCTATTAGTTTTGCGGTAACGGCACCTATAGCAAGATTTGTTGCTCCCTTTTTCTCAATTATTTTATAAGCTGCCGTTTTCACCTCATTTGCTATTTTTTCGAAAGAGATGCATGGAATCGTATCACTTGCTTTTTTCTCGCACTTTTCACAAAAGTCTGTGAGAGGCACTCCACCAACCATAGCGTTCGAAAGCGGAATAAATTCACTATCGCCATGCTCGCCAATAACATAAGCATGAATACTGGCCGGGGAAAT
This sequence comes from Fervidobacterium pennivorans, assembly GCF_001644665.1. Lineage (NCBI taxonomy): Bacteria > Thermotogati > Thermotogota > Thermotogae > Thermotogales > Fervidobacteriaceae > Fervidobacterium > Fervidobacterium ngatamarikiense. The sequence goes on from NZ_CP011393.1 coordinate 29,918, forward strand.
GTCTAAATGCTTTGCCAACAAAGCTCTCAATCTTGCCGTATCAAGTGTTGTGCCAGTACCAAATACTTTGGAAGAGTGTAATCCAGAGAATTTCCAAATAAAGTAGGTTAAAACATCCACGGGGTTTGTTATGTTTATAACCAAGCTATCTTTTGAATACTTTACGATATTCTCCGATATTCCTTTAATTATCCTAACATTATCAGCAAGAAGCTCTAGTCTTGTTTCGCCTGGTCTCTGCGCCCTACCAGCGGTGATGATAATAAAATCACTATCTTTGGTATCCTCCGGCTTTCCAGCGTAGATGTTGCAATATTTGAAAACAGCTGATGCGTGAAGTAAATCTAAAGCCTCGCCTTCAGCCCTGTTTTTGTCAATATCAACAATTACCAGTTCATCTACAATACCGTAATGAAGTAAAGAAAATGCTACGCTAATTCCTACACGCCCAGCTCCATATATGCTAACTTTCATGCTTATCACCTCCAGCACCTGTGGGCAGAAAGTTATAGAATTTTACATAATTGTTCTTTACTATAATTATATCACACTACGTCACTTAGGGCTATCTAATTTAAAGATTGGCCTGGAATCTATAAAAATACAATCTATAAAAAATCTATAAAAATACAAAAAGGCGCACTCGAATGAGTGCGCCTCACAACATTTACCTGATTTACCTGTTATAATCATTTACTCCCAATTAACAAGCAGAACTACAAAATCGCCGGGCATCAGTTTCACAGGAATGTTGTTACCAAATGAAAAACCCATTTTCCTTTTTCCATGTCTTGTTACTACAGTTACACTTTTTACTTCTACGTTTCTACCAACTGTTTCGTTTACAAGAATCTCTATATATTTTTCGTGTACGAAATCAAGGTTCCCAAGTACTATGACTCCCTTACCACCTTTCCAATAACTGTAATTGGCAGTTGTTCCATCTTGGTAATTTAAATAGACGTATCTGAACTCAGAATCCATGAATTCAGAAATCTCATCCCTTATCAGCAACACCCATTTTAGAAAGTTGTACATATCCTCTTTAGCTTTGTCCCAGTGCAGAGCGTAATAATCAAAGAAGGCAAGTTTTCCATAAAATTGGTCATCAGGTGGTAATAGCGTTTTTCCATAAATTGTGTTGTCGAGCCCGAGATTCATAGGCTGAATCTCCTCTATTTCCTGACCACTGTTGATGTAAGCTATTGAATTTGGTGACAAATACAGCAAAGCAGGTGCGAGGTATTTAAGCTTGTTCCCATTTTCTCTTGCAACGATTCTTGGAGTGTCAGGTGTTTCGCATGAAGCTATGTAAGGAACTTCAAGATTAGGTATTATTTCTTCAATGAATCTGTAGAATTCCGAAGGTCTTGCAACTGCATACCAACTATTTCCAAGAATACAGTCGTAACCTTCTGCTCTTGCTTTCTTGTCGTTTTTCATTTCTAATTCTTCGGCAATGAATCCAAAAGCCGGGTCTATTTCTCTGGCAGCTGAGATTATCATATTCTGAAGCTCTGAAGGTAGTGCATGTCCCATGTCTATTCTTGCACCATCGATGCCATATTTTTTCTGATAAGTTGGTATAATGTTCGCTATGTATTCCCAAAGTTTTTTGTTTGGCTTCCTACCAGGGAATTTACTTGATTTTATGACATCAAATAGTACGTATGGTGGTTGGTCTTTACTTACATACTTTGCACTTGCTTCTGGATGGTCAAGGTAAAGTCTAAGGAATGTCACATCGTCCCACGTCGGTTGTGGGTCGTTGACCCAGTCTGAGAAACCCGGAGGTGTTATGATTCCAAATTCTCTAGCTATGTTTGAAAGTATATCTCCTTCCATTTTCTTAACTTTTTCCCATTTCTCTTTGTCAATCTTATCTGGCGAGAACGTGAATTTGGTCAGGTGTGTTTTAACTTCCTCCGATGAATATATAACCTCTAAGTCTTCGGGGTCTGGTATTTTAAACGAAAGCTGTGGTATGCGTGGCGGTTTGTAACTCGCCGCTTCTTCAATTTTAATCCAGTAAAACCAATCAGGATGCGACTTTATTAAATCGCTGTCTCTTGCTGCTGTGCGTGGGATGAAATCCAGTACAACTCTTATCCCAAGCATATGCGCAGCCTGCACCAATGCTTTGAATTGTTCTTCCAACTTAATTCCTTCAAGGAGTGGATCGGCGTAACTTTCATCTAATTCTATTGGGTTTTTTACAGCGTATGGCGAACCAACCTCACCTTTTTTGAAAACATCGCTCATTTTGGAGATAGGAAGCATGTAAAGTACGTTTATTCCCATTTCTTTTAGATAGGGTAAAAGTCCTATCATTTTAAGGAATGTTCCAGATTCTTTGTAACCGAAGATGTCTTCAGGTTCAAAGGCACCAAATCCCTTGTGGTTATAAGCTGTTGTCGCTCTTGGCAGAGCACCATACATCTTTGCTTTTCTTAGCCAGGTTGCATCCTTTTCGCCGTTTAGCATCGCAAGTGATTTTGAATAATCTAAACCTTTGTCGTTTTCTAATATCGTGTCGATAATTATCGAGTAATATTCATAAGGGTCAACAAAGTACCTTCCATCCTTCATGGAAAGCTTTCCAGAATAATTGGGAATAATCCACTGACGCGGTAAGGCATACAGTGTCTTACCAGTAATTTTTCTTTTGAGATACTTGCTCAGTTCCCTAAGCTCTTTCATTTTTATACCTCCTTTATCCACAAGCAGTTTTTGTTTATATAGCACAGCTATTGACGATACCAAAGACTTGTTGTATAATCTTTCGTGCTGGACGGAGGCGTGTCCGAACTGGCTAAGGAGCCGGTCTTGAAAATCGGTGGTGGTCAAACCACCGTGTGGGTTCGAGTCCCACCGCCTCCGCCATTTTTTATTGTCTATTACTCTCTTTGTTCATCCCCTGCCTGCGCATTAACTACCTGATTAGCTCTTTCCATGGCAAGTGCCCTCATCTTTTTGTTAAGAGCCTCAACTTCTATTTCAAAATACCATGCTGAGAGCATGAGCAAAAATCCACAGGCGAGCCAAAAATACGCTGTAACTTCCAAAGCTGCTCCAAGCGTTCCTAACGCTACGGACAAGGAACCTCCAACAAACCTGCCAATTCCAGTTCCCACCGAGTCGGTAAGGTTAAAGATTGAGAAGATACGTCCTCTGTCTTTTGGTTCATTTACGTTTAGTAACATCATTTTCACGTTAGGTCCAGTGTATGAATCCATAGCAGCTGCGATAAATCCTAACATCCCGAAAGTTAAAAACCCTAACGCTCCGTTAGATACACCGGAGGTGTAAGGATATCTGAAGACACTCACAGTTAGGAAAACTCCTAATATGGTTGTAATTGCAGATACGAATGGAACCATTTTTTTTGAACGTCTATATATTTTCTCACCGGTAAAGCCACCTACGATATTTCCAACAATACTACCTAAAGCAAAGAGCAGAAACATTGTAGTAGCTTGATTCAAGTCCATAGATTTTTCCCGCCTAAAGAACTCTATCATAAAATATGGAATTGCGCCCCATGGTATCGTTCCAGCAATACCTTGCAAAAACAGGAGTAAATTGGTTTTCACCCTGACCAACTGCGCGTAATCTGAGAGCTTTGTCACGTACGAATACTCCACACCAGCTTCAGAAAAACCTTCTTCACTTGCTCCACGTCTTGGTTCTTCAAGGACGTTGATTATCAAAGGTATTAAAAGAAGATTTGGTGCAGATACGAGGATGAAAGGTATCCTCCAACCAAAAATATTAGCCGTGTAACCCGCAACTAGCATTCCAATTATGCTACCAACGGTTGCAGCAAGGCCCAATATAGATACCACTTTACCTCTTTCTTTATGGCTAAAAAGGTCTCCAACAAGTGAGTAAGATATAGGGAACGAAGCTCCAATCCCAATTCCAGTTAGCACTCTCCAAAAGAAAAATTCACCGTAAGAACCTGAAATAGCAGTCAAAAGACAGGGAATCTCTCCTACAAGTATGGAAGAAACCAAGAGCCATTTCCTGCTGTATTTGTCTGTAAGATAACCCCATATAAGACTAATCAAAGCACCAACTATGCTGAAAACTCCACCGATAAGACCTATGTGAGAATCTGTGATATTGAATTCTTTTTCTATCATCCCAATCACAGGGCTCATGACCATCTGGTCAGCATTCAGTATCACAAGCAATAAAAAAAGAAAAAGTACTATCCTTCTTCTCTCTTTCAAAACCTCCTCCATAAGTTTCCCCCCATATATTATGCATTTATATCAGCTTCTGAAGAGTAAAAACAAAGACCTCAAAAGATTCGATAGTATTATATCATAATCCAGATTTTAAAATCAAAAGAACATTCAATTCCAATAGGACAAATTCAAAACCTTTAAACGTCTAATATACTCGTTTAAATAGAGTAGAAGTTGGGTAATTAGTTAGTTTACCCAGCATTCTTTCACACCACCGTACGTACCGTCCGGTATACAGCGGTTCTTTAGTTGACTTGCGCTATTGCGCACTGGCTTGTGTTTCTGGAACTGTCGTTGATGGCATTCTGTTCAGCTACCCATCACTGAGTGGGTTACCAATAGGTGTATCCGTCCTGGGGGTAAGAACGACCGCTTTCATCCTATGTACTCGCCACATTTTACGTTCCCACTACCAAGCCCATAACAAAACTTTCACTGCCGAGCTATCGCTCATGCTGAGTGCACAAACAAGAGGCTCAGGATAACCTGAGCCTCTTGTTCGAGAGTCATTTTTTCATTTTTTAAATTAGAAGAGAGGTTCAAAACCTTGCTGGTTCCAATAACTTCTTTTCGCTTCCTCGTAAGCTTCTTCTAAAGCTTTTTTGTGACCGTTTTCCCAAGTTCCAAGTAAATTCAAAATCTTTTTCATTTCAGGGTCTGATACTTTCTCTGCGCTCTCTTTGTAAAATTTCTCAAAGTCTTCTTCAATAAGGTAAGCCATTCTCAATATCGCAAGGTCATTTGCCAACTGGTCTAATGAGCCATTCACCATCTCTGATTTTTCTCTTCCTTCAAAGAAGTCTGTTCGAACTATTGCTTGTTGTGCATCGTCAAGAGTCACTTCTACATTGTTTTCTACTTTCTTCATTAAATTCTCAATAAACCTGACATGGTCCTCCTCCATGTACGCAAGTCCTTCCAGAAGGTCTTTGATTTCTTTACTTGATACCTTTTTCGCCTTTTCTTTGTAAAATTCTCTTCCTTCGATTTCTCGCATCAATGCAAATCTCAAGATACCTACCACTTTCTCCATAAACCACACCCCCTTGTGAAGAGTGATAAGTTGTGTTTTACTTCTCATCTACTTCTATACCAAGTATATCATACATCCTTTGAATGTGTTCTCTTATTTCAAATTCAGAAAAGTTTCTTGCAAATCTTTTCAACTCATTTCCCTCACTGTCCACGAATATTATTGTTGGCACTGTGAAAACCATGTTCTGACCAGCTATCTCGGGGTTTTCAATCACATCTACAACTTCCAGATCAAGATTGTAGTCCCCGGCTATTCTCTTCATTTTTGGTAAAAAAGCAACACATACACCACATTTATCGTTTTTGAAATACCATGCTCTTATTTTCATAACCTTTAGATTTCCCTCCTACTTTTCCTGTTTTTCGTTTTTTTCTTCATCAAAGAAACCATTTTCCAGCATAAAGTCAAATACTTTACGAGCCACCGGTGCTGCATTATGTCCACCACTTTCTCCATTTTCTATCAGCACAACAACAGAATACTTTGGATTTCTGGAAGGTGCAAACCCTACAAACCAAGCATGAGGAGGACCGCTGTGCGTTTGGGCTGTACCTGTTTTACCTGCAACGGTGATTTTAAAATCTCTGAAACTTTTCGCAGCTGTTCCACCACTGGTGGCCGGTCCTTGAATAGTTGTTACCTGTTCTAATCCGTCTATTAATGCATCCCACACAGATTCAGGAATATTTAGTGCTACTTTCTTAGTTGAAACTTCCTCGTTCAAAACCAGCCTTGGTTTGACAAACATGCCTTTGTTAGCTATTGTGTTGTAAAGACTGAGAATTTGAATGGGGGTAAAATCAAGAAAACCTTGGCCAATCCCAAAAAGAACTGTGTCACCAGGGTACCATTTTTCACCGAATTTTTTTAATTTCCACTCGGGTGATGGTAGAGTCCCGGCAACTTCTCCTGGTAAACTGATACCAGTTCTCTGGTCAAGGTAAAATGTCCTTGAAACACTAACAAGCTTATCAATCCCAACATCTAGAGCTGCATTATAGAAATACACATTACAGGACACACGTATTGCTTTTCTTAAATCTACAACACCATGCCCTGTGGTAAGCCAATCTTTATAGCTTGCGGTAATCCTTCCTTTTGAATCTCTGTAGTGAAAAACTCCCCCACAAGAAAGTGTAGATGGATGACCATAAAGCATCTGAGCAATGGCCGTAATTACCTTAAAAGTAGAACCGGGGGGATAAACGTTTGATATGGCTCTGTTAAGCAAGGGGTTGAGTGGGTCACTAACCAGTTTCTCCCATGTAAGTGTATCAACCTCGTTTAAGTCCACATCCGGTGAAGGATAGGAAACCATTGCAAGAATATCACCTGTTCGGACATCACTTACTATGATAACAGAGGGTGTAGCAAGTCCCGTAAGTAAGTCATATGCATACTTCTGAAGCTTAAAATTGATTGTAGTCTGGAGGTCCAGACCATTTTCTCCAAGATTCTCTAAGATGTTTTGGCTATACTTTCCACCCGGTGACCTAATACCGTATGATACTGACAATTTACCTTTGAGTACATCATTATAAACATACTCAAGTCCCGCAATACCTTCGCCATCCTTATTTACACTACCAACGATGTGATAAAGAAACCCGTATGATTTGCGTTTTTCAACAGGAATTATTTGATAGCCTTTGCTTTGCAAAATAAACGCTTGTTCCCATGTAATTTCTACACTACCACTGTTTTTTAAAACAGCAATTTGAGAGTCGTCGATGTACTTTCTCAGTTGTTTCTCATCTTCCTCTGTGTATTTCTTCAAAACAAGTGTTGGTATCCTTTCACTCCAAGCAAGTTTGACCCCATCTGAGGAATATATCGTCCCGCGAAGTCCTCTGTTGTAAAAGCTTCGAGCAAGTAGGGAGTTCAAGAGTGCTACGTGTTTCGGCTGGTCTATTATTTGAACTTTCACAAGCCCAAAAATTATGTAGAAAAACATGATAAAGAATATGAAGAACGGTATATATCGCCTCATCGAGCTCCCAGCCATTGGTAATCACCCGCATCAATTAAGGTAACCTTTATCGATTCGTATTTTCAGAAACTTCTGCTTTATTTATTTTATTTTGAGTTTCTTCGAATATCTTTTCAACAGTCAAAATTTCATCAAGATTTGGGTTATCCAATTTCATCGCATATAACGTTTCAAGAATTTCGTTTATAACCGGACCTGATTTAAGGTTGAATTTCTCCATAACGTATTTTCCGGTGACTTTTTCGAGTTTCGTATTGAGAATGGCATCGATGTACCTTAGAAGGTATTGTTGACCTTCGTCGTCTAAGTATGCCGAAAGATGGATAAATATATAAGGATTGCCCTTGCCAATTACCTTGTAAATATCTGAAAAACTCAGTTGGGATTCAATCATTGATTTCAGTGGTAACATCATATTCTCAGTGAATTTCAGACTCTCTATGAACTTCTTTGGATATCCGTAACGATTTCTCATAAAATCTAACGTTTCCTTGTCGTAAAATTCCAAGAGCACAGTTGATATCGCATAGAAATCGCTTATATTCTGATACCTCTGCTTAACCAACGGCAAAAATCTGAAAACTCTTTCCAACTTCTCGTCCATCGTGGGTGTGTAGTACGTTTTTGGAAAGATATGTTTCAAAATGCCAAGTTCTGCCAAGCGCCTTATCGCAATTAAAGGCTGCCTTTCTTCCAATATTTTCTCTATCTCCTGTCTTATCCTTGCACCAGATACCCTTTCTAAGTAATTTGCTTCTAAGTTTCTTTTCAAAATCTCGAGCGTATGCTCTTCTATTTTGAAGTTGTACCTTGATTCAAATCTAACAGCTCGAATCATCCGTGTTGGATCTTCGATGAAGCTAAGGTTGTGCAAAATTCTAATGATGCCTTCTTCCAAGTCCTTCTGACAGTTGAAGAAGTCATAAAGTACACCGAACTCATTAGGATTTAATTTTATAGCCATCGCATTTATCGTGAAATCTCTTCTGTAAAGGTCTTTCTTTATCGTGCTCACATCAACTTGTGGTAATTCTCCAGGTTTCTCATAGTATTCTGTTCGAGCTGTAGCTACGTCTATTTTGAACCCATCTTTGAAAACAAGCGTTGCTGTGTAAAATTTCTCGTACGGAACAACAATCGCGTCGAGCTGCTTCCCAACGTACTTTGCAAATTCTATTCCGTTCCCTTCCACTACTACGTCGATGTCGTAGTTTGGAATATTCAAAAGCAAATCCCTAACAAATCCTCCAACCACGTAAACAGGCATTTTTATTTCATTTCCGTACACACCGATGAGTCTTAATAAATTGATAATCCTTCTATCGAGTCTTTCATAGATAATCTCGGTAATGTTTTTGAAATTAAAGCTGGGTTCGTGTTCTTGAGACGTTTGCACAAGCTGTTTTTGACTTGCCCTTATGATATCGGACCTTGTAACTATTCCAACGAGTATATTGTTTTCATCCAAAATCGGAATTCTTCCAACATCGTGTTCAATCATGAGTTTTTTTAGAGTACTCACGGGTGTATCTGTTTTTGCCGTGATAAGTTTCGAAGTCATCACCGATTTTACGGGTCTTTTACCTAGACCATGGTTAATTGCCTTTTCTATTGTTTTTTTAGTTACGATTCCAACAAGTCGGTCTCCTTCAACAATCGGTATGCCATTATGACCTGTTACTTCCATTATTTTATTCACCTGTTCTATAGTCTCAAAAGCCAAAGCTGTTCTAACAGGAGAAGACATTATATCTTTTGCCTTGAGGCCTGAGGAAATATACTTTGGAAGCAGGCTCAACACTTTGTGTATAACCTCTTCAACGGCCACCATCGAAAGAGTAGCGGAAGCTGCTTGCCTGTGCCCACCGCCTCCAAACTCACTTACCAATCCTCTTATGTCCACGTCAGGTGATTTCGTCCTTCCTACAATAAAGACTTTCTTACCCATTCTCACCACAGTGATGAGTGTTTCTGGTTCTTGTGCATACCAGTATTTTGCAACGACTGCTGAAAGCCCACCTATGAATTTTTCGGTTTCTGCATACGTGATTGTGATTACATGATTGTCAATTGTATAAACTTGTGTATTCTGCAGAAGATTTTGGAGCAGTAACTTCTGGTCAATTGTCAGGTCGAATTTCACGTATTCGGCTACTATCTCTACTTCCAACCCATGTTCGAATAAATACCTTATCGCATCAATATCATCTAAAGTAGTACTTGAAAATAACAAGCTACCCGTGTCCTCGTATATACCGATTCCAAGTAACGTTGACTCCATTTTATTTGGTTTGATTCCACGTTCCTTCATCATTTTTGTTACTATACTTGTAGCCGCACCTGACTGCTGGATAATTTTGGTGACGTTGTAAGCTGCATTATTAACTGTGCTTTCTGAATCTTCATCACTTCTGATATCCGGGTGGTGGTCAACTATCGTTATTTTGGCACCAGGCTTAAGTTTTCTTTTTATCTCATCACCAATTCTCTCCAGTCCAGGAGTATCGACGATAATTAACTCTTCTATTCCCTCCTCAACTTTCGCAATTTGCTCACTTGTTAAATAAGGGAACGCATCCTCGTACAATCGGAGGTATTCTTTGAGATTTTGCATTGGAACCCCTGAGATGACAATTTCAAAATCGGGATGGAGTTTTTTCATTCCCACGCAAGAAGCAAAACCATCGAAATCAGGATTATTGTGGGTGGTTATAACCTTCAACTAATCACTTCCTTTTTCCTAAGCTTGTTAACAGAGCCTGTAATAATCTCTATTTCTCCAGAATTTTCAACACGTGCTATGGCGTAAAATATCTCAAAGTATCTTTGAAAGATATTCCTTGATTTTCTCTCAACTACTGGTTTCCAAGAACCACAGTTAACATAGAATTTCACATCATTTTTTATCTTAATCAGCTCAAAACCTGGCTTATGGTTATGTCCCATAACAATTCCTTGTATATCTTTAAGGTATTGAGTCCCAATTGCGTTACCTTTATCCAAATACCCATCCATATTCCTGAAAAGCCATCCTGGTTCTTCAAATATCTTAACTGCCGCCTTTTTTAGATAATCGGTTTTCTTTAAGTTTCTGGTCTTCATAACAGCACGTACTAATAGTTCGCCCAGTTTTATACCACCAATTTTGTTCAAAAAGAGTATCGATAACTTACTCAAGAACGGATAATTCTTTTTCATCCAGTATTTAGCTTCTTCCTCACGCATCATTGTTATAAAATTGTCTATCCACAATTTAAGCAAGTCAACACTCGTCTCATACACCTTTGAGATTTGTTCGAGCCATTGGAAAACGTCAAGGGTAGGTCTAACATTATCGTAATCACTAACCACATCGTCAGGTAAGTATTCTTTCAAGACATCGTCGAAGTTTACCATCATATACCTTGATATAAAATCCCCAAGCGGTGGTATTATCTCGCCGTTTACTTCCAAAAACCTGTTGATAGCATCGAATTGGTTACCGTGAACTGCCAGGATGTGTGTTTGTTCATCATAGTAATACGGAACGATTTCCAAATTCTTTATTCGTTCTTTCAAGTTTTCTTGCAATTTTTGGTTTTTCAAAATATAATAATCATGGTTACCAATTACGTATTTAATCTTCCCCTTGAATTTTGATAGGGCTTCGAATACCTTTGGATGAGCACGTTCTATAAGTGTTATGAGCTTCCCGTCGAGTGAATGAACAATCTCCCAGAACGGTTTTAAACCTGCATGACGAACTATTTCGGATTCGAGAATTTCAAATCCGTCACCTACGATTACAAGCTCTGGGTTTTCCAAATCATTCCACTCGTTTATGAAATTGTTGAAAAGCTCATCTTGGCTGAAATCATCTTTACTATTCCCATCACCGATGTGTAAGTCACTTATGAATATTATGTTTCTCAACGCTCAGCCTCAACCCCTTTTACACTTGAAGACTCACCACGTGTATTTTTCAAAACTCAAACACTCTTTCAGGATGAACATACAAAATCTTTGTGCCGGGAATTTGCATTTTCCTAATGACCTTTTCTATGCTCCTTATGTACCTTGAGGATATGTGATACAAAATGAGTGTTTGAACGTTTGCATCTTGAACGAGCTCTATCACTTCGTCCAAAGAGGCATGGTTGTTGAATTTCCTATCTTCTTTTTTCAAAAAGGTACACTCATGAAAGAGAATTTCTGTATCTGCTACATCTTCCTTTTTTAGTAAAATGGTGTCACCAGATATGGTGAGAATTTTCTTTTCATAAGTTTCCGTTACACTCTCGCTTCCGTATGATTTTACAAGCCTTGTTATTTCTTCTTTCGGAAGGTTTCTGTATTCTTCCTTCAATCTCCTGCGGACTTCGATTAGGTGATATCCAAAAGCTGTTTCACTGTAGGTATGAACGACACTGAATGGTTTTATGTAACGATTAGTTGTTGTCGAATTTCTCAAAAACACCTTTTCTCCATCTTTCAATGGGACAAAATCAAGTTTGAACCGTAGCTCGCTATTTGCTTTCCTAAGGAAGTCCGCATATAATTCAATTCCCTTGTTACCAGAAGGATAATAAACGGTCAGAGGTTTTTCTCTATCTCCCATTGCGTTGTTTCTGGTATTGATTATTGACCATAAGCCTGCTATATGGTCGACGTGTCCATGCGTTAAAAACACGTGTCTAACCGCATAAATTTTGTTTGTTAGCATCGTTGCGACGCCTTCACCAGCATCGAAAAGAATGCGCTCAGGTGAATAATAAATCCACGTGGAATAGAGTGCCTTGGAAAAAGCTATTATATTCATATTTCGACTCTTCAACTCCTTTTTGCATGAGCTTTCTTAATCTTCGCTCTTTACTACCTCCACCTTTATCTTTCCAGAAACACCGCCTGGTAGTTTAACGACTACGTCATAAAGCCCCACGCTTTTTATATTAGATTCAAGAGATATCCATCTTTTATCAAATTCCTTTCCTAACACCTTTTCTATCTCTTCTGCGATGTTTGAATTGGTCAGTGAGCCAAATAATTTGCCACCTTCTCCAGCTTTTACTTTGATTTTGAAAACATGCTTTTGAAGTTCGGAAAGCAGTTCTTCACTTGCCTTTCTTTGTTCTTCTTGTCTTTTTCTCTCCTCTTCTTTTTGCCTTTCCAACTCCTTAATAACCTCTGGTGTAGCTTCTTTAGCTAAACCTTTTGGGATAAGGAAGTTCCTTGCATATCCATCAGAGACATTGACAATTTGTCCCTTCTTGCCAAGTTTGGGAACATCCTGCATTAGAACAATTTTCATACACGATTTACCTCCTTTTTTCTAGTCTTGTCACTTACCTTGCTTAACCCCTCTTGTTCACTATCAAATACCTATCTTTCCCTGCGAGGTCTTTCAACACCTCACCACCTGTTAGTGCTTTCAACTTCTCGCCTTGGTCTTCACCTATCTCCATTATAACAATTTTACCTGAGGTTTCGTAACGTTTGAAGAATTCTTTGTAAAACTCCAATCCATCTTCACCACCGAAAAGTGCTTCTTGTGGCTCAAATTCAAGTTCTTTTTGAAGTTGCGTACCTTTTCTCACATATGGTGGATTGGAAACTATAATATCTATACTATCCCAATCATCCTTGAAAGGTTCTGCGTATTCCCCTAATCTAAAATCGCATTTTATTGAGTATCGCATTGCATTCTTCCTTGCCAACGCTATAGCCTTTTCGTTTACATCTGTTCCAAAAACCTCCACTCCTAGTGCGGAAAGCTCTTTGTCATTAGTGCATTCTAAGGCTATCGTTATCGCAATAACTCCACTCCCAACTCCGATATCCAAAACTTTTCTCAGCTTGTACTTTCTTATGTATTCCAAACTCAACTCAACAAGCCCTTCCGTTTCCCACCTGGGAATGAGAACGCCTTCTTCTATGTAGAAAGTCCTACCGTAGAACTCGACTTCTCCTATGATATATTGGAGTGGGTATCCTGTGAGTCGCTTTTCAAACAGTGTTATTACAGACTCAAGGAACTCCTCTGGACATTCGTCATAGAAATGTGCAATTACGTATTCTTTTTTCTTTCCTAGCACTTTTGCAATCAAAAGAAGAGCCTCCCGCTCGGGAAGCCCTTTGTCTTTGTAAGCCTGCACGATTTGAGAAAATTTCATAGGGACTTCTCAACACTTGAAATTCTGAATTTGAATACAGGTCTACGGCGTGCTTTACTAAATCCCGAGTTGTTTTCGTATGATAGGGTCTATCCTATCTGGTGTCCATGGTGGGTCAAATGTTAACTCGACTTCAACATTGTTCACGCCTTCGATTGTTCTTATTTTCATCTCTGCATCGCTCATAATCCCACCAGCAAGTGGACACATAGGGGTTGTCATCGTCATAAGCACTTTGACGTTGTTTTGGTCATCGACCTGGATATCGTAAACAAGACCAAGTGTTACTACGTCAAGTCCTATTTCCCAATCAATGACCTCTTTAAGCTTGTTCCACACCGCTGTTTTCAATTCTTCTTTTGTCATGCGTTTTCCTCTCCTTTCACAAGTTCCTCTATCTTTCCAGCTATCTCATATGCCACGTTGTTGATATATTCTTCGTCCGGTCCCTGGACAAAGACTCTGACAAGTGGTTCTGTCCCAGAAGGTCTGACAATTATATCGGTATCCTCTCGCTTGTATTTTTCAATAAGTTCTTTCACATCCTTGTGTTCCACGACGAGTTTGTTTTTGCATTTGATATTAAGCATTACTTGTGGATAATCTGGAACCTCATCAGCTAATTCCGAAAGCTCCTTACCACTTAAAACCATAGTTCTTATCGTCTCCAACGCAGTTATTAACCCGTCACCTGTCGTAGACTTATCCAAGAAGATTATGTGCCCGCTTCTTTCACCACCAAGATTTGCTCCATGCTCAAGCATTTGTTCAAGGACGTATCTGTCCCCAACCTTAGCTCTCAGAAGCTTAACGCCGTGTTTTCTAAGGAAGACCTCGAGTCCCATATTGGAAAGTACAGTTCCTACAACGATGTCGTTTTTCAATCGACCTTCGTTTTTCATTTGAACTGCGCACATTCCCATTATCTTATCCCCATGGACTTCCTGTTTTCTCTCATCTAACAAGATACACCTGTCAGCATCCCCATCGTGGAGTATCGCAAGATTGTGATTGGTCATCCGTTTCATGGCTTGTTCCGGGTTTGTAGAACCGCAATCTACGTTTATATTATAACCATCCGGATTATTATTAATCACTTCTACTTTTGCTCCGAGTTGTTTTAAAACATAAGGTGTTGTTTCATACGCTGCTCCATTTCCGGCATCAACCAATATCTTCAAACCTGACAAATCTAAATTTGGGAATTGTTGAATAACGTAGTTTGCATATTCCTCAAAAGCAAGCTTGTAGTCAACTACGCAACCTATCTCACTGTAAGAAACATAATGAAGCTCTTTCATCCGTTTTTCCAAATTGTCCTCTACCTCATCTGGCAACTTAAAACCTTTCGAGATAACCTTTAATCCATTGAATTCAGGAGGATTGTGTGAAGCAGAAATCATTACCCCTACGGCATCCTCGAGTTTGGTTATAATCGCCAGTGCAGGAGTTGGAAGCACACCACACCGGTAAACTGTTGCACCTGCAGCCGTCGCACCAGCTATAATAGCTGCTTCCAACATATCCCCACTTGCCCTTGTATCTTTGGCTATAAATATCCTGTTGCTAACGTATTTTCCAAGCGCATTCCCCAACCTGAACGCTATTTCCGGAGTAAGCTCCTCGTTAACAACTCCCCTTATTCCATCTGTCCCAAACAGTTTCATAAGAAGTCCTCCCTTGAACATATTTTCATTTGTTGTATCACCTACTTCCAGTCTCGCGAGGAACTAGTGATTTTATCCATTCTACAAACGCAGGATAATTTCTTGTTTGAACATATATTCTCCCAGGTCCTGTAAAATCGCAGACAAGACCTTCACCACCAAAAAGTGTAGACTTTATCCCGCCAAAAGTTCTAACACTGTAGTTAACACTCCCATCAAAGGCTACGACGTGTCCCGTATCAATTGTTATCTTTTCCCCAACTTGCAATTCTAGTATCTTGATAGCCCCAAAGGAAGAAATGGCAGCATCACCGTATCCTTGAAGCTTAAGCAAGAATATTCCTTCACCTGCAAAGAAGGATTTAAAACCTCCGAATGAAACATCTAAATCCACCTGAGCATCACAAGCCAAAAATGATGTTGACTGAACAAATAATGTACCATTCACATGAACGGTCTCTATATCACCAGGCAATTCTGGAGCTATACCAATTTCTCCGTCACCGGATGAATAATACGTGTTCATGAAAAAGCTTTCCCCACCAAGAACAGCTCGTTTCAAAGCTTTCCAAACACCACCTGTCGACGTTTCAACATTAACAGGGCCCTTCATATAAACCATCGCACCAGGTTCTACCTTTACTCGTTCACCAGGTCCAAGATATACTTTCAAGAGTGCATAACTACCTCTAAATTCTATCTCGCCTCTCATACATCTTCCCCCACTTTCAATATATAAACGCCGTCTTCACCATCAACCTCTTTCAACCTGACTTTGACAATTTCCAATTCTTTTGAACTTGGAATATTCTTACCTACGTAATCTGGTCGTATTGGAAACTCCCTATGTCCTCTATCGATAAGTACAGCAAGCTGAATGGATTTTGGTCTACCACGCGAGATAATAGCATCCATTGCCGCCCTAACCGTTCTACCTGTAAAAAGGACATCATCAACAAGAACTACCTTTTTGCCTTGCAAACTGAAATTTATGATACTCTTATCTTCTTCCTTTGAAGTTCTCTTTTCATCATCTCTAAACGGTGCAACATCTAATGCTCCAACAGGTAATTCCGCACCTTCTATCATCGATATATTTTTAGCTATCCTCTTAGCAAGATACCATCCGCGTGTGATGATACCTATAATGACCAAATCTTCGGCACCTTTGTTCTTTTCCAAAATCTCGTGTGATATACGCATCAACGACCTTCTTATATCATCTTCACCGAGTATTTTCACCATGCTTTCTCACTTCCCGTATCTGCATATTTATCTTATGTCTTACATATTGAATGCAAAGGTTATCTTCAGTCCGTATTTTGATTTCAGTTCTTCGTAATTTGAAATATTCTCGCTTAGGTTGTAAAAACCGCTTAGTTCAAATATGTAGTTATCAACTATCACATTAGTCTTACCATAGATACTGTGGTATAGCGTTCCACCCGACAATGAATACACTGGCACGTATGAAAAAATTATTTCGTTGAAAGGTGCTATTTTAGATATGGCTATGCCCAATGTGAATCTCAAATAATCAACCCCGATGTTACTGACACCAATCTTCACGCCAGTTTGATTTGTTACGGACTGGTTGAAGACCGCCTCCAAACTAGGTAAAGAGTTCTCTTGCTTTTCAGAATAGAGAACCAAGTTGTATACTGCAAAACTTAGAATTGAAGAATCCGACACCTTGATTAATCCGCCTGCGTCCAAACTCAACATTTTTGCATCGAGTGGAAGTATTTTGAACTTAATATTCAGCGCATAGAATTTTGAAATATCCACCAGTCTGTAATTGACAACACCAGTCGCATAGGTTGAATCCGTAGTGTAGCCAAGCTCTCCAAAAAGCGTCCGCTCTATTTGTCTCCAAAAAACTCCTAAATTCCAACTCGCATGTTCCTGCACTGTGACCGAAAACGCAAACGAGCTATTACCAGATAAGAAATAGACAGGATTTTCATTAAAGTACGAGTATCCAATAGATGCTAAAATTAGTAAAGACAAAACAACCACATTTTGGTAAAACTTACCCTTCTGAAGCTTGCTTTTCATACGCCTTCTTCACCTTCTCTCGAAATTCGTAAAACGTTCCGTTTTCTATGCTTTCACGCATCTTTTCTCCAAATTCCATCATGAAATGTATATCGTGGATTGTTAGAAGTATCTGTCCCAATACTTCTTCTCTGTCAAAGAGATGCCTTATGTATCCTTTCGAAAAATTACGACATGTGTAACATGTGCAGTTTTCATCTATGGGCGTTTTGTCGTATTTGTATCTAGCTGAACGGATATTGAACTTTCCATTCCAAGTAACCGCAAGTCCATGCCGAGCAACTCGTGTTGGAAAGACACTGTCAAAGATATCAACGCCATTTGCTACCAAGTCAACCAACAAGTCCGGAGAACCACCGCCCATGAAATACCTGGGTTTATCTGAAGGCATTCTTGGACCTATAAACTCAACCATCTTTAACGTTACTTCGTGAGGTTCACCGACACTTAACCCACCTATAGCAAATCCATCGAAATCAAATTCGGTAATCTCTTTCAAACTCATCTCTCTGAGGTCTTCGTAAATAGCACCTTGGATTATGCCAAAAATCGCTTGATGAGAAATCCGTCTCAAATGTTCCAAACTTCGCTTAGCCCATTTTGTTGTAAGCTTAACAGACCTTTTTGCCTCATCGTATCCATCCTTTGGGTCAGCACAATAATCAAATGCCATAACAATATCAGAACCAAGGGTAGCTTGTATCTCCATCGATAACTCTGGGGTTATATAATGCCTTGAACCGTCTATTGGAGACATAATCCATACGCCATCGTCCGTAATCTTCTGACCCTTCTTGAGACTGAATACTTGAAAACCACCACTATCGGTTAAAATCGGTCTGTCCCAGTTCATGAAGTTGTGAAGTCCGCCAAATTCTCGGATGACATCTAATCCTGGTTTCAAATATAGGTGAAATGCATTCGAGAGAATTATTTGAACGTTGTTTTCTTTTAATATATGCGGGGTTACCAACTTCACATTTGCGTTCGTACCAACCGGCATGAATGTAGGTGTTTCAACAATACCATGTGGGAGGTGCATCCTCCCACGTCTTGCGTTACCAACAGTTTTTAAAACTTCAAATCTTAGTGAACCCATTTTCTTTTATCAACTCCTGTATTCTTTCGTAGTAAACTTTTGCTTCTCCCATAACTTCGTACATCTCATCAAGTACTTTGTTTTTGAATTCTTCATCTGTTATTGATTTAAGGTTGATTACTACATTGTACTCACCAATTTTACATGCAGCCCTTGCTAATTCCGCAGCACTGTACGCATCAGATACCGCATTTTGGTTACCCCATTTTGCAACAATTTCACTGTATTTTAGAATATCTCTTGCGCACTCAACGAGTTCAAAAGGTGTTTCAACAGCTTTTTTTAGGGCTTCTTGAATCTTTAATTCTCTCTCGGGGTCCTCTTTCGGTAACTTGTAAGCTTCCATAACTTTATCAAAAGCTTTGACATCTTCAGAAGCCAATCTCAGAGTCTTCTCAAGAACAAGCTCCATGTTTTCCAATACTTCTTGCATAAGCCCCTCGTAATTTTCGTATTTTTTCTTTCCGAGTGTAAGATTAGCAACCATTGAATTTAGTGCAGCTCCAAGTGCAGCAACAACAGCACCAACTGCTCCGCCACCAGGAACAGGGTTTTTTTCCTTCACTTTATTACAAAGTTCCTCAACTGTTAATTTTCTGATATCAATATCCATAGCCTTGCCCCCTCCTTTTTTGATAGTGACTGTAAAAACGACTTCTTCATACAAAAACATTATACCACAAAATGTACAATTGAAAAATCTAAAAAACGTGATACAATTCATTAGGGTGCCGTACTAAGCGGGGGGTTGGTGGTCCCCTGTAACCCGAAACCCACCTTAGCGGGGCTGAATTCCCCGACTGAGGCTGTCCGGGTTCGGTACCGGCACATCCGGTGGCAACGAAGGTTGGGTCCCACGCAACAACTGCCTACGAACCGGGTCAGGTCCGGAAGGAAGCAGCCCTAAGTAGGTAAGTGTGTGCCGTGGGGGTGCCCGGCTGGAGCCATGCAGGATGTGTACGGCCGGGTCTGGACAAGTCGAAGCGGGGTGTACGGCACCCTCTTTTATTTTATACCCCTAAGATTATTAACTTACCCGAGGGGAGCTGTAAGCCGGATTCTGTTTAGACAGGCATCTGTCTTTGCGGCCTACCCGGGGGAATATGGGCGGAGCCACCCGACCCCCTGCTTGGCCTTGCTCCGGATGGGGGTTGCCAAGCCGGTGCATCGCTGCACCGCTGGTGAGCTCTTACCTCACCTTTCCACCCTTGCCCTACAAAAGGGCGGTTTCCGTTTCTATGGCCCTATCCGTGGCTCGCGCCACCTGGCCGTTAGCCAGCATCCTGCCCACGGAGTCCGGACTTTCCTCAGGTCAGCCATGTGCGGCTGCCCGCGCCTGTCCGCTCCCCTCGGAACTTTTTATTATACTCATTTCTTCAAACCCGAATAATTATATATCGTCCTCATCAATAATTCAAGAAAAATGCTTTTTAGACTGCTTTAATAGTATTTTCTAGCGATATATCTTTCGTCATTGCTGGCTTTTCAACATCAAAAGGACTTTACCATCTCCCATAACTTATGTTAGAATAAAAACGCATTGTTCGTAATACGAATTATCTAAAATTTTTGATACAAGGGGCGTGTTCTTTAAATGGCTCGTGTTGATGTGTTGAACGAACGAATAGAATACTCCATTTTTCATTTAGCTTGGCCATTGATAATCTCAAATTCATTTCAAACTATTTACAACATTGTAGATTCTTACTTTCTTGGTAAACTTGGACCAATCCAATTCTCCGCGTCAACCGTCACTTGGCCTGTTATTTTCACATTCATTTCCCTCGCGATGGGTTTTTCACAGGCAGGCATAGCAATTGTCTCCCAATATGCTGGAAAAAAAGATGTCTTAGGTGTAAGGAAATCATCCGGTCAATTGTATTTAGTAACGATTATAACGGGGCTTCTATCTACAGTCTTGGGACTTGCCTTCACAAAACCTATTATTTACGGCATTGTCGGTTCTAAAAACCCTCAAGTTATTCCATACGCGATTAGCTATTATGTTGTTGACATAATAGGTCTGCCCCTTGTATTCATACTCAACACGACTACTTCCATTATGCGTGCGATAGGAGACTCACAATTCGGAATGCGCATGATACTTTACATGAACGTTATAAACATGATTTTCGACCCTCTTTTGATTTTCGGAATAGGTCCATTCCCCAGGCTTGGTGTTGCCGGAGCAGCATGGGCATCGAATATTGGCAGACTTGTGGCAGCAGCAATTAGCGTTAATCACGTTTTTTCAGAAAGGGCTGTTGTAAGAATCGAGAGGAAGGATTTCAAACCCGAATGGAGGATGATATCTTTAATCTTGAAGCTTGGACTTCCCAGTGCAATAGGTATGTCTGTTACGTCTGCCGGTTTTGCGGTTATCATGAAATACGTAGCGATGTTTGGACCTGCAGTAATAAGTGCATACGGTATAGGGAACAGAGTTATTAACCTTGTATCAATGATTTCCTTTGGTTTAGCTGGAGCAGTATCAACCATGGTTGGGCAATTCATAGGAGCAAGAAGATTTGAAGATGCCGAGAGAACGGTTAGGACTGCCTTCTTTTGGAATGTTATAATTATAGGTTTCCTTTCTATCCTCACATTCGCTTACGCAAAGCAAGTAACGAAATTTTTTATCAACGACCCTGAAGTTATAAAGATGGGAGACATATTTTTTAAGTACATCTCATTCTCAATGCCGATATTCACATCCTACATGATATACAACAACGCACTTGTAGGTGCCGGCAAGACCGTGCTGACAATGATAGGTGATATACTAAGGCTGTGGGGGATTAGAATTCCGATAATTGCCGTGCTTGCAACAACTATGGGGTTCAAGGGAATTTTTGTGGGTATGATAATAAGCAATTTGATAGTTTTTTTCGTAACTTACGCCTTTTTCAGGTTCTCAAATTGGAAGAAAGCTGTTGTCTAAGAAATTAAGGAGGTATCAAAAAAGAATGGGGAATAAATTCTCCGATTATATAAAATACATATTCTTGGATTACGACGGAACTATCATAGAAAACGCTGAATCTGAGTTTTTGAAAGAATATTTCACTTTACTTTCGAAAAAATCTGGTATCGAATTTAATCAGCTCTTGCAATTGATCATGTCCTCTGTTGAAGGAAGTATCAAAAATACAGCAAATGATAAGAACCTTTTTGAAAAGTTCAGCATAGCGATTTCTCAATGTTCAGGAAAATCTCGAGAGTATTGGGTAAAACTCTTTTACGATTTTTATGAAAACGAATTCGACCAGCTCTCAAAAATTGTTAAACCTAAGAAAGAACTAATTGAACTGATGAGAAAGACCGATAAAAAGTTGATATTCGCTTCTAACCCGCTCTTCCCAAAGATTGCAACTTACAAACGTATAAAGTTCGCTGGTTTGGAACCTGAAATGTTTTTATATGTCGCTCATATGGAAAATAGCACGTATGCTAAACCAAATCCCATGTTCTTCAAAGAGATAACGACAAAGCTAAATATCTCGCCAGATGAATGTGTGATGATAGGTGATACAGAATTTGACATGGCTTGCGAAAAGGTAGGAATCAAATTTATACATATCAATGAAGAAGAAAAATGGAGACAGGTGTTTTAATAATCCAACGAAAAAAAGCCCTGAGGATTTATCACCCTCAGGGCTTTTTTAATCTTGGTTTAATGCAAACAAATTCAAGTACAAAACCTATCAGAATAACACCAACGCCAAGTAATCTATTGCAGAAGATACGATTAAGTGGTAGACTTCCCTTGGAATTTGGATGTTCAGTTCATCGTAAAGCTCATCCATAAGTTCCATGACTTCAGCTTTCTTCTTTTCTCCTTCGCCAGGTCTTTCAACAAGATACATGAAAAGTTTAAGAATGTCCCATACCCACTTCATCCCACTCACCCACTATTTTCAAACTCTTAGAGAATCAAATTAACCAAAACCTGCACATTGGTTTCCGTTAGTCTTGCTTCATCTGGTTCAAATCCCTCAGGTATCACACCGATTTGCTTAAGTTGTTGCATGTCTTGTTCAAGTTCTGCAGGATTAATGTTGTCAATAGGTTCTGGAATATTCAACCTGTAAGTTCTCGTTCGAGTTCCTTCACTTTTCCTAAACATTAATGTGAGTCTTTTCATAACTCATCACCCACACTTTCGGTCGTGACAATCTGAGCGCTTTCACACATGTATTTTGAATACTTGTCAAGTATCGAAACAACCGTTTGCGCATTTTCTGGACTAAAATCATCCGAAACTGTTATGTTTTGCCTTCTATAGATAGGCTCGTTGTTTTCATCAAACCCTACTACCCATCTCAAAACCAATCTCTTCATAAATACACCTCCGCTTACTAAAGCGATAATGTTAACTAAAAGTATTGAAACTTTCCAAAAACCGCATTATCCTTATAAAGAGGGGACACCCCCCAACCATCTCTTGACAAAGCAGGTTCCCCGATATGAACAACTCAATGCTCTCTTGTCCCAAATGCGGTTCCACCAGCTTGTACAAAAATGGTCATGACAAATACGGTAACCAACAATTCCTTTGCAAACTCTGCCATCATTCTTTCAAACTCTCCCATTCTCACAAACGCAAAAACTTCCCTTTCCCTTATCCCAAATGCACTTCTTGTGGTAAATCTATGCAAATTTACAAAGTCCGTCGCTCTTTCGTTGTCTTCCGTTGTAGAACTTGTCATACCAAAGATAGAGTTCCTTTTAACCTTCCTGAACCAGTCACTCTTATTCCTGAGAAATTTAAATATTTCCGTTTTCCTATCTACTTCATCTTAAAAGCTTTCGTTTTGTATATGAAACACAATATGTCTTATCGCTCTCTTGCTCATTCTCTTAATATCAAAGTATCTCATGTCACCATATACAAATGGGTTATTAAATTGTGTACTTTATTCTCTGTACTTTTCCCAACATTTACCATCGAAAATGTTTTCTCAGTTCATGCTGATGAAACTGTTCTTGTGTTCAAAGAACAAAAGTACTATGTTTGGCTATTAGTTGATCACGAAACTAATTTTATCCTTTGTTGGCATGTCTCAAAGTATCGTGATATGGGACAAGTCAAAGTATTACTCGAGAAGTTCTTTGGTGATTCAAAACCTAAAAACATTGAACTTATTACTGATGGACTTGGTGCATATGAAAGTGCAGTAAAGCTGTTGTTTAGAAATATCAATCACGTAGTAGTACCGCTCGGTAAAAACAATCAATGTGAATCTAAGTTTTCATTGTTGAAAGACTTTTTCCGACTCAAGCGAGGGCTGAAGAATACGAAGAACTTAGCGAAATATATTCAAGGATTTTGTGTAGTGAAGAATCTTTGGAAAACGCACAATGGTAATATCAATCTCATTCTTTCACACTTACACTCTTTCATCACTACAAGTTAACACTATCACTAAAGCTTACTAAAAGTTGCATTTACGTTCTTGCCTGCGCAGGCAATGAGATGTATCTACGACAGATGGGCTGTTAACATGAAATTTACAAATAAAAAGCCCAGGTTTTTTAATCCCTGGGCTTTATGTATATATTCTGTTTATCCTATTTCTTCTTCCATCCTTTAACTGCACTGTAGATTATCCAAACCAAAAAACCTATGGCTATGATAGGTACAAGTGCAGCCAAGAAAAGGGATGAGAGAACAAGCATTAATAGAAAAATAACGATACCTATTATCCAAACCAGCAAAGGTGTCAAAAATGGAAGTAACGAAATCACTATTAACGCAACAACCAAAATACCTATAAGTGTGAATATCCACATGGTTTTTCCCTCTTTTCCTAAGTAATTATTTTAAATCCAACAGCTTGTAATCCGGCAGTCCGTTTCTGAACGGTGGATACGGTTCTCCTTGTATCAATGGTAATGCGTATTTGAAGAACTTTTCTGTCACCATGAACTTGTCGAAATAATCTTTTGGAAGCATCCTTGTCTGTTCCGCAACCAAGTTTAACGGAACTGAAGAATATTTAATTTCATACGGTTCATCTGAAACGCGCTCCATCGTAACCATTACACCATAGTTATCTTCCAGTGCATACCTGACGGCCATTCTTCCGCACATCTCAGCTTCTTGAACATCTGTCGCACTTGCAATATGTCTTCCACTTCTTTGCAAATAATCAGGAATTGCTACGTGAGTTTTTAACCCCAACTCAGACCTAACCATACCGGCAATCGTGAACCCAACACCTCCAAGTTGGCGATTACCAAAACTATCGGTGAATCCCATATCGGAAACAAAGAACCCGTCCGGATATTTCAAACCCTCCGCAACAGCGATGGCACAGTAACCTTTCTTGGAAACGATATTATCAACCGCGGAAATAAATTCATCTTTATTAAACGGCTCTTCTGGTAACAGCACAATATCTGCACCGATACCGTTTACCCAGCCCAATGCAGCGGCAGCTGCTAACCAACCAGCATGTCTTCCCATGATTTCCATGACAAAAACTTGAGTGGAGTCTACATACATGCTTCTTAAATCAAGTGCTGCCTCCATCATAGCTGTTGCGATATATTTCGCAGCGGAGCCATAGCCGGGACAATGGTCTGTATGCGGAAGGTCATTATCAATCGTCTTGGGAACCCCAACAACTTTCAGTTCGTAACCTCTTTTTTGTGCTTCGACCTGCAATCTCCATGCCGTATCCATAGAATCGTTGCCACCGTTGTAGAAGAAATACCTAATATCATTTTTCCTAAAAATCTCAAAAAGCTTCTCTATATCAGCGTCACTTTTTAACTTCTTTCTACAAGAACCAAACGCGCCGGCTGGTGTGTACTTCAAAAATTCTATATCGAGCTCCGTTGCATTCAAAAACTTCTCCTTCAAAATACCAGTAACACCGTTGATTCCAACGTATACTTCCAATCCGTTCTTTCTCGCCTCGTCGATAACACCATAGGCACTTGCATTGATAACGCTTGTAACACCTCCGGACTGTGCGTAAAGTGCCTTCATAAGCTACCCCTCCAATCCTTGCTTATTCATTGAATACACTTATCGATATTTTACCACAAAAGTTTGAAAGCAAAACAAAAACCCCGGACTCATTCCAAAACTATAGTCCGGGGTTACAACATTTAAATAGTTTTCTAAAACGCTAATTCAGTTTAAATTTAGTTTAATTTAGAAACTAACAACACCACTCAATGTTAACGTCGTTGCTCCCATGATGTTTTGCAGGTTTGTGTTTTTGATGGTCAATTTGACGTCATAAACATTATCAAATCTTCCCAAAACAACTGAAACTGCGTTTGTAGTCGAGGATTTTTCATAGCCTATTCCGAATTTGTATTTGTCTACACTGATTTGTCCATAAACTGCGTAATTTGTGGAGCCGAGAGTATATGTACCGTTAGCGTACAGACCAAAACCAAAAATTTCTGTTTTTGCTTCCGTGAATAATTTGCTTCCATCAAAGTTTCCATAAATCGCAAACTGTTCCGTTGAAAAACTCATAGCGACGTAATATGAGGAGTTAGCCAAGTTATACAGGCCTTCGACGGAAAGACCGAACGGCTTCTCTATATCGTATCTTGCTGCAACAGAATAACCGGTTGCGTAATAATCAGAAGCCGCCACGAGCGTTAAACAGTTGTATTCTAAACCACCGACCATCGGAAGTTTGTTGCTCGTGTAGCCCAATCCGAAGATGACAGAAACCTTTTCCATTACTTTATAACTGAAAACTAGGCCTGTATCCTTGGCTTTGGTTCCGGCGGGCAAATTCCAAGGTGTTTTGTAATGGAAACCAACATTAAGTTTATCGTTCTTTAGGTTAAACAAAGCGCTGTCGACAGTTGCTCCACCGTAAACCAAGGACACTGTGATGTCTGAATTTGGAACGAACATCAGTGTCAACTTAGTGGTTGGCGCACCTGTAAAAACCAAATATTTAGTCGCATCCAACTTAAACGAATAGGTGAACTCGTATTTCCCTTTTACCGGTAGTCCCCCTGCTTGCGATTCTACTCCTTCAATAGCAAGCTTTCCATCTTTTTCAACGAGTTTGAATACACCGTTCTTGCCACCAAATCCATCTGGCTCGTATGCTGGAGCGAGTGGGTCTTCTTCCCAGACATCGTTTCCACCAATCACAAAAACGAATTTATACTTATGCACACCTGGTTGGAGAGCAAGTGTTGTCACCCAATATCCATCGATAAGTTGCATCTTTTGTGCCCTTGGGTTCCATCCGTTGAACGAACCTGCAAGATAAGCTTCTTGAGCATTCTCTTTTTTAACTGCAAAAACAACCTTACCATCAACGACAGACAATCCCGGTGTGACCTTTCCTACCGTTGCTACGGGCTTCTTTTCTTCCACTTTAGCTTCTTCTTGCTTTCCTTCCTTAACTGCTGTTGCTGGTGCCTTTACAACAAGTTTTCCACCTTCGCGTGCAACTTCGATAACTGCATTCAGTCCACCAAAACCATCATCGGTATATGCGAACGCATTTGGGTCGGGTATCCAATTACCGTCAACAACGAATTTGTATTCGTATACGCCAGGTTGAAGTTCCAATACTGCTTCCCACCATCCATCCTCGATAAAATAAAGCGGAGTATCGTCTGCTTTCCAATTGTTGAAAGAACCAGCAATGTAAGGTTGTTTTGCGTCTTTGTTGTAGTAACGGATAATCACATAACCATCAGCATCGACAAATATCGTGTTTTCTCTTTTTTCATTCAGTATATACTTCTTTCCGCCTTGCTGAGTTTGTGCTTGAGTTGTTCCTTCCGGAGCTACTATCTTGCCATCATCTGTAAGTGTGAAGATTCCGTTCTTGCCACCAAACCCATCATCCACATAGGCTGGGGCTTCCGGGTCTTCTTTCCAGGTCTTGCCATCGATAACAAACTTGTACTGGTAGGTTCCAGGTTTTAATTCCGCTTCGTAGGTCCAAACCCCATCAACTAACTTCATCGCCCATGCTATTGGACTCCAGTTATTAAATGTACCTGCCAGATAAACAACGTTAGCTTGAGCTTTGAATGTGAATATAACCTTTCCGTCTTTGTAAGTAACACCTGCAAACGACAATGTTGAAAGTAGAACAATTAAAGTAACAACAAACAGTGCCTTTTTCAAGTTTGAAAATATCGAAAGCTTCATCAACCGCACCTCCTAATCCTCACTTTTTATTTCTTTCCAAAAATTACCACCAAGCGTTGATTTTAAACGCAACAACAGGTTTGAATGGATTATCCCCTGCAAAATCTCCATTCCCAATTTGAATTGCAAAATCTGCGTTCTGGAAACCAGTGAACTTAAGTTCTCCAAAGAAAAAGTCCTTTTCTTCGTAGTAACCAATTATCTTTTGATACTTGGCAAATAAGTTTATATTTCCAAACGAACGGCCAAGTTCTACGTAATAAACTTCTCCGATTGTATTAACTACATTGTGTGCAGGTTTTCCGAACGAATAAGCAAATTTCCCCGAGAAGTTCATGAAGCTGAACGTAGTTCCAAGGCTTACATTAAATTTTCCCCACTCCGTTGGCATTGCCCCTGTAACATCAGCAAAACCTGTCTTTTTAAGGTTGACGAATGCACCACCATAGTTTATATCCATACCAACCTCAGTGTTTTTTAACACATCATCGGAAAACTTTTCAAAGCTGAAATTCGTATTCACATATGTGTTAAACGCAGGTTGTGAACCGAATTTGTACCATGCACTCACGATGTTTTGGTTGCTTATATATTGAGGGCTGAGTGCCAAGCTTGTATTCGTAGCACCAGCAAGCAAGTATCTAACACCCCAGTTGTAGTTACCTTCGGCGACAGAAACCATTCCAACGGAGTTCTTTATATCGAAATTTTTCACGTCTTGTAATACAAACTCATAGTTGACATTTAACCCAGAAACTTTCAGAAACCCATACAAAGCTGTATCGAACTTTTCATCGCGTTTGCCAAATAGTAAGTTTGTGTTCATAAAAGGAATCTTCATATCAGCATACATCACTACGTCAGAGAAAACGACCTTGAAATGACTTGTCTGAATTTCTACACCGTCTTTCCCACTGTCATATTTATATAGAACTAATGGGTCTGAAGCCTTTATAAAACCAGTGTTTTTGTAAAGGTTTACTTTGGCACCTTCAATCGTGAACGTTAGCCTTGCTGATTCCAGATTCGAACCATTTAAACTTGCTGAAAAATCGAAATCTTTTCCAAGAGCGGAAGGGTTCATTCTAAACTCCGTAGAGAATGATGTTCCAACATTTTCGGCTGAAAAATCATATGCAACAGAAAAATTTGTAGAAAAACTTGTTTGCAAGGCGAATAAATTGTTTGAAACTATAATCAATATCAGTAACGAAACAAAAAAAATCTTGCACATTAAACTCTTCACGCTATCATCACCTCACAAAGGTAATTCTTTTAGTAATTTACAGCTACTTCTTCGTGTAAGTTACCGCAAGGATAGAGAACTTAGGATTATACGTAAACTTCAAATCATACGTTCCATCCTCTGGTAACGAAAAGGAAGCGTCTTGTCCCATCCCTGCATCGTATTTCTTTCCATCGTAGTTCATTTCCCAAGGTTTCCACTCGTTATCTGTTCTTGAGAGTTTGTATTTGTACTCCTTTTTTTGACCCGCGAAATTCTTCACTTCGTAAACAAAGACCTTGTTCGTATCATCCCAAGTCATTACTCCTTGGGTCAGATTCCAATTATTAATTTCTCCACCTATTGACCAGTTCTTTTGAGCTGTCTTCATCTTCTCACTATCACCAACCCCAACAGCTAAACCATTAACCATAGCTGTTGGTGTGGCATAAATCGTAAGCTTTGTATCACTTCCAAGGTTTTCTTTCCAAACAGGAATTGCGGAAGAAACCTTTGTAACTCCACTTTGCCTGTAAATTACCTTATAGTAACCTATCAAAAACTGTGGTCCGCCACGGCTCGGATTGAAAGTTATCGAAGCAACTGGTAATTCAAAAACATAAGCGTCCTCTGAGGTGCTGGGTGTCATTTTGTCACCTTCCGTTGGCACCCAGTTGTTCCACTCACCTACAACGTAAATGCCATCTGGAAGCTGAAGGTTCAGGAGCTTCATACAACTTGAAACGGTTCCAAGGATAAATAAAATTAAAACGGGTACAAAAATGAAGGATATGCTTCTAAAACCAGACAATTTTTTCAAAGAGACCACCTCCGAAAAGATAAAAAGATGAGTAATCGCTTAGTTTAAGTATAGAAAACTCATAAAAGAAGGGGCTTGCGCCCCTTCTTTTTGGCAATTTAACGATATTAACATTAGTGTTCCGGACTATAAGTAATCATACTCTTTAACACCAGTGGGGCTTTATATCCACTATCACCCGACACAGGTGTTGCTTCTTGTTCTGGCAAGAAATCTGCGGCCCACTGGACTGTTCCATTATCACTGGTACCCCCTGTCAGGACAAACGCTGCTTTCACTGTAAGCTCTGTCGAAGCTTTAGTTATACCAAATATTTCAAGTGGGATCGCAAACTCTGCTTTAATGTGTTCACCTGCATTAAAGGCTTTTGAAACACTGTCAGTGATCTTCACAAATCCGTCTGGTGTCACTTTCCAAGCTTCGAAACCATTATCCCAAGCTTCAATTACAAGGTCGATGTCACCGTTTTCAACCGCATACATCCTGTTTCCCCATTCATGTTGAGCTGTATTCGTCGCACCTTCTACTCCTGAGATATCCACAATAACCATGAAATTGTTGTAACCTTCTTTCGTATACTCTCCACCAATGTAAAGTTGTGTTGCATCAAAGCAAATACCAGCAGCGTAAAGCTCATTTGCTGAACCCCATTTGGAATCTGTTGCTAAATCCGTAACAAGGAGTGTTCCCCATTCGGTAAGTGCTCCATCAACAGTTATCGTCTTTCCAATAGGTTGCGGTTGTGGTTGTGGTTGTTCAACACAACTGGTAACAACTAAAGCCATCAATACCGCAATAAACAACCAAAGTACCTTTTTCATACTCCATACCTCCCCTTTCTGAAGTGTTTTTACAAATCTTCAAGGTTACCAACGCCGCAAATCTTTCCCAAAATCGTATTATACACCTTTCCAATGAAAAAAGTTCCAAGTTGGAACATTTCCACGGAATGTTGCACAACCTTTCGTTAGTTTTTCACAAATACATAAACTTGTCTTGGATTAACTGTCCAGTTAGTATCGTTTGTTAATGGACTTTCACTCTTTGGCCCGAATTCAAACATTGAACCGTTGAAGAACGCATACCACACCCATCTGTAACCTGCAGGCACAGTATAGTTATTGGGCCATGTTGGGTCAAGATTGATAAGGACAAGCACTTCTTGTGTTCCATACACCCGTTTAATCACATATAAATTCTTCCAATCTCTTTCTATTGTCAATGAACCTTTTGCCAATGCCGGATAGCTCGCCCTCAAGTTAATAAATTGTTTGAAGAAATTCAGTATACTATAACCTGTTTGTTCTTCTTCCACCGATACACCATCGTTTGGGTCATCATACATCGCTCCGTCTACATTCGCATTACCAAAGGTTATGTTTTTCTGTTGATATATAGGCTTAGTCCACCATGTTTGTTCTGCACCCTGTTGATTGGCATACCATTGCATCGGCTCTCTCACTGGTAAATCCCAAGGGTCACCGTTCCATTTCCATCCCCTTAAGCCAATCTCGTCACCATAGTAAATTACTGGCATTCCATTAAGTGAGAGTAGTAAAGCATTCGTCAACAGATATTGTCTTATCCCCGCTTGCGTGTCACCTGAATATTTTTGGTCTATCAATACAGAAATCCATCTGTTCAAATCGTGGTTATCGATAAACGGGAAGTGGTTCACGTTCAGATAGTACGTTGCTCCGTTGACCCAAGAGATTGTCTCTACGAGTAAATTGTCTTTTCCTTCATGATTTGCAGTGATTCCGTACATGAACGTGAAATTGAGTGCTGGCATCGGTGCAAATTGAGAAAGTACTGACGGATCTCCATCGTATACTTCTCCAACAACGATTGCATCACTTCCAAGCTTGCTCCTTATATAGTTCTCTATTTGTTTTGCATAGTATGCTGAACCTGGTATATCATCGTTCCAATCCCACCCTTTATAATGCTTTGGTGCATCAAGTCTGAATCCATCAACACCAACCGTTATCCAAAAATCGATTATCCTCTTTATCTCTTCCATTACCGCAGGGTTATCGAAATTCAAATCTGGCATCGACAAATCAAACAACCCAAAGTAATAAACTTTTTGACCTTTAGAGTTTATCTTCCAGTGCCAGTGGTTCCATCCGTCTCTATTTTCCAATGTCATGATGTAATAATTCCAATATTTCGAATTCGTTGTATTTTCAACCGCATCGAGGAACCACGGATGGGTATCGGAAGTGTGGTTAACGACTAAGTCCATAACCACCCTGATGCCGTTTTGGTTGAGCTCTTTTATCATATTTTCAAGGTCCAAGAAACTACCGTAATCCGGTTCCACGTCGTAATAGTCCTCGACATCGTAACCATGGTATGATTTGGCTTTGTTGAAAGGAAGGAACCAAACTGTGTCAACACCCAGGGATTTAAGATAGTTTATCTTTTGAGAAACCCCTTTAAAATCACCTATTCCATCACCATTTGAATCGTAGAATGAGCGTATGAAAAGAGTGTACATTGTTGAAGATGTCAATGGTACGTTAATTGACGTGATATTGACGTTTGATTTGTCAATGTATTCTATCTTGCTTTCCTTTCCATTGACAACCGCACGGACACCAATTTTTTGCACATTCCAAAAATCTACCCCAAGGAGTTCTTTTGTACTTGAGTGTGAAGTTGTTATGTCCCAAAGAGAAAGGTTGTTGTTTTTATCCAAAAGATAAACGTAAAATTTCGCGTTAGCTATCGACGAAGGATAAGACCAATTTATCGTTAATTCGTTCGTATCAACATTGTAGATAGCACCATTAATTGTTGGAGCGAGTGCCCCGAATTTGTATGTAATCTGCGGATGACCTTCTGCTGGGTCAAAGAAAATCCTAAATCCATCTAAAACACTTGTAAGTCCAGGTTTTATTTCAACACTTACAGCTGTTTCGTCCAAATTGTTACTCCATTCTTCTGAAGTTGCCTTATCCTTCAGCCTTGCAGAAATACCAACAGAATACACTCTTGGATAGCAGTCAATAGAGATACTTAATCTTGTAGCTTGTGGTGTTATCTGGAAAAACTCATCTTTGATAACATTACCTGAGCTGTCTTTCAGAAGAGCTCTTAATTCCTGAACATCATACATAACCAACAACCCATCATCTAAATCTACAAAGACTGTAAGATAACCATTTACAAATTTTGTATCTATGGAAATTGTGTAACTTTGTCCTGGTTGGAGCGTTTGAGTTTTCTCACCTGTAAAGACAAAGCTGTTGTCGTTTCGTTTTCCATTTACAACGAACTTGTAAGTACCACCACTTGGTAATTCAAATGAAAATGATATATCTTTATTTTTGTTCACACTCTGCTTAATAACTTCCGTGTTCGCCGAATCGTAAACAATCAACTCGACACTCGATACTTCGTCGATGTATGCATTAAGACCATGTTTTATGTCCTTCGTTTCTACCGGTTTGGGAGTATTAACATTTATCGAAATTTGTATCTTGCCAGCCGTTTTCAAAGAAGAACATGCTGAAAGACTAAGAACAATAATTAAGACAATCAATACCACAAAAGATAATAAGCTAAGCTTGTTGATTCTGAGCATGCTAACTCTTCCTCCCCGACAATTCATAATTTTTACTATTTTGTTATTTTATCATCTTATCAAACCATAACTTCAAGCTCTTGGAACTTTTTCCAAAAAAAAGAAAAGCCCCTTGTTGCCATTTCTGACAACAAGGGGATTATCATCTAGCATTGACTTTTTATTTTATTTTACCTTCATGCACTAAATAACAAGCAACGTAGTGACCAGGTGCAACTTCTTTTAATTCTGGGTGTGGATCCGTTTTACATCTGTCAACTCTAAATGGACATCTGTCATAGAATCTGCATATTGGTGGTGGGTCAATTGGTGCACTTATATTTCCAATGATATTCGGCTCATTCCTTTTGTATTCTGGGTCTGGCACAGGAACAGCGTCCATTAAAGCTCGTGTGTATGGGTGCATAGGATGATGTAATAATTCTTCAGTTTCGGCAAGTTCGACAATCTTTCCAAGGTACATAACCGCTATCCTGTTAACCATGTATCTTGCAACCGCAAGGTCGTGTGTTATGTATAGGTAACTCATTCCATGAATTTGTTGTAATTCCATCATTAGCTCCATAACTGCTGTTCTGACAGAAACATCCAACATCGATGTTGGTTCGTCTGCGACGATGAGTTTAGGATTCAAAACGAGTGCCCTTGCGATAGCAACTCTTTGTCTTTGACCACCGGAAAGTTCATGAGGATATCTCCACAAAAAGCTGTCAGGTGGTGTAAGACCAACTTCCTGGAGTAGTTGTGAGACTTTCTCTTCTCTGTCTTCAAGTGTTCCAACGTTATGTATATTTAGTGGTTCTGCTATTATGTCGAATATAGTCATCCTTGGGTTTAGAGATTCGTATGGGTCTTGGAATATCATTTGAACCATCGCATGGTATTCCATCCGTTCATATTCATCGATGTTTTTGCCAAGTACTTTTATCGTCCCATCCGTTGGTGTTTCCAATCTTACAACCATCCTACCAGTCGTTGTTTTTCCACAACCAGATTCACCAACAAGTCCCAGCGACTCGCCTTCCAAAATTTCGAACGATACGTCATCTACTGCATGGACAAAATGTTTTGCCCTGGAAAAGAGTGCTCTTTCGGCCGGAAAGTATTTCTTCAAATTCTTTATTTCAAGTAGTACATTTTTATTTTCTAAACGCATCTCTTCTCACCTCTTCAGTCAGTGGGTGCCAGCATGCTACATAGTGTCCTTTTTCAACCTCTTTGTATTCCGGCTCATCGGTTCGGCACTTATCCGTTGCCCATGGACATCTTGGTGCGAATCGACATCCTGTAGGCGGATTGAGCAAGTTTGGTGGCTCTCCAGGTATTGTAAATAGCTTTTTCTTCTCACCAACGTGGCTCGGGAATGCATTCATAAGCAAGAACGTGTACGGATGCATCGGACGTTTGAAGACAGTTGTTGCATCTGCTTGTTCAACAAACTTTCCTGCATACATTACAGCAATTTTATCGCTTACTTCTGCAATAACTGCAATATCATGAGAAATGTAAATCATCGCCATGTTCAGTTCTTTTTGAATTTTCTTCAATTCTCGTAATATCTTGTCCTGAACGATAACATCCAAAGCTGTTGTTGGTTCGTCTGCAATTATAACCTTGGGGTTACAAGATAGCGACAGTGCGATAACTGCCCTTTGTTTCATACCACCACTGTATTGGTGAGGGTATTGGTCCATACGTTTTGGGTCGAGCGTTACTAATTCAAAAAGCTTTGCAACTTTCGCTCTTGCTTCGTCGATAGGCGTATCTGGATAGTGGTTGAGTATAGCTTCAACGATTTGGTCACCGACTCTGTACACTGGGTTTAGCGAATTCATTGCAGCTTGGAAAACCATTGAAATACCTTTCCATCTATAGTGGCGCATTTCTTCTTCTGATAAGCTAACGAGGTCGACCATCTTTCCATTATCATTGAACCATACATGTCCACCCTTAAATTCTGCGTTTTCTGGTAGTATCCTTAACAATGTCATTGAAACTGACGTTTTACCACAACCAGATTCACCGACTATACCTAGACTTTCTCCGGCTTCTAACTCAAACGATATCCCATCAACGGCTTTTACATAGCCCATTTTTGTTTTGTAATGCATCTTTAAGTCTTCAACTTTCAACACTGCCACAACAATCACCTCTTTCTAAGTCTTGGGTTGACTATTTCTTCAAGTCCCCTACCGAGGAAGTAGAAGGCAGAACAAAGAAGCGTGATAGCTCCACCGGCTGGAACCCACATCCACCAGTAAGCGCCGATGTTACCAGAGCCAAGGTAACCAGAACTCCAAACAGTATTTATCATCAATCCCCAAGACATCCTTACTTTCATTAGTCCAAAGAAGCTAAGAACCGCTTCTGAAAAGACTGCACCTGTGACATTGAACATCATATACAGGAACGAAAGAGGCATGACATTCGGAATTATGTGGTTAAATATGATGTACCCATGGCTACCTCCCGAAACTCTCGCTGCATCTATGTAAGGTTTGACCTTAATTGTAAGTGCTTGAGCTTTCAAAACAAGCGTAATGCCTCCAAAACCACCGAGTAAACCAAGTATGACTGCAAGCTTAAATAGATTCATCGTCATGAAACCAGAGAGGACTATCAAGAACGCTGTTGATGGGAAGAGCATCATTAAGTCGGCTATGCGCATGAATATAACATCAACAACTCCGCCATAGTAAGCTGCCGCAGTACCAATTATCGTACCAATTACAACCGTAATGAGTGCTGCGAGCACACCAAGAACAAATTCACTTGGAGTACTTACCATTAGTTGCACCAATGTATCCCTTCCAACAGGGTCCGTTCCGAGCCAATGCCATCTGTTTGGTGGAAGCGGATGAGCAACACCAATTTTATTGGTAATAGACAGCCTATTGAATAACTCAACAAGCTTTGTCTCAGCAAATTTCTTATCCCACTCTACTTTTTTTGGTTGCATTTTTGCAACCGTTTCAGAAGAAATCTTGTCCCAAAGAGTGGTGTCCTCAAGATGCATCTTATGTTCTTCTATCATCCTCAGGTATATTTCTTCGTTGATATCTCCTTGACCAATCAAAAAGTTCACTGCTTCAATAGGCTCTTTATTTTCGTAGTTTTTCAGTTTTTCGACTATATCTAACCGTTTGAAATCATCCAGCTGTGAATTCTCTATGTTGGAAATAACTTTTTGTAGTTTGTTCGTTCCTCCAAAGGCGTAGCCCATAAGAGATGTAACTGGGTCAGATAATACCTTTACAACCTGACTACCAAGTGTTTCGTAACTCTCAGGAACATTAGTATCGTTCAGAAGTAGTGCCATCATTGACCTTGCCATGGCTATATCTTTGAATATTTTGTTCAACTCATAGACATATGATTTATGAGTTTCTTCGGAGTATTTTCTTATACCATTCTCAAGTTTCGCTCTTGTCTCGGGACCGATATCAACAGAAACTTTTGCTAGTTCAAAACCAGCGTATGCTTCCAAAAATTTTTCCACATCCTTGTAAGAAACTTCAACGCCAGCTTCCTTCATTTCTTCTTCGATTGTTGTAAGCGTTGCTTTAGCCTTTTTCAAAGCAGGTTCAAGTATTTCTTTTCTTGAAAGATCAGAAAGCTTACCCTTTGCAATGTCTACAAGATGCTTAAATCTGGATGCGTTTAGTTTTTCGGTTATTTCTTTATCTTCGTATCCTACTACTAACAGTTCCTGAATCAACGGAAAAACGGCTGCGTTAACCAAATCGGAAACACCAACAATTTCGTTGTTTACTATTTCTGAAAATTGTGAATCCGAACTTACAAAAAGCTGTTGTCCAGTGCTTTCGGATACCAAAGACCTTGCAACTTCCAGCACTTTATTTTCAGCTTCCTCAATTTGCTCTTGTGGATACTCGGTAGATAATTTTGCATTGAAATCATCAATAACTTCGGGTCTATCTCTGTTCAAACTTCTGAACCAAAGTATTACTCTTGAGACCTCATCCGAATCTTTGTAAGGAGACAAAGCAACCGCCAAGGTTGTGTAATCAATTTTTTGGAGTAACTCTGAGAAGTTCTGGAACGAGAATTTTTCCCTGTTTCCTATGTCTTTAACACTAACTATGGCAGAGAATTTAATTATACCTTTCTCAACGAGCTCCGAAATACTATTTTGGAAATACATTCTCTCTTTAGCAGGAATGTAACTATCAGCTATCGTATCAAGTAAGTGTCTAAGAGCATCTGGAGCGTAAGTGGTCATAATTTCGTATTGTGAGTTTCTCACTAAGTTCTCCATTGATTCCTTAAAAGCTTCTCCTTTATCCATAAATGAATATACCCAAATTTGTGCTGTTGGAATTTCGATTCCCTTGACCAAGTTTTGAGTTGATAAATAGTCCGTAATGTACTTGCTGGAAAGTATCCTTGAATCAAGACCTGTGACGGGATCATAGATGTTCGGGTCAAGTATGTTGAGGACAACAGGAGATAGCGCTCCAAATATACCAAAGGCTATGATAACCCAAAGTCCAAACATTCCCATCTTGCTTTCTCTAAAGAGCGCCCAGTTCTTTTTGAAATTTTTGATAAAAAGCTTGAATTTTATCTTCAGTATTGATTCTTTCAATTCTGTGTTTTTAGTTTGTGCCATCTGCTATCACCTCACTCAGTATCTGATTCTTGGGTCTAAGAATGCGTAAAGTATATCAGCAACCAGGTGGGCGACAAGTACTAAAACACCCGTAAAAACCAGACACCCAATAGCTAATGGTGTATCCTGAGAGGTTGTTGCGTCAAGAAGTGTAAGTCCCATACCTTTCCACGAGAACATCGTTTCTGTGATGACTCCTCCACTTACCGTGGAAGCAAGACCTATAACAAAGCTGGTCATTAAAGGAAGCAAAGCGGTTCTTGCAGCATGTTTATCTCGTATAACCTTATCAGGAAGTCCCTTTGCTCTGGCTGTCGTAATGTAATCTTCTTTAATTACCTCAAGCATGGTATCACGCATAACAAGCATATCTCCTGCAAAGTGTAATGTCACAAGTGCAATGACGGGGAGTGCAAGATGGTAAATTATATCAAGAGCATAGCTCCCCATTTTGTTGGTACTCCAGTACATGATTGAAAGAACAACACCTGCTATAACAAACGACCAGGCGGCTATCTTCTTAGCCTTTATCGTTTTTAACTTCGACGCTAATACAATACCGATAATCCACATGACAAGCAAAAAGAATTCCGTCCACAATAACCTTATGAACACATCCTGTGCACTAAAAGGAGCGTTAAACCACTTGGCAGGCGTAACAAAACCAGATAGCGGGAACCACTTTAATGTAACCGCAAAGAGCCATATAAGGATAAGCATGTAGAATGGAGTGAATATCGTCCAAAAGACAATTCCCACAAATGTAGCTGCCTTATCTATTAATCCTCCCCTTCTCCATGCAATTCTTTTCCCAAGGTCAAAGCCAAGAAGGAACGAAAGAACAGAGCTTGCGAGGAACAAGAATAAAGTTCTCGGTAATCTTTCAGCGATGATTTCTTCAACTTTCCTAGGATATTCACTGAATGATATACCCATCTCCAAGTTAAAGAAATTTCTCATGTGTTTGTAATACTTAACATACCACGGATCGTCCACACCAAAGAGTTTTTTCATTCTTTCATACATTTCAGGGTTTCTCATCAACTTCGGATCCAAAAATTTCGTGGTATAGTCACCTGGCATGGCTAAGAAGATAAAGAAGACAACGGTTACATAGATTATAAGCAAAAGGACAATCTGAGCAGTCCTGTTCCTGATGAACTTGGCAAGTCCAGGCAAGTCAAAACCGTAGAAGTATATTATTGGTGCAATGATGAAATTAAATCTTGGACTGAACAAGTAAAGGTATTCCACATTGAAAAGAGCACCATAGTACAACGCAAGTGAGATTGCAAGGAATATGTAATTTGTAATTAATAGGTCTCTTGCCTTTCCTGAGGGAAAAATAGATACCTACCAAAGGTACCACGAGTGCGTATAAAATCAGTTCCCAACTTCTCATCTTCACCTCTCCCTTTAATCAGTTTGGACACTTTTATATGATTTGGGAAGTTTTTTCTGCAAGTTTTGAATTTCTCAAGCGCCTCATTTAATAGTCCCCCCTTGCGGGGGGACCTTACGTATTTAGGTTTTAATAATTGAGTTGTTCAGCTTAGTATCACTGAACCCTCCTTACACCTTCTGGGAATCCGAAGTAACCCTGGATACCATCAAGCATATTGTCAAATGGGAATTTGATTGATGTTCTGTAGGCTTCTATCATTGGATTAGTGAAGAGGATTATGTATGGCAGATCTTCTGCAAGTATCTTTTGTGCTTCGAATATAGCTTTCCTTGCTTGTTCAAACGTATCTGCATATTCGAATTCTTCAACAATTGCATCAAATTCTGGGTTGTTGTAACCTGGTGTGTTGAATCCATCTGGTGCCATTTCTTTACTGTGCCAGAATGACCTGAAGTATGTTGGCACCCTTCCGATACCCCAACCAAGTATGTACATGTCGAAGTCAACTTCATCAAATGCTTTCGTAACAATTTCGTTGAAGTCTGTGAGCTTCAAGTTAAGTGGTATACCGATGTTCTTTGCCCATTGTTCGATGTACATTGCTGTCTGTGCTCTCATTGGGTCGTAGTCCATACCCGGTGAAAGGAGTGTAAGTGTTGGTACTGGCTTTCCGTCTGGACCTTTCAAACCTTTACCAGGTGTCTTAACTGGGTTCTTTGCATCTTTTGGATCGATAACTGGTTCTGTATCCCATTTGAATCCTGCTTTCTTGAGCAAGCTGACTGCAAGTTGATACCTTTCACCCATGCTGAGTCCTTCTCCGATGGTCTTAACAGCAGAGTTGTACCAGAAACTATTTGCTGGTGGTACTGGTGTTGCAAGTGGAATTGCTCTTCCTTGGAGCACTTGGTTACAAATGAAATCGCGGTCGATAAGTGCAGCTATAGCTTGCCTGAATTCCTTAACATTCATTGGGAACTTTCTCATATTGAATGCAAGGTATCTGAATCCAAGTTGTGGGTTGGAAACTATCTTTATATCCTTTTGACCTTTGAGTTGTTCAGTCTCACCAGCGGTAAGTCCAACTGGGTT
This sequence comes from Fervidobacterium pennivorans, assembly GCF_001644665.1. Taxonomy (NCBI): domain Bacteria; kingdom Thermotogati; phylum Thermotogota; class Thermotogae; order Thermotogales; family Fervidobacteriaceae; genus Fervidobacterium; species Fervidobacterium ngatamarikiense. The sequence goes on from NZ_CP011393.1 coordinate 70,091, forward strand.
GTAAATATAGTCAATATCGCCAGCGATGAGAGCCTGGATAGCAACCTGTTTGTTACCGAATACCTTGTAAACAATTGTGTCTACAAATGGTCCATTCTCCACTTGAAGTGTGACAGGTTGTTTTGTGTCTCCAGTTGACCATTTGAAACCTGTTTTTGGGTTAACAATTGAGAACCCGCCACCTTTGTAGTAAATGTTCTTTTCACCGTATGCCCAGTATTTGTCATTTGGAACTTGTTTTACAACTTGCACGAACGCACCTTTTTCAATCTTTCCAAGGTTGAGTGCCGTAATACCAGGGTCAATAACTTCTTGTGAAAGTAGCCATTTTACTGGGTCTTTTTGTTTCTTTGCTTTTTCTACTATTGGTTTCCAGTAGTTGCTGCATACGATAGCGGTCATGAGTGTGTCGTAGTAAATCGTCATCGTCTTCTTTTCTTTGAAGTAGAACTTCACTGTCCAAGTATCAATCTTTTCGACTTTTTCTGGTTCGTAAGCTCCACCCCAGTTACCACCAGGTATTTCCATACCTTTTACAGTTGTGTAGGTGAAAACAACATCATCTGCTGTGAACGGAGCACCGTTTGACCAGCGCATATCTTTTCTGAGTTTTACTGTTACTGTGTACATGTTTCCTTCTTTTTCAATTTTAGGAATTTCTGCAGCTGCAGATGGAATGAGAGTACCGTCTTTGTTCATGCCAAGCAAGGAAGGATATTTCCACAACTGAACAACAAAGTTCCAAGAAGATGAACCTGAGCCGAGCAAGTTCCAGATGTTCGTTGTCGTAACATCAGAGAAGATACCGTAGTTAACCTGTACAGCGAAAATGGACAGTGCAACAAGCACCAAAAGTCCCACAAAAACTTTTTTCACAGCCAACCCCTCCTTTTATTGTGGTGTGGGAAGCCCCCCTATTTTTCTCATGAACAATTAAATTTAATGCACAAGAGCCTATCACCTTTACAATTTTCGTATTAATTATACAACATTTTTATCGTCCATTGCAAGTAGGTAAAAACAATGAATACCCAACCAACAAAAACATTTTTTGCAATTGTTGTGATAATACGTCCAATTTTCGTTGTTATATGGTAAAATAAAAATACGACAAAATTTTAGCAGGAGGCGATAGTTGTGTATCATAAGGTTTCAAGAGACCCAATTTATTCAGAAATCATGCTTTATCCGGTTGAAATATTAATTATCGACACGAAAGCAATGCAAAGGCTTAGATACCTCAGCCAATTGGTAGGTGCTGAATATGTTTACCCTGGTGCGACACATACCCGTTTTGCACATTCGCTTGGTGTGATGCACCTTTCTGGCGTATATGCCGAACATCTTTATGATACACCAGATAAGGTTCGTATTTTACGTCTCGCAGGACTCCTCCACGATATTGGTCATGGACCTTTCAGCCATCAATTTGATGATGTCGTTTACAAAAGGCTTGGGTTCAATGATGGACACGATGAGTATCGAACAAGACTATTGAGAGAATACTTTCCAAAAGAGTTAATAAAAAAGTACGAAGAAGCTCCATCAACTCTAAAAAAGGCTGTGTTAGAAGATTTGGAGATAACACTTGGTGAACTCTCAACTAACATGGAAGACAACTTTGCACAGTTGATGGAAGAAGTAATAAAAGTTTACGAAGGTGAAGAAAAAGGAACGATTGAATTTGCAGTTGTCCAGGGTCCACTTGGTGCTGACAGACTCGATTTTGTTTTGAGAGATTCATACTATGCGGGGACAAGAGGATTTGGTACGGGTTCTATAGACCGGTTGATTAGGAATTCAAAAATCGTTGAAAAAGATGGAAAAACTATTCTAGCTTACGATTCAAAAGTTGTCGACGAAATATACACAATCTTGTTTGGCAGATTTATGATGTACAAGAACGTTTACTTCCACAAAACTTCAAGAGCAGCGGACATGATGATACAAGAACTCTTGGACCTTTCATACAAGGCGCTTAAATTAGACGAACGTGTTTTGGACATTGAAAAATTTTTGGACCTCACTGATCAAACAATCATTAACGAAGTTATATTCAATTTCTACAATCTCGTTGAACAATACGGTGGTGGAGAGGATACAAAGCAAGCACTTTTAAAATACGAAATAGATCTTCAACCTCTCGAACTTGACATTGTAATGGCTTACGAAATTGTCGAGAGATTAAAATCACGAAATTTGTGGAAAGTTGTCTTGGAAACACCATTTTCAATAGAAGGTGTCGACCCAACACTCGTAAGCCAAGGTATTGCCGGAGACTTGCTACAAAAAATTCGTCTAAGGCTTGAAAGATGCTTGGAAATTGCCGACGAAGAAGACATGAAAACAATCAAGCACATCCTTGGTAACTTTGATGAAATTTTCAAAATAGATACCCCTTACAAACTTACAATTGTTCATCCCGAAGAGTTTCTGAGAAGTAATATATACATTCTAAAAAAACACAGCCTAATGACCTTTGAAGAATATGTTAGACAGTATCCGGCTTACAACTTCATGAAGAGCAACCTGATACAAATTGTAAGAATATATGTTACGAAGGATATACGCGAGATACTGGAGAAATACAAGATACTCCCTGAAACAGGTGTGGAAGTAACGACGCGATGGTAAATATTGTAACTAGGTAACACGTAAGGAGGTTTTCCAATTTATGGTTTTGTTGTTCGATGTAGGAAATACACATACAACGATTGCTTTAACAAGAGAAGGTAAAGAATTCGAAAAATATCGAATTTCAACCTCAAAGTATGAAACAGAGGACGAACTATACGCATTTTTGAAAAGCTTTTTCAAAGACTATGTTGAAAATTTGCCTATAGTTGTTTCTTCGGTTGTTCCTTCAGTAAATGTTGTATTTGAATATTTTGCTCAAAAATACGGAAACGGAGAAGTCTATTTTGTCAGAGCGCAAGATTATGATAAAATAATATGGAACGTGCACTATCCTAAAGAAATAGGTGCAGATAGAGTTTGCGATGTCATAGCTGCCAAAAAAGATTACGGGAATAACTGTATCGTTATAGACTACGGAACGGCGATAACAATTGAAGTACTTCGAGACGGTGTTTACGAAGGCGGAGCAATAATGCCAGGTTTTGCGATGATGGTAAATGCTCTGTTCAAAGGCACCGCGAAGTTGCCATTAGTCGAGCTTAAACCTTATCCAACGTTCATAGGCAAAGACACGGAATCAAATATCCAAATTGGTGCTATTAATGCAACAATTGGTGCAGTAAAATATGTTATTGAGCACATAGTCAAAGAATTTAGAGAAGCTCCAAGGATAATACATACTGGTGGTCAGTCTGTTTTTGTAAAGAATATTGTTGATGGAATAATCGACAAAGATTTGACACTGCGAGGGATGTACTACTTCTATGAAGAAAAGAAAAATACTGCTCGTAAACCCCTGGATTGAAGATTTCGCTGCTTACGATTTTTGGTTAAAACCCGTTGGTTTGCTATATGTAGGTAGCTTTTTGAAAAGTCTTGGCATAGAAGTCGAACTAATAGATTTGATGAACAGGTACGACCCTGAATTGCCGCTGTATACGAAAGTTCCAAAAGACAAATTCTACGGCACTGGGAAGTTTCCACACATAGAGATTAAAAAACCAGACATATTATATTTCATGCCTAGAAAATACAAAAGATACGGAATGCCTGAAGAACTTTTTAGGAAAAGATTGAAAGAAGTTAAAAATGATATAAGTGCAGTTTTCGTAACATCTACTTTGACTTATTGGTATCCTGGTTATTTTGATACTATACGTGTTTTGAAAGAGGAACTTTCCGTTCCTGTTGTGCTTGGGGGGTTCTTTGCAAGAAATCAGCTTCACATAGCCAAGAAATCTGGAGCGTATGTTTTCACAAAAACAGACTTGAGTTATCTACCTCGCTTTCTTAACGATTTACTTGGATGGAATATTCCCAGCACAGATATTGATTGGTTCACAGACCTGTCACCTGCTTATGAGTTGTATAATAATTTAGGATACGTTGTTTTGTTGACAACACTTGGTTGTCCTTATAGATGTACATATTGTATTGCCCACAGAAATTGGGATAATATGAAATTCAAAGATCCAGAGAAAATATTAGAAGAGATAGAGCTGTTTTCTGAAATGTTAAAGGTCAAAGACATCGTTTTCTTCGACGATGCGATACTTGTGAACAAAGAAAGGCACTTTAAACCTATTTTAAGAAAAATCTTGGAAAGAAATTTGCATAAAAGCCTCAGATTTCATTTGCCAAACGGTATACATGCGCGATTGTTAGACCAAGAAACTGCGGATTTACTTTTTGAAGCCAATTTTAAAACAATCAAACTTGGATACGAAACATCCGGTAAGCTCCAAATTGCAACTGGTGGCAAGGTTAGAGATGAAGATATCATTCGCGCATCGGAAATCCTACACAACGCTGGTTTTACACATAAAGAAGTCAGCGCATATATTATGGTTAATCTGCCTGAGCAAAGCGTTGAGGACGTCAAGAACGCAATAGATGTTTGTGCGAGTATAGATATAGATTTCTCCGTTAACGAATTTACTCCAATTGTTGGAACGGATATTTGGATAGACCTGGTAAACAAAGGAAAGCTTACAGGTCTTGAAGATCCATTATTGCTTAACAATACAGTGTTACCTTACTGGTGGAACAATATGAGTTACGAACAGATACATGAAGTGAAAGAATATGCTAAACAAAAGAAAATTGAACTTGGGTGGAGTAAAACAGAAGTTTGACAGAGCAAAAGGAAAAGTTATTACGTGCATCTTGTTATAAGTATAAGCGCAGGGGAGGGGGACTTCTTTGAATCAGCTTGTTCTTTCTGCTTTGAAGAACGTTATTTATGGCTTTGCTGCTTATGTCTTAATTAGCTGGCCACGTGAGTTTTTCAGATGCCTATTTTACAGAATAAGTGTGGAGCGACTAAGTTCTTCGAACAGACTTTTTCCTCTTTTAAAAAAATCACCCATTGGATACATCGACCCTGTAGGACTATTAACATTTCTATTCTTTGACTTTGGTTGGACTAGGTCTCCTTTAATTGATTACCTCAAAATCAGACGAAAAAAAATGTTCTTTTTCTCAATTTACGGTATTGTTGCTAGCTTCTTGCTAGGAATAATATACGGAATGGTGAGTAGGTTTTCCAACTCTCCGATAGTTTTCAACCTCTTTTACATTGCTTCAAAATGGAGCTTTACTTTATCTATCGTTTCTTTGATACCTCTCCCGCCCTTAGACGGTTCAAGGATAGTCTTGGCGTTTTTGCCAGACAAATCGTATGAGTGGTACATCAAATTTAATTTTTATGGTATCCTATTCATGCTGGGACTTCTTGTCTTGTGGATTTTACCTATGATAATGCACCCGTTAGTTATTTTTATTACAAACGTTACAAACTTTATCATTTTTGGAAACTGGTAAAACGCAAGGGAGCGTGGTATAATGAACGAAAAGGTGCAAGAATTGGAACGTTTGGTAGAGGGCATAGTAACAAGTTACGTGGAGCTGAAAAAAGAAAACGAAAAACTATGGAATGAGCTCAATCAAGCGATTGAGAGGATTAGTCAATTAGAAAGAGAAAAGAACCATTTAGAGAACCTGCTTAGGAATAACGAAGAAATCATAAACAAGCTTGTTGTCAGAGTCAAAGATTTAATGCGCATATTGGAAGTGAGCGAACATGAGGAAGGTTAAAATATCAGTTTTCGGCAAAGATTACGAATTTGCCACTGATGGCTCTGACGAACTCATAGATTATGTACTCAGAAGACTCAAAGAGCTCCAAATATCTTACAGAAGCCTTTACGACGAGATTCCGTTTGATGAACTTTTGGTTCTCATGATTTGTGACTTACTTGAAAATGAATACAATACTCAGAAAGAGCTTGACCAACTTTATAACCGAGTGAAAGAGAAGATTAGAACGCTGGGTTAAAAACTGATAACTGAAAAATCTTACCATGGAGGGATATAGGAGCAAATGAGAATTGGACTATTCGATTCAGGAATAGGTGGTCTTTCTGTCTTAAAAAAATTAATTGAAACCCTACCGGCTCATTATATTTACGTTGCAGACACTATGCGTGCCCCATATGGTACAAAATCACGTGATACAATAGAAACTTTCAGTAGGGAAATCATTGGCTTTCTGATGGAGCGAAAAGTTGAGCGAATATTTGCAGCATGCAACACTTCCGATTCAACAATGGCGAAATATCGCCATGCTTTCAAAATACCGTATCACAGCATTATCCAAGCAGGTGTCAACGCCTCAAAATATGAGAGAGTTGCGGTCATAGGCACTCATACAACAGTTCAGAGCGGTATCTATAAGCACGCTCTTGAAGAAAGAGGAAAAAAGGTTGCTCAAAGACCCGCTCAGCTTTTCGTTTCATTGGTTGAAGAAGGTATATTCTATGGCAACATGGTTGAAGCCGTCGTTAAATTCTATCTAGAACCATTTCGAAGATTTAAACCCGACGAACTGATTCTTGGATGTACACATTTCCCATTCCTTAAGGACATAATAGCACGTGTTATGGAAAACGTTAGAATTATCGACCCCGCAGATGAAATGGTTAGAGAAATATCCCACCTTGTTGGCAGTGGAAAGCCGTTCGTCGAATTTTATGTAACTGGCAATCCAGAAGAGTTTGAGAAAAAGCTTAAAAAGATTGGATTCAGACATCCTTACCAAGTGAAACATCTTGAAGTCACAGAATTAGAACAGAAGGTGGTATACTTTGAAAGAGCTTGTGATATTGACAGGGTACTCGGGAGCGGGTAAGTCCACCGCTGCTGGTTTGCTTGAAGATTTAGGTTTCTTCTGTATAGATAACCTTCCGCCAGAAGTTACATATCAAGTAGCAAGTCTTGTATTGCCTAGCATTGATAAATTAGCAATAGTCATAGACATTCGAGGATATATGTTTGGGAATGTAAAAAAAGCAATTGCAGAGGTCAAAGAGAGATTTCCTTTCACAAAGGTTGTCTTTTTGACTGCAACAAAAGAAACATTGGTCCAGCGGTTCGCACACACTAGGAGAGCTCACCCACTTTCAAAACAAACCACGTCTATAATGGAAGCTATAGACTTGGAAATAGAAATGATGAAAGACGTTCTTGAAATGGCAGATATTGTTATTGATACCTCTCAACTAAATCCCCACCAATTACGAGAAAAATTGACAAAGCTTCTTGGAAACGTCGAAACCAAAGATTTTACCGTACACATTATAAGTTTCGGATTTAAGTATGGAATACCACTTGACGCCGATTTCGTTTTTGATGTTCGGTTCTTCCCCAATCCTTTCTATATCCCCGAACTTCGCCCAAAAGATGGGCGGGACAAAGAAGTAAAAGAATTTTTGAAAAAGGTCGACGGAGTAAACGATTATCTATACCAAATTAAATCCGTTGTCTCCTTTGCTATTAGCAGATACAGTTCAGAAGGCAGAAGAGAATTGGTAGTTGCAATAGGATGCACCGGTGGTAAACACCGGTCTGTTTATTTTGCTGAGGAATTGGCTTCCCAACTTAGAAAAGAAAACTTCAAAACAACAATTGAGCACAGGGATGTGACTCTTGGATGAAGGTTGTTGCTGTCGGTGGTGGCACTGGCCTTTCAACATTACTAAGAGGTCTAAAAAATTATCCCTTTGATATAACCGCTGTGGTCACAATAACCGATGAAGGCGGAAGTTCTGGAATACTCAGGGAAGAATTAAATGTCCCACCTCCGGGTGATATAAGAAACAACTTAGTAGCACTTGCAAATTCTGAAAGCATCTTGAGCACGTTGTTTAACTATAGATTCCAAGATGGTTCTTTGAAAGGGCACAGCGTTGGTAATATCATTCTGGCGGCATTAACAAAAATTACCGGAAGCTTTGCAGAAGCCATAGCAAAGGCTTCTGATATCCTCGCGATAAAAGGAAGAGTTCTTCCTGTATCATTGCAAATGGCAAGATTGTTAGCTGTTTTCGAAGATGGAACGCACGTGGTCGGTGAAACAAATATTGTTGAATATTCCAAAAAGACAAAGAACCGTATAGTCGAACTGAAACTACACGAGCCTGTGAGAATAAACCCGGAAGTTCAAAAAGTATTAGAAGAAAGCGACGCAGTCATCTTTGGACCTGGGAGCCTGTATACTAGTGTTGTTGCAAATTTAGTTATAGAGGGTTTTCAAGAATGTATCAAAAAGTCACATGCTGTAAAGATATACATAAGCAACATCATGACACAACCAGGAGAAACATTTGGATACACTCTCAAAAACCATGTAAAAGAAATTGAAAGATACGCGGGAGTGTCTGTTGATTACATTATTCACTCATTTCCACCATCGAACGAAGAAGTTCTTAAAAAGTATATCGAAAAAGGTGCTGAACCTGTAAAAGTGGACATTCATGATAATCGTGTAATTACAGGTCACTATTCCTCCATAATATTTGAGGGTGAGTATAGAATTCGTCACGACTCGATTTTAATATCAGAAATATTGTTTAACTTATTGAACTCAGTCAAGAACCAAAAAGCTGAAAGAAAACCATCAGATTTAGAGGTGAAGCTGTGAAATACACATTCTCTGAAGAAGTTAAAGGTGAATTATGTCAGGTAGAAGTTCTCAGCCAAGCCGAAGCACAGGCTGAGCTTATTGGTTATTTAAAAGGTAAAGGTACGTATGTAAAAACCTCTGTTGATAGTTATGTTTTGCTTGAAGTTGGATTTATACCTGCAGCCAGAAGGGTTATGAATTTGTTACACCTTTTGGGTATAGACAAAAAGAAGCTAACACTAATAAAGAACAAGCTTCAACGTAAAAGAGTTCAGATTTTCATTCCGACAGATATACTTGAGAAACTCCAATTGTCCATTCTTTCAATGCCCAAAGAAATACAGGAGGATATTGGATTATTCGGTGCGTTCTTGAGAGGCTTCTTTGTTGCTTCTGGTTCTGTAACTGACCCAGCAAAGAACTACCATTTTGAACTTGTTTCGTATAGTGAGCAATTACTTTCTTTTGTTGACGAAAAATTGGAAGAATTCCTTGGGGTGATTGGAAAAATCACAAAGTTGAGGTATAATTATAGGTACTACTTAAAACGCGGATACGATATACAAGAAGTACTAGAACTGATTGGGGCAATTCGTGCTGCGTCCCATATAGAAAAAATAACAACATCTCGTGAAATAAGAGCGGATATAAACCGCACGCTTAATTTTTTAAGTGCTAATGCCAAACGAACTGGTGAAAGTAATGCAAAACAGCTAAAAATTATCAACGAAGTCATAGAAAAAGTAGGATTAGAAAACTTGCCTGATGAACTAAGAAAACTTGTGGAACTAAGATTAGAACATGAAGACCTCACTTTATCGGAACTTGGGGAACTCTTTGAACCACCGCTTACAAAAAGTATGGTATACAATAGGTTCAAAAAATTGGAAAAACTTCTGGAAAGGGTAAAAGGAAGTGGTGAGTAAAGATGAGGTGTCCATTCTGTGGATACGAAGATACAAGAGTGCTTGATTCAAGAGAACTTAGTGAAGGAAGGGCAATAAGACGTAGGAGGGAATGCCCGAATTGTCATGCGAGGTTTACCACGTATGAAAGATACGAAACTGGACCAATTACGGTTATAAAAAAAGATGGTAGAAGAGAGAAATTCGACAGAAGAAAGATACTAAACGGACTTTTGAAAGCCTTTGAAAAAAGGCCAGTTACATTGGAAGATATAGAAAGAATCGTAGATAACGTTGTTTCTACTTTGCAAAAAAGCGGAACGGTCGAGGTAAGCACTGAACAAATTGGCAGAATAGTTATGGATGAACTGAAGAAAACCGACCAAGTTGCCTATGTCCGTTTTGCATCTGTCTACAAAGACTTCAGAGAAATCGATCAGTTTATAGAGGTTATAAAAGAATTACGACAAGAATCATAAAAGAATGGTGAATAAATCTCTAAGGAAGAAGACTAATCATGATTTCAGGAGGGATAAAGTGATGGAAAAAGTTAAGTTGACAAGAGCAGGTTACCAAAAACTCAAAGAAGAACTTGATCAATTAAAACGCCAACTCATGTTTGAAATCCCAGAAAGGATAAAGGCTGCAAGAGAGCTTGGAGACCTTTCGGAAAACTCAGAATACCAAGAAGCAAAGAACGAGCAAGGCCGAATTGCTTCTCGTATTAACGAACTTGAACAAATGCTCATGAACGCTGAAATAATAGCCGAAGCTTTCGATTCATCAACAGTAAGTCTTGGTGACTGGGTACTATTGAAAAACCTTGAAACAGGCGAAGAATTAAAAGTCCAGCTTGTTAATCCACAAGAAGCTGATATATTTGCAAATAAAATCAGCATCGACTCACCACTTGGAAGAGGTATAAACGGTGCAAAAAAGGGTCAAACAATAAAAATCAAAGCACCAAAAGGAATTGTCAAATATCAAGTGTTGGACATAACAGCTGAGTAATAGAGTAGTTGTTAACCAAACGATAAAGATAAGCAAAAAGTCGAGAGGACAATATGTTCAGGAGGGATTTATCTTGCTTAAAGATTTCAGAGAACAGAGAATCAGAGAAATCGAAGAACTTCGAAAGATTGGTATTAACCCTTATCCGTACTCGTATCCGAAAACTCACACCACCGAAGATATAAAGAAACAGTTTGAACATCTTGCTAACGGAGAAGTCACTGACCAGAGAGTATCCACAGCTGGAAGAATAATGTCCATAAGAGAACATGGCAAAAGTGCGTTCTTCCACATTAAAGACACTTACGGTCGTATCCAAGCCTATGTGCGTAAAGATAAGACTGAGAACTTTGATTTCTTCAAAGAACACGTAACAATTGGAGATATCATCGGTGTTGAAGGAATCGTATTCAAGAGTAATACTGGTGAAATTACAATACTTGTTGAAAAGTTCCAGCTCTTAGTCAAACCACTCAGACCTATGCCTGAAAAATGGCATGGTATAAAGGACAAAGAAATTCTATACCGTCAAAGATATGTAGACATGATTGCTAACGACGAAACCATAAAAAGGTTCAGAATACGTTCCGACATAATTAGAATGATACGCGAATTTTTGCACCAGAAAGGGTTCTATGAAGTCGAGACACCTATACTACAATACCTTACAGGTGGTGCTTCTGCACGTCCTTTTGTCACCCACTGTAACGCGTTAGATATCGATATGTACCTGCGAATCGCAACAGAACTACATTTGAAAAGATTCATTGTAGGTGGGTTCGACAAAGTTTACGAAATAGGAAGGATTTTCAGAAACGAAGGTATTTCCTACAAACACCACCCAGAGTTTACTTCCATAGAGCTCTATCAAGCTTACGCAGACTACGAAGACATGATGAACCTCACTGAAGAATTGATAACTTATATTGTTGAGCAACTTTTCGGAACAACGAAAATCACTTACCAAGGTCAGGAAATAGACTTCACAAGACCATGGAGAAGGATAAAGATGAGAGATTTCATAAAGGAAAATCTCGGCGTAGATATACTTGAGGATTCTGACGAAAAGATGCTTTCTGTTCTAAGAGCTCGCGGAGTTGACGTGGAAATTGAAGATAGGGGACACATGATAGAAAAGCTCTGGGACCTTGTGGAAGACAGGGTTATCCAACCAACGTTCCTGCTTGAGCACCCTGTAGAAATTTCACCACTAGCCAAAAAACATCGGGAAGACCCAAGGGTTACTGAACGATTTGAGTTGATAATTTACGGTCGGGAGATGGCAAACGCATTTAGCGAGCTCAACGACCCTGTTGATCAACTCGAAAGGTTTATGAACCAATTAAAATTAAGAGACCTCGGCGATGAAGAAGCGCACATGCTCGATAAGGATTTCATCAGAGCTCTTGAGTATGGAATGCCACCAACAGGTGGACTTGGAATAGGTATCGACAGGCTTGTTATGTTGTTAACAGATAGCCCAAACATACGTGATGTAATAGCATTCCCACTCGTCAGGCCTGAAGGCGATATCGATATAGAAGAAATTGAAATCTCTGAAAAAGCAGAAGAAGGGGGAGATAGAGTATGAGTAAGGAAAGTAAAGATGTAAAACTTAGGAGACATATCAGTAAGTGGCAACAAGTATTCATTTGGGTTATAGCTATTGCTTTTATAGCAGGTATCGCGTTGTGGGCACTCGCTGTCAACTACTCACCAGCAGCAAAAAAGATGAAAAGAACTATCGAAGAAACTGTCGGCTACGTTACTAAAGATGGTACAGCTTTAAAGAACGAAGCATATTGGGTATTCCCAGAAAATGTTGAAGAAGTTTACGGTAACCTTTTAGCTCAATATGGTAATCCATCGCTTGACCCCGTAATCGAGGAACCATATGTCAAAACGTTAATCACTGTCGATTTACTCAACAAAAAATTGATGCTCTACTATGCCGAGGTTAACAAAATCAAACCGGACAAAAACAAAATAAAAGAAGAAGTGAAAAAAGCTATCGATGAAGCAAAGAAGGATAATGCAAAACTCCAACAAATTAAAGCCCAATATGGAAGCCTTACAAACTATGAAAAAGAGCTTACGCGCCAAAAAGAAGAAGAGCTAACAATACAAGCTGTAAAAGACAAACTTGGAATGGTTGCTGACAAAGAAGTCCAGGACTACTACAATAAAAACAAGCAAGATATTATAAACAAATATACAAAAGCAGAGACATCCTATGTCACATTCTCTACCAAAGAAGAGATGGAAAAGTTCGTCAAATCCGCAATGGAAAAAGGTGTAACTCAAGCTGCATCCGAAGCATCTTTGACAATGACAGATTACACTTTGAACAAAGGCACACTTCCCAAAGAGCTCGAAAAAATGATTTTCGATGCTACATCAACACTTGTCTCATTCCCATACAACGGCACTTACTTTGTTTTCAATGTTAAAAGTGTCCAAAAAGTTGACACATTCGAGAACTTCAAAAAATCAGAAGCATTCAACGAAATCCTTACGAACCTAAAGAACGAAAAATTCGGTGAAAACTTCAAGAAATGGAAAGAAGAAAACAAAGTGGCGTTCGAGATAAGGGATGCTGTTTACAAGACATGGTACGAAGCATTAACGGCTGAAGGAAAAGATTTACTTACCGCCTATAAAAAACTCTATGAACAACTCTTCACAAAAACAGAAGAAGTAAGAACCGACATACCAGCCGAGCAAAAAGCAGCATTCTTGGTAGTTGCAGATAGAATCGCAGCTAGCACGGATACGTCATTCGATGCAGTAAAGAAAGATGTTAAAGAATTCGAAAAGAAGATAGTCCTATCCATCTATGACCAGGTAAAAGGTTCTTCTCTCGAAATACTTAGAAGGATGAAAGAATACTTCCCAGACAAGAAAGATGTAGCATTTGATTATTACACTAAATTGTACGACACCATCAAACCATATCTCTCAGTAGGTGGAGCTTACATCGTGATGAACCAACTCTTTGAAGTTTATCAAGGATTTGCAGACCTTGCCGAAGCAACGAATGTTGATATCAAGATAAGAGCGGATTCTTATTACAAGTTGTACGAGATGAACAAGCTACTCGATGATCCGAAAACAGCAAAGGATTACTTACAAAAGCTTAAAGAACTCAAACCAGATTACAGTATAAACTTTGATTCGGCTGAAAAAGAACTTGAGGATATGATTAAACAAAAAGAAGCACAAGCTACTCAGCAATCAACACAAACAACAAACGAATCTACACAGACAACAAACACTTCAACACAAACAACCACCAAATCCACACAAACGGCAAATAACAGATAACAGCGAGAATATCCCCCGCAAAATCTGCGGGGGATAATTTCATTTGGCAAGTTACGGTTTATTTATAAGATTTGGTTTGAAAAAATTCTAATGGAGGTGTTAGCATGGAAAGGTATTTTAAGATTCTTAGTCTTTTACTTGCAGTCGGTATTTTCTTTTTCAGCTCTTTGGCATTAGCGAGTAATTTACAGAATTTTGTGGCGTACCTTGAAAAGAGCGGAGATATTATCGCTGGAATTAGCCAAGAGGAAATTGATGAAATGTATCAGCTTTACGAGCAATACTATGGTTTGTTTGACCCTCTATTCGAAAAACCTTACGTTGAAGCTCTAGTAATGAAAAAACTTCTAGAAGACAAATTTATCGGATATCTATCCTCCGCAGAAGGTTTATCACCGGAAGATTTCAAATCTTCCCACTCGAACGTTTCGGAAGCTGACATGAAAGAATACTACGAGAACAACCGTGAGCAAATACAAAAAGAGGCATTCATTGATTTTGATTACGCTGCTTTCGAAACAGAAGAAATAGCAAAAGAATTTTACAAGAGAGTAATTGAAGTTGGTTTCGAAAAGGCTGTTCAAGAGTTTTCTGAAGCTTCCCCTTCAGAACTTTTGAGTACCGATACATACTTAGGGCTTAAGAAATCAGAAACTAATGAGGCATTCGTTGACGTTCTTTTCGCACCCTCAGAAAAACCAGTTAGAATGCATACAACTGATAACGCGAGTTTTGTATTCTACATAAAAAACCTGAATGACCTTTCAACATTCGAAAAATTCAAATCTTCTCCAATGTACGAAGAAGTTATGAGTAGTCTTTCAGAAAATAAGTTCGAAAAATATGTGGAAGAAAAAATTTCAGCTGAAAGTATCAAATTCATAGTTCCATCACAGTATGCAATTTGGTTTGACATGGTCCAAAACGTCCCTGCGGAAAAATTAGTGGAAAAATACTACTCCTCCCTGTTTGACAAATCAGGAAATCTCCTTTCAGTTGAGCCGATAGAAATTTCTGGATTTATCACAGCTATCGAAGATGCTAAGCTAGACGAACAGTACAAAAAAGAATACGAACTAGCAATAAAGAAACTTTACGATATGGGATACAAATCATTCTTAGTTCTTGCAAGACTTAGGAATTTCGACAATTCCGAAAACGTTGTGCTAGAATACAATGTAGAACTCGCAAAGATTTTGATAGGGTACATAAAGAAAGGTGACACACTTTCTGTTCTACAGTACATATATTCAAACCTTTCCGAACTTGAAGAATTGAGCAACTCTAAAAACCCCGAGGTAAGACAAAAAGCTCTTGAGTATCTGTACAGAATGAACAAAGTACTTGGAGACGAAGAAAGCTCAAAAAAATACTTGGAACAATTATATCAAGAGAATCCAAATTACAAAGTCGAAGACGATGAGTAACATGAGTAACAAATGAGAATAAAAAACTAAATTTTAGGGGGGAGAACATGCACTGGGTCATCACAGGTGCAAATAGGGGTATTGGACTAGCATTAGCAAAACAACTACTATTCGAAGGAGAACGATTGACCGTAGGTGTCAGAACCTCTATGCCATTCGAGCATGAAAACCTTAAAGTATTGAAAGTAGATACTTCCAATCCCGTTTCCATAGAAGAGTTCGTTTCACAAATAGAAGAACCTATAGACGTTCTCATAAACAATGCGGGGGTCCTCATCGAAGAACGGTTTCCCGAAGTCACAGAAGAAGGTATGCTTCTATCATTTAAAGTCAACACAATGGGTCCGTACATGATTGTACAAGAATCTTACAAACAAGGTAAACTTAAAGATGGGGCCAAGATAATAAATATCTCCAGTATCCTCGGTAGTATCTCAAGCACAGGTGGGACTACGTCCGTGCCGTATTCTATTTCAAAAGCTGCCCTAAACATGGTGACAAAATTGCTTGCTCATAAATTGAAGAATATGTACGTTGTTTCTATCCATCCAGGATGGGTAAAAACAGACATGGGTGGACCTGAGGCTCCTTTGCTGCCTGAGGAATCCGCTGCTGGCATAATTAAAGTAATTCGTCATTTGAACCAGACCGGAGTCTTCCTCGACTATACAGGTAAGGTTATCCCTTGGTAGCTCTAAGAGCCCCAATACCACTACAACTAAAGTCAGGTACATGTTGTCAAGGAGGGGCACATATGAAAGTTTTGATGAAGAACTTACTTATAGCCGTGTCTGGTTTATTTATTATATCCCTAATAGTTGCATTCATGGGAGCTTACAGAAATGTTCCTGGGATAGAGGAATTTAATGATGCAAAAGTTATAGTTAATGGTGAAGAAAAGCCATTCCCTTACTTCATCGCAGACAAAGAGAACAACCATTACATCATGCAAATCAAGATAGATGGGTCCAGATACAAAGGGAAAACCCTAGCTTTTTCGGTAACAGCTAACCAGTATATAAAGGTTTATCAGGACGGTATGATAATCTATTCTGTTTCATCAGAAAAAGGCAGCGTTAACCCTTGGCATAGGTATTTTCCGCTAATCCTACAAGGGGATGTACTTATTGAGCTTTCTTTCATTTCAAATGGTGGCATTGAACGAAAATTCTACATAGGTGGGCATGATAATATTATCAAATTCATCGAACGTGCTAACGCCATTGAAGAATCGATGTTTTACTTAGGCTCAGGTTTTATGATAGCCCTTTTCATCATCGTACTCTTACTGGCAATTGCTCTCAAAGAGAACACCTTCCTATACGGAGCCATAGTTGTAATCTCACCACTATTGACAAGTATAGATGAGATGAACCTGTTTTTGTATCCTTTCATACTCTGGAAAAAACTAGCAATATTGGGTGCAGCGCTTAGTATGTATTTTGCGTACCGATTCATAAACGAAATTTTCAAAAGAAAACCTACAAAAGTCGAAAAGGTTTACATTTTGCTTTATTGGTTGTTCTTCATCCCGGTAATCTTAGCCAGAAATATGACACAGCTTAAGAGCTCTTATGCTATTTTCTACCTTTATTCTCTCGTTTTACTTTTGTGGATTCTTGGAATACTCGTTAAACAAGTAAAGACCAGACAAGAGCAACTGGTACTCTTTGGATTCTCAGCAGTTATAGGTGCAACGTTCTTATCTTTACTTTCTGTAGCCAACGTTGTTAAGATAGAATTTATGTTCTTCAACATAGGTCAACTTTTCTTTGGACTTACGATAGCCATATACGTTTCAGCAAGGACTATAGAAGTCTTTAGAACCACACAAAACATGAACGAAGCTATCAGTAAACTTATGGAGGAGCAAACAAACTATATTCAAAATCTTGTTGCATCTAGAGATAAAGTGAATGAACTTTCAACATCTTCCGTAAACTACTTTGAAGAAATCGAGGAACTATATAGAAACCTTGGTTCTTCTGTAAAAAATGCCGAAAACGCCCTCGAGAAACTACAAATTACAGTTGAATACTTCGAAAATTTCTTAAACGAAATGGTAAAGACCTCCTCATTGCTGGAAGAAACCGTTGACAAATCAGATAAAGTTATGTCCGACATCATCTCAATATCAGAAAGTAGCAAAGAAAACTTTTCTGAAATCGAAAATATCGTCACAAACTTCAATCAGATGAGCAGTAAATTGAAGTTAACATTCGATGAACTTTACAACGACTTTGCAAAAATAAAGGATATATCGAGCCTTATAAAATCTATATCAGTCCAAACAAACCTACTCTCTCTCAATGCATCTATCGAAGCAGCAAGAGCCGGAGAAGCAGGAAAAAGCTTTGCTGTAGTTGCTAATGAGATTAGAAAACTGGCAAACGAGGCATCTGAGTTTGCAGAACGAATAGAAAACAACATCACATCTATTTCTAACAGATTTGAAGGTTTTTCGGAAGAACTACTTAATTTGTTTAAAAATGTAGAAATTATAAGTGAAAGCAACAGAAAGTTCTCAGAAGCTATTTACCAATTCTTTGATAGTGTACAATTGCTAACCCATGATTTCGAAAAAGTAGAAGCAACCTTTGAAAAACAGTCGTCTGAAATCAACAATCTAAAAGACAGCATATACGAGATAACAAAAATCTCAGAAGAATTAAAACAAGCTCTTGAACTATTCGGTGAAACACAGAAGAAAATAGAAGAAACATTCTCCATTATCATGAACCAAATCGTAGAAGTTCAAAAAGCCCTGAAAATTTGAAAAATTAACGTGGGGGTGATTTTTTCGTGAATATCAAAAGGGCTTTGATAAGTGTCTCTGATAAGACCGGCGTTGTTGAATTTGCAAAAGAACTCCATACTCGAGGTGTGGAGATAATAAGCACAGGTGGAACGGCGAAACTTTTGGCAGATGCAGGCATCCCTGTGAAGCAAGTCTCAGAAATAACAGGCTTTCCCGAAATACTTGGTGGTCGCGTAAAAACTTTGCACCCTTTCATTTTCGGTGCCATTCTTGCTAACTTCGATGAACAGTCCCATATCGCAGATTTAGAAGAACATTCCATAATTCCTATTGATATGGTTGTCGTTAACCTGTATCCATTTGAAGAGGTCCAGAAACAAACACGTGATGAAGATACTTTGATAGAGAATATCGATATCGGTGGTGTTGCACTGTTGAGAGCAGCCGCAAAAAACCATAGAAACGTTGTTGTTGTGTGTGACCCTAATGATTATCAAAAAATCATAAAATTAATAGATTCGTGTGGTGACGTTCCTCTTCACGACCGAAGAATGTTTGCTCTCAAAGCGTTCTATTACACAATGAAATACGACTCTACAATCCACAAAGTTCTCTCAGAACTATTCGCTTCTGAAAAATATGAACATATGACATTTGAAAAATTCTCCACTCCTCAAACTAGCTATGAAATCCTCGACGACGTGAACGAAAAATTTGTAAAGCTCAGCAAATACACAAAACAAGCCACTGCAATAACACTGGGAGCCATTGTTGTTGCAAGTGAACCAGATTTGGTTATTGGATTTAATGACTCATTTCCGGTCTCCATGGTCAACTTAAAAGCCTCTGGTGGAAGAATATGTGACCTTACCGGATCAACGGTTGTCTTAAGGAGCCTTACAAACGATATGGTGAGAAAACTCAGAGAAAGTACATTCATCACTATCGCGTTTGAAGAAATAGAAGACGAAGAATACGCAAAAGATACACTTAAAGAAAAAGAACTAATTAGATTTTCTTACACAGTCGATATCACCGAAGTTGATAAAATACCAGTTGCACAAATGGTGGGAAACATGATGTTAAAAAAGCTTGTAAAACCGTGGAATATATTCCAACTACTTCTAAGCTTCATGCCAAAAAACACATTAATTGCTGAACAAGAAGACGGATTCTTCAGATTTGAAACATGCTTAGCCGATATTATGGAAAACCTTGAAAAAATTCTAACAATATCCGAAAAGACAGGAACTAAGATACTAAATATCTATACGAACGCGGAGATTGATAGTTTGTTCACAAAAATCTGTGGTGAAAGGGGTATTAACATTTTCACTTTTTGAAATTAAAATTTATTAGTTTGACGGGACGGTTTTTAAAATAACCCCCTTAGCCAAGCTTGCGAGTGTACTCGCAAGCTTTTTTGTTAATTCATACAACCTGTCTAATTCTCCTTTTTCTTCCGCTCTTTTGAAATCTTGTATGGTGGCTTTTCTTTCGTAGAGTATCTGACCAAAAACCTTTTTAACTTCCGCATGTATGTCAAAAAATGCCGAATAGGAATACATTATTGCTTCGTATATCAGTTGCTCATCCGAAACCGGCAGTATCAAAGGTTTTGCGTCCCTTATCATCTGTCGGAACTCTTCTCTGTATTTTGAACTATGTAGCAAAAATGTCATATAAACATCGTACGTGCTATGAGCATTCCTAAGAAATATTCTGGTTTTTTTATCGAAAATAAATCGAATAAGTTCTGGAACCGTTCCAGGTCTGACATGGTATGGTTGCATCAAATCCTCAAGATAATGGAGAGCATACGCAAGAAACCTGTATCCCCAATACTCATCTCCATTTTTAAAAGCTTCTTTTGACATTTTCAAAAAGTGCAAAAAAGATTTATCTCCTTCTAGATACTCAAAAAACGATATTTTCAAATATCCATGCCTATTTGCTTGTGTATCTCCAATTAAGCTTCTCAAAATCTCTGATTGCTCAACAAAATCCATACCGTTGTCTGGAAAGCAAGCATATACAAGAAATATAGCCCACACAGGAAGTTTACCATCTTGAACAACTCGGTTTGGCAAAAATCTTATTCCACTTTCTCTAATCAAATCCTCGTCGATATTTATCCTTGCCTTACCCGTCAGGATAAGGTCTTCTGTTACATACATTTCCTCGTTGTAAGCTCGTTTCTCCAAATATGTGTATTGTCTTATCTCAACAACTCTTTGATAATCAAATCCCGGAATAGATGTAGCGACCAAAAACGTGAAAACATCGTGACCGCTCCAGGCTAAGGTTATGCAAGAGGATACCAAAAGTCCCATTACAGTCGCAATCAATACTTTATAGTTTTTCATCAAAACCACCTTCCTTACTTCCTTAATTTCTTGTATCACGATTATATACCAGAAATGTCAGAAAATACCACCTTGGGTGTTATAATACATGTGTATGCTACCAAAGAACAGCATAACCACATCGAGGTGATTGCCATGAGGATTCTTCACACATCCGATTTACATTTAAGAACAGATACGTTTGAAAGATGGGAAGCGCTTGAACTCATAGTGAATAAAGCAAAGGACAATTCCGTTGATGTTCTGGTAATTTGTGGAGACTTATTTGATAGCAAAGAAGACGCTATAAAAAGCTACGAAAGACTAAGAAAAATATTCTCGGAAGCACCTTTTCAAACTCTTATTCTTCCCGGTAACCATGACGAAACATTTTACGAAGATGGGCTTTATCTCGGAAATAACGTCACTATCATCTCGAGTGAAAATAATGTCTTTGAACTTAGCGATGCGAGAATAATCGCTGTTCCATTCAAAAAGGAATGTTCATCTTCCAAGGAAACAGTTAAGGTAATACACGAAGCTAACACGCACACATCTCATACCAAGCCAAACATCCTTCTCTTCCATGGAGAGTTGATTGCTCCATTTTACGAATCTGACGACTTTGGTGAAAGAGGTCGTTACATGCCTATCGATTTAAATATCTTCAAATCACTTAATTTTCAATATATCCTGGCAGGGCATTTCCACACGAAACTAAGCATTTTGAAAACCTCTGATAAATTCTTCATTTACTCCGGTTCCCCAGTTTCAATTACGAAAAAAGAAAGAGGGAAAAGAAAAGTCGATTTATTGGAAGTAGGCAAAGAACCGGAAGAATTGGAAATCGAATCATTCTATTACGAAGAACTCGAAATCAGACTGGGCATATTCGATGAAGAAAACCCTGTCGACAAATTCATAGAAAAATTAAAAAGCCTAAACATTCCAGCGAACTGCTCACCTATCTTTAAAGTAACCGGACACTTTGATGGCGCAAAATACAACCTTAGTGAATCAGAATTAAACTCCAAACTACAAGTGCTTGCGAAAAACTTTAACCCAAAATCTGAAGTTGAATTCTTGGCAAAGGACCTTGGAAGACTTAGCAATAACCCGATATTCGAGAAAATACTCAAGAAGGTTGGAAAAATAAACGACGAAGAGCTCGACGAAGAAGGCAAAAGGCAACTCATCGAAATATTTATTAACGCTATGATGTGAAAATAAGTTCCTATCGGGAGGGGAACTATCGTGAGAATAAAAAAATTCCACATTAGTGAATACGGACCTATCACGTTTTCAAAACCATTCCAACTGAGAAATTTCACAATATTCTATGGAAAAAACGAAAGCGGTAAGACGTTAACAATAGAAGCTATCCTGAAAATGCTCGTTGGTAAAAAAGAGGCAAAGGAAAAATATTACGAAAACATTGACCGAGTGAAGGAATTTCCCACTGGTTATCTCATCCTGGAAGATGGTGGGAAGTCAATCTATGTAGAGAACGGTGAATTTTTAAAGCAGTTCAATTTATCCCACGAAGAACTCAAGAATACCATCATCATTCGAAATAGCGATTTAGGTATCGAAAGCTCTCAAAAAAACAAAGAATCAGATGTGTACAGCATAGTCACTGAGAAACTGGTAGGCTCAAGGATATCAGAAATTCAATCCATTCGAGCAAAAATTTTGGAAAACAGTATCATCACGGAAAGCGGAATATTTAAAGACCAAAAAGACGCAAAATACAAACAACGTTACGAAAAAGCAAGGGCTGTAATCCAAGAAATAGATACACTATTACCTGCACTTGAAAATGCCGATTATTTCGAAATAGAAGAAAAAATAACAAAAATACAATTAGAAATCGAACAATTAAAGAAAAAACTAAAAACTTTGGAAATCCTGAAACAAGAAAGCTTCTGCAACGAACTTTTGGAAGATATCCATAAACTCGAGTTGGTGGTAGAGAAGCTAAAAGAATACAAACCTTACACGAACGAAAAATTGCAAAAACTAATTGAGCTCGAAAACAAAATCAAAAACTTTGAGGAAAAGGTAGATGAACTAACAGAAAGAGCGGAACAAGCAAAAGAATCTCTCACAAAAATTACAACCGAACTAACGAGTATACAAAAGAACATTCCAAAGATGCGTGAACAATCTGAATTTGCAGCAAAAATGAAGGAAAAAATTTTCATTTACGAATCGCAAAGCTTGGGGTTTGAAAAATTAAAACACAAAAAAACTCTCTGGCTCATTTTAAGTATCGCTATGCTCATCACTGGAACACTTTCTCTCATCTTCGCACCAGGCGCTGTTCTCAAAAGCACGCTTTCTTCCATTTTCTATGGAATTTCTATCTTCATGTTGTTAAAAACTTTCGAAGCAGTTAAATTAATCAATAACCTGAAACAAGCTCAGATAGAAATACTAAGAGATGCAACCGAACTTTTCGGAACACCGTTCAGTGATGTTACTGAAGTTAAAGCCAAATGCCTCGAAGCTGAATCACAGTACAAAGAAATCCTCAAAACAGAAAGCCAACTCAGGACGAGTCAAATTGAGATTGAAAATAGCAAGAATAGTTTGCTCACCGAACTCGAAAGCCAACGAAACGCTCTTTCACAAGCTCAAAAAGAAAGAGACGAGCTATTAGACCTACTATCTGTAAAATCACCCAGTGAATTGAGGCAAAAGCTCGACGAAAAATCAAAACTCGACGGACAGTACCAAGCAATAAAATCCCAAATCCTCACGAAAATAAAGACCTCCGGTATAAAGTTTAACGAACTCCCAAATGACTTACCGGAACCCTTCGATACACAAGTAACTCAAAAGCTAGAAAAATTAAAAGATATAATCCGCAACTACCTGACGGAGCTCCGTATCAACAAACCAAAAGAAAGCGAAGAAACAGTAGAACCCACCGAATCAGTGGAATCAGAGGAAACGATAAAAAGTAAAATTGACCAACTCCAAAAAGAACTGGAAATCCTAAAAAACAATCAAAGACAGCAGCAAGAGAACATGAAGTTTATCTTCATCAAAGCGCAAGAATCACAACTAATAGAAGGTTTATTCGACGAAATACCAGATGTTCTATACAAATCGGACCTTGAAAAACTCAAATCAGAGCTCGAAAAGTTAATCACCAACATGAACAAGCAAAAGCAAATCGAACAAACCGCTCTTAAAATACTCCAAGAAATCGAGGAGGAAGAAAAGAAAAACATATCCGACATCTTCAAGCAAAGCAACTTAATAAATCTCTTCGCAGAAATTACTGACGGGCGCTATGTAAATATATCATACGAAAGTAATCAAAATACCGGGAAAATAAAAGTCAAAGACGTCTCCGGAGTTGAATTTACACCCGAACAACTCTCAGCTGGCACTTACGACCAACTTTACTTTTCCATTAGACTCGCACTCGCAGAACATCTCTTTGGAAAAAACAGCGGAGAAAAAGCATTCTTTATCCTCGATGACCCGTTCATAAAGTACGACAAAAAACGCCTTGAAAAGCAAATCAAAAAACTTGTGGACCTATCAGAACAAGGTTGGCAATTTCTGTATTTCACAGCGAAAGACGAAGTTGTGGAAATAGGGGAAAAAATCGGCATCGATATTATCAAGCTCGAGGAATTTATAGAAGAAAGGTGACAGCGAAAAAAGTAAATGATAGAATTTAAAATGGCAAGCTCAAAATATACGAAAACCCGGGAGGAGATATCGTGGCAATCTTAGTTGCTGGGGGCGCAGGATACATAGGTTCACATGTTTGCAAGATGCTAAAAGAAAGGGGATACGACGTAATTATTTTAGATAACCTTTCTCATGGACATCGTAGCTTTGCAAAATATGGTGAGTTTATATTAGGCGACATCGCAGATGAAAACTTGCTTGATTTAATATTCACGAACTACAACGTAGAAGCCGTAATGCACTTTTGCGCTTACATCGAGGTAGGAGAATCTGTCAAAGACCCGAACAAATATTATAAAAACAACGTTTCAAATACCATTACATTACTGAATGCCATGCTCAAACACAACGTAAAATACTTTGTATTCTCATCAACCGCTGCAGTATATGGCATGCCAGAACGTATTCCCATAAAAGAAGACGACCCAAAAGCACCAATTAACCCTTATGGCAAAAGCAAATACATGGTTGAACAAATACTCGAAGATTACGACCAAGCCTACGGATTAAAAAGCATTCGCTTCAGATATTTCAACGCAGCAGGCGCTGATGAATCTTTGGAAATCGGAGAAGCGCACGAACCAGAAACACATCTAATTCCGTTGATACTCGATGCTGCTTGCGGAGTAAGAGAAAGCGTGAAGATATTCGGAACAGATTACGACACAAAAGATGGTACATGCATAAGAGATTTCATCCATGTCAATGACTTAGCGGACGCACACATAAAAGGTTTGGAATATCTAATGAGCGAAAACAAGACCGATTACTTCAACCTTGGCAATGGTTCGGGATACTCCGTCAGGGAGGTTATAGAAAAAGTCAAAGAAATCACAAAGCTTGATTTTAAAGTCGAAGAAACTGGCAGAAGACCTGGTGACCCAGCATATTTAATAGCTGACAACGAAAAAGCAAGGAAAATACTCAATTGGCAACCCAAATACGACCTTGAGGATATTATTAAAACTGCTTGGAATTGGCACAGAAAATTGAGAAAGGATTTTTGCAGAAAGAAGTGACATAATAAAAAAGGCTTCGGTTTTTCACCGAAGCCTTTTTGTTTGATTATCTTCTGCATCCTCTTGCCTGCATTGGTCTTTGTGCTTTTCTAACTACACCTGCCCTATTTGCCTGCCATCTTGGTCCTTTCAAACTTGCCGTATCAATAATCTTTCCATCTACCGTAACTTTTTCAGCTAATATAAACTTACTTTCCCCACTTGTTGCAAGTTTTCCAACAATTTCTATTGGCTGTCCTGCTTTGAGTTCAACTGATTTGAATATAGGTCCTGCATGAACATCATATACCGTGTTTCCAACTTGAATTTTAAGTGTAAAGCCTTTGTTTACATCCCATGTGTATTCCTTAACCGTTCCTTTGAATGTCTGAGTCTCACCAAGTGTTGTTCCTGCAGGTAGATTTTTGTAGAGCCTTGTTTGTGTGTTTTGTTGAACTTGCGTTTGTTGAGTAGTTGCTGACTGATACCCATACCTTGGCGCACTTGCTGGACCAAATGCAAAAATACTACCTACCAAAAGCACACCTGCCGCTAAGACGACTAAGAACTTTTTCATACTTACCAACCTCCTCTAAGTTTGTGGTTTTCTTGTTTTTCGTCCTTTCTTACAAAGGACAATGCAATTGTACTCAGCAAAGCTTAAAACGTCCTTGTAGTTTGCTGAAAGTTTGCTTAGAAAATAAAAAAAGCAAGCCGAAAAAACCGGCTTGCTTCAGATGGTCTATCTTATTTTATCTTTAAAATCTATACGTTATTTCTGACTAGTTTTCAACATCTCCTCAAGCTTTTGTTTCAAACCTTCCCTTATTACGAATGTTTTTACCGCCGATGAAACTTTTGGCACAACTTCTGTATATTTGGCATAGAGTATAAACTCTATCTTTGCTGCAGGGTCATTTAGATCCCCATTGTTGTTGAGTTGGAACCTAACACCTGTGCTTGGGTTATTTGGGTCTATACTCAAAACGATGAATGGGAGGTTGTTAATTATCAAACTTACATCTTCGTTTGTTAACTGACCATTAGCAAGCCTTTGAGTAAAACCATTATAAGCATCCGCACTTGCAAAAATGGTATCGAAGAAAGCCTTTTTTATACCAATATTGTTATCTCTCAAATCGATAGAATCTTTGTACAATTTTCTGAAATCTAACGTGTAGATGAATTTGTATTTGTATTCATCAAAAAGAAGACTCATTGTAGCTTCCTGAGTTAATTCAATCATACCAACATTTGGAAGAGCTTTATTAAATTCTTCAAGAACATCTTTAACTTTTTCTGGAACTTTTCCGTTCAACTTAAGAGTTCCAAGGTTCTCTGGCATTTCAAGTTTGTTTTCAAGTACGTTCTTTGCTATGAAACACTCATTCATTTCAAATGCTTTCGCAAAGAGCGTTGTTATTGATTCTTTTCCATCTTTTCTGTAACCTTTATTATCAACTATACTTGTGTTGTTCTCAAACGCACCAATTTCGAGGTAACTCATAACACTCCATTTTAGTGCATCGAGCATTTTGTTCACATTTACAAGCTTAAATGGTTCTGGGTTTAGTATGTCTGCCATGTTAAGTAAATCAGTAGGATTATTGATAGATAGCAAGTTTGTAGTATACTCTCTAACTTTCGAGAAATCAGTCAGAGGACCTTTTGCTAACTCAAAGAGTATTGCCCTAATGTAGTCTCTTGCATCTTTTATTACAAATTTTGTATCTGTACTTGTAATAGTCAGAACTTCTTTCCATGCTTTTTCAAAGTGATCTGCTTGCACAGCTGCAATATATGAATAGTAAAGGCCGGCAAGCATGTTGTATGCCACAGAGAAGTCCCTGTAGTCCATGTACAACTTCTCCGGAGCATTTACTTCTGGATTAATCCGCTTAGCAAGTGCAACTATCTTATCTTTCCTTTCGCCTTGGATTTCAACAATGTAGTTTTGTCTTTCTGGATGGGTGTAGAATTTTTTCGCACCATCATTTAAGAAGGCTTCTATTTTCTTTATAAACGTCTCATGAGGTAAAACGATGTCCAGAATTTGTGAAAGGTCAAATTCCTCTGCCAAAGTTTTAACACTAAGTTTTCCTTCAAAAATGTCTTTCAAGCTTTTCGCAAGTAAAGGTTCAGAAAGTTCTTGAGAAATAGTTGCCAACTCTTCATCCGCAAGTAGCTCAATAACATACCTCGGGTCACGCGCTTCGAGTTTTGTTTGGTCCGTAACTGGTTGATTTGGTAACGGTTCTGGACCAAACAGCGCACACCCAGTTGCTAAAAGCACAATCAAGAATATTACTGTAAGCAAAAAAATACTTGGAAAACCAACTCTGTTTTATCATGCCCCTTCACCTCCAGTGATATTCTTACGACGTTTCCGCACTAGTCCGAGCTATATAAAAAACTCATTGTATAAAATGTTACATTTTTATTATAAATCCAGAATCCCGTTTATCAAGGTTATCTATAGTGACTATTTACAAAAAAACCATACAGAATAGCTATAGCGAATTTTTTTGATTCCTTCGTAACCTATGTTACAGACATCTACCTTCTCTTTTTATAAAATACAATTAGGTATAACTAATAAAAGTGTAGGAGGTGCGAATTATGGCAGAAATTTTTAACAAGAGAGAGTATTTGAAAAACCTGATTAGACGTGCTGACAAAAATCCGGAAGAATTGGAAAGACTCAAAGAAGAGATTAAATCAGTTATCAAGGAGTTAAAGCCTGTAGAGATTGCCATTGTTGAAAACGAGCTTGCGAGAGAAGATGGTATTTCAGTTGAGCGAATCAGGGAAATCTGTGATGTTCATCTTGAATTGATGGAAGAATTTTTGAACGAGGAGCCAACGGTTGAACCGTGGCATCCGATTTACATATCCATGAAAGAACACGAAAAGATTCTGGAAATGCTAAAACAACTAAAAGATTTGGTTGATACAGCAACAAAGTCTCCTTCTTTTGAAACGTTTATCGCAATTGGTAAGCTGACAGAGGAACTGAAAAAGATAGAGCTTCATTTCCAAAAGCAAGAGTATGGAATCTTCCCGTATGTGGAAAAATACGGTGTAGAGCAACCACCAAAGGTTATGTGGTCTGAACACGACACGATGCGGGTAATGATAAAGGACTTTGCAAAGATAATAGAAAACCGCGATGTAGAAAGACTCAAAACAGAAGGAGTGAATATCACAATACAACTGCTCGAAATGTTCATGATGCACATGCATAAAGAAAATCACATCCTTTTCCCAACGGCGCTTAGTCTTGTCAGCGAAGATGAATTCAAGCAAATTAGAAAGACCTTCGATGAAATAGGTTACTGCTGCTATTTCCCAGAACCTATTGATTTTGAAAAACCACATAAAAAGGATTCAAAAGATATGCCTTCAGAAAAACCAGTGCAAATCGAGAAACTCTTAAAAGCCTACGACGAGCTGAAAAGTCTTCTACAAGAGATGGGCGTCCTTAGTCAAGAAAACACAGCAGCAGCTCCATTAAGCTCTCAGGGTAGGATTAATCTCCCATCTGGTTCATTTAGCATCGAGGAACTTACATATTTGCTTAACACTTTACCTATAGATATAACATTCGTAGACAAAAACGATGAAGTTAGATATTTTAGCGAAGGTAAAGAAAGGATATTCTTAAGAACAAGAGATGTAATCGGCAGGAAAGTCCAGAATTGCCATCCACCAAAGAGTGTCCATATTGTAGAAAAGATACTGAGAGATTTCAAATCTGGAAAGCGTGACAATGCTGATTTCTGGATAAAACTTGGCGAAAAATATGTGCTTATAAGATACTTTGCTGTGAGAAATGAAAAAGGAGAATACATCGGAACATTGGAAGTCACTCAAGATATCGCACCAATACAAAAAATAACAGGCGAAAAACGAATCTACGATGAGGAATGAAAGGAGTGATTTAGTATGGTCTACAAAGTTTCGGATGTTCAAAATCTTTTGGGTGGATTAATCGATGCAAGACGATTCTATGATTCTGAGAAGGCAATCGTGGCAAAGATTACCATCCAACCTGGTGGGAAGCTTGAAAAGCACTCATCAAAAGAATTTGCGTTGTTGTTCGTTATAAGTGGGAAAGTTAGAGTCGTGATTGAAAATGATTCTTACGAACTCGAGAAGGATTCATTGATTGAATTTCCGCAGAACATTCTTCATAGCGTGGAAAACACTGGTGATACGGTAGCAGAGGTGTTGGTGGTCAAGATTAAGTGATGTTTTCCTTTGGAAATTTATGAGATTTAAAAAAGGTCGGTCCTTTTGGACCGACCTTCATTTCTTTTACACCTTTTTAGCTATCCAACAAGCAGGACGATAAGGTCGTTCACATTCGTCCCTGTTGGTCCTGTGATTAATAAGTCTCCTGCGATTTTGAGTGCGTTATATGAATCGTTGTTTTCCAAAAAGCTTTCCGGAGAAAGACCTGCTTTCCTTATTTTATGAGCTGTTTGTCCATCGACAATGCCTCCTGCAGCATCGGTTGGTCCATCCGTTCCATCCGTTCCGAAACTGCAAAGTACGATGTTTTCAAGTCCTTCAATTGCAAGTGCAAAGGATAAAGCCAGTTCTTGGTTTCTGCCACCTCTTCCGCTTCCTTTTACTTTCACAACAGTTTCTCCACCAAGTATTATCGCAGCTGGTTTCTTGACTGGTCTGTCGCTGTTTTTTATCTCTTTTGCTATGGAAGCCAAAAATTTTCCTGCTTCTTTTGCCTCACAATCGAGTGTAGTTGTAAGAACGAATGTGTTGTATCCAAGCTGACTTGCAAATTTTTCAGCATTCTCACAGGCAACTTTTACACTGCCGATTATGAATGTCTCAACATTCGACAACTCTTTTGGAGTTTCCTGTGCTAATGCATTTAGAATTTTCTCACTCACCGTTATGTTATACTTTCTCAGCACATCAATCGCCTGCTGAGACGTTGTTCCATCTGGATACGCAGGACCAGATGCAATACTATCAAGTCTATCTCCTAATACGTCCGAAAGTACAAGAGACACGATTTTTGCTGGATAGACGTGCTGTGCAAATCTTCCACCTTTGACTTTCGATAGATGCTTTCTAACGTTGTTTATCTCTACTATATTTGCACCACTTTTTAACAGTGCTTCGGTCAGTTTTTGGATATCTTCGAGGCTTACGCCATCCACTGGCATCTCAAAGAGTGCTGAACCTCCACCAGAAATAAGGAACAGGACGACATCATTTTCTTTGAGATTGTTTGTCAACTCGAGTACTCTTTTGGTTGCCATGAGTGTGTTTTCATCTGGAACAGGATGTCCCGCTTCGTAAATTTCGAAATTCTCAATATTGCCCTCGGAGTGGTTGTACTTTGTTACAACCACTCCATGAATAACTTTATCGCTAATCATATGTCTGAGCACATCATTTGCAGCCTTTGCCATACGCCATGCAGCTTTACCGATGGCGACAACATACAAGTTACCTTTTAAATCTTGAAATTTGGAAATGTTTTTCTTCAGCCAAATCTTGACTGTGTTGTCTGGAAGAATTTCTTGTTTAACTTTCTCAATTATTGTCTTTATATCTTCTCGCAAGTTTTTGTTTTCCAATCCAGGCACTCCCTTAAGTTTGAAATCTCAGTAACTTTTCCCAGTGCGTGGTAAATTTCATTATATCACTTGTACACGAATTTAAAGAGAAGAACAAGAACAGTGACTTGGGAAATAGATTTTGCTCATCAACTGTGATAAAATAATGTGTAAGACAACATAAAAAGCTATGAAAGACAAGGAGGAATGACGTTGAAGGTTTTCTCAATCGATACGTCCTCACCACGGGTTGTTGCCTGTTATTTTGATGAAGAAAAAAAGATAATGGTTGAGCTCGATACAAAAGCCAAGCATGGTATTCAAGTGTCTCAGGTAGTTGAAAAGATGAAGGAAGTGGATTTTGGCAATTTAGATGTTATCGGAATAGGAATTGGACCTGGAGGATTAACAGGGCTTCGGGTTGGCATATCTTTTTCTCTTGGCTTGGGAATTGGAAAAAAGTTCGTTCAAATAAGTTCACTGAAGCTTATCGCAATGAATGCACTAACGTTCAACGGATACATAGGAGTTGTTAGAAAAGCAAGGGAAGGTTACCTCTACGCCGGGTTATATCATTCTGAAACTGGCAAACTCAGAACAATTGTTGAACCATTTATAGAATCTATTGATGTTGTAAGAGAGAAGTTCAAAGGAGTTGTATCAAACAAACCAGCACTGATACTTGGAGACGGGGCTGAGAATTTTAAGGATATCGGTATCGTTCTTGAAGAACCAAAGTACTCAGAGTACAATTTACCAAGTGCAAGAAACCTTTATCTCTTAACTCTCGAAGAAATAAGCTCAAATAATTTTGTCGATGCTCTGCACATAGAACCGCTTTATTTGCAAAAAAGTATCGCCGAGTTGAATTTCGAGAAAAAGCAAAAGCAAATACATCAACTGCAGGAAAAATGAGAGGTGGTTTAATGACTCATCGCCCAGAAACAAATTCAACCGATGCTCTCTTCCCCAATCTTAAGGATATGAAATTAACACCCATGATGAAGCAATACCTTGATATAAAAAGGAAATACCAAGATGCGATTTTGCTCTTCCGATTAGGAGATTTCTATGAGGCGTTCTTCGATGATGCACTCGTTGTGTCAAAGGTGCTGAATATTGTTCTTACAAAACGTCAGGATGCACCAATGGCAGGCATACCCTACCATGCACTGGACAATTATCTGAAAAAGCTCGTAGATAGTGGCTATAAGGTAGCAATCTGCGAGCAAATGGAAGACCCTGCAACTGCAAAGGGTATCGTTAAGCGGGAAGTGACACGTGTCATAACTCCTGGAACGCTTATTGAAGACGAACTTTTGACAACGAGCAACAATTACATGGCATCTATTTACGAAACAAAAGCAGGAGAATTGTATTGCGTTCTCACCGACACTTCGACAGGAGATGTGATAGTAAAGAAATTTGATAATCTCGAAGAATTTTATGACTATGCTGAAACACACGAAATCTCCCAAATCATTTGCCCTGAAAGTTTGTATCCCAAACTTAAAGATAGAATCAAAATTTTCATTGACAGGCTCGATGATTGGTATTACACAGGAGCAATCGATGCTATCAAAGAAGCGTACGGATTAGCAACGATAGAACACTTCGAACTTGGTGAAGCACATTATCCACTGGGTGCAACAATCAAATATCTCAACTACACACTTAACAAACAAGCAAAGCTCAAGGTACCAAGAGTGCTTGATGAATCAATTTACATGGTGCTTGACTCTTCCACCATCGAGAACCTGTCACTCGTTCCAGGTGAACGTGGGAAAAACCTCTTCGATGTTTTGAATAAAACTAAAACCCCTATGGGTGCAAGACTCCTAAAGTGGATAATTCTCCATCCACTTAAAGACAGAAAAGCGATAGAGAAAAGACACGATATGGTAAGTGCATTCTTTGAAGATATGCTGCTCACAAACGAAATCAGAGAATATCTCGATGGTGTGTATGACTTGGAGAGAATAATCAACAGACTCCAGTACGACAGTGCAAAGCCAAAGGATTTAATCAGTTTGAAAAACACATTGGAAGTTATAAAGCCTTTGCGAGAAGCTTTGGAAAGCAATGAAAATCTGATAAACCTTGTCGAAGAACTACCAGATTTGAGTATCGTTAAAGAAAAAATTCAAAACACCTTAAATGACGAGATTGAGGGAGACTTAGGAGAAGGAAAAATCATCCGAGAAGGTGTATCCAAAGAACTTGATGAATACAGAGAACTTCTTTACCATTCAAACGAAAAACTCAAAGAATTTGAAGAAATGGAACGGATAAGAACGGGTATTCAAAAGTTGAAGGTAGGGTTCAACAATGTCTTTGGGTATTACATCGAAATTCCGAAGGGTCAAACGAAAAATGCCCCGGAAGACTACACACGTCTTCAAACTCTCGTTAACGCAGAACGTTACACGAACCCAAAACTAAAAGAATTTGAACAAAAGATATTGGCTGCAAAGGAGCGCGTGGAGGAACTTGAAAAATTGATATTTGCAAACCTCTGCGACGAACTGAAGACATATACGGAGGCATTGAGAAAAACATCTGAAACACTCGCTTGGATTGATATATACACATCGTTCGCCTACATAGCCAGACTTTATGGATACGTTAGACCTGTTCTTTCAAACGGAGAATTTGAAATACTACAAGGTAGACATCCTGTCGTTGAAAGGTTTGTCAACGAATTCATGCCAAATGACACTTACATGGATGCAAATTTAAGAATGTACATATTAACGGGGCCAAATATGAGTGGGAAGAGTACGTATATAAGGCAAATTGGACTAATTGCATTAATGTCGCAGATTGGGTCGTTTGTCCCTGCAAATTTTGCAAAGATTCCAGTATTTGACAGGATATTCACCCGCATGGGTGCAAGAGATGACATATCAACTGGAAAGAGCACGTTCTTAACAGAAATGAGCGAAGTCGCTCTTATCCTCAACAAAGCAACTGAAAAGAGCCTTGTTTTGCTCGATGAGGTTGGGAGAGGAACCAGCACATTTGACGGAATAAGCATTGCATGGGCTATAAGCGAGTATATATACAATGAAGTGCAATGCAAAACAGTGTTTGCCACACACTTCACAGAACTGACCGAGTTGGCTGATATGTACCCAGGAATTAAAAATTTAACTATCGAGGTTAGAGAAACTCCAGATGGTGTTATCTTCCTTCACAAAGTTGTGGAAGGAGTTGCCGATAGAAGTTACGGAATAGAAGTCGCTGCTATCGCCGGCTTACCACAGAGCATTGTTGAAAGGGCTAAAGAAATCCTCAATATAATAGTTGAAAAGAGCGATATAGAAAAGAAAGTTGGCATTTTGAAAGAAGGGCAGATGAAGAAAATAAAATCCACAAAAAAAAACTGTCCCGGAGGGACAGTTGAGAATGTTTTAATTAATTTGCGGAACAAAGGGGGATGGGGTTAATATTTTATGCTTTGTAGAATACCCGTTTTGGGTATTCTTCTTTTTTCCTCACACTGTTAAACGAGCTTACTGGCACAAGGTAACCAACTATCCTCATGTATTCGTCTGCTTTGTTCTTCCCACATGTTGGGCATTTGGTTCCATAGAACGCATGTCCTTCCTCACATACGCTTATCTTTTGATTAAACGCAAAGTACACCACACCCATCTTTGCAACCAAGTTTACCGTGTTCCATGCTTCTTCTTCTGTTCTGAACGGTGAGTCTATGTTGATATGCAAGATAGCCCCACCAGAGACTTTTTTATCGAGTATACCTGAATACTTTATCCTGTTGAGCATGTCTGTATCAGTTGTCAGAGGCAACCATTGGTTTGAATAAAGGACATAATTTGTGTTGTAAAGTAGTCTATCCTTTTGTGCAAACGTAACTGCTGCCTTTTCGGCTGGAGCTTGTTCTATGTTGAACGTAAATCCGTACTTTTCAAAAGCTTCGTCGTTAAGTCTTTTGATTTCGTCAAGCAATCGACTTGCGAACAGTTCACCTTCTTGAGAATATTTCACTCCATCTATATCGACCGTCGTTAGCCTCATTATCTCCAAAGCTTCAAACAATCCGTTTATACCAACTGTTCCGTATTGTCTGTTCAAATCCATCAAACCCAAATTGTAAAGCGGAAGAACTCCTTGCTGAATTCTTTCCTGGATGATGTTTCTTATTGCTGCCAGCACTTTCTGGACTAATATAACTTTCTCTTGGAGTTTTCTCAAGAATTCTTCTTTCGATTTGGTTTCCAGTGCAATCCTTGGCAGGTTTATGGTAACTACCTTGAACGAACCTATGTTCAAATCAGAACCACCGATAGAATTGACCATTCCCGCCAATTTATCAGGTCCCAACTTGAACTTTAACTCCCTTGTCGAACTTGTTAGCCTACAGCACGAAGCAACTGCATCGATACTATCAGAGACATACCAGTTCGTATCTTGCCATTTCATATTAACTTTGTTTATGAACCGCGCACTATCTTCATCAACGAACTTTCCATCCTTGTAAAGCAAAGATGCTGTTAATACAGGGAAGGTAAACATCTGTTTTTCCCTTTCTTTAGATATCCACAACCAGTATTCTTTTTGCAGGGAGATTATATCTTCCACATATTCCGTAATAGCCGAACCATCAGGGTATGTCTCGCCTTCAAATATTGTTTTGATGTAATTCCTGTCAAGGTATGTAAAATTCGTGTAAGGTGATTGAGTGCCTCTAATAGGTTGGTTGATAGAATATGTGAATATCTGGAAGTGCTGGTGCAAGTATTCTTGAGCTTTATCTTTTGGTATTACACCGCTTTCCAAATCTTTCCTGTAAAAATAAGCAAGCCAGACAAAGAAATCAGGCAAGCCAACAGCACCTGATTGTTGGTTGGAAGCAAACATGACAAACTGAATCACATGCTGAATGTATGAAGAAAGATGCTTTGCAGGGACTGATTTTATGCTATCAATAAAAAACAATCCTTTTTCCACAACTGGTCTTAGCGAGTAAGCATAACAATATGGTTCGAACGCAGCATGGTGGGCATCATGCAAGTATATGTCTCCATACATCTGGTATCTAAGAAAATTTTTTGCATCCTCTTGCCCAAAGAGTGATTTCATACGTTCGTAGATGTAGTAAATAGAATACAATTTTGACCATGGCTTCACAACCTCGTTGAAGTATGTATACACATTCGTACTTCTTACATTTGCATTCGCATCTATTGTAGAATTCAAAATCCCATTATCAAAGAAATGTTCAGTAAACTTCACAACATCGAGTTGCCAGTTGAGACCTTCTAACTCCAAAAACTCTGCGGGCACATTTGAAATTTCATCAACAAAGTCATTTGAAAAACTAAACGCTCTTAGCATGTCTTTCAAAAGCTGCATAACACTTCCCCCTTCTTCATTTGGTTGTTGATTTTCAAAGTCTCAAAAATCTGCTTGAGTTCCTCTTTAGTTAAGTAAAGTTGATTTGCTGAGGCAGGGAACCCATCGCGATGATATTTTTGTAGATAACGTCCAAGAACATACTCATCAAAGTAATCTAAAGGCACGTCGAGTTCTAACAAATCCTTGGGAGTCCTCCAAGAGTAAACAAGAACTACGACTTTCTCTTGGAAAACTTCCTTGACAACTCTTGCAAGTATGTAAGCATACTTTCTGTTCCTCGGAGAAAGTGGCTCTCCTCCAAGCAAAACAAGAGCAACCTTGTCATACACATTCAAAAGAACATCAAGCTTGGCTACCACGTGCTGTACTAAGTGAGAAAAATCAACAGCAAACTTTTCATCAAAATCCCACGTCTCTGGATTGTGGCAACCCAAACACTTCGGATAGGCGTCGCATCCTTGGAAGTAAACGCTCACGGAAGGTAGGCTCGGATGGTCCCCTTGCATCACACGAACAACTCGTAAAAGTGGCTTTCCTAATATCAATGATTGGAAAGGTTCTAGAACAACACCCTCTGATTGCATAATCTCCATACACATCCCCCACAAAGTCTAAGTTAGCGTTAGATAAATTAGATAAAAATGATAAGAAGCCGAAGGGAAGCCGATAAAACAAAGATAAAATACGCTATGTTGTATAATTCTTAAACAACTACACTATATATAGTATCATACCCTACGCCCTGCTGTCAAGAAAAAAGGGTGGGAATTTTCAAAATCCCACCCGAGATATTGTATTTATTGTTTTTTGACAACTATCAATAGATGTTAAGATGAGATTTTACAATCCGAGGTAGGCTTTCTTTACTTGTTCGTTCTTTAGTAAGTCTTTTGCGGGTCCCTCAAGAACGATATTACCAGTTTCTAAGACGTATCCGTAGTGCGATATGTTCAATGCACCGACGGCGTTTTGTTCCACAAGTAGTATAGTAATTCCTTCGGAATTGAGTTTTTTGATAATCTCAAAAACTTCTTCGACGAGTATTGGAGCAAGACCAAGTGATGGTTCATCCATCATGAGGACTTTTGGTCTACTCATTAGAGCTCTCGAAATTGCAAGCATTTGTTGCTCGCCACCAGAAAGTGTTCCGCCAAGCTGATTTTTCCTCTCAGCCAATCTTGGAAAGAGTGTAAATACCCACTCGAGGTCTTGTTTTATTCCATCCTTGTCTTTTCTATTGAAAGCACCCATCATTAAGTTTTCCATAACCGTTAGGTTAGGGAATATCCTTCTTCCTTCCGGAACAAGGCAAACTCCCATCCTGTTAATTTGGTGTGGAGGCAGGTTTTGAATATCCTTCCCGTCGAACAATATTCTTCCCCTTTTTGGTTTTACCAAACCCGCTATTGTGGAAAGTGTAGTTGTCTTTCCAGCACCGTTGGCACCAATAAGAGTTACTACCTGTCCTTTCTCTACCTTAAAAGAAATACCTTTAATAGCATGTATTGCGCCGTAGAATACGTGGAGTCCCTCAACTTCAAGCACCGGCATGTTCCCACTCCTTACCTAAGTAAGCTTCTATAACTCTCGGGTTTCTGCTTATCTCTTCCGGTGTGCCTTCTGCGATAATCTTTCCAGAATCCATAACTATTATCCTTTCACAAACGCCCATAACAACCTTCATATCGTGCTCAATGAGTATCACTGTAAGCTTAAACTCATCCCTGATGTATCTGATGAATTCCATCAATTCCTCTGATTCCTTTGGGTTCATACCTGCTGCGGGCTCATCCAAAAGCAACAATTTTGGTTCCGTAGCCAATGCTCTTGCGATTTCAAGTTTTCTTTGTTGACCATACGGAAGTGATGAAGCAAGTTCGTATGCCAAATGGTCAAGTCCAACCTTTCTCAAAAGTTCCATACCTTTTTCTCGCATTTCCATCTCTTTCTTTTTGTATCCTATTTTCGTTACAGCACGCCAGAACCAGAGATGTCCTTTTATCTTCGGCGGTTTACCATGGTTTCTGAGAATCTTATCCGCATCCCTTGTAGAGAGTAGATGATGCATCGCTACAAGCACGTTATCAAGAACAGTTAATGTTCCAAAGAGCCTGATATTTTGGAATGTTCTTGCTATTCCAAGGTGCGTGATTTGATGCGGTCTGTACGGCGTAATGTCTATATCGTCAAAGATTATCCTACCCTTTGTTGGATAGTAAATTCCTGTGATAACATTGAACGCTGTTGTCTTACCAGCACCGTTTGGACCTATAATTCCCAGAATCTCACCTTCATAAGCGACGTTATTAAAATCATCTACTGCAGTTAGACCTCCAAATTGCATTGTGACATGGTCCATTTTAAGAATTACTCGTTTGTTTTTGACGTTATTTGGTTTATCTTGGACTACATTGCTCATTTTTCACCACTCCTTCTCAAGCCAATTCGCTTGAAGAAGTTGATTATTCCTTCCCAAGTGAGTTCGCTTCTTCCAAAAATTCCCCTCTTCCACACAATCATTGTGACAACAAATAGCACAGACAACACCAGCATCCTCATACCTTGGATTGCTGGAAATTGTTTTCCAAAGAATGTAAATGGTTGCTCGAAAGCTCTAAGCCATTCCATCAGGAATGCAAAGATTATCGCACCAACAACCGAGCCACTTATGCTTCCAAGTCCACCAAGAACAACCATGATGAGTACATAGTAAGTAAGTATTGGTCCAAACGTTGTTATCCTTGGGTCGATTGTTGTAAGCCAGTGTGCGTAAAGCGCACCACTGACACCAGCAAAAAAGCCACTTATCACAAAAGACAAAAGTGTATGTTTAAAAACATTGATACCCATCGCCTCAGCAGCGATAGAATTATCTCGTATCGCCAAGAGTGCACGACCATACGAACTCTTTACAAGGCTAACAATAAAAACTATCGTGACAAAGAGCCAGCCCCAGCTCCACCAAATGTTTGTGTAATTCGGCAATCCTTTCAACCCAAGTGAACCATTCGTAATGGACTGTAAGTTAAGTGCGAGAATTCTAAGCACTTCAGAAAAACCAAGTGAAGCTATCGCAAGATAATCACCTGAAAGCCTCAGAACCGGGAAACCTATGATAAACGCACCAAATGCTGCAACCAAACCTGCAATTATTGTTGCAGTTAAAAAGTCCGTGTGTAAATTTGCAATCAAAGGACTTGGCGGGGCTATAATGAATATCATCGCTTTCTGGTCTGGCGGTATCGTCAAAAGTGCCGATGTATACGCCCCAAGCAATATGAAACCTGCATGACCAAGCGAGAATACACCGGTAATTCCATTGACAAGATTCAAACTCACCGCCATTATCCCGTATATTGCCATCAAAGAAAGAACTTGCTTTTTGTATGAATCAAACTTCGCATCAGCAACTGCCAGCAGAATGATAACAACTATTAGGAATAGAATTGTTAGACCTAAGTCTCTTTTTGTCTTGCTCTTCATCGCTCCCACCCCAACTTCAGCTTAAACTTTCTCCACAGCGCGTTTGCCAAGAAGACCTGCTGGCCTTACAAGAAGAATCAGTATAAGGATAATAAAAGCAAAAGCGTCTTTGTATTGCATAAGCGTTGGGAAAAACGTTATTATCATCATTTCTATAACACCAAGCAAAATACCACCAAGCACTGCACCACCAATCGAACCAATTCCACCAAGAACTGCCGCTATGAACGCCTTCAACCCAGGCACAAAACCTGTGTAAGGATAAAAGCTCGGATACCTTAATGCCCACATAACTCCTGCAAGAGCAGCAAGTGCAGAAGAAATGGCAAATGTGAAACCTATTACGTTATCCACGTTCACACCCATCAAAGATGTTGTTGGTATGTCAGCCGCTATTGCTCTCATAGCCATTCCAATTTTCGTTCTGTAAACAATTAAAAAGAGCACAAAAAGTGCAACTGCTGTTATTCCAAGTATTATGAAAATAATCTTCGGCAGATACACATTGCCAATAACAAACGACTCAAACGCTATTGTTTTATTCTGCAAAGCCTCCAAGAATGCTTTGTAATTGGGACCGAAAAACACCACAGCAAAGCTCTCAATAAAGAAAGAAACACCTATTGCCGTTATCAGCGCGGAAATCCTAGGCGAATTTCTAAGAGGTTTATAGGCTAGCCTGTCAATCAACACCCCTAGGACAGCCGTCACTCCAAGCGAGATAATCACAGCCAACGGAAAGCTCAGCCTTATCAAAGTAGCACCATAATAGGCAAAGTAAATACCCATAACCATAATGTCACCAAAAGCAAAGTTGATTAACCTCAATATACCATAGACCATCGTATAACCGACAGCGATAAGGGCGTACAGTCCACCAACCATAAGCCCGTTAAACAAATTCTGAACAAAAATCGTCAGGTTTATAGTCAATACAGGCACCTCCCCATCTCAAGCTAAACAAAGAAAGCCCTGCCCCATGTTAAGTGAGGCAGGGACTTTCAATTATTATTGCAAATCCTTGGGCTCTATTCTTGTTTCGTATCTAAATTGTCCGTTTTGGACTTTGACTATTATCACGTCTTTTATTGGGTTTCCGTTAGCATCTATAGTAATAGTTCCACTAACACCCTGGAAGCCTTTTGTGGACCTGATAGCTTCGTTTATCTTCACTGGATCCTTTGATTTTGCTCGTTCAATTGCATCAACTATAAGCATATATGCGTCATA
Source organism: Fervidobacterium pennivorans (assembly GCF_001644665.1). Taxonomy (NCBI): domain Bacteria; kingdom Thermotogati; phylum Thermotogota; class Thermotogae; order Thermotogales; family Fervidobacteriaceae; genus Fervidobacterium; species Fervidobacterium ngatamarikiense. The sequence continues at coordinate 110,855 of NZ_CP011393.1, forward strand.
CCCAAGTGCGGCATTCATGGCTGGTAGCATTCCGTATTTCTTTTTGAACGCTTCAACAAAATCTTTTGATATTTTGGTATTTGCCGCTTCTGGGACGTAATGCGTTGTGAAGTAGAGCCCCTCAACCGCTTTTCCGCCTATTTTAACTAGTTCAGGAGCATCTGCACCATCACCAGCCAGGATGTAACCCTTGAACCCCATAGAGCGAGCCTGTTGCGCAATTAAAGCTATTTCATTGTAAAAACCAGGAATCACGATAGCATCGCTTCCAAAAGCAATTGCTTGTGCAATTTGAGCACTAAATTCCTGGTCTCCTGATTTATATTGAACCTTCTGAACTTGACCTTTGTATTTCTTCTCGAAGCGTTCAACAAAATAATTCGTCATAGATACGCTGTAGTCTTGTTCGATATCAATAAATATTGTCACCTTTTTGACCTTAAGATTCTTCCCTGCAAATTCTGCCAATGCGGTTCCTTGGAACGGGTCAATAAAGCAAACCCTTGAAACAAATTTCTTTCCCTGAGTGACAAGTGGACTTGTTGATGTAACCGCAACTTGTGGAACTTTCCTAGCTTCTGCTATTTCCGCGGCAGCTATCGAGTTGCTGCTGGAAATTTCACCTATGACTGCGACAACTTTTTCTTTGTCTATAAGCCGTGCCATAGCATTTGCTGCTTCTGTTTTTTCGCTTCTTGTATCAACATAAACAAGCACTATCTTTTCACCTAACACTGTCTTTTTCTGTTCATATGCAAGTTCAATACCTTTCTTCGTCCAATCTCCAAAAGCAGAAAGCCCACCTGTCATAGGTAGGAGCACACCAATCTTAATATCAGCAAAGATACTGAGGGTAAGCAGGAGAAGCAAGATACTAAGAGTTTTCCTCACACTACAACACCTCCTGTTTAGTTTTTTTGTGTTTCGTTTAAAAGTGGGGGATTTGCCCCCACTTTATCAAACAAAGATTTATTTCAAATCACTTGCCGAAATCTTTGCCGCAAATGCAAATTGCTGGTTCTTAACTGTTAGAATTACTACATCTTTTGTTGGATTACCTGTGTTTGGATCTATCGAAATCACACCAGTAGCGCCTTGGAAGTTTTTAATTGACCTGATAGCAGTAGCTATCAATTCTGGCTTTGTCGTCTTCGCTCTTTCAATTGCCTCAACAATAAGCATGTATGCATCGTATCCAAGAGCTGAAAGTGTCGATGGTTTGACACCGTATTTCTTTACAAATGCCTCAACGAACTTCTTTGAAACCTGTGTTACAGGTGCATCTGGGTGGTAGTGGTCTGAGAAGTATATACCTTCAACAGCTCGCCCTCCGATTTTGATAAGCTCAGGTGCGTCAGCTCCATCTCCAGCCAGGATGTAACCTTTGAAACCAAGTGACCTTGCTTGTTGTGCTACAAGAGCTATTTCATTGTAATAACCTGTAACAACTATTGCTTCACTACCAAACGCGAGTGCTTGTGAAAGTTGTGCACTGAACTCTTGGTCACCAGATTTGTATTGAACTTGAAGCACTTGTCCACCGTATTTCTTAAACCTTTCAATGAAATAGTTCGAAAGTCCAACACTGTAATCTTGTTCCACATCAGTGAATACTGTCGCTTTTTTTATCTTCAGCGTCTTAACAGCAAATTCTGCAAGTGCAGTTCCCTGAAGTGGGTCGATGAAACAGACTCTTGAAACGAATTTCTTACCTTGAGTGACTAGCGGGTTTGTTGATGATGGACTAACCATAGGAACTTTCTTCTTTTCTGCAATCTCACCTGCTGCAATTGAATTACCACTGATAACTTCACCAATTACTGCTATGACTCCTTCTTTGTCAATCAATCTCGCAATACCGTTTGCAGCTTCCGTTTTTTCACTGCGTGTGTCCATGTACACAACTTCAATCTTTTGACCAAGAACTGTTCCTTTCTCTTCGTGCGCAAGTTCTATGCCTTTTTTCACCAAATCGCCAAACGCAGAAACACCACCAGTAAGAGGCAAAAGTGCACCTATCTTAATGACGCCGAATATACTCAGCGAACTGAGTAAAAGTGCAATCACTAAAAGTTTCCCAAAGCTCCTCATACCTGCTCCCTCCCTTGAAAGGATTTAAAGAATCTTGAAAAAACCTTTCCCATCATGGAACATATGGAAATGTAACATCCTTAATTTTTTTGTTTGTATTTTAACGCAATTCTCGGTTTTAAGTCAAGCTAAAATAGATAGAATAATACTTTACTTTAGAATAATACTTTTGACAACTTTTTTGGTTGAAAATCAGCTTTTTCCAAAAAAATCACGCTTCTCTTCCAGATTTAATCAATCATTATGAAAAAAGACTCTTGACAGAACAAAAGTTTTTGTCGGATTCTTGGAGAATAGAGATATATGAAATCACCAATGTAGTGGTATAATTAAGGTGCGAAAGACCAGAAAAAGGCTTGGGAAGTTACAATGCGAGGTGAGAATAATGAACATTCTGCTGGGTGTATCCTCCGGCATTGCTATTTACAAAGCAGTCGACTTGGCTAGCAAGATACGCAAAGAAGGGTGGAATTTGAAGGTAATCATGACGGAGAATGCAACAAAGCTTATCAGTCCTATTGTCTTTTCTTCCGTTGGAAATTGCGAAGTGTTCACAGATACTTATGAAATAGAACGAGGGTGGATTATCCACACAGAAGTTTCGAAATGGGCTGATGTATTACTCATCGCACCTGCAACAGCAAACACTATTGCAAAACTTGCACACGGTTTTGCTGATAATTTGTTGACAACAACAGCACTCGCTTTTAACAAACCGAACAAAGTTATCGTTCCAACTATGAATTCTAGGATGTACGAAAACGATATGACAATAGAAAATATCGAAAAATTAAAACAGCACGGATGGAAGATTGTGGAGCCGGAAACAGGGCACCTTGCCTGCGGAGAGGTTGGAAAAGGCAGATATCCAGAAAATGAAAAGATAATAGAATTCATAAAGATTCTTACGGAAGAAAAACCTTTGCTCGGAAAGAAAGTATTGGTGACAGCCGGTCCTACGAGAGAGGCTATCGACCCCGTAAGATACATTTCTAATCATTCAAGCGGTAAAATGGGGTATGCTATAGCAAAGATAGCAAAAAGGTTAGGAGCACAAGTGTGCCTCATATCTGGTCCCACTTGCCTGCAAATTCCTTACTACGTAGATTCGTACGTTCACGTAGAAAGTGCAAAAGAGATGTTCGAAGCTGTTTTGGAAAAATATAAAGAGTATGATATACTTATTATGTGTGCCGCTGTATCGGACTATTCACCTCTCCAAAGCGCACCAGAGAAAATCAAGAAGACTCAGGACAAACTGATATTGGAACTTTCAAAAACTCCTGATATACTTGAGTTCGTGGGTAGAAACAAATTACCCGGTCAGGTGGTTGTAGGATTCGCAGCAGAAACTCAAAACATCGTCGAAAACGCCTATGAAAAACTTATGAAAAAGAATGCAGATGTTATTGTAGCTAACGACGCAAGGAAGGCTATGGGAAGCGATGAGAATCAAGTATACCTGGTTTTCGTGAACAAACCTACAATAATGATTGAAGGTAAAAAAGAAGAAGTTGCAAAGGAGCTGTTGAAAAGGGTATGCGAGTTACTGTAAAAAACTTGGCAGTAAAAGCTAAACAAAGTGCTTATAAAGCTTCTAAAAATCATCTTTTCATCTTCACCCTTTTAGTTCTACTAATTTTCTCCAACACACTATTCAGTGTAGTTATCGAAAAAGTTTACGTGGGTATCAAGTACTCATTTAGAAACTACCGCACCAATGGCGATGTTATCTTTATCGACCCCTTCAGCAAAAAAATGGCACTTTACGAACTTTCAAGTAAACAGATCCTCGACTTTTATAGCTACATTGGAAACTTTGTTATTGCTGCATACGACTTGAAGGATAGTTACATTATTGTAGATCGGACCGGTCCATCTTTATCAAAAATGGCACTTAGTGGTGAGTTAATTTCTACTGTAAAATTCGATAGACGGATACAAGCTAGTATCTTTGATAGTGAGAAGATTTATATACTACTTGAAGGTGGAGCAGCATACGTTTTCGATAAAAATTTGAAACAACTCTCCGCAAGTAATTTTACCGGTTCCCCAGCTTATATGTTCTTGTGGAATGGAAAGCTTTTGGGAACTTACCTTTGGAACGATAATTACGACGTGGAGTTTCTAGGGGAAAAACCTGTCAAAGTTGGGTTAACAACCCCTTCTATTCTTGTAAATGATTTACTTGTTGACACACGAGGTGGTAAAGTTTACAACTTAGCAACTGGAAAAATAACAAAGCTAGCTTCATACATTTCAAGTGCGTATTACGACAAAGATTCAGGATATTATTACATTTCTTCTATGTCAAATTCAACCGTATACATAGTAAAAGATGATAGTGTAGTGGATTCGTTCCAAGTGCCTTTCACACCAACTCAGATTTCCAAGATTGGCAATTTCATTGTGACACTAAGCGCACCTTACAATAAAGTCATGGTTACAACAAATGGCAAGGACATCACTGTCCTCGACACAGGAGATTACCCACTTGAGATATTCAAAATCGGTAATTCAAATACATCGTTTGCTGTTTATTGTTCTGACAGTGGCGAGGTTTATTATTACTATTTCTGAATTTCTGAAAAACCAAAAATTCACAGCAGATAAAACTGCAAGGGAGGTATAAAAAAATGAAGGCAGTGAGATGGGTTAACACATTCTTTCCAAAGGTAAAAAACACACAAACCATAACGGAAGCACTCCACGAAATGAGAAAGCATTCTTGCGATTATTGTATAGTAATCGACGAAGATGGAAAATTTGATGGTTTACTGCATAAGTCAGTAATCAAAGAAGTTGAAATGGACGAAAAGGTAGGTCCGTATGTTGTATTCCCAGATTTCTACATTGTTGAAGATTCAACTATCGAAGAAGCTGCGATGATGCTCATTGAAAACAAAGAAACGATACTGCCCGTTGTGAACTCTAACAGCGAAGTGATAGGTGTATTAAGCATTCAAGAAGTTCTAGAAGCTATGACCGAAATGGCAGCTATGGATGAGCACGGTGTTAGGATTAACCTTACCTTACCAGACAAACCCGGTGAACTAAAGAAAATTATCGATGTGCTTGCAAATAACAAAATTAACATCCTTTCGATTTTGACAATCAAAGATGGTGATTCAAGACTTGTTTCAATAAAGGTTGATAGCAAGGATGCTGAAAGCGTTGCAAGTATTCTAGAGATATACGAAATTCCTTACGAATCTATAGTTGAGGAAGAAGGTTTCTTCTGATAACAAATTATGGAGCTATTGTTCAAACTTGAGCAACTCGAATTCGAGGGTCCTCTTGATTTACTCTTGTACTTAGTGCAAAAGAAAAAGATAGACATCCGTCAGTTGTCGATTTCACAACTGGCGGATGAGTTTTTGTATTATGTTAACCAAATGGAGGAACTTAATCTTAACGTCACATCCGAATTTATCGCAACTGCTGCTTACCTTTTAGAACTCAAATCAAAAAGCTTACTACCGATGAGTGAAAAAGAAAAAAAGGAATACGAGTACAAACGAGAATTACTCATAAGGCGTATTGAAGAATACGCCCGTCTCAAGGAACTAACCGAGCAAATTATGAACAAAAGCTCTGCTGACCAATATCCTGTCAAAGTGCCATACACATTCCCAAAGGTGGATGAGAAGAAACTGGTCAAAATCGTCAAAGCTGCATTGCAAGAGGTTGAAGTTAAACAGAAGGTCTACATAATAAAGAAAGAAAATTATTCTTTGGAGAGAATAATGGAAAAAATCGAGGAAAAATACGATGTGGTCAATCTTTTCGATTTGCTCAGAGATAGCTCTTCCAAATACGAAATTATTGTAAAATTTTTAGCTGTTTTGGAATTAATCAGGTTTGAAAAATACACAATGGACGATGATTTTGTTCTAAGAAAAGTGGTGAGACAAGATGTCGCAAATGTTCCAGAATGATGTAGACAAGACAATCCAAAATTTAGAACCCACCAAAATATCACTTATTGAAGCCATTATCTTCGCTTCAAGGGGTGTATCCAAAAATACCCTTGCTGAGCTAACTAAAATCCCCGAAGAAGAACTTGACGAGATACTTAAATACCTAAAAGAAAAATACGATTCTGAGGAACATGGGATTGAGTTAAAGCAAATAGAAGATTATTACCGTTTTTACACAAAACCGCAGTTTGCTGATGTGGTTTCAAAAGTAGCCAAGCGAAGAAATCTTGGTAGTCTTTCTCCCGCTCAACTTGAGATTGCTGTATTTTTAGCGGTTCGAAAGCAGGCTACCAAACTCGAAATAGATAGCATGCGCGGAAAGGACTCTTCTAACCTTATAAAACAACTCCTTGTTGCTGGGGTTATCAAAAGAAGGAAGCTCGGAAGAACTTTTGTTTACAGCTTAACAGATACATTCAAAGACGAAAGTATGATAGAAGAATTGGTAAGACAAGCTGGTGGTGCTTCGTTTGAAAGCATAGGCAAAATGCTCTTTGAAACTCCTGAACAAGTAGAAATCCGCGAAAGTCAGGAAAACCAAGAAAGTCAACATCAAAGTTTTTCACAATCAGATGAATCTGGAAGCTTGAGCAGTGAAGCTTTCGAAGTCGTTCGAAAAGAAGAAATCGAAATACCTCCTGAAGAGTAAAGAGCAAACCAAAAAGAAGGTGAAAATGTTGACTGTTCGTGAAGCGAAGTATCTGTCAAGGAAAATAATGGAAGCAGGCGAAATTCCCCTGTTAATTGGTCATTTTGGCGTGGGAAAAACAGACATAGCACGTGAAATTGCCCAGGAGACCGGAAGAAAATTAGTCATACTCGTTCTTTCCCAAATGGAACCAGGTGACTTAATAGGTCTACCTGCGAGGGATGAAAATAAGACAAGCTTTCTGGCTCCCGATTGGTGGCCAGAAGATGGGAATACGATTATTCTCTTGGATGAAATAAACCGAGCTCACAGAAGTATTAGAAACGCTATAATGCAACTTCTTGTGGATAAAAGAATACATAACCACATTCTTCCAGAAGGCACATGGATAATGGCTTCCATGAACCCACCAGACGAAAACTACGACCAAGTCGAACTTATCACTGACCCTGCCTTTCTGAGCAGATTTTTCATCCTTGAGATTCACCCAGACCCAAAAGAATGGGTTGAATGGGCACGGAAAAATCAAATAGAAGAAGAAGTGATAGAATTCATATCCAAATATCCAGAATTTCTCTCCGTTCACGAAAGTGTTTCTCTTAAGGCTTCTATCAAACCCAGCCCAAGAAGTTGGCATAAATTAAGCAGAGTCTTATCACTCATGTCTGAAGATGACAAAAAAGAATACTTGTATATTCTTGCAAGCGGTATTGTAGGACCAGAAGCTGCAAAAGTGTTTATAGACAAATCACTCGCAGGGAAAATACATAGTCCTTCTGAGATACTACTGGAAGGGAATATCCCGACATCCTTAGATATCCACCAGGCAAACGGACTTCTGATTAGGTTAATCGATTATTTAACAAATGTTGACGATAAAGAACTCGAGAAGCTTTCAAACCAAGTACAAACTATTGCCCAAAATCTTTTAAAACTTTCGAATGTCGTGCCCAAGGATTCTTTTGAAGCGTTCATACGAATGTTGGTCAACCTCTCAAACTTACCAGGTCTAAAAGGGGAATTTTCAGACAAGTTGCTCAGAAAATTGATAAGTGAAGTGACTGAAGAAAATAAATGAATCTTTCATTTGTCAAAGAGCAAAAATGTGCATTAGGATAAACAAAACGTAATTTTAACTAAAATTTAAACCAAAAATCCCATTCTGTGGTATGATATTACTTGTATTTTTATCTTTTTAAGGAAGGAGAGATTAACATGTTTGACCACGAACACAACCATCACCACCATGATCACGAACATGAACACCATGACCACATCGATGCATTTACTCTTATGGACGAGGAAGGAAATGAACACCATTTCGTTCTTCTCGGAGAAGTTGAAAACAAGGGAAAGACATACTGGGTATGTGAAGAAATCTTCGTAGAAAATGATGAAGTTTCCGAATTTGGAGATACATACCTTTTCGTCAAGACAGAAGATGAAGATGGTAACGTCTTCCTTGACTCAATTGAGAGTGAAGAAGAATTCAACGAAGTAGCAAAAATATGGGAAGAGATGATGGGCGGAGAAGACTTCTTCGTAGACTTAGACGAAGAAGACGAAGATGAAGAAGAGTAATATTTTCAAAATCGCATTGCGCAGTCTTGACCATTTCAGGAGTATTTGGTAAAATAAACATCGGTCTAGCGCCCAAAGTTTACCTGGTGCAGGCGTAGCTTCAAGCGGTGGAGCGCCTCCTTGGTAAGGAGGAGGGTGTGGGTTCGAGTCCCACCGCCTGCTCCAAAATAATGAAAAGTTGCGAAAGAGGGTACAAAAATGAACTGTACCCTCTTTTGTTTTTGTAAACTTCGAAAAACACACTTAATCAATTTCCTTTAATTTCATGTACCGTTCAAATAGGCAGATATACGTAGTATAATATTTCGCTACCGTGCGTTATATTCTCCAGTACTGCGATGACATCTACACAAACAACATGATACATCCTGATAGGGGAGGCGTTTGCAGACTGTGTTCTTATTTGATATTTTAATCTTCTTACCTTCGATATTTCTCGGCATAATAATGGGTGGAAACGACGCAGGAAACACGTTAGGTGTTACTGTTGGAAATGGAATTTTCAAAATGAAAAAAATGATAACTATCGCCGCTTTGGTAGTTATCATTGGCGCTTTACTGGGGGGCAGACCTGGACTTAAAGTATCTTCTGGCATAGTAAAAGTTGATTTGCCTGGAATGGTTATAATCAACATCTCAGCGGCAATAGTAACACTATTTTTCTTAAGAAATGGCTTACCTATTTCCATGACACAAGCGATAATAGGTGCAAATGTTGGAGTTGGTATTTTACTCAAGAACATTAACACACAGTTACTCCTGTATATAGTCTTAGGATGGTTCTCAACACCCGTGGTTGCATTTTTACTTGGCTTCATTCTTCAAAAAGTTTTGGCAACTATGTTCAGAGGTATACGTAACTTGCAAGTTAGAACTTACATTTTGAGAATATTCCTGTGGGTTTTCACAATATATGGAGTATATTCTATGGGTGCAAACGACGTTGGAAAGATTACAGGAATACTTTATCAAAAAGGCTACAATGTATATTTGCTTTTGCTGATAGGTGGTTTGTCACTTAGTATGGGCGTCATCTTTCTTGGCAAAAAAACGATTTACACACTTGGGCGAGAACTTATAGCTCTCGACGATTTTACAGCAATGGTTACAATAGCAACGCAAGCTTTGACCGTGGGGTTATATTCTTTCATCGGGCTTCCAGTTTCACCAGCCCATGCAATAGTTGGTAGTTTAATTGGTGTAGGTTTCTCAAAGGGTACAAAGTTACAGAACCCAAAGACATTTAACAAGATACTCTTTTCATGGTTACAAGCCCCTTTATACGGTGGAATATTATCTGCATTCATGTATTCAATCTACAAACTTTTGTGGTAGAATATATACGTAAAAAAATACAGAGCACGATGGAGGTGTAAAAAGATATGGACTTGAAAGCTTTTATCAGAGATATCCCAGACTTCCCACAAAAGGGTGTTATATTCCGTGATATAACCCCTCTCATTAAGAATCCAGATGCATTTAAGTATGCCATTGATACCATCGTAGAAGAGGTCAAGAAATACGAATTCGACTTGGTTGTTTGCCCAGAAGCACGCGGGTTTATTATCGGTGCACCTATTGCTTACCTTCTTGGCAAAGGTTTTGTCCCTGTTAGAAAACCTGGAAAATTACCATACAAAACCGTCAGTGACACATATGAACTAGAATACGGCAAGGCAGAATTGCATATTCACGAAGATGCCATTGAACCTGGTCAGAAAGTTTTGATAGTAGATGATGTTCTTGCTACCGGTGGAACTGCACTTGCACTGAAGAGACTCGTTGAAAAAGTTGGAGGAACCGTTGTTGCTAGTGCTTTCTTAATTGAACTCACGTACTTGAACCCAAGAAACCTGCTCAAAGACTTACCAATAATTGCTCCAATTAAATACTAAGATGCTAGGGGAGGTTTTAATATACTCCATAGATACCGATAATTGAATTAGAAACTGTAACGTCAATCAAAAAAATACTGAAAACACTATTGCTGTATAGGCCTGTGTGGAGGTGTGACTCGTGTTAAAATTCGATTTTACGTACACACTTGCGGAGAATGTGCAGGGCGGACTTGGAACCGCAGAAATTGATTCATATTCTACGAAAGTAGAGGAATTTTTGAAAAAGCTTGATGAAAATAAGCCTGGTTTTGTCAATGCTGTGCTAACACGAAAATGGATTGACTCGGTTAACGAGTTGAGTGACTTCATATTCACTTTCGATAACTTAGTCGTTTTGGGAATCGGAGGTTCCGCACTTGGTAATATCGCAATTCAAAATGCACTCAGACCTGCAAATTGGAACTCATTGAGTGTCGATGAAAGAAATGGCTATCTAAGAATTTTTGTTGTGGACAACGTTGACCCAGATTATTTATCCTCTGTTCTCGATTGTGTTGACCCGAAGACCACCTTGTTCAACATCATCTCAAAATCCGGAACCACAGCAGAACCTATGGCAAATTACCTCATTGTGAGAGGTCTCCTTGAATCATACGGACTTGACCCAAAAGAACACCTTATCTTCACAACAGACCCAGAGAAAGGAGTCTTGAGAAGACTCGGAAGAGCAGAAGGTATCAGAATGCTTGAAATACCACCAGATGTTGGAGGAAGATTTAGCGTTTTGACACCTGTCGGATTACTTTCAGCTAAAGCTGCTGGAGTCGATATCGAAGAACTGATAATTGGAGCAAAAGATGCTTACGAAAAGACCATAAACTCTTCACTTTGGGAAAACCCAGCAGCGTTAATTGCCGTTACGCACTATCTACATTATTTGAAAAAGCGCAACATATCCGTTATGATGGCTTACTCAAATAGATTGTATTACCTTGCCGATTGGTACAGACAACTATGGGCAGAAAGCCTTGGAAAAATGTATGACAACGATGGCAATAAAGTTCACGTAGGTCAGACACCTGTAAAAGCACTTGGTGCAGTTGATCAGCACTCACAAGTCCAGCTGTATAACGAAGGACCAGATGATAAGGTCATCACGTTCCTAAGAACAGAGCAATTTGATAGAGAAATCACCATACCAAAGATACATGAAAACGAACCTGAACTTGCCTACCTTGGTGGTAAGAAACTTTCAACGTTGCTTAACAGCGAACAGCTCGGTACACAACTTGCACTTGCTAAACATGGAAGACCTTCAATAACAATAACGTTCCCAAAAATTGACGAATACCATATTGCGCAATTCATCATGTACTACGAACTTGCAACTGTCATCGCTGGCCACTTATTCAACATTAACCCGTACGACCAGCCTGGTGTCGAACTCGGGAAGAAAATCACGTATGCGCTCATGGGACGCCAAGGTTTTGAAGAATATAATTACTCAGACAGTGCACAGAAAAGAGTTGAGATAGAATGATGAAAGAATACGTAGAGATTCTTAAGAGCGTTTTCGATCCAATTGCTGTCTTTCTAAAGGACGAAGAATTCATTGTCGTTGTGAAAGACGAAAGGAACTTACAACAAGCCATTGCAGAACTTTCAAACAAGATTGATGACGATATAAGCTTAGTAGTACTCAGCAAAGATGAATACGAAAAGATGAGTCAACAAGACCTGGGAGAAAGAATTATATAAGTTATACAGACGTTGGTGAATAAACGTGATAATCTGCGTTACCGGTAAAATTGCAACCGGAAAAAGTACTGTATCTCAGTTCTTTGTCAAAAAGGGTTTTGACTATATAAACGTGGATAAACTCGGACATCTTGCCTTTGAAATGAACAAAGAGCATATAAATAAAGTTTTTGGAACTTGTGATAGGAAAGAAGTTGCAAAAATCGTCTTCTCAGATGCCAAAAAACTCGCACTACTTGAAAGCATTGTGCATCCCACGATGATTGAACTTTTGAAAAACGAATTGAATTCAAGGAGAGGTAAAAATATCGTAATAGAAGCGGCAATTAAGCGCAGGTTAGGGATAGACTGTTGTGATATCACAATCACCGTTCTCAGCGATGAAAATGTAATAAAAGAAAGACTAAAGGGAAGGTACGAAGAAGAATTAATCGAAAAAATATTGGAAAGACAGAAAGATATCGAACCAGAAGGAATTATAATAATTAACAACTCTTCAATAGAAGACCTACATGTCCAACTTGAGAAAATATACGAGCAGTTAACAAAGAAAGTGAAGGGGTAACCCCTTCACTTTTCTTATTTTTAATACTCACTGCTTCCATTCCCCTTTGTAAACAACAAATTAATAAAACTCCCAACAACAACTCCTATCAGCATCCACGCAATTCCAAATCCAACAGCCCCGCGCGCTAGAACTGTCAATAAGATATTGTAAGTAGCATAGCTTCTAAAATTGAAATACGAAACTACTTGAAGAAGGAAAAAAGAAACTATCGGTGAAATAACAGATATAACAAGTAAATCCTTCAGCTTAGTATTCAACCCCAGAATAACAAACATCAGTATTACAAAAACAACCGGATACCATCCTACAGAAAAGTTCGGAAACAACAAATAGAAGGTAGCGTATGACTCTATCAATGAAACACCCATTATGAAAAGTATCTTCTCCATAATCCCAATATTCTCCCTTCCTTAGGTTTAGGTTTGATATTCTCGGTCGCCACTGTATATTTTAACATGTTTTTTTATGAAAATGTGTTAAAATATTAATGGAAAAACCTAAAAACCGGAGGGGATACAATTGACTAAATTCAATCCTTCTGCTGAGGCTGAACGGATAGTAAACTTTATCAGAAATACAATCCAAGAATACAACTTCAAAGGTGCCGTTATTGGCGTTAGTGGTGGAGTTGATTCCGCAGTTGTGTTAGCCTTACTTGTAATGGCTTTAGAACGTGATAGAATAAAGGCATTAATTCTTCCGGAACGCGACAGTTCAAAAACCAGTATCGAAGATGCAAAGACGGTATGTGAACATTTCAAAGTAAACTATGAAATCATTTCAATCACCCCTGTGCTTCGTGCAATGGGCGTATATAAACTGTTTCCACCTGCGCTATTTATTCCGGAAAAAATAAAAGTTGATTATGCAAAAAGAAGATGGCAAAGATACCCTGACCCGTACGTTATGGACCTTAAAAACGAAGGTGACGAACTATTCTTGAAAGGCATCGCATATTATAGAGCCAAACACAGGACAAGAATGTGCAAGTTATATTTTGAAGCTGAAAAATTAGGATACTGTGTTGTAGGAACTACAAATAAAACAGAACTTACCCTCGGATTATACGTCAAATGGGGTGATGATTCAGTAGATATAGAACCTATCAAGCACCTTTACAAAACACAAGTCTACGAACTTGCAAAGTATTTGGGAGTACCAGAAAAGATTATACAAAAACCACCAACACCGGACCTTGTTCCCGGAGTAACAGATGAAGAAGCATTTGGTTTGAAATATTTTGAAATTGATGAGATTTTAATGAAATTGGCTGCCGGAGAAGAAATAAACACGGAAAAAGCAAGAAGGGTTAAGGAATTGATGAAGTTAGCAAAATATCGGGAGCTTAAATCGTTGGGAATCGAAGATGAGCAAACAGCAAGATGAGTTGAAATTGCTTTGTGACTTAACCGTAGTCAAACTCGGGAAAAAATTAAGAATTCTGGGTTTTGATACGGAGATAATCAAAACAGTAAACCAGCAAACAGTTAAAGAACTCCTGAGAGATACAAAACGAACTTTGGTCACAAAGTCAAAGAAGTTGGCTAACGCATGTGGCGGGATACTTATCACGAAAAACAAAACATCTGAACAACTCGAAGAACTTTTCATAATACTTAAGAATACAAATACACAACTATCGAATAATCCCGCAAGGTGTGTTTATTGCAATGAGGTCTTAGTAGACTGTCCAAAAGAAGAAGTAATCGGGAGAGTTCCCGTGTATATTTTTGAAACGCTCGAACATTTCAAACGTTGTCCAAAATGTGGAAAAGTTTACTGGCGGGGAACTCATTTGGTAAAGTGTAAGGAATTTTTTGCTTCTCGAGGGAAAGAAACTGATATGTGAGGTGATAATAAATGATAGGCAAAAAAATCTGCTACGCGTTAATTGAAATATTTGAAAAAGATAAATACTCTCCGAAAGCTGAGAATGTAGCAAATTTATTAGCCGAATTTGTCGGGGTTGAAAAACTTTCTGTGGCTTTTTACGAAAAATCCAGAGATGTTTACAGAATTCTTGTAAGTAACTTCCTCCCTCTCCAATCTAAAATCCCTGTTTCGGATATAGGCGATAGAAATTCACTTTCAAAGTTACCTATAAAACTCAAAGATAGCACCACTGTAGAAGCACATGTTGAACAACTGATTCACAGCACTGCTGAGACCGGGGATGAGAAAGTTGGCATTATTCTGACGAACGATGTTCCAAAAAAGATGACAAACTTTGCTGAAGTTGTTGATTTTCTTGCATTTGCTTTGTGGTTTATTCCTTCATACGAAAAGTCGAAAAGTTACCTTTCCAAGTATCGTTCCCTATGGATGCTTACCAGTCTATTTGAATCCGCTAAATCGCAAGAAGAACTTTTAGAAGGGTTTCTAAAAGTTATTTCCGAAATCATCGAATCGGAAATCACTGCTGTTTTAAGCCTTACAAAAGAAGCAAATGAAGAATTTGATATGATGATTTGCGATTGTCCAAATTCACAAATACTCCGTAAAAAGCTTAACCGTTCAGAACTTTCTACTGAAACGTTACGATACTTCAAAGGAATGGAAAAGATAGTTTACAAACCAGATGGACTGAGTGAACTCTTTGCTACAAAGATTCTATCTGCTCTCATTGTGCCCGTAGAAAATTATTGGTTTGTTTTTGCCAACAAAAGAAACACGAATATTTACTTACAAACAAAATCTTTCGATTCAATGGATTTAGACCTTGCTCGTGATTCTGTTAAGCGATTTTTACTCGCCAAGGGCCGTATTGAATTTGAGAAAAGGCTGGAAGAGGAAGTTGCAAAACTAAGAGAACTCCAAAAATTGCACGAAACACTCATCGAAGACCAAAAAGAGCAAATTAGAAAAATGAATGCTGTTCATTACATAAGCCAAGCGATGCGTTCAATGTACAGTGTCAAGAACGTCTACAAGACTCTTTTGCTTGGACTAACCTCCGGAAGATTACTTGGCTACAACCGAGCTCTTTTACTAACATACGACGAACAGCGTGATGTACTCATTGGCAAAATTTGGCTTGGTCCCGATACGGAAAATGTCGAAGAAGATTGGAAAAAAGCCAATCTAAGAGCAATGCGCTATGCTGATGTGGTCCAGTACCTACGCGAAGAGGCTATGACATTGGAAATCAACAATAGGCTTACTCAACAGATTGAAAATAAAATATTCCCATACAAAGCGCACCCGATACTTGAAAAATGCGTGCTTAGAAAAAAGATATTTGTTGCAAATGAGAGAATTATAAACACCTTGGGCTTAGAAGTGGCTGATCTAGTCAACCTGCTAGGAGTTAAAGAATTTGCAGTTCTACCACTTGTTGGGCGCGAAGGTGTTTTTGGTGTAGTTATTGTCGATAACTACTACACAAAAAAACCGATAAAGGAAAGCGACGTTGATATTCTAAAGATACTATCAGATAGCGCAGGTTTAGCAATTGAAACTGCACAAAGTTACGAAGAGCTAAGAAATAAAACACTTTCTCTGGAACGTCAAAAGAGTCTTATCGAGTATCTGCGCGAGTTCTCTGAATCGATTTTGCAGAATATGTCTTCTGCTATTATAGTCATTGACAAAGAAGGAAAAGTAACCGAATGGAACAAAAAAGCCGAAGTTTACTTCAACCGTCCGAAAGAACAGATGACAGGTGTTGAACTCAGAGCTCTTGGTCCAGAATTTGAAGATATCGAAGAAATGGCATTCCAAGCAATGAGGATTAAAGAAGAAATAACTCTCAGCAATTATTTAATTCAGACTGGAGGGCGAGAACGATACTACGATGTGAAAATCACTCCTTTCTGGGATGCCGATAAACTCATGCTCAGAGGTGTCATCATTACACTCGATGATGTTACCGAACGTGTGAATCTGGAAAAAGAAAGGAAAAAACAGGAAAAACTCGCAGCACTTGGTGAAATGGCTGCAAGAGTTGCCCACGAACTAAGAAACCCAATTTCTGTGCTTGGTGGCTTCATCAAGAGACTGGAGAAAAACGCTGATAATCCAGACGCAAGGAATAGATACATAAAGATTATCGCTGATGAGATACTACGCTTAGAACAGATAGTTAACGAAATCCTCGATTTCAGTCGCGAACCGCGGTCTTTGGAGTTTACGTATTTCAACATAAACAAGCTCGTTAACGATGTCTACATCTTGCTTGAAGAAAAAATCCGTGAAAAGAATATACTTTTCACATTCGAAACTGATGCTGAAGAAATTACCGTATACGCCGAATATTCAAGAATGAAACAAGTTATTATAAATCTTCTCCAAAACGCGATTGAAGCAACTCCAAAAGATGGTAAAATATTAATTGAAACACGCATCAAATTTGATAAAATCGTTGTGTCGATATGGAACGAAGGAACACCTATTGACAAAGAAACTGCAGAAAAGCTTTTCACCCCGTTCTTTACAACTAAAGTTCACGGCACCGGTTTGGGCTTGGCTATATGCAAGAAAATAATAGAAGATGAACACAAAGGAAAGATTTACCACGAAGCAACAGAAGATGGCAACAGGTTCGTTGTTGAACTACCAAAAACAGAAGTGCAGTCAACTAATGTTGAATAGATATGTTGGCATATAAAGGTAGGAGGAGGAAATAAAATGATGGAATTTATGTTAAAAGCAAAAATCCACATGGCAACAGTAACTGAAAAAGAAATCGAATACGAAGGAAGTATCGGCATCGATGAAGAATTATTAGAACTGGCAGGAATAAAAATCAACGAGATGGTCTTAGTATCCGACGTAAATAACGGCAATAGGCTTGTTACATACGTCATCCCAGAACCACGCGGTTCAAGAAAAATCTCGTTAAACGGTGCTGCTGCGAGGCTTGTTGAGAAAGGTGACAGAATCATCATTATGGCGTTTGGTTTGTACAATCCCGACGAATACAAAGGACCAAAGATAATAATTCTCAACCCTGACAACAGTGTTAAAGAAGTAAGAGGATAAAACATCTGTGATGCCAATTAATTCCAGCAATTCCAAGGGGGATTCGAATGGATATATCGATAACTGTATCACCCGATAAGATGGAGGCATACATCAAGATATCGAATATATTGCCCGGAGAAGAAATTACGCTTGAAAAATTAATGGAAGCAATAAGGGAGGCAAAAATTGTTCACAACATAGAGGTCTCCGCACTAAAACAACTGTGTGAGAATCCTGTTGAAGGTGTCCCTGTTTTGTTTGCAAAAGGTGATGAACCAAAAAATGGTGAAGATGGACGGGTAGTATTTGAAGTCCTGCAACAAAAATCATCATTTACCACTTCTGGTAATCGTGTCGATTTCAGGGAATTTCCTGTTCAAAAAAGAATCATAGTGAAAAAGGGGCAAAAAATAGCTACCATCTATCCCCCTACTGAAGGTGTTCCTGGCAGAAACGTTTACGCAGAGCCTGTTCCAGCCAAACCCGGCAATGAGGCAAAAGTGTCTTTGGGAAAGAACGTTGCACTGAGCGACGATGGAATGCACATAGTTGCAACATCCGATGGAATACTTAAAGTTGACCCAGAAAAAGGTTTAATTGAAGTAAGCGAGTATTTGGAAATAGCTGGAAACGTTGATTATGGAACTGGAAATATAGAATTTCCTGGAGCAGTTTTGGTAAAAGGAGATGTAAAACCCGGGTTCATAGTTCGAGCAAAGGGCGACATAGAAATACAAGGTATAGCAGAAGCCTCTACCGTGATTTCCTTAGAAGGCAGTATCAAAATAACCGGTGCAAAAGGAAAAGATAAAGGGCTAATAAAAGCAAAAAAAGATGTTCGCATAAAGTATGCGGAATCAGTGACCATAGAATGTGAAAACCTTTATTTCGAATCGAACTTACTGAATTGTACAGTTCGGGTCACAAATTCTATAATTGGTCAAGGTAGGAACAGTGCGATAATTGCTGGAGAATATATTGCAACATTCCGCATAGAGGCTGATGAACTTGGTTCAGATTTTGGTGTTAACACTTACCTTGAGGTCGGTGTCAATCCGTACCTCAGAGAAGAGCTCAAACTAATTAACACCCAAATAGAAATCGACAGAACCAGCCTGCAAAAACTTATCAACATCGTCAAACAGTACAAAGAATTAAAAGAAAAAGGGGTTAAGCTCACCCCTGATAAAGAGGAGCAATTTTCAAAGGCAACAAGAACTCTTATTAACTTAAGAGAACAACTCGAGAAAAACCTTCAAAGAAAACAAGAACTTGAAAGAAAGATTAATGAAATGAAATACCAATGCGAGATAATAGCACGCAAAATGCTGTATCCTGGTGTTGAAGTCCATATGCACGATGCAAAATACATGGCCGAAGTTCCTCTACCAAAAGTTGTGCTAAGGTATGAAGACGGAAAAATCGTCGCAGGGGGGTATTCTGGAACTTAACGAGCCCATGAGTTAGGAGGTCCGATATGGCTTACCATTTTTTAAAAATCCTTCCACAATTCCGTCCTATGGTCTGGGGAAATCCCGAATTAAACAATAAGTTCAACATACCCAAAACAGAAACTAATCTCCCAATTGGAGAAGTTTGGCTTCTATCTGGTCACCCACTGTATGAAACTACCTTAGAGAATGGCTTAA
The DNA here is from genome assembly GCF_001644665.1 of Fervidobacterium pennivorans. NCBI lineage: Bacteria > Thermotogati > Thermotogota > Thermotogae > Thermotogales > Fervidobacteriaceae > Fervidobacterium > Fervidobacterium ngatamarikiense. The sequence continues at coordinate 129,931 of NZ_CP011393.1, forward strand.
CAATTAATCAGTTTGGCTACAACATATACAATGGTAAATACCCGCGATTTCCCATCTTAATCAAACTTGTTTCCACCAATCAATGGCTCAGCGTTCAAGTCCATCCCGACGATGAATACGCACGCAACGTAGAAAACGAACCATGGGGAAAAAGCGAGGCGTGGTATTTTCTAACCGATGGGGAATTTGCAATCTGTGAAGATGTGGAAAAGATGAGGGAGTATATAGCTTCTGGACGCATTAATAAACTCGATGAAATCCTAACATTTGTGAAAGTCAAAAAGGGAACCTTCGTGAACATCCCAGCCGGAACTGTTCATGCACTTGGACCTAGGAGCACCGTTATCGAAGTTCAGCAATCGTCAGACTTGACCTACCGCATATACGATTGGGGCAGACCAAGGGAGACGCACTTAGAAAAAGCATTGCAAGTAAGCAAAAATGTTTCCCTAAGCAATATCGTTTTCGAAAACATCGGTAGTCTCAAAACAAAATATTTTTGCATGCAACAAGTATTGTCACAGGATGAGCTTAATAAAAACACTCTCATCGTTCACATACCTACGCAAATTTCAGAAAAATACTGTGCCAGACTAATTATCAACGAAAATACTTGCAAAGGGTACAATAGTTATAGCACTGTTGATAACCTGCTTGAAGAACTTAGCGCTGGTATTTTTGTCACCAATTTTCTAACAATCTAATCCATTCGTACAAACATATGAAAACATAAAACAAAGCGGGCTTTTCGCCCGCTTTTTTCGTTTTTATTTAACTGAACTTATTCCCTATCTTTCACTTTCTCTTGGAGCAAGTTAACTATATCTTTTACAGTCATCAACTTCTCAATTTCATCGTCCTCTAGTTTGATACCAAACTCATCCTCGAAAACCATAACCAAATCAAACGCATCAAGAGAATCTGCTCCAAGGTCTTCAATCAAATGACTATCTTCCTCAATATCTTCGATAGGAACGTTCAACTTCTCAGAAATAATCTCTGCAACCTTTTTGAATAGTTCTTCTCTTTCCATATTTTGCACCCTCCTAACTCTCTCTTATTTTTGAAATATTTCCTACCATTCCAGAGTAAAACGAACAATTTCCAGAATAATTGCAAAGAGAGAAGCACAAATTTTCTTGCTATATTTTAATCAAAGCCATCCTATTTGTCAATATTTAATTACTGCTTTTCCATAGCCACTAATTCTTCAACAAGCCTATCGACGAATTTGAATGCATTCTCCCAAAATCCTTCTTTTCTTAGGTCTATACCCACCTTTTCAAGCAATTTTTCCGGAGAATACCTTCCTCCACTTTCCAAAAGTTCTAAATACTTGCCCACAAAAGCCTTTCCTTCTTCTAAATATTCTTGATAAAGCGCAATAACTAGGCATTGCGCAAAGTTGTAAGCGTAAACATAAAATGGAGTTTCGTAAATGTGCGGTATCGAAGCCCACTCGTTGTTGTACCACTCTGGAATTTCAACAACATTTCCGAAAACTCTTTCGAGTTCCTCATGGTATATATTGTTTAACTCATCCCATCCAACGTATCCATTCTTACTTGCTAAATCGTGCGCCCTTATCTCGAAGTTTGTGAACATATTCTGCCTGAACGTTGTTGCAAAAATATCCTCGATTTTAGAGGCAATAAGCGCCATTTTTTCCTCTTTCGAAAGCTTGTTCTTTAAATTATCAAACACCAAAAACTCTCCAAATACAGACGCAAGTTCTGCCAGTGTTAACGGTGTGTCGTGATTAAAGAACGTCTGTTTTCTGGACAACGAACCATGTAATCCGTGACCAAGCTCATGAGCAAGGGTCATAACATCGTACATATCATTTGTAAAATTAGTCAGTACATATGGAGGTAGTTTTGTCGTTGCGTATATACAATACGCCCCGCTTACTTTTCCTTTCCTTGGGTACAAATCTATCCGCTCTTCTTTGAAGAAAGATTCCACTACACTTCCTGCTTTCTCATCGAAGGCATAATAAGATTCCAAAATTATATCCTTCGCTTCCTCGAAACTAAACTCTTTCTTTTTATTTGAAATCGGTGCATATATATCTGCCAGAGTGAGCTTTTCGCCGATAACTTTGGATTTCCAATCATAATACTTTCTCAAAATTTCTGTCTTTTCGTTTGTTACATCTATAAGTCTATCAACAATATCATCGCTCACTTCGTTCGCAAAATTCATCATTGAGATAGGTCTTGGAAACCTTCTGAGCCTACTCTCGGTATCGTAATCTCTGACTACCAGGTTGTAAACTTCAGTGAGGACTATCGCATCATCTTGGAATCTTTCGAGAAACAACTTCATTGCCCTTTTACGCAGCTCACCATTTGTTGACCTTCTTAAAGCCTTTATCTCTTCCACTGTAAGAGTCTTGTTCTCCCCATCAAGTTCCATTTCAAATGTGTAAGAACTTTGTAACCGGCTATGTATCTTCGCAATTCCATCCCTTCTTGAAACAGAAGTTAAAGCGAGCACTTGCTCGGCATCCTTTGAAAGAAGATGCTTCCGTTTTTCAATAATATGCCTAATCATATGCTCATAATTACCATCCATTTTTATAATCTCTTCAAGCACATCATCACTTAAGGCTGCGAGTTTAACTTCCACAATCGCATCCTGCTCCTGCAATTGTGCCGACAATTGTTGGATAATTCCCAAAACCTTCTGGCTTTCAACACTCTCAGTATCAACAGAATATCTCATCCAAGCATACTGAATAGACTTGGCGAATTCATCTATGTGCTCTTCAAAATCCCTAATCAATCTTGCCAACTTCTGAGGAGCGGTTTCACACTCTATTTCATTAGCAATTCTTTTTACTTCTTCTAAATGTATCCTTGCATTTTCTATCGCAGCCTCATCGTTTGCAAATATCCTTTCTAGTTTCCACTCCAAAGCATATCCCCCCTTGCTTGATTATCTAACCATCTGCAGGTATTGTTATTAAAAATTATTCCTCTTCCTCGCCAATTCGTAGCATGGCAAGGAATGCTTCCTGAGGAATTGTTACGTTGCCGATTTCTCTCAGTTTCTTCTTACCTTCCTTTTGCTTTTCGAGTAGTTTCATCTTTCTTGTCACATCTCCACCGTAACACTTTGCAAGCACGTCTTTTCTAAGTGCTTTGACTGTAGAACGTGCGATAAATCTTCCACCAGCTTTCGCTTGAATAGGTATCTCAAATTGGTGCTGTGGTATAAGTTCAGCAAGTTTATCAACAAGCTTCCTTGCAATTGTATAAGCCTTTTCTCTGTGTGCAACAAACGAGAGCGCATCCACTGGCTCTTTATTAACATATATCGTTATCTTAACAAGGTCGCTCTTTCGATATTCTAAGAACTCATAGTCCATTGAAGCGTAACCACGACTAACAGCTTTCATCTTGTCAAAAAAGTCAAAAATAATCTCGGCAAGTGGCACCTCAAAATGCATCACAACGCGCTCATGACCCGCATTTTCGGTCGAAACAAGTGTCCCTCTCTTCTCATTTTGAACCAACGACATTAACTTACCAAGATACTCTGGAGGTGTGATTATCGACAACTTCACGTAAGGCTCATAAATCTCCCTAACTTCGCCTTCTTCTGGAAACTTTGCCGGGTCGTTAATAAATATTTCCTCCCCACTGTGCGTTACAACTTTGTATTCAACGTTCGGGGCGGTAAGAATGACTGCCATATCGAATTCCCTTTCAAGCCTTTCTCTCACAACATCCATGTGCAACAGTCCCAAAAATCCGCACCTGAAACCAAATCCAAGTGCGGGTGAATGGTCAGGTTTGAACACAAGCGCCGCATCATTCAGCTTGTATTTCTCCAAAGCTTTTCTCAGTTCTTCGTAATACTCTGGCAAGCCAGGATACATACCTGCATATACCATTGGCTTGACCTCTTTGTAACCTGGTAATGGTTCAGGTGCCGGGTTATCAGGCTTTGTAATAGTGTCACCTATCCTTGCTTTAGAAACGTCCTTCAAACCAGCAACAACATACCCTATGTCTCCTGCTTTTAAAATATCAACGGGAACCATCTCAGGTGTAAACGTTCCTACTTCAACCACCTCGTAAACCTCTCCAGAAGACATCATCATTATCTTATCTCCCGCTTTTATCTCACCATCAAAAACCCTAACATACGCAATGGCACCACGGTATTTATCATACTTCGCATCAAAAATCAAAGCCCTCAAATGCCCATCATCTGCAGTCTTTGGGGCGGGCACTAATTTAATAACCGCTTCGAGTAACTCCTTTACACCAATACCTTCCTTCGCACTGATTCTAAACACATCTTCGCCGGGTATACCTATCAAATCCTCGATTTCCGCAACCGTTTCCTCAATATTCGCATTTGGCATATCTATCTTATTAACTGCCGGAATTATCTCAAGATTGTGCTCAAGTGCCTTGTACGTATTTGCAACTGTTTGCGCCTGAACACCTTGAGTTGCATCAACAAGTAAAATAGCACCTTCAACTGCTGCCATGCTTCTGTCTACTTCGTAAGAAAAGTCAACGTGACCTGGCGTATCAACAATATTTATCTCATATTCATTCCCATCATCTGCTTTGTAAAAAACCCTAAGCGGGTGGGATTTAATTGTTATTCCTCTTTCCCGCTCTATATCCATACTATCCAAATATTGTTCTCTCATCTTTCGTTTTTCAACAGCGTTCGTCATTTCCAAAATTCTATCCGTTAATGTTGTTTTTCCATGGTCTATGTGGGCAATAATACAAATATTTCTTACATTCTCAACTTTCCTCATCTATCCATGCCCTCCATGTGTCTCTTCTTAATTTTTTAACTTTTCAAGCCAATGACTTCTACAACCGTATATGGTATTTTGATACCCTCTTCTTCGAACGAGCTCTTAATCCGCAATGCCACCGCATTCAACGTATCGAAATAAGTCTCTCGTGCCGTCCAGAATTGAACAGTTAAAGTTACCCCTTTCGAATCAAACGATTTGAAAACAACAGCATTCCCAACACTTTCATCCTTAACAACCAAAGGCTCTTCCTCAAGCACACGCTTCAAAACAGAAACCCCTTTCTCCATATTCACTGAATAATCTATTGTTACATCTATGTCTATCCTTCTGTACTTACCTGGCCAGAACTTTGTAACAGTCCCAGCCCAAACTTTTCTATTAGGGATAAGAATAAGCTTGCCATCGAACGTTTTCAAATGCGTATGATTCATCTTTATCACATCAACAATACCTGTTAACCCGTCAACATCAACAACCTCACCTTCAAAAACCTTTCTGGTCACAAGAACCAAAATACCAGACAGAAAATTCGTTAAAGGTTCTTGGAACGCAAGACCGAGCACAACACCGGAAATTCCAAGCCCTGCAAGGTAAGGAGCAAGGTTTACATCCCAAATAGCCAAAATTACCGCAATTGCAAATCCATAGATAAGAAAACCAATGATAAGTGAAAGTGTTTTTGGAGCCTTTACCTCCTTACCTATCGTTGACATGAACTTATCAATCGAACGCATGATAATTTTGTGAATTGCATACGCAATCCCGAACGTTAGAAAAGTTAAAATGATATTCCTAACCAAAACTACTTGCATCTTCTCATGTCTCCTTTTCTTTTTTTAATACATTATCTGCACAGCTTCTCGCACTTCTTCCATTGTTTTCTGAGCTACCTTCCTTGCTCTTTCGTTACCTTCTTCCATTTTGGCTTTTACTTCATCGTCAGAAATAGCATTATACCTATCCCATATTGGCTGAAGCTTATTGACCATATTCTTCAAAAGCAACTTCTTACAATCTATACAACCAATCTTTGCCTGAGTACACCCATCATATACCCACTGCTTTTCTTCGGGATTATCCGCTGTACCGAAAGCTTTGTGATAATCCCAAACAGGACATACTTCTGGATTACCTGGGTCCGTTCTTCTCTTTCTATTTGTATCCGTGACCATTGGCATGACCATCTTAGAAAGCTCTTGCTCTGTTGTTATCAATGGAATCGTATTTCCATAGCTCTTACTCATCTTCCTTCCATCAGTTCCTAACAACTTCGGAACTTTTGAAAGTAACTCTTTTGGTTCTGGGAAAACCTCCTTTTTGAAAATATAATTGAACCTTCTGGCAATCTCACGCGTAAGCTCTATATGATATACCTGGTCCTCTCCAACCGGCACACCTTCAGCTTTATAAATCAAAATATCGGCAGCCTGCAAAACAGGATACATCAAAAAACCAGCATTCGAAAGGTCTCTATTCGTAATCTGCTGGCGCATTTCTTTATAAGTAGGCACGCGCTCAAGCCAAGACAATGGCGTGACCATAGCAAAAAGCAAGAAAAGCTCTGCATGCTCTTTGATTGCAGACTGGACAAAGAGTGTTGACTTCTCAAGCCCAACTGCCATCATCGTTTTAACCAATTCGAAAGTATTTATCTTAAGTTCACTTGTATCCTCATAATGCGTTGTTAACGCATGCCAATCGGCAACAAAATAAAACGTATCATTCCCTTCGTTTTGAAGCCTAACCCAATTCTCAAAAACGCCAACATAATGACCAATATGGACCTTCCCTGTTGGTCGAATTCCACTGAGTATGCGCATTGATTTTTCCTCCTTGCAACACGAATTTATCGGAAGTTATTATACCACAAATATATAAAATAAAAATCCCCAAAGCTGGGGATTGGTTTGCTTGTACAAAACATTTAAAGCAATATATCGCGTCACCCCTTATTTCAAACTCAACACTCCTTCAACAAAACCTTTTTCTCTTGTTTTAATTTCGTTGAGGACACCCCCAATCAACTTTTCACAAAAGGAGGAGTCCCGCTATTCATAACTCAACACTTTTTCGCCAAACTTTACCCTTTGTTGGCATGTCTCAAAGTATCGTGATATGTGACAAGTCAAAGTATTGCTCGAGAAGTTCTTTGGTAATTCAAAACCTAGAAACATTGAACCTATTACTGATGGACTTGGTGCATATGAAAGTGCAGTAAAGCTGTTGTTCAGAAATATCAATCACGTAGTGGTACCGCTCGGTAAAAACAATCAATGCGAATCCAAGTTTTCATTGTTGAAAGACTTTTTCCGACTCAAGCGAGGGCTGAAGAATACGAAGAACTTAGCGAAATATATTCAAGGATTTTGTGTAGTGAAGAATCTTTGGAAAACGCACAATGGTAATATCAATCGCATACTTTCGCACTTACACTCTTTCATCACTACAAGTTAACACTATCTGGCTAACGTATTTTTGTCTTCAACACTTTCTATCTTAATCTTTTGCTAAGCTGCTATATTTTCTCCAACTCTGCTTTCAAACTTCTCAAAATCTGCTGGTAATCTTCTTCCCCGCTTTCAACCTTGTCCATCAGCACTTCCAACTCGCGCGTGAAGTCTTCGCTGACAAATTTGAATTTCTCTCTATCCGAATTGAAAAAGTTGTATACTTTCTCACCAAGTGTCGTGGGTAGCAAGTATCCATTTCTCTCTATTACATATCCTCTTTCAAGTAATCTGCTCACAATTGTTGCATATGTGGATGGTCTTCCAAGTCCGCGTTTTTTCATCTCTTCAACAAGAGAACCTTGCGTGAACGGATAAACTTTTGGAATGGCACGCATGAATTTGTTGGCTGATACTTCTATCGTTCCCTGTGGAATTCTTACGAGCTTAATTGGAAACACCTTATTAAAACCTTCTTCAATTATTTCTTCATACACTTCCACTTCCTGGGTCTTATCAACAACCTCAAACTTCACATCGTATCCTTTGAGCACCACATTTTTCATCTGAGAAGCTATGAAGCGCTTGAATATCAAATCATATATCGCAATATGGTCTTTTGTAAATCCCTCAAGTTCACCCGAGTAAATCATCGCTTTTATATCCTCTATATCCAAAGCCCTGGTCGGTCGGATACATTCGTGTGCTCCGCCTTCACCCCACGTCCTTGGTTTGAAAAATTCCTCTCCAAAAGTTTCGGAAATATATTCCTTTGCCACGTTCATACCAAAATCCGAAACCCTTGTTGAATCCGTTCTGTGGTACGTGATAAAGCCTCGCTCAAACAAATCTTGGAGCACTTCCATCGTTCTGGAAACAGAGAGTTTGTACTTTTCGGACGCATCCTTTAGTACAACATCTGTTGTGTAAGGTGGCAATGGTGATTTCTCTATTCTTTTTTCTTCGCCTTTTGTTACTTTGACCACTTTTATCTCGTTGAAAAACTTTTCTGCTTCATACTTTTCTTCAAATTCAAACTTTAAATCCAAGCCATCTTTAGAGATAGTCACGACGTATTTCTTTTGCTGGCTTTCCTTTGCGCGTTCTATTACCCATCCGAGGACAGGTGTCTGAACCCTTCCAGCGGACAGGTTACTCCGTCCGAAAAGTCTTTGAATAAGCTGTGAAAGTTCAAATCCTACCCATCTATCCGAAATCCTTCTCACAACCTGCGCTTTGACAAGATTTTCATCCACTTCTCTGTGCTCACGTAACGCATTTAAAATCGCTCGCTTTGTGACCTCGTGAAATTCCATTCGCTTGATGTTCTTAGCATATACACTGCACAGATTTTTCAAGTCCCAAGAAATCTTTTCACCTTCCGTATCCGGGTCAGTTGCAATGAGTATCTGCTCGAATTCTTTGCTTGCCTCTCTAATAGCATTTACAATGCTCTCTTTTCCCTCGATAGTCTCATACACAGGAACATACTTTCCACGACCATTGTTGGAACTTTCCAAAACGCCATAGTAACCTACTTCTTTATTTAAATCAAACACATGACCAAATGATGCAGTGATAACGACGTATTTGTCTTCCGTGATAACCTCATACAACTCGTGACCTTCGAGACTGCGAGATATTGGCTTTCCAAAGAAGTTTGCAATCGTTCTTGCCTTGTGGGGAGACTCTACAATAACAAGCACAGGTTTTAAGAAGTCGTCTCTTCTACCTTCTTTCCTTCGTACACGTTCTCTGTCGTTATCTATCTCTTCCATTAATGCTCCGAAATCTACACTCTGCGCTTGCTTAAATACTACATCTGAGCTGAACCACCAGCGTAACTTTCTAATCAAGTTGTTGAAAACTTTCTTATCATCTACAAGCACGTAGCTCAGCCCTTTTGTAATACCGCCAACAAAGAGCCTCGATGTGCGTCCAGAAGCTTGGAGATAACCTGTCACATCAGCAACAACCAAATACCACTTTCCATCTTCTTGCCTTAGTGTGACATCATCTGCTGAGTTTATTTTCTTGATAATCTCTTCAGACAGTATAAATCTCTTTATTTCCTCTCTTAACTGCTCCACACGGTCTTTCGGAGGATTTGCGATATTTCCAAGTTTAGTTAGTTCCTTCATCCATTTATCTATCGTTGGTGTCCATTTTTCTAACTCTTTATCTCTTGCTATCAGTGGTCTCAGCGTAGAAATGGCCAGGAGAATGTGTTTGACATTCCCTTCTAAATCCAAACTCACAACAATCTTGGGAACGCCATAAAATATGGCGTAGCGAATTACTTCTGGAATATCCAACCCACGTGCCAGTGGGTTTCTATATGAGGAGATACCTATAAGAACTTGGATTTCTCTGTTTTTGTACCTTTCCAAAACTTCTTCTGAAAAATTCTCATAACTTTCACTTGAAATTCCGTGTTTGTTCAGAAGTTCTTTTAATTCATCAACTTTTTCCTTTCCATAATCGGAAGATACAAATACAAGTCCACCATCACCGAATTGTTTTACCTTCTCCACAAGCATGCTATCCAAAATTGTTTGCTTTGCTCCAACATCTTCGTACACATCCTCAACATTTCTCAGATAGAAAACAGGACGACCAACATCAAATGAAAGAAGTTCTTTGAACAGCCTTATTCTTTCAGACTTTGGATTACTCGTGGCAGATGAAACAACCATAACACCTTTTGCTTTTTTCGAAATTCTTTTAACTTGCTCACGCAATGAATTAATTTCTTCTGCATTCTCTTCTGTCACATTTCTCCTCATCCTTATATACTTCATCGTCAACTCGATATCCCTTGGCTCAAATCCCAACAAATACAACGCCTTGTCTATATTCTTCGCGGTTTTCAAGAATGAATCAACGTCATCAACAAAAATAAAACTGAAATCACGAGGAATTAGGTCAACATTCTTGTAAAGGAACATTGAAGTAGTCACAAGTATTTTGAACTGACCATTCGCAAGTCTTTCTTTGTTCTGGTCCTTTTCCTTTTTCGATTCTTCTATTCCTATTACCAACAAATCCTCAGCTGGGAGTTTATCTTTTAGTTTTTCATAGCTTTGAAGAACCAGAAGCTTGGTTGGAAGAATGATGTAAGTTTTTTTGTTGTGCTTTGCAAAATATATCGCCGAAGCAAACCCCCAGGAAGTCTTTCCAATTCCTGTTGGTGCCAGAAGCGCAAAAGAGCGTTTCAAAAGCAACTTTTTTGCCCAGAATTTTTGCAATTCCCAAGGCTCAAACCCCACGTATTTTCTAAATGTTTTTTCCCATTCTTCGTACTCCTCGTTCAAATTGCAAAATCCTTTAAGCCCTTTTAAATTACTAAGACGACAAAGGGCTTCCTTGCCCTCGATGTCTTCTTTCAAACAATTTTCGCAAGGAAGCCCCTTAACCAATCTTGTTGAAGATATATCTCCGCCACAATTAGGGCACAATTGCTTAAATATCGCCTCAAGTGTGGTTGGTTGTTGTGTCACAATATCCATCGTCTCACTCACTCCTCAAGCGTTAACCCTATGTTGTGTGCACCAAGAAGCGGTGTAATTGAAGCGATAATCACCTGACCAGAAAGGTTGGATATGAACCTTTCAAGAAGATGAGTATCAAGCACGTTGAATGGTTCATCAAACAAGAATACCGGTTCGTAGTGTTTCGTCTCCTCTATGAGCTTCTTAAACGCAAGCACTATTGACAGATACAACAAACGTTTTTGACCTTCTGAAGCATAATGCCTAGCAAGAAGGTCTTTGTAGTAAAGCAAATAGTCATCTTGCGAATGTGGACCTACTGTTGTTACCTTTTCAGCAATATCTTGGTCAACGTAATCCAAGAAATTCTTTCCTTTGAAATCACTTTTGTACTCTATCTTAAACGTTTTGTCCAGATACTTTGAAAGCTCATTAATCATATGCTCTCTTTTTTCCACAATCTTATCCGCCATTATCTGCAAATCTTTCGCTGTTTCTATCAAGTATTCCCTATCTATTAATTCTGGTTCTTGCTTAAGATATTCGTTCCTTTCATCTAACAATTTTTCATATGCACGCAAAGTTTCATAATAATCTAGGTCAAGCAGTGAGAATATTTCATCAAAAAACTCTCTTCTTTGAGCTGGTCCACCATCAACCATGGAGTAATCCCTAAAACTGAAAGGTATAGCAATAAATATCTCCTGAATGTCTCTAAACCTCTTGACCTTCGAACCATCAAGATACGCTACCTTTTCTTTCTTGTCGTCATCTTGTACATACACTATTTCTATCGTGTGTTTCTCTTCACCGCTTACTATCCTACCCTTAATTTCAAAATGCTTTTCTCCAACTTTTAATATTTGATAATCTCTTGCGCCTCTGAAAGAACGGGGGTTTGACAAATACGCAACGGCTTCCAGAATAGATGTTTTACCAGATCCGTTCGGACCATAGATAACGTTTATACCATCACTAAACTGGACTGTGTGCTCCGAAAAGTTCCTGAAGTTTTTTACAGTCAGTTCCTTGATAACCATCCTCTTCTTTTCCATCCCATCCACCCCCTCTGAGATAATCTTCCACTACGTATTTTACTACTTTTATCCAAAAATTCAAAATCAGCATAAACATACGGTTCCAAAAACATTGATAAATACAAAGACTCCAAACCATTTTCTCCTGGTCTTTGATTGAATTAATTATGAGCATAAATAAAAAAACCGCGGCACAGTTGCCACGGTATTGAGATTTCAAACCCACAGTTAATAAAAAAACCGTGTTTTCTAATTGCCTTCTCCAACTATATGCTTTTTAGTTGTGTAAGAACAACTATTTTTAAATTCCCTGGTACAAAGAGACCAACAGTAAACAAACCCACAAGTGCAAAACACACTATTTAAGATAACAGACACAAACACATACTGCCACCCTTGATTTCCATCTTTGTCAAAGGGAAATTCTTTCCTAAAGGTGTCGCACAGCTGGTACACCCCGAGACGTTGCAGATTTCTTAAGCAAAAAGCATTAGTTCTTCTTTCCAACACCTCACCTCAGCCTAAATACGTACCATTTTGTAAACAAGCCCGATGAAAAAAGCTGATGTTCCGAATATACGCAAACCTAAATTTACCTACTTAGTATATAACTAAAAAGCTCACATAAAAAACTCTTCGCTCTGTTATCTTGAGATAACTGCTTGGAGGTAGCCTGTATGTGTTTTACTAACGTGCTGAAGCAAAAGTCCATTTGCTGAGTATTCATAAATGGCGACTTTTACTCCGCCGATATAAATCCCTGTTTGGATTCCTCCAAATTGACCTTGCCCTTCAACAACCCATCTGAAACCTACCTCTGGTATGTTAACGATTTCTCCTTTAAGCAAATCTGGGTTGATGTATGAAGGACCTAAGACATTTGTCCCAAGAATCTGTTTTTGGGAACTTCCTAAGTTTGTAAGATTATTAACCATGAACGAATAAAATCCTTCAGAAATCGTTTTTGAGTAAACCACACTCATTTGTCCATACAGCATTGTCGCACCCGTCATCTGTTCTATTACAACATACTGATAACTAGGATTCGCCTTTATGAGATTCTCCGACAAACCACGGAACTTCAAATCTACATCTTTCACAAACACAAGCTCCATCTGACCAACAGAAGAACTCGAACCTGATTGTTCAAGGAAACCTGAAGACACTAAGATTCCTTCTCTATTAAATTTATAGTTATATCTCGTAAAGCCTTGGTAATCTCCACTTGCATATGCAAAGTAAAAACCTCCGTCGGGCAAGTACCCTCCTTGGACTTGTACACCATAGGGAGCTGTTTGAGAAAGGTCCGCGAGAAATTTTTCCAAAGAACTTAGTTCCACAAATTGTTCAGAGATGATTTGGCTTGTGTAGTCTATGTTCCCACGCAAATCTGACATTATCTTCCATTCGCAGACAGCAACATAATTCGAAGTCTTATCAATTCCGATAACCATTCTGATAACATACCCTTGTGTGGTGAAACCACTCTCTCCTTTTGTCCCAGCACCAACTTGCATCCTGTACACAAACGTCGTACCGACTTTGACCCAACTTGGTGGTAATGGCAATCTCCCGTTTGTTTTATAGTATTCTTGGATATAAAGACCCAGCGGCTCAGCTGCTTCTACCAAAGTCACGGTTGCAAGAAACAAAAAAAGAACGACGATTAATATCTCTTTCTCAAACAACTTCCAGGTCTTCATACCTCTCCCTCCTTCTACACCTGGATAATGTTAAGCATAGATCATTGAAACTTTCAAAAAACCTCATTATTCTTTAAAAAGTGATGCCACATCCAAATCTTAACAAAACCAAGTTTCCCAAGATAAATAACCAAACACCTTCTTGCCCAAAGTGCGATTTTCCTAACTTTAGCAATAAAGGTCGCTACAAATACAACAACCAGCAATCTAAGTTACTTCCTACTAATTAATTTGACTCTCAACACATACAAAAAGTTCAAAATCACCCGCAAAAGATGAAACAATCGCACTTTTCCTTGTCTTCCCAAACAGGTAAAACCTCTTTGCCCTTATTTGTCTTATCTGCCTTACTCACTTCTGCCTTTCGTCTTTCCTTTTCCATTGAGCACTTACGTATACTGTGGACTTATTAACCCTTATAGTTATTCCAGAAGCCTTGTCAGCGAAAGTTACTAAGGTACTACGAGAGTTTCCATCTCTTTCAGAGAGTAGTTCCTTCCTAAGAGTAGCCTTTCCAGGGTGCGCATAAATAGATATGTTCCGGAAGGCAATTTTTCCTAACTCCTAAGTTAGGCACTCTGAAAAATGTTTTGAATTGACTAATATTTGTGCTGAATCATTTATTCATGCAGATTTCCAACTGGTAAATCGACAAGTTCCTTATTGCATAGCTTAGATACGAGCTTTCTGTTATCTTTTCAATTTGAAATGTGGTGGTAACAATAGGTAGGGAAATTGGTGTTAGACGTAGTGTAAAATACGAAAATAGGCTTAATTTTTTTGATTATCGAAAAATTTGCGGTGTGAAAATATGTTGTTTTCTCGGTAAAGTCAAGTGTAAGTAATCTGTAGTCATTCAACTGAGAGTGGTATACTTACCATTGGTTTTTGTTATCCGTCCTTCCTTAACTAACTCTTCCAACAGTGCCTCAAATGTTTTCATTCCTGGAGATTTTTCTTGTCTCCACGGGTACTTGCGCTCAATAGTTACTGCTTTTATTTGTTGCACGGTCATTGGCTTCTTATTCTTTTTCAATATGTTCACTAAGAAATTTTTATAATCGGACTCGTATTTATTGTTTTGCATTGTGCTTTTGGTTTTTGTTCCTATCTGCTCTGAAGTTTCCTTTCTCAAATTGATTGTTGCGTATACTATTTTCTTAATATTGTTTGCCTTGTATCTGCAGCTGTTCCCTTCATTTCCAACTTTGGTAAGTACTTTGTATCGAACAGCGTCTTCAAGCAGTTCTTCAAATTTTCTTTTTAGTTTTGATTTATGTGGTTCGTATATAAATCCATTATTCCTCATCATTAGTTTAATTGATAATGGTGTTTCTTCAGATTTTGTTTCGGATAGGATTTTATGTAGTTCTTTAATGTATTGAAATTCAAACTCCGAAAAGATATGTGAAGGAAGGTAAGCAACTGCCAATCCTGATTTGTCACTTTGTTTGTCATTTGCAATACTCTCTTTTTCTGTCGCTATTCTTTTGTTTATTATTCTCAGAAGCGTGGAATCTACGCTGTTGTGGAGTACATTCATCCAGTGTCCTCTAACATATTCAAATGAAAGCTTACAACCCAAATGCCTGACAATTTCACGAAATTGTGCGATTAGTGCTTCTTGGAATTTTTTCTCCTTAGTAGCATCAGAGTTTTTTTCACTACTATTTTTTTGGTCAATTGAGATATAAATTTGATTTTTAAATGCATTTCCATAAAAGTTTCGAACCTCGGTTAAATCTGAGGCAATTACTACTCGTTCCCCTTTCAACGAACAATATAATTCCTTCAGCTTCGTTAATGCAGCCATGACAGCAAGAAGTTCCGCCTCAACGTTTTTCAACGAAGTCTCTGGACGTCTTAAACACAGGTATTGGATAGTTTCCATCCCTCATAGTCACTTCTAAAACGTGAGATGGCGCTGGTTATGAGCTTAGAAAATTCAAGTTTCCATCCCTCATAGTCACTTCTAAAACATAGAATTAGCAAAGCTCATTGAAAAATACGGTGCAGAGTTTCCATCCCTCATAGTCACTTCTAAAACTTTTTATTTTCTATGCAATAGAAACGTTTTCATAGTTTTTAAGTTTCCATCCCTCATAGTCACTTCTAAAACTGGTATGTGGCTAGCAGTACGATTTTTCGTAAAGGATGAAAAGTTTCCATCCCTCATAGTCACTTCTAAAACTTAGATTTGACCCAGAAGCGAATAGATTGTATGCCTACGGTTTCCATCCCTCATAGTCACTTCTAAAACAAAGGTATGGAATCGCGATGATAATAGTAGATTTTCTAAAGTTTCCATCCCTCATAGTCACTTCTAAAACAAAGGTATGGAATCGCGATGATAATAGTAGATTTTCTAAAGTTTCCATCCCTCATAGTCACTTCTAAAACAATATTGAAGGATTTCTTGGACCTAGTCCCCGGGTACGTTTCCATCCCTCATAGTCACTTCTAAAACCTGACGATCTCGAACGATTCGATTGCGGGGGACTCGGCTTTAGTTTCCATCCCTCATAGTCACTTCTAAAACTGTTACAGTCAACGGTTGTGCCTACCAAGGCACAACCAATCAGTTTCCATCCCTCATAGTCACTTCTAAAACACAGGGTGGCAGGGTGGTATGAATACACCCTGTTGCCGGGGTTTCCATCCCTCATAGTCACTTCTAAAACGAATTGGTGATCGAATTGGTAAGAGTTGTTGATGGTTCCCGGTTTCCATCCCTCATAGTCACTTCTAAAACAGTTTATAAGTAAATTTAACAATAAAACATTAAGTGAAGGTTTCCATCCCTCATAGTCACTTCTAAAACTTATCGAAAGGTACGGTGGTGGAAGAATTAAAGAAATAATAGGTTTCCATCCCTCATAGTCACTTCTAAAACTTTTCGAAGTTCTTGAAAACGTGGCTGCTGAGCAAAAGTTTCCATCCCTCATAGTCACTTCTAAAACGAACAAATACGATCTTCCGGTGGAAGTTTCGTATTTTTGGTTTCCATCCCTCATAGTCACTTCTAAAACCGAGGGAATTACGGTTTTTAGAAAGGTTCGGGATCGAATAGTTTCCATCCCTCATAGTCACTTCTAAAACCCCAAGCAATTGAAATTTTGAAACAGCTGAAGATAAGTTTCCATCCCTCATAGTCACTTCTAAAACGCTGTCAAGGAAAATTTATGAGGATTGTCATGTGTTTAAGTTTCCATCCCTCATAGTCACTTCTAAAACTGTTTAGTTGCTTCCGCTGGGGGAGCGGTCCCAGCGTATGGTTTCCATCCCTCATAGTCACTTCTAAAACCGATTGACAGAAAATGGTTGAAACTTGAGGTATGGTTTTCACAGTTTCCATCCCTCATAGTCACTTCTAAAACGGGAGCCATCTAGTGAACTGATGATTGAATTAGTAAAAGTTGAGTTTCCATCCCTCATAGTCACTTCTAAAACAAAAGTGTGGAAAATGTAAAGAAATCATTGTGGATTTTTTGGGGTTTCCATCCCTCATAGTCACTTCTAAAACGCACCCCCACGCGGCGGCAGGCGTGGGGGGGGAGAAAATGTTTCCATCCCTCATAGTCACTTCTAAAACGTTTAGTTTAAGCAGAAGGAAATTTATTAAGCCCAGCCGGAGTTTCCATCCCTCATAGTCACTTCTAAAACGGAAGTTTCGTATTTTTGTGAACCCCTGAGTGGGGCCCCCGGGTTTCCATCCCTCATAGTCACTTCTAAAACGCACCTGGCAAAAAAAAAGAGAAGAAGAAGGAGGGTTTCCATCCCTCATAGTCACTTCTAAAACTGTGGATAAACCTGCTGAGTTCTTGCGTTCACTCTCAGTGTTTCCATCCCTCATAGTCACTTCTAAAACTAAAAGAGATAAAACTGCCACAAGAAAACGCATTAGTGAACAGTTTCCATCCCTCATAGTCACTTCTAAAACAAAATCATCGGAACAGAAGTGTACATTTCAGGAACATACGGTTTCCATCCCTCATAGTCACTTCTAAAACTAACGTCATTACAATTAATGGTTGTGCCTACCAAGGCACAACGTTTCCATCCCTCATAGTCACTTCTAAAACATGTGATCCCAGGATACCACGAGGTTCCTGGGATAGTGGGACTGTTTCCATCCCTCATAGTCACTTCTAAAACGAGGTAGATAGTATGGTGAACAAAGAAGAACTTTTGACAGTTTCCATCCCTCATAGTCACTTCTAAAACGGAGCGTTTATTGTGGGACGGAATTTTTTTGTTCCAATGTTTTGTTTCCATCCCTCATAGTCACTTCTAAAACATACGGAGCTGATAATCATACTTTCAGATGCAACCTATGAGTTTCCATCCCTCATAGTCACTTCTAAAACAAACTAATACTCCTCGGGTTAACGCCCGAGGAGATCGACCAGTTTCCATCCCTCATAGTCACTTCTAAAACGATAATCATACTTTCAGATGCAACCTATGAAACAATGCGCAACTAGTTTCCATCCCTCATAGTCACTTCTAAAACCCAGGTCTCTGCCGCACCTGGCCAAAAAAAATAAAAAAAAGGGTTTCCATCCCTCATAGTCACTTCTAAAACAGGATATGGTAGTTGTTAACGGAAGTTACTATCAGTTTCCATCCCTCATAGTCACTTCTAAAACCGATATGGCGAGCAAGCGCCGAAGGACTACCTCAGGTACTGCGTGTTTCCATCCCTCATAGTCACTTCTAAAACCTACGACTACATCGATGAACGCGGCAATGGCTTGAGGAGTTCGAGTTTCCATCCCTCATAGTCACTTCTAAAACCAAATATCAGGGGTCAACGAACATTCGAAAACTTTCGGCCGGTTTCCATCCCTCATAGTCACTTCTAAAACGAACTTAAGCAATTCCCAGGGCGTTATTTCTTTATCAAAGTGTTTCCATCCCTCATAGTCACTTCTAAAACATAAGATGTAATAATAAACATGAAATTATTAAAATTCTTGGTTTCCATCCCTCATAGTCACTTCTAAAACTATAGTGATTGCCAGGTTTTTGATTTATTTGCTTTTGTGAGGTTTCCATCCCTCATAGTCACTTCTAAAACTAAAAAAAGGAGGTGGACTCCCCCACGCGGCGGCAGGGTTTCCATCCCTCATAGTCACTTCTAAAACCACCTGGCAAAAAAATAAAAAAAGAAAAGGAGGTGCACCCCCGTTTCCATCCCTCATAGTCACTTCTAAAACCTAAAACAAAAATAAAAAAGGAGGTGGACTCCCCCACGCGGCGGGTTTCCATCCCTCATAGTCACTTCTAAAACGTGAGAAATTATGGAAGTATTAAAGAAAATCGCAGACATCGCAAGTTTCCATCCCTCATAGTCACTTCTAAAACTGAAAATGAAGTAGTAAGAATTGAAAAGTCAAAATTTTGGTTTCCATCCCTCATAGTCACTTCTAAAACTGATGGAAGTAATGAGGGCATTCGAGAACGGTGAGGGTTTCCATCCCTCATAGTCACTTCTAAAACTGAAAATAAAATGTGATAACAAAGACGAGATCATTGGTTTCCATCCCTCATAGTCACTTCTAAAACCTTTTGTTGGCACGATTGATGTAAAAGAAGTTTCGAGAGGTTTCCATCCCTCATAGTCACTTCTAAAACTAGCCATCATATTTGACAATATTTTTGAAGCGGAAGAATGGTTTCCATCCCTCATAGTCACTTCTAAAACTGAGGATGGTAGTGTGGAAGGATTAAAGGAAGTTCGAATTGGTTTCCATCCCTCATAGTCACTTCTAAAACGGTATAGTAACCTCGTAATGGTGGTGTTGAGTAGGAGGTAGTTTCCATCCCTCATAGTCACTTCTAAAACGGTGGTGATATGCTTAGTTGCTCCCGCTGGGGGAGGGGTCCGTTTCCATCCCTCATAGTCACTTCTAAAACGAACAATTACACCTTTGAACAAACAACAGATACAGATAGCGAGTTTCCATCCCTCATAGTCACTTCTAAAACTATGGGTAAAGAAGATGTTTTTGAAACTCTTCAAAAGTTTCCATCCCTCATAGTCACTTCTAAAACTAACAGACTCGCTACTTGGGCAGCTGACGGTTATTACAGACGTTTCCATCCCTCATAGTCACTTCTAAAACGAGATAGTAGGAGAAGAGATTGCACCACTGAACGTCTTGTTTCCATCCCTCATAGTCACTTCTAAAACAGTTATTAAGAGCGTCAAATTAAAATGTGATAGTAAAAAAGTTTCCATCCCTCATAGTCACTTCTAAAACGAACTCGAACGATTCGATTGCGGGGGACTCGGCTTTAGGCGTTTCCATCCCTCATAGTCACTTCTAAAACATGACGCTATCAGACGTGCTTAAAGCCGTCAAGCGCGGGGACGGGTTTCCATCCCTCATAGTCACTTCTAAAACTCAATTATGTGGCAGAAGACGATGACATAATTGCAGTATTCGTTCGTTTCCATCCCTCATAGTCACTTCTAAAACACGACTTTTTGGAAATGATCAAAGGCGGTGAACTCAAACGTTTCCATCCCTCATAGTCACTTCTAAAACGGTGTCAATCTTACATTGCAGCAAATTAGTTACCACAATCACCAGTTTCCATCCCTCATAGTCACTTCTAAAACTTTTTAGAAAAGTTCGGGATCGAATATCGAACAACAGTTTCCATCCCTCATAGTCACTTCTAAAACTGTCTATCAAGGCACAACCAATCAAAGAAAGCTTCGGAATGTGGTTTCCATCCCTCATAGTCACTTCTAAAACTCTTTTGTTTTTTTTTAAAAAAAAGTAGGGGGGCATCAGGTTTCCATCCCTCATAGTCACTTCTAAAACTATCTAAGGGTTAGCTATGATTATTGGTCGAAAAGAGCAGTTTCCATCCCTCATAGTCACTTCTAAAACACAGTTTTATTGATGCAAAACGGACATGAACCCGATAAGTTTCCATCCCTCATAGTCACTTCTAAAACTCAGCGGGTGGTTTGAATACCACTTGCTCCCGGCAGTGTAGTTTCCATCCCTCATAGTCACTTCTAAAACAGGGAACCAGCGTCAGAGCTGGCCATCGAACTGGTAAAAGGTTTCCATCCCTCATAGTCACTTCTAAAACGTCTCGGGCTGGTATGAGTATTTTTTAGGACCCGGGTATTAGTTTCCATCCCTCATAGTCACTTCTAAAACTTAGTTATTGGAGCAAGGGGGATCCATCCACCGAGTTAACAGTGGTTTCCATCCCTCATAGTCACTTCTAAAACTGAAGATTTTATGAAAGCAATCCCAGGATACCATGAGGTTCCGTTTCCATCCCTCATAGTCACTTCTAAAACTTGATTATAGTTGAAGATTTTATGAAAGCAATCCCAGGATGTTTCCATCCCTCATAGTCACTTCTAAAACTGAAGCGGTCGAGTTGGTGGATTATGCCGGCGACCTTTTGGGTTTCCATCCCTCATAGTCACTTCTAAAACGAGGATTGATAAGATATGGGTTATTGAAGCGGTCGAGTTGGTTTCCATCCCTCATAGTCACTTCTAAAACTCGTGCTAAGGGGAGCGATATATCAAGGAACAACGAACACGTTTCCATCCCTCATAGTCACTTCTAAAACTACACATTCCGGATCACGTATGGCTGGTTGTTGTGTTTCCAGTTTCCATCCCTCATAGTCACTTCTAAAACGGAAATCCTCAATGATTTCCTTAATGCCCTGCCGGGCTAGTTTCCATCCCTCATAGTCACTTCTAAAACAGAAAACAGACAAGAAATCTTAAATCTGGTTGAAGGGTCAAAGGTTTCCATCCCTCATAGTCACTTCTAAAACGGAGGATATGGGAGATATGGTTGTTGTTACAGTCGATGGTGGGTTTCCATCCCTCATAGTCACTTCTAAAACTGCCGCACCCGGCCAAAAAATAAAAAAACTAAAAGTTTCCATCCCTCATAGTCACTTCTAAAACAAATCGTAATCGATTTCCTTAATGCCCTACCGGGCTATCATGTTTCCATCCCTCATAGTCACTTCTAAAACGAATCCAGTAGTGGGTGGCAAACTATTTATAATTGTGAATGAGTTTCCATCCCTCATAGTCACTTCTAAAACCCAAAAAAGAAGAAGTTTATCAAGCCCAGCCAGCGGCTGGGGTTTCCATCCCTCATAGTCACTTCTAAAACATGGAAAATAGAGGTATGGTAAATACGGTGGTTAATGGTGGGTTTCCATCCCTCATAGTCACTTCTAAAACGGGAAATATGGGTAATATTATCAGGGTCAACGGTGGTGCCGTTTCCATCCCTCATAGTCACTTCTAAAACGAATATGGAAAAAAAGACGGTCATTACACTTAACGGTGGTGCGTTTCCATCCCTCATAGTCACTTCTAAAACTCAGAAAATTGCTCGTGAACAACACGAGGTAACAGATGCACTGCGTTTCCATCCCTCATAGTCACTTCTAAAACTCTCCAATTTCCGCTCCCAACACCTCCCCATTCCTTTTTTCAGTTTCCATCCCTCATAGTCACTTCTAAAACTGGTATGAGTACCACCTGCTGCCCGGCAGGTATCTGCGGTTGGTTTCCATCCCTCATAGTCACTTCTAAAACGAACGTTGAGGAACTAATTAAGAATTGCGAGGGCAAACGTTTCCATCCCTCATAGTCACTTCTAAAACTATTATTGAAAAATCTTTATTTTGTTTTGGTAAAAAGTTTCCATCCCTCATAGTCACTTCTAAAACTAAAATAATTAAGATTGTTAGAGCTAGTGAAATGGTAAGAAGTTTCCATCCCTCATAGTCACTTCTAAAACGAAAGATACGGGATAGAATATCGCACAACACCGCGGAGGGTTTCCATCCCTCATAGTCACTTCTAAAACAAAGTATGGTAGTTGGAGGAAGGTTTGAGCTGTCAGTCCAGTGTTTCCATCCCTCATAGTCACTTCTAAAACGGAAAATAACGGAAGAGTTTTGGGGGTGGAAATTGGAGAGTTTCCATCCCTCATAGTCACTTCTAAAACACGATTGAATTAGGAACCTTTAGCATCAAAGGTTTAACACAGTTTCCATCCCTCATAGTCACTTCTAAAACTTTTCTTTAAAGAAGGGCAAGTTTATAAAGCCCAGCCAGTTTCCATCCCTCATAGTCACTTCTAAAACCGTAGAGGTGTACGTGTTAGTAAACGGTAAAGAAAAGAAGGGTGTTTCCATCCCTCATAGTCACTTCTAAAACTTAGTTTAAAGAAGGGCAAATTTATAAAACCAAGCCGGAGGGTTTCCATCCCTCATAGTCACTTCTAAAACTGCGGTTATCAGCCGGGGAGAAAGATACCCCCCTAGTGGAAAGTTTCCATCCCTCATAGTCACTTCTAAAACTTTTCTTGATGCCCTGCCGGGCTATCACACATCGCCCGGCATGTTTCCATCCCTCATAGTCACTTCTAAAACCTATTAGTGTAAACGGTGGTGCCTACCAAGGCACCACCAGTTTCCATCCCTCATAGTCACTTCTAAAACGGGAATCGAAGTGTTGAAGAAGGTAATAATCAAAGGTAACAGTTTCCATCCCTCATAGTCACTTCTAAAACAAGCAAATAGATTGTACGCTTCTGATGGAGAAAACATCGTGGAAGTTTCCATCCCTCATAGTCACTTCTAAAACTCATAAGACCCCCATAGATATTATACCATTATTTTTGTTAAATTTGACAGTTACATTTGTAAAAATTGAAAAGCTCGTATTTATGCCTATTTAGGTTGAACATAGATGGAAACTATCCCCCGAAAAATCTGTGATTTTTTGTGAGTTTACATAATCGTTACAAAGTGTATTTTAGACATGTTGTATTAGTGCAATTTTAGGATTGTTGTTAATGCTATATGAAGGTATCTTTGGGAATTTGTGTAGTTTTGTTTTGCGTTTATGATAATTTTTATATGTATTTGTATTTCATTTATATTGATAACAACGGATGTTTTTTATAATTGCTCTAATTTTCAAAGGTATACCGCTATGAGTTATTGATATTGTGAAGATATTAATGTTACTGTTGTGTTCTCTTATGTTACGTAACGAAAAGATGTGGTGAAAATGAATATTGTAATAACGAATGAACGTATGGTATGAATTCTTTAAGTGTGGGCAATTAAAGCGAAAGTGAATAAAAGACGGGCACTTAGGCAATTTACATAGCACTCTTTTATCCCGCCTATCTCACGCTAACCGATATACGGCGGTTCGTTAATTAATATGCGCTTTTTTGCGTAAAACCACGTGATTTTGGAACTGTCTCAGATAATGTCGATGTTGATTGTTTATTCTTAGGTTTTGTATTTTTCCTAAGGTAGCTTTCCAATCTTCGAGGCATGACTTTGCATCCAGGTTTCTTTAGATTTGCTCTCGTTAAGTACAATATTATTTTTTGGCAACGGTTCACATTATGAAGCGGACTTAGATCACCAAACTGTTGTTCAAAGTGAGGTATACCAAATAAATGGATGTTTAAAAGCATTTTTATTTTTACTTCTGTTTTCCAGTTTTTTCAGAAGGTGGTGTGTTCTTAAGGTAGGATGGTATGGTTAGAAAAAAACCCAAGCCAGCAGCGGACGTAGACCACGCACTGGCTTGGGCATAGATGAAGAGGATTTTTAAAATAGGTGGGATATTAATTTTCTGCTTGAGGCTCGAATCTCCCGTATCCGTAGTTTGTTTTAGCACCTATTCCATAGAGTTTTAGCATGTTTTTGAATTCAGTTTTTATTTTGTTCTTTTCTTCCTCTGTGAAGTTACTTTCTTTGTCTAATAGTATTGTAAATCTGTAAGTTGATGCTCCTACGACAATGTATTGAACTGGAACAGGGCTATACCAATCGTTTGGCGGATTGTCTTGTTTCATGTAATAAGGCTGGAAATGATTGTTTATTAAGTCAATCTCAATTCTCATATCTCCTTGTGGGAGCGCATCGAGAAATATCACTAATCCTCGCTGGTTCTCTCTAGGGTTGTTTAAATCTGTTCCGAAGATTTTTTTGTAAAGTTCTTCTGTTATTGTTTTGTCTTCTTCCATTTTTTCTAAGAGGTAATGAGCAAAAGCACCTTTTATTGATGTTGCTGGTATGACTGGTATTCCATAGTTTCTTGATAGATGTATGCCTACTTCTATCAACGATGGTAAACCACTTCCAAGAAGTAGTTTAGTTCTTAGTTTAAATGTTCCGTCGATAAGTATGTGTTTTTTACTGTAATTTTTTACTATGTTGTTTCTGCGTTCACTAAGTGATTTTATCGCCTGGATGATTGTGTCATCAAATTCCATGTTTTTGACAATCTCTTTAATTATGTCATTTTTCTTGAAATTTCCAATTATATATTGGCGAGACTTTTCGTAGATTATTTTATCCCAGTACAAACTTTTGTTTTTCACTACTTCGGTATTGTTCTTCTCTTGTGTTGGTTCAGTCATTTTCTTCACCTCCAAGATAGATGTCAGCGTATCTTCTAAGCCATTTCACCCCCTCGAGTGCTGCATATTGTATTTTGAAGTATTTCGAGTTCTGCTCGGCGGTACCGTTGATAACTTTTTGAGAAAAGTTCTTCTCACCGGTTTGTATTTCTATAAGAGCATCAAGGTGTTCTATTAGTTTGTCATGCTCTTTAACCTTTAGGAAGAGTATCGTACCATATAGACCGTTCTGAATAATCATACTGCATAAACCCTTGACTGTGCTAAGGTATTTGTCTTTATCTTCTTTTGAGCTTGTTCTGTATATTTCACTTACACATTCCACTGCTTTTTTGATTAGTTCTGTCATTGTCCATTCACCACCTTTAGTGCAACTAATCCTTTTCCAACTGTTTCTTTTCCACCAATGTTTATAACTGCGTTATCAACTGCGTCCTTTAGCTTTCGAACTATATCTTCATTGCCTGTCTCTTGTGCTTTTCCATTTCCATATAGTGTTTTTCTTGCAACAAAATACATTACTGTATCTTGTGGTAAATATTCTTCGTACCAAAGTGCTCCAGTAGCAACTGTCCCTGTGTTTTTGTCGATTCTGATTCTTGGAATGATTTCTGTCATTGTTTCAACGATTGCAGAGAATATTTTGTCATTTACGAGAACCACATCTGTTTTGAGTTTGTCTTTTATGTAATCAACTGTAGCTACGTTTTTTGAGATGATTTCCGCAATTTCTTTCAATCTTCCATTCTTTACCGCTTTGAATTTGAAGTCTTCAAGCATTATTTCAGTCTGATCCTCTTCAATGACGAGAGCTGTTGAATCATTAATATTCAAACCTTTAATTTCATTGATTAATTTTTCTTTTCCAATTTCTCTCAAGAACCTTATTAATACAAGTGGCGAGGTTACCCATACAAATAGTTTTTCACGGTGTCTTACTGGGAAGAGTAAGATTTTCGCTTCGGAAAATGCGATTTGTCCTGGGGTTGATTCGTCTGAAACTGAAGGGTCGCTGCCAAAAATGAGTTTCTCTGTTTTTTCTCCGAATTTTAAATTTGCCCTGAGCGAACCTTTGATGCCTTGAATTATTGGGAAGCCTGTGGTTCTTTCTCTTTGGATTGGTAAGTCTACGATTCCAACATCCATACCTTTTCCTGCGTGGATTTGTGATTCAGCATACATGGTAACAACAAGTTTCTCAAGTTTTTTGTTTTCCGAGTTTTTGTTTTCCATACTTCTCAACCTCCTATTTATTAAATATTAGCTTTGAATTTTTCGTATGTTGTATAAATGAAACTTCCAAAACCAAAGAGGTTATGCTTACTTTTTGTGATTACCTCCGTTTCTGAAGGTATACTATCGAGATAATAAACTGTACCTGACGCAACTGCATGATATATAGGTTTTGGACGACCAAAAGCGTAATCCCAACCAGAGATGACCATCCTTTTTCCAGAAGCTATCGCAAGTATTTGAGAGTTTCCAAATTTGAGGTCATAAGGTGCGATACCTTCATCGTATATGGCTGGGGTGATGAGCATTATTGCTGTTTGCTCATGGTTTGTGTTTTCAAGTTTGTCAAAAAGTGTGGTGGTTACTTTTTCTACACTTATTCTCGCCCATCTCTGTTTTGCTCCTAAGAACACTCCTTCAAGTTTTGTAAGCTCTTGAACCGTCTCTTCGCTATCAGTTATCATAAAGAATCCACCATTTTTGAATCTGTATACGTTCATCGTATAAAGCATTGATTCTTTGACTTTTTTGTAGTCTTTTTCTAACGCAATGCCAACTTTTGATTCAATAATAAAGTTTTTTGGTGAGCTGAGTTTGAAACTCTGCCCTTGTTTGTATTTTTCGAGTTCTCTTAGTTCAATATATGCTTCTTCAACTGGTTCGATATTCGTCATTTCCGGAATCCAAGCTAAACCCTTCAATGTAAAATTCCCAACTTTTGTTTCGATTTCAAAGTACTGCATTCTTTTGTACTGTTTCTCTCCGTTGTCTTGCTTGAGATATACATTCTTTGGTGCGGGGAAGTAATGTTTTTTCTGACCATTCTCTTCGGAGTAAATAAACGGACCTATTAGTTTTATTCTTCCAGGGTTGTTCTCATCTCCAACGAGTTCTTGAAGTTGTTTTGGTATATTTGGTTTTTTATGGTACTGTAGCTCAATACCATGGGCTTTTAGTATTGCACTACGAACAGCTCCATAGAAGGGATATGGTGATGGATACACTGTTTGTGCATAACTACCCGAACCAAACTGTTTGACCTCACGAAATGCTATCCATTCTTCAGGTTCGAAGTAAACAAAATAGTATTCTTTGCTCATTAATTCCCACCTCGCTTATCTCCTCGTTTTGTAAATCCAACGGTTAGTATCAGGTCAAATGGGTTGGATGGTCTTTCAGATATACTTGAAGTAGCGAACACTCTTTTTGCGTACTCCTTTAGTTCTTTTGTAAATCTTTTGAACTCTTCTGAGTCTTTTGACTTGGCGTCAGATTTTCTGAGTATATACTCAATAACCAGTTCAAGGAATGTTTCATCTTCTCTAGCGAGTTCAAGATCACTTTCCAAGATTTTGTAAAACGAGCGATGTGATAGTTTGAAGTGTTCTGATTTTTGATATAGCTCATAAGCCTTTTGTATAACATCCATGCCGTTTATTTCCCATTTCGAACCAACTTCTTCGATTTGTCCTGACCTCCTAACTATTGCTATACTAAATGCGCTTCTGCCAAGTTTTTCTTTTGCTCTGTGTTCTTGTTTTCGTGCTAGTTCTATTGCTACTCTAAGTGGTGATTTGTGATTTATTATCGATATCCCGGCGCTCATTGTTGCAGTTGGTCCCATCATTGTTGTGTAGGGCATACCATTTTTGTAAAGAACTCCGTTGGCGAATTTGTATGTCGTGCTGCCTATCTTAAGTTCAATGTCTCCTATTCCAGAATACATTTTTCTTATTTTGTTTGCGCACGGGAGCACTTTGTCGGCTGGTAATATTGCAAGTACATCATCTCCACCTGCGTAAATAAGCATTCCTTGGTATTCGTCTTCTACTACGTATTGAACAAGTGAAGAAAAGATTCCAAGCGTTCGTGAGATGGCTTTCTGATATGAAGGAGTTAATATCGGTTTATCAAAGAAAAAGTTTTCGCCTGGGTTGTTATTTTGAATTTCTTTCAGAGTTTGAACTGCTTTATCGTGTAGCATTTTGCTCATTGTTGGTGCACTTTCACCAGAAACCAACTTTCCCATCCTGTCTCCATCCATCATGAGAACAGCAATGTATCCGTTTTTGAGCTTTTGCTGAGTTTCCACAGCGTTCAATTCCAATTCTCCTGATTTAACTTTTCCGGATACTTCTTTGTTTACATCATTTTCTAACGCAATTTCAAGCACTGATTTAAACGTAATTCTCTCGTCGAAAAGTTTTTTGCTTACTAATACATCTCTGAGGAATCTTTTGACTGTATTCACAGTTCCAAGGTAATCTATTTTTACCTCATTTCCCACTGTATCTAAGACTTCTACACATGCCCTTACTCCCGCTCCAAAATCGTCTGGAATTCTTTGTGCTCCGATTTGTTCATCACTTTGGTACGGGTGGAAATACCTAATAGTTTTTATGGCATTTAATCTTGATGTTAGCACTTTGAACACGTAACGATAAAAACTACCGGCATTTATTTTGTAACCGCCTTTTGATTCGATAAATTCAATGAATGAAATGTAGCTTTTAAATTCGCTTATGAATTTTTCGTCGATAGTTACGTATTCTATGATATTCTTTACTCCACTGACATTATCAGGTAATGGAATCATTGTTGAGTTGATAATTGGAAATAGTTTGATTTGTTTTTTGTATTCTTCGATATTTTTGAGTTCTATTGCTTTTTCGGTCGGGTTTTTTAATTTTTTTTCTAAGATATCACTTGCTAATTCTTCCCAGGATTTTCTCACAACTTCCTCGAACATATTTATTACTTTTTTTGCTTCCCAAGCCGGAACTATTGCAAGGAATACGTTAGGTACGGAGGCTATTTTCTCATCCATGAGTGGTTCAGTAAATAGCGTAACTCCTTGCCTTTGCAGAGTTCTATAAACAAAAGCATTTCCTCTTAAGTATGGGTAGACGATATTATCAAATCCGTAATTGATACCTATATATTCAATTGCCTTATACGTCAAATAAGAAAGCAAGTAACTGCCTGCCCACAAATCTACTGTTTTTCTAGCCTGAGCTATAAGTTCCTGGACTGGTCCTATTGCGAACATAACAAGAGCTGCATCGATTTTTCCGTCTTTTTTGCATGATTGCAATGCCGCTGTTATTTCAAGGTGGTCAATGATTGAATGGTTTGGAACACGTGTGTCTGCAGGCATGAAGCCGACAAAGTCTGTCAGATAACCAAGTTCCCACCAAAGTGCATGGTAAAATTTTTCATCATCTGTATTTTGCGCTCTTATAAGTTTTATTTTGTTTCTTAGTTCTTCTATGTACTTTTCCTGCAAGTTCGCATCTGCTATCTTTGAATAAAGGTCTTGTTCTAAAACTGTAATTTTTTCTCCGCTTATAGGATGAATAAAGTATTTAAGCTCATCCATACCTACTCTAATTTGTCTTCCATATAGTTCATTAGGTAACGGAATTCTGTCGAGTGAGCTTCCAACTATGTCTTCTTGACCTCGAATGTATGGAACACCTGCAATGCGACATAGCTCACTTGCAAGGTCTTCATGCGATTTTATGTTAAACGCTTTGAAGACTGGATCATGAAGCAAGGCTGCTGCTTTTTCTTTCCAATTAATTTCTGGCATCATTGTCACCTCCTGATGAGGAACTTACTTCTCGAATTTTGTGATAAATTCAGACAACTTTTCCCAGTCAGCTGATAAGTAAGCTTCTTTCTTTTCAGGTTTCTCGTTATTTTCTTTTTTTGACTTAGTGGGGGCAATGCTTAATTTATATCCTTTTCCCTTTTCAATTCTCGGAGAAACATGACTCTTTAGCAGAAGAGCATTCACAAAGTATTTTCCATCCCTATCTCTGAATAGTAATATTCTCAGGCAACTTGGTTTTCTCGTAATCCGTATATCTTCTTTTTTCTCGCCTGCATCTTGATTTATTTTTACAGAAACATTACCAAAAGAGTATTGAAGTGGTAAACCTAAAAATGCTACAGGAATTTCAACTGGCTCTTTACTCCTACCTTTTAATACCTCAGCGAGTTTAATAAGACTGTCCTTGCTTTTCTTTAATTCTCCATTGTGTCGAATCACGTACTTTAACTGTCTGTACCATCCTATTGAATAACTTTCTGTGTACTTTTGCTTTTCGTAAATCTTTGAAATTACACTCGATAGGTCAGCCGCTTTAATTTTAGTGTCTTTTAAGAGGTATGAACCTTTACAAAGATTTGGAAAATCTAAAAGTTCAGTTTGGGTAGCGTAAATTAATATGTCTTTCAATTTCTTTTGGGTATTTAAAATTTCTTTGCTTTCTATGAATTCTTTAATAGAAAGTTCGGCTTCATTTAGAACGTCCTCAATCCTCTCTTTAACACTTTTGTTCGATTTTTCCTCCTCATTTTGGATAATTTCAAACCTTCCAAATCCTTTTGTTGTTTTTGCTCCAATTCCGCCTACTAAGCTCGTAAGTTTTAGTAGAGATGATATGACATTTTCAATATTTTTATTTTCAAATGTAAAGTGCAACGTAAACAAACTATCTACATCAAGATATTCTGCTCTTTCAATTCCATACAATGCATATGTAAAAGCACCATTACTTTTTATGCTGCCATTGTTTTCGTCCGTGTTTTTCCTATTCTTATTTTCGTCTGTGTTATTCCTATTCTTATTCTTATTAGAATTATATATTCTTAAATCATCTTTGTTATATTCCACCCAAACTCCGAATGGTGCTTTCTTCTTCTGGGAACCAAATATTTCGTTTTCAAGTAGTTTCAGTCCAGCATATTTTTCTTTTTCATACGTTTTGTAAAGTTCATATAGTTCTTTGTTTTCTTTTGGAGATTTCGGTTTATTATCCTCGTTGAGACGGTAGATATTTATAATCCTTGGTGCTACTGCTCGAAACCAAAAATGTAGAACACCTTTAATACTTTGCCCTGTTAGGTCGAATTCTCCAGTTTGTGGGTCTTTTCGCGAAATTATCGGAGTTACAACTTTACACTTTACCTGTGCGTAAATCATATGTTCACCCCCTATTTTGGTTTTGAAAATACTAACTTTAGCTCAGTTATCCAATTAATGACTATTTCCCGTCAGTTCTTTGTGTGTTTAGCTGTAATACCGTTAATTGCACTTTCCACAAAACATATATTAACTACACTTTTAACGTTTTGAGAAGTTTTTGCTCTTTCTGTTTTTCTTCTTCTCATTCGTGGTATAATTCCTTCTCAATACTGATAGCTGTTATGCAACTTACCTTTATTGTATCATTTTTTTGTAAAAGAATGTACACTTTTTTGGAAAAAACTGCGGCGGGGAACCGCCGCAAAACCGGAAGTTAGTAGCTAATTACTTAAAACGAGAACGCAAAATCAATCATTGGAAGTATGTAGATTGTGTAGAGCGAAAATGTAAAGCTGTTGTCGTTGTTTACGTATTCTGTTCCGATTCCAATGTAAGGTACAAAGAGAGCGATTGTTCCCCATTGCCAAAAATTGTTCCAAGAACCTGGTTTGATAGGGTTATAGTAGTTTCTACTAACGTATCCTAAAAAGACAATGCTGAATCCTTGGTAACCAATTGTTTCGCCTTGTGGGTTGGAAACTGGTGATAGATACGATAACGTTGGAAAGGTTAGTCTGTCTGGAGCACTTTTTGCAGTTTCAAATTCAATTTCCATCTTTGCATACTTTTTGATGTTATTGATTTCATAGGCTATCATTAACGTTCTTTTTCTAATGTTTCCGGAAATTCCAGTCACAAACCAACCACTCGATGAAGAATATGTGATATGACTTTGTGGAACGGCTAAGAACGATGCTCTTTCACCTGGTGGAAGTATCGAAGGAACTTGTGGCTGGTCCGATACTATAAACCTTTGTCCTTCTTTGATGAGTCTTGCTGGTTTTCCGTTGTTGTCTGTGAAGATAGATTCGTCCCAAATGATTTTTATAGGAATTTCTTGTTTGTTAACGAACGTAATCTTTAAAACTTTTTGCACCATTTGAATAAGGTTTGTGCTACCATAGGGCTGAAGCTCCACCAATATTTGCAAATCTTCGTTCTCAAAGGTTGCTATATAACTATCTTCTGGAGCTACACGATTTGAAGCATTTGTTGCGCTTTGTGCCCAAACAAGTGCTGAAAACAAACCGAATATGAATACCGCTAAGATAATCTTCTTTTCCACCATGAAAGTTCCACCTCCGCTTGATTTTGAAGTCTTTCATGAAAATGTTGTTCGATAACAAAAGCTACTAACTCAATTTCTGAACTTGCTTCTTATGGTTTCTATTGCCTCTTTTGCCCCTTCAAGAGGAAATTCGAAGTAAACTAATCCATTTAAGTACCAATCAAGTTCTAGTAATAAAGTTTTGTGATTAATGACTCTTTCAATGTTCTGAGCATACTCTGCAAAATGCAAAAAGTTGGAACTAAACTTTTGGTAGAACACTGTGTATATAGGTTCTTCGTTATCCCACTTTACTCTTGTGGTGATACGTAGATAATCACCAACGATTTCGAAGTCTTCAATATTTGGTATATTGTTAAATCCTATGTAAATCCATTCGTTTGTTCCGTCAGTTGAAAAAACCAGCCAAGCTTCCGTATCGTTGTAAGGAAATGACATAGGTTTCAGCGGTTTGACTTTCGGAGATATGGCGTGCCAGACTTCCTTTCCGGTCATTGGATCTTTTTCACTTACAATCTTCCACGAACTTGAAGAACTGTTACTTGGAGTTTGAACACACGACACCAATAACATAACTGTGAAAAATAATAAAACCACAACAGCTAAACTTTTTGACTTTATCACCGCAATCAACCTCCTTCAAACATCTTCAAACATGCAAATAGTTGAGAAATAAGTCAACCGCACCGTAATCAGCCTGCAAGTTCTAAAAAAGTTTCTGTAAACTTCCCACCCCCTCCTATCACCTTAGACGGTTTCGACGTTTTCCGAATAATATAACGTTCCGGAAGGGAGAACCTGACATATAAAAAACAAAAAAAGCCTGGCAAAAGCCAGGCAAGTTTTGTGAGTATTTATGCAATTTTTCAATCGGTCATTTCACTTTCAAATCGTTCCGTTGACTATATTCTTTTTGCTTTCCCAAACCTCTTAGTTACTTTTACAAACCCATCAAAAGCAAAAGGAACATCATCAGTTCTCATAGGTTCACAAGATAGATTTTGCTCAAAAACTCCGTTTGTAAATAATTCGAAAAGTCTGTCTTCAAGCAGAGTAACTTAAACCAGATGCGTTTTTCCTTCTTTGACCTCAAGAGATCTTAACGTTATGCCCAATAAACGAAGAAACGGTAAAAAACTTGTCTGAAATATTAGAAACTTGATAACTCAGCATCAGCTTCCTTTAATACTTTAAAGAACTATCCATGAATTTTTTGCCTGCGTAAAAATTTATTGTTCCATCTTCTAAAGCTAATTTTAAAATAGGACTTAGAATATCCAAAATACCTTGCCTTTGATAGACTTTTAAAATCATTTCGGTAATTCCAAGATGTTACCAACTATGTAAGGTTCCTTTCTCTGCTCATCGTAAGGTCTTTCGTCATATGCTATCACTGTTTTAATTTTCTTACCATACCTCACGTTGTCTCTAATTCTTTCAATCATATAATTCAAAAGTGTTGTGCCACCAGTTAGATTTATCACTAACTCTGTAGCGTCTTTCAACCTCTCAGTTGCTTGCTGAACAACTTTGCTGGTCTCATCCAAACCTTTGAACGGATCATTCACAAGTATCACGTGATACTCACCTTTGAATTCTGCTTTTTCAATAATCTCTGGCACAAGCTTTTCGCCCTGCTCGGATGTGACAATTACAAGTAAATCTCCAGGAATTGATTTCAGAACTGTATAAAGCGCGCCTGGTGTCGTTCCAAGTGGTGAAAGTATAGCTTTCAACTGTTTACTTGGCGTGTAATTCGAAACTATTGATTCGAAATCCTTTTCAATCAAATTTTGAATCTCTCTTTGAATATTCTGAGGGCTTGGCAACGAATCTTTGTTAAATCCAAAATGAGCTATGTGGTTTCGAGCCTGGGCTAAAGTATCATTACTAACCGAAATAGCTTCACGCTCTTCTACGTCGAACAATTTGTCGAATTTTCCCTCTTTGAAAAGCACAACGTTCTTCAAATATTCCCTTGCCAGTCTGGTTGCCATACCTAAATCGTTTGTTTCATAATAGAATTTAAGCAGCTCTCTTTCGGCATTTAATTCATTTTCGCTAAGCACAGGCTCATTTTTAGCGGAATCGCCAGGTGCAAAAAACTTTTCATACCTATCCACAATTGCATCAAAAAGCAAGTCAAACTGCGGGATGAATTCCCTGACGTCTTCACGAACAGCTGAGCCTTCTTCCTTCAGTAAACCCAAGAATTTATTCAAAGACTTGTGAATCATCCTTATTGAACCTAATCTGATTGCTTCAGATACAGACGTTATCGCATCAGCAAGGGACTTTAGCTTTCTGGGTTTTCTGTGTGAAGAGCCACCTTGCTTGTAATATCTTTCATTCCAACTCTTAATTTTGTTAGCCAGGATAGAAGCGTAACCAAACTCTTTAAAAAGCCTTGTAGCATAGATCCAGTCGGCTAAATCAATTAATTCGGTCATATCCTTACATTTCGTCATGTTTGTAGCCCTATCATACTTACCGTACAGAACCTTCATTTCAACATTCTTCAATTCGCGCAAGAACATATAAATAACAACTGCTGTCATGGTAATTGATCTAAAAGAATTGGTGACATCCAAAATAACCAGGTCTCCATCATCTATCAACTCCGCAGCCTTTCGTACAAAATCAGTTACGCTTTCATCTTCCGAAATTTTAATCTTCTGGACTTTGATGCCGTTTTCACTGCAAAACCGTTCAACATTGTACTTATCGTATGTTTTCATAGCTTCCTCAGTCAAGAAAAACGCAGCTGAGATATCCTTGCCTTCCTTCATCTTCAAAAATTCCAACAAAGCAAGTGGGAATAACTCCTGAGATGTTTCAAAATCATCAAACTTAACTATAGCCTTTTGATACGAACTTGTTCCCAAGAACGTAAGTACCTTTACCATATTCGATACCTCCACAGTTGGATTTACAAAACTCCTAACTTTCCATGCCTAAATCTTTCAACACAACCACACTCAAAACCTTCTTACCAAACACAACTGTTTTTGAAAAACGCGTGGAAAGAAACTTTTATCAAACGCCAGCCTGCGTCTATATACCTTATCCTGACTTCCAAAACGACACTCATTGCAAAACAAATAAAGGAAGCAATTTTGCTTGCTTCCCCTCTAGCCTCTTCTAAAACTGGACGTCAATATAAGGTGCTACTAATCATTATACTATATCGAGATTCCAACCCTCATAGTCACTTCTAAAACTTCAAATACTTCCGTTTTCCTCTTTTCTTCGTCTTAATAATGTTTCCATCCCTCATAGTCACTTCTAAAACTCAAGAAGATGGCAAACAGGAAATACAAAGGGATTTGGAAGTTTCCATCTCTCATAGTCACTTCTAAAAAACCGTAAGACCCTCATAAGTATTATACCATTATTTTTGTTAAATTTGACAGTTACATTTGTAAAAATTGAAAAGCTCGTATTTATAACTATTTAGGTTGAACACGAATGGAAACTATCCCCCGAAAAAATGATTAATTTTTGTGAATTTACATAATCGCTACAAATGATATTTTAGACGTTTTGTATAGTGCAATTTTAGGATTGTGGCTAACGGCGTATGAATGTATCTTTTGAATGTGGTGCGTTTTTTTGTTTTCTTATTGGATAATTGTGATATTTATTTGTACATTGATTTGTCAAAACAGTTATTCTGAATTTTGGATATATGTGTTACTGTTGTGTGTTCACATAGTTAGTAACAAATAGGTGTTGATAATATTAATATTGTGATAACCAAAAGGGGTATGGTTTAAAGGATGGGATTCTGTGAAATGACTTAAGCGATCACAAAAAAAGCCAATCCATGAGGATTGGCTTTTATTTGTTTAAATTTTTCTAACCAGAGTTGCTTTTTACACAGTTACTAAAGGTTACTAATTTCATTAGCCTTCTTTTAGTTTGATTTGAAGTTTTTCTTTTAACAATGCCGAAGGGAAGTTATGCCCCACGGCAAATTTCACAGTGCCTGGTAGTTTTCCCGTGTAAATGAGTTTACCAGACAAGTATAGTTCTGCCTCTTTGCCAATAAGTTCATCAGGCAGATATAGGTTTGCAAAGCCATCAGATACTTCGATTATTATATTCTCATACTTATCAGAAGTCGATGCAGCAGCTATTGAAGGTAGGAGCTTTTCTAATTCTTCCTTTTTGAAAAATTTTGACAGGTCTATTATTTTTTCATCATCTTCATTTTCTGAATGTTCTTCATAGTTAATCATACTACTCAAAAATGCATCGTAAAATATTTTGATTCTATTTATTTCGAAGTTATAGAACTTCTTCCAAATACCTTTGTACCTATTTGCCATCTTCTTAAAATTATCGAGGATTTTTTCAAATTCATCTTTTTTTACCCTGCCGACAACTTCACAATACTTTGGACTAATATAAAAGTTTATTGGAGTTACTTTTAGACTTCTGACCATGTGGTCTATTTCAATTTTGTATCCTGCTCCCCCTAATACCAACTCTGTCGTCAGAAAGATTACATTGTACATCTCTCCGATTTTCTCAAAAACAAGTCCATATACTATGTCCTCACCATAGATAGCCACTATGTCCCCAATCTCTAATTTTTCTGTACCTTGTTCCAATAGTTTCCTAATTTTCTTTGCCCCTTTTTTATACTCTTCAAAAATTTGTTCAAGGTATTTCATTTCATTTCTATCGCTCATTTCTATCGCCTCCAATTTCTTGCAGAGTGTCTCAACAAATTCTTTTACACCGTTCACTTATTAAAACGAATATGGTCACATATTTCTGACTTGTATTTTTGTATTACGATTTTTACAACACTTGGACTGACATTCACAACTTCCTCAAAGAACTTCCTTATTCTTTCTCTTACCCGCTGGTGGGCTTTGTATCTTGCATCAGCGGACGGATATTCTCTAAACTGGGCATCCTTAGAGTAACCTGAGTAATAGATAAAATCGCATAAATCCAGTTCCTTCCCTTTCACGTAACTTTTAAATTCCTCAAAGATGTCTTGAGCTACCAATTTATCGAAGATTTCTTCTGATGTTAGAGCCGTATTGTCAGAAATCACCTCTGACAGCTCGAGCTCATCATCTTCCTCTTTAACGGTCACATCAATAGACAGAGGCTTTTTTTCGCTTGCTTTTCGAAAATCTTCTATTAGGTTGTCAACTATTCTGTTGAAATAAGTTGCTATTTGTAACGGTTCAAAATCCTTCAGTTTTTGCTTGAATTTGAGGATTCTTTCCATAGACTGTTGGTATACTTCATCAACAACTTCTTCCATTTGACCAAGTCCGAGATTTTCAGGTTTTCCGCATGTTTTTTTGTACACTTTCGCGGCAATAAACTCACGAACTTGCTTATCACACTGGGCGGAAAAAGTATTGTTGAACAGGCTCTTGACACACTTTCCCAACCTTGAAAGGTCATACTCTTTCCACACATTCATCACTCCAATTCTCCAAGTCTAACGCGCAACCACTTAGAAATTGTATTTTCTTTTGTCTTTTGTAGTTTTCAATTACGGGTGCTGGAAGTATGAAAACGTAACGTCCCCCGATATTCATAATTCGGCTCTCATTCATAAATATTCTCTCACTTGCGAAGGGGCAACATTCAAAGACTTTGAACACAGCATCTGAATACTTTTTCGTTGACAAGAAAGACACCAAGTAATGGAATCCTTTTTTTTGAATCAATCCTGGTCTTGAAGGACGTTCACCTTTGCGTGAATAATACAAGTCTTTGATTCCCAAATTTTTTGCTACAGTGTTTTTTATATCTGAAAATATAACAAGCTGCGATTTGAAGTTGTATTCATGGAGTTTTTTCATATGCCCTCCCCCAACATCATTGTTTGTTAATTCTAAACTTATTATAGCATTTTTTTAGATGTCAAATGAAGTAGTAATTTTTGTTTATATATCTGGAAGGATACTCAATTGCGTAGTTAAGGGGGATGAAACTAATGTATGTGATAATGGTATACGATGTAAACGTGAAAAGGGTTAACAAGGTTTTGAAAATAGGGCGAAAATATTTAAATTGGACTTTAAGGTCCGTGCTTGAGGGGCTTCTTACGGAGGAGTTGTACGAAAACCTGAAAGAAGAAATAATGAGGGTAATAAATACAGAGGAGGACGCTGTTTATTTCTATTTGATTGATACTTACAATGCGCCTCACAAAACTATTATTGGGGCGACACCAGGTGAGTTTAATTTCATTGAATAGTGTGTTTATTCAATGAAATTTGTTAAACTGTTAGCCTTGTCTTTTCCTATTATTTCCACTTTCAACTTTGTTCCCTTGGGTAGGGAGTATATTACCAATCCGTCGTCGTCTTCTTTGCGGATATACTTCGATACTCTTCTAATTAGTTCTTTTAGAGCTCCTCTTGGTAGATATCCCTCAAACGTTGAGTTCTGTTTCCAAACAAGGAATCTAAGTAGTAATTTGTGAACCTTTGCAACACGTTTCTCGTTTACATCGTACACTAATAAGTATCTTTTGCTCATCTTACTCCCTCCTAAAAAGTTGTCCAAATGAATCCTTCATATATCTAAACGCACAAACTTAGGCATCCTGACAAAGAGAGGATTTGTTTTGTTTTATACTATCTGTCAAAAATCTTTGTCGAATGCGTTTTCTATTTTGGAAAGGTTAAATTTCCAAAGTAGCTTTGGGAGGCGAAATACTATGCAAAAAGAAATTTGCAGATTTGTGGACTATATTATAGAGGTTGAGAACAAGAGGGCAGCGATTTACATCTCAGACGAGTTGGTGTATAAACCAGCTGTAGTAAGGTTCCATGGACAAGAAATCTATCGTGGAAGGCTTCCGTATGTTTTGTTTCTACAGTTACCAGCACACATGTCTCCGGAAGTCGTTGGTTTCCTGTTGCGCATTAAGACCGGCTCTGTTTTCAAAACTTAGGCATGCAAGTAAAAATGATGCCGAGAAGCTGGGAGAGTATCTTCTTTTCTGAAAAAGTCAGATAATATCTCTACCCACAAGCTCTATACAACCAAAACCTGCGGAATTTTTAGAACCAAGCCCTGCATCGTATGCTAATTTAAGGATTTCATAGTCCCCTTCCAGCTCAAGCACTGTTATCCAAGCATCTAATTTCCTTTCTTTGTACCCCACAACCACCCTCTTCGGATTTGGGGCAATGTTTTTTATTCTCAGTTGTCCCTGAAATTCTTTACCAAATGCCGCGTGAAATTTTCTTTTGAGGTTCTCCTCTAACAGTTTTGAAAAGATTTCATCGTGTGGTGAGTGATAAAGTGTGTATTTCTTTCCATCTTTGTCTACTGTCGAATAAACCGTAATTGGAGATTTTGTTGAAACTACGATGTGGTCAGTTTCTGGAAGTTCAAATATCTCAATCTTTGCTGGCACGACAAAATTCCTACCCAATCTAAGGTTTTCGAATCTGCCAACTCTGTCGACAACGAATTCTATTAGTCTTTCGTCTGCCGTCGATATGATAAGGACAACATGGTCAAAGAACTTTATTGTTTTGGTTTGACTATCTATTTGAAATCTTCCAAGAAGTCTGGAAAACGAGAATAGTTTATACAAACGCTTACCAAAGGTGTATCCTTTGTCATGTAAGAATTTTCTGTATTCTTCATCATCAATTAAGTTCAGAACAAATGCTTGCAAAATGTGATTGTATTCTGTTGGAAGTTCCAACTTGTCAAATGTAAAGTTAATGTACACTCTCAAGTTTACTACCTCCAATTTTTTGGGATAATTTAGTAATTAAATTTAGATCCGTGCTATCATACAAAAACAGACCAAAGTGGCCCACTCTTAATCCAACAACATTGGCTAAGGCTATCATTTCTTCTGAACCGAACAGCTCAACTTTGTAGATGCTCCTTTTGTAAGGTTTCACAACGGGAATTAAAGCATAGTTGATATTCTTGCCTTGGTAAATGTGCTGTGCCAAAGCAAAGTAGTATTCTTCAATAGCTCTTTGAATGCTTTCAATGGGTTGCTCTCCAAAATTTTCGTTAGCAAGAATATAACATTCGCCGAATGGTTTAAAAAGTTTAGCTGAGGAGTAATAAGGAAAAGCACCGCCTAAAGAGGTTTTGAGTAACCTCTTCAAGGCGGAGCCTACAGAATTTGTCGCTAATCGCACTTTTAGAGTTGCGTCCTTTACAATGTAATAACCATATTCGCTTGCGTATATTCTTTTTCCAAGTACATGTGAAACAGAATGTGGAACACTTTCCAACAACTGGGATATTTGTTGGATAAGTTCTTCTGTTACTAACGTTGGAGATTTTAAGTCCCATTTCAAAATAATTTCCAGCAAAATTCTTCACCTACTTTGCTTTGACAGAGTATGAAGACTTTTTAGTTTTCTAATCAAGAAGTTTTACTTTTATCCATCCAACTGGTAATATATCTTTTGGAGACTCCGATAATCTCACAATTCGCGTGGTTACTGGAAAGTTATTTTCCTTCACTTTTTTGTAGCCAAATAGAATTTTCAAAACCTTTACTTGATCACGTTTCAAAAATCCTCTGTAAGCTGTTTTTGAATAAAATCCACTGTGCCCACCAATTCTTAGAACGAATCCGTTCTCTGTTTCTTTGTTGATTTTAGAGAGTGTGTTATAGAAATTCAATAGCTCATTTTTCTGCTGATAGTTAGAAGCACTAATCTTTTGCTTTTCCATCTCTATTAATATTCGCGCTGCTTCTTTCATAGTATCGACGAAATTTTTTTCGCTTCCAAACACTTGCATTAAATAATCAACAGCTTCCTTCCTTGCACCGTTCTGTAGTAGTTTGCTCAATACGTCTGCTTTGAAAGTTATCCTGCTTTCGACTTTGTTTGAACCAGTGTTTCTCAGGTCATGCAACCATACTTCAAAAAACTGTGGAATACCTTGCTTGGGTCTTTCCAAATGGATTACTTCAACTTTTTTGAATTTTATGTAATTTTTGTCAATAAACGAGCTATCTGAGATTATCAGTGCTTTGAATGGTGATAGTTGCGCACTTCCAAAGACATTGTCTTCAATTTTATTAACTTCTGATTTTGATACGTTAGGTGTATTTAGTGCATTTTCAAAAGGTTCTGCAAATGCTTCATTAGCCTTTATTAGCGCCGTTCTTATTGCACCTTTGATGGAACTGCCAGGGATGTAAAATCTACCAGCGGTGTGGACGAATCTGCTAATTTGAAGAGTCTTTGGTTTTCCATTTTTGTCTTTTATTGTCGGGAATGATGTGTGACTGTAATCCCCGATATTAATTTTTAATTTATCAAATATTTCTTTCAAAGCACCATCTTTTGTTGATGGGTTTAATATTTCATCCATTTTTTCAACAAAGGACTCTACAAACTCATCATTTTCCATGAGCTTATCAAAGTTGAGAATATAGGTCTTACCGCCATCCACCAAAGTTTCAAATTTTCCCACTTTTTCTCCTGAACCAATAAAGACAGGAGAAATAGGTTCAATTATCATTCGCTTTGAAAATGTTGAATTTTTGTTCATACATTATTGCCCCCTTTGAACGGGAGTAAGAAAGCTTTACCATATCTGTAAACCCTATACCCATACGTTTTTTCAAATCCATCGGGAGTTATGTCTAAAATCTTGCCTCTTACCGGCTTTTTAAAAACAGAACCTTCTGTGAACATAACTACCCTTTTCGCCTTTTGGTCAGTTCCAAAGATGTAGCCTGTTCTGTATTTCAGTTCGTATGCATCAGAGATTTCCTTAGCAATTTCTTTGGATTCGTTTGTATAATCGTTCTTTGAGGGAATGTAAGGAGATAATAGC
Organism: Fervidobacterium pennivorans; assembly: GCF_001644665.1. Classification (NCBI taxonomy): domain Bacteria; kingdom Thermotogati; phylum Thermotogota; class Thermotogae; order Thermotogales; family Fervidobacteriaceae; genus Fervidobacterium; species Fervidobacterium ngatamarikiense. The sequence continues at coordinate 172,076 of NZ_CP011393.1, forward strand.
AAATACTTGTCTCCGACCACTGGTAGTTGTACTTCTTCTATTTTGTATTCAAAATTTCCAAATCCATAGGTTCTATCTCCGCCAAGACCTTCGTCAGCTAACAATTTCAGAGAAGCAAGTATTTCTTCCTTTAATTCCTTTCCAACTCTTAGATAGAACCACAGACCGCAGTTCGGAGCAAAGTGTACCTCTGAAAAGTAATAAAGGTTTGATTTCGAATTGATGCGGTTTATACCCGCCCTCGGACGCTCGAAGATTTCAACCGGTCCTTCGAAACCATTTGAGAATTGCACTTCGCTTTTGCTAAGAAATTGTCCATGAATATCTTTCTCTTCAACAGCTATGTTCTTGGTAACGATTTCTTCGTCGACAAATTTTATCTTCTTGAGTTTTTTAGGCTGAGATATTTTTTCTAAGTTAAAATTTTCACCCTTCGGTCTTGGTAAAAAGTATTTATCACCTACATAATAGAATGCTGAAGAGATGAGTAGTTCCGTTTCTTCTGTATTGTCTGAGATATTCTCAATTAGCTCTGCAGTTTTCTCAGAGCCAAAAAGTTTTGAATAAGCGCAAACTAAAGCGCTAAATAAGGTATCTGCGTGGACCATCCCCTCAGAGACTTCACCTACACCGTCGATAAAACCTATGTGTAATGGACCTTTAAATCTTATCTTAACCCGATAGTCCATAGGTATCACTTCCTTAGATAAAAGTTCGTTTACATGTGCCAACGGTTGAATTCAAACCCAGAGTTTATTTAAGTTCTTCAAGCGCTTTTTTCAGTGTTGAATATTCTCCGACTTTTTCCTCCTCTTTATTACCAAGGTAATAATCCCTTTCTCTCTTTAAAACTTTTATGTTTTTAAATTCAATCTTTCCATATCCTCTCGAACCGCTACCGCCAAGATAGTCGTCTTCGAGCAATTTCATAGCTAACAATAAGTTTTTCAGAAATTTATCCCCATCTCCATCGTAAATATCAACTACGAATTCTGCTTTGAATATCGCTCCAGCTGGTACACGTTCTTGTTGCCTTGGATTTGCTCTTGAAGTTACCCTGTTTATTGTGTTTTCGTATTTGAGTTCCGTCCATTTTGTTTCAAGGAAATCAGAAAGTGGTTCAAGGCTTTTTTCATCTAAGTATGCATCCCTAACGATTAGTCTTGTTCTGGCGAATGTGTTATCGGACTTGTTGTCAACAGATGTTCCAAATAATCCACAGACTGGGCAATTAGGATCCGTACATTTGTGAACATTTCCATCTTTACTGACTTTACCGTGGTAGAATTCACTAAGCACCCTCATTTTTCCTTTCAAGCTGCTACCAGGAATATATGGTCTACCCTTTGGATCCTTAATAACTGGGTTATCAAGACCGCCTATTTCCAAATCTTCTTTGCTAGTCCCAATGTGTAAACCCGTTTTAACTTCAATATCAGCAGTAACAATGTATTTACCAACGAAATCCTTTACTTCCATGCTTTATTCCCCCTTTATCGGCTTTTAGAATTGTTTATGGCTTCATAATACCTGTGATAAGCAACAAGTGCTTCAAAGAAGTCCGTGAAAAGATTATACGCTTTTTTTATCTCCACGCCATTTTTCTGTTTGACGACATCAACCACTTTTTTCATTCCTTCAGCAAGTTTTTTGAGCTGTTCCTGATTTCGTTCTTCCCTACCAACATCGTATAGCAAAACTGCCAAGAATTTGTTCAGTTCTCTTTTTAAAATCTTTTCAACATCGGCTTCTTCTAAACCCGAGACTTCAATTTTTTTGACATGGTTGTAGAATTTTCTAAGTTTCGTAGAATTAATCTGGATATTAGAAGCTATATTCCTTGCCTTTTCGTGCAATGTGTTGTAATCTTCTTGAAGATTAGCAATCAGTTCTTTAACTTTTTCAAACTCAGCTGCGACATTTGTACCTGCTCCAGCATTTCCCTGCACAAAACTACTAACCATCTTAACACCCCCAATTTTCAATGCTTTTATTAATGATTAGCCAAAGAAATCTCTTCTTGTTCTTCCTCTTCGCGTTCAACTTTTCTTGTTTCGTCGTGCACCCATCTTACAACTATGTCCAGTTTTGGATAAAGCTGGTTGTAGTTGACAAGTATTGAATCGAAAAAGTCCTTAATAGCCTTTTTTGTTTCTGCGTCTTTTCGTTCCATGAGTCTTCCAACGTAGTAATACAATCTCCAGATTTTGAGTCGTTCTTTTGGTCTGTTTGCGAATACGTCTAATACGTGTAATAAGTTCTTGGTAACATCATATTTTTCAATGAGTTCTTGTAGTTTGTCTTTGAGCTCCTTGGCTTTATCAAACTCTTCCCAGCCCATACACCCCCTTAAGAAATACAATGCAGCTTTTTCTTTGCCATTGCGCTTGTAAGATTTCGCCTTCTCATCAAGTAATTCCCCTGCAATTGTCCCAAGTTTGTATACTGGATATTTCTTGCTTGGAGCTATAGCTATTGCCATTGAAATGGAAAGTTCGTCATTCTTTGAGAACTCGAAAAATTTCTTGCGTATAGTGTCAGCAAGCAGAGGGAGTTCATTCCAAGGGCCTAAAATCATAAAGTCGTCGCCACCAGAGTAAATAACATTACAGTTTTCGTATTCTTCCCTAACAAACCTCTCTAACACCACGCTGAAGAACATTTCTAATTCAGAAGATAATGTGGCAACGTATGAAATTGGAGCACTCTTAACATTTTGCCCAAAGGTTCCCGATAAAGATTTGAATATGCTTCCAAGATTGTCAACGTCACCTCGTAATATTGCCCATCGTTTTACTCCCTTTGATTCATCTGCTATCGTTTCAAGGTCGGCTACAATTGGTTTATCATCTTTTCCAATGTATTTTCTTGAGACATAGCTTGCCATTTTTATAGGATACATCGCAGACATTGGGTCATATGTTCCTTCATGGCTTTTTTCTATTGCGTAAGCAAGCTTGTTAGGTTCATTGTCAAATTTTAATTCAAAGCCAAAGCTTCTGAAAACGTCAAAAACATCTCTTGGCTTTCGGGTAATTTCTGGAATTGGTTCGATAGTGAGATACTTACTGTTTGCCAAATTATATCCAACTTCTACAAACGATTCGCAAAATTCACATTCATATTCATCAGAGCCAACCTGATCCATCCTTCTACCACAATATGGACATCTTGGACCTGAGAAATCTTCGGGCAAGAACATCTCCAAATCGACAACCGTTGCGAATTTTTTGTTTTTCTTCTGTTCTAATAATCTTGCTAATTCATCATGAACATCGAAGTTTAGAAGCCTAGAGAAGTTGATTTTGATACCACCAAGTAAGACAGAGAGGTCCAGACCGAACGCATTGTAAATCTTTTTATCAATTTCGTTCTGGTATTCACCAAGCCTATCAATAGTGCTTGCCGGGACGAGCAGATAGAAATGTCCACCACCACAATAAAGGATGTTGGAATTGTAAAGCCCTTCTTTTCTCACAATGTACTTTGCTATAATTTCGGCAAGATAAGCTATGAAGAACGAACGTGCACGCAGTTTTTTAAGCCCGTTTTTGATTGATGTTTTGTAGATGAAGTCTTGTATACCGGAGATATCGCCTTTGATGACTCCGAAAAGTTCTGGGTCGTCGCTTGCTGGAACATTCTGATTGTTCTGAAGTCTCCTCACTAAATCTTCAATTCGAGAAAGCTCACTGGAAGCATAAACAAATCGGTCGTTTTGCTTTTCGAAAAGTTTATCCCCAAGTTGTGCGTACAAAGCAACGGCGATTGCGGCAGTTGAAGAGGCATGTGAGAAGAGTGATATATCTGGTTCGCTGTAGTAAAATGCAGACGGAACTGTTGAGGTGTATTCTTTGAGTAAGTAATAAAGCCTTTCGTAAACTCCTTCTGGATTTTCTTTCCAAAGATTCTCTAAATCACTATCTTTTAGAAGAGGTTCAAATTCTTTCCAAAGTTTTTCGTAGTGTTCTTCAGGAGTTCCTGTGAATTCTCCTGGCTGCTTTACGGACTCTGCTAATGAGAATCGTGAGAGAGGTCTGTAGTAATCTTCTTTTTGTCGGTTAGCTAAAGATACTCTGGAAATAATCGACTTCATGTATTTTATTTTTTCATCTTCAGGAGCGCTGTAGTCGGTACGTTCATTTGAAGAAATTCTGTCGGCTATTGAGACTATCTTTGCCAGAATTTCGTATTCACTTACAAGATTCTGGAGATTATCATGGTGTTTGCTTATTATCGTTGAAACATCTTCGCGGTATGGCAACTTAGAATTCTTGTATATGTAGGCGCCAACAAATTGGTGGGCCAGCCCTGAGCTTGCAGTCTTGATTTCGTAGTTATATTCTTTCTTAATTGCCGATCTCAACTCTTCGCTCATCTTCCCTCTTTGTCTGAATTTACCTATATCGTGAAACAGACTTGCTAAATAAAGTACATCTTTCCATTTCTTATTCCCTTGTCCATTCACAGGCATATATACACCCCCATTTACCATCGGAAAGCAGTGTAAGCCTCTTCCTCTCGTAAGTGTCTAATTAGTTTGTAGCATTCATATCTTATCGCCGTTTTGTAAGACATTTTTTGTCCATTGCCGTAATCAAATGTTTCCTCAAGTCCGTTCTCAAATTCCTTTATGAACTTCTTTTTACCGTTTTCGTTTAAATATACACCCCCTTCAACTTGCCGGAAGTCTTCCTTTTTTATCATTGACTTGTTAACCATATTCAGAATAACTCTGTCAACAAGAATGGGTTTAAATATTTCAGAGATATCAAGTTGTAAAGAAAACTTTCTTTTGTTTGGTTCGTGTAGAAAACTGATAGATGGTTCCAAGGAAGTCTTAAAGATTTCTGACAGAACTACGTTATACAAAAGCGTATTGCCAAAGCTAATAAGTGCATTGATTTCATCTGCTGGAGGTCTCATAGTTCGTTCCTCAAACTTGAAGCCCTTACTCTCAAATATCTTTCCTAACGCCTCGTAGTAAATCTTTCTTATGTTTCCTTCTATTGCCATTAATGCAGCAATAGTTTCTTGGCGATAATACGTTTTTTTCAAAGACTCAATTTTTGATATATTCTCTTGAATCTGTGAATATTTATCCACATAACGTTTAATCAAAGACATCATGTTATCTGCTACTCCAAGCAGTATTTCACGAGCTATAACAATACGCTTTTCCAAGTCTTGATAGTGTTGGAATTGCAGTATCAACATTTCTCCAGTTTTGTTAGTTTCGACGGGATAAAAACATCCAACATATTCGCCGTTGTAATTGTAGAAAAACACTGGCACTTGAGAATTCGAAAATAGTTCAAGCGTTTTCTTATTAAGCTCAACTTCCGAAAAAACCATAAGACATGAAACATTTTTTAAAGGAACGTATACTGGCTTTTCCGTTTCAGATTTTGGTTCTATGTACAAAGCAGAACTCTTTTTTCTAAGATATGCATCTTTAAAAATGTAAACTGTTTGCATCTTTATCCCCCCTGGAGAGGATTTCTGAAGCGGTCCAATTAAAAAACGGGGATACCCAGTAAAATCTGACAGGAGGGAAATAAGCTTTCTATCTCAAAATCTCGTTTATATCTAACACAGGAACATACCCTGCCTTTTTTGTTTTTCCACCCTTGAAGTAATTGTAAATCTTCCCTGGTACAAAATCTCCTAAAGCCATTCCAAAACCAAAAGCAATCGGGACAGGACAACTTAAAAATATATGGAGTTCGTCGTAGTAAAAGTCGGTGCGTACTATTTGTGTAATTGAAAACAACTCGGAAATAATTTTTTTCCAATCTCCAAGAGGTATATTACCTGAAGCTTCCATATTCTTTGGCATTACATGGATGATAAACCCATCTGAGATATTTTCTTTCGCATATTCTTTAACAGAAGATAACAATTTATGTGAAGCCAATTCGATAGCTAATATAGCTTTTCGTTTGTTTGTACTATATTCCAAAACTTCATATGTAAGTTCTTGCAACATCTCCTTGGACCTCGTAACAGTTTTTATTAACCTTAGATTTTGTTCTGTGGTTAAATTAAGAACAGGAAAGTAATCACCTTGATAATGATAAACTACGAGCTTGTCCTTCGCACCCAAAGCTATCCCAAGTCCGAGAGCAAACGCTGCAGGACCATTAATTGCTATATGCGGTATGCCTGAGTTATCTATCACATTTCTAATAATCCCATAAGACTTTTCAATATGCTCATAAAACTCATCTTCTGAAAGTTCTCTGTTAACTGAATAAGTAAGTGGAGCTCGGTATATTCTCTCAAACAAGTTACAATTTGACTCACAGTCTTTGCCTGAGAATGCTAAAACTCTTTCTTTCAACCTTTTCCACAAGCTTTCAATGTCTTGCGGTTTTGATGAAAATCTTAGCAATATAGGTATATGAAACTCTTTCTCATTCAAAAAATCAATAATTTCTCTTATGTAAGATACATTAATGTAGGAAATCAGTCCAATGTTGTTTTTATTGCAGTATGCTAATTTCTCGTCAAAGTTTTCGACTTTTAAAATCTTTCCATCTTCTGCCACTCGGCCAGTAAAAGCCAAATTTTCTGGTATGTGGTCTACAAGACGACCTACAGCAACTGCCAATTCAAAAGATTCACCTACAAAACCTCTGTCGAAAAGCACAGATATTTTGGCATTGATTTTCTTTTCGAGAACTGCCAAAATATCACTGACTTCTGGATTATTGCTAAACGAAAAATCAACTTTGAACACAAGACATCTTGCTAAAGTCACTTTATCAGCTTCGACGACAGGAAATTTTACCTCTACAAATTTGGACCAAACCAGCAAGTACGCCTCTTCTTTTTTAAGACCTAACGAGCCGTATTCTGTTATTAAAAGGTTAATAGCATGCTCTTTATAATTTTGCGAAAGCAAGAACTTGAAGATTTCGTAAACAATAAGCTTTCGTTGGGGTATATCCTTATCAAGTCGTGATAGGTCTACGGGTATCTCTCCTAAACTAATCTCACCTCTTTTTACAAAATCAAGATATTTTAAAACATCGTTTTTCAAGAGATTAGAATACGCCACGACAGAATCCTCCCAACTTGCACTTATTAAAGTTCTTAATGTGTACCTATAGTTTGAAGTAATTTTGATAATCCTTATATTTATTATATCATATTTGCCAAATATCCCGCCAACAAAAAAAGCGAAATTTAAAGACGAATTTTAGAGCTTCCTAGATAACATCGCTGTTAATCAAGAAAATCATAACAATTTATGTTGAATTTGAAATTAAATCATTCCGCACCACAAATAGTCCACACACCTCTCAAATAGAATACCAGCTTTAAGTCGCTATCATTTCTTCCGTTTTGTTAATACATTATTTATCTATACATCACCTATTTGTTACCTGATTTTTTCTTCTCATCTGTAATTTTTCTTATCCAACACTTAATTCAGATTTTTTATTTCATACCAGCTTTTTTAGCCATTATACATCAAATAATAAAATTTTATTAACTCCAAAACAATCTTTCTGCAATCTTTTTAAACCCTCTTTTCCCGTTTTTACTTCATATTTTATTAATATTTTTTCAAAATCCTCATAAATACATGCCGCATTTTCTGCCCTTTGTAACGATTATGTAAACTCACAAAAAATCACAGATTTTTCGGGGGATAGTTTCCATCTATGTTCAACCTAAATAGGCATAAATACGAGCTTTTTAATTTTTACAAATGTAACTGTCAAATTTAACAAAAATAATGGTATAATATCTATGAGGGTCTTACGAGTTTTAGAAGTGACTATGAGGGATGGAAACTAACGGAGGTAAGTATCAGGGGTCGACGAAGTTTCCATCCCTGTTTTAGAAGTGACTATGAGGGATGGAAACTCACGTGTACGGCTATTTGTGATGACTGCTATAATTCTTGTTTTAGAAGTGACTATGAGGGATGGAAACCGTGGGGGAGTCCACCTCCTTTTTTTATTTTTTTATTTTTGTTTTAGAAGTGACTATGAGGGATGGAAACACCTCCCCCTTGTTTTTTTCAACAAACTCTAATAATGTCCTTAGTTTTAGAAGTGACTATGAGGGATGGAAACAAAAAATAGCCGTACACGGAGCGTTCACGTGTACGGCTATGTTTTAGAAGTGACTATGAGGGATGGAAACTTTCTTTACCATTCACTAGTACACGTGTTTCTAGATAAAGTCTTTGTTTTAGAAGTGACTATGAGGGATGGAAACCAAAACATCTTTTCTAAAATGTCTGAATTCCGTGTTTAACGTTTTAGAAGTGACTATGAGGGATGGAAACGGCTTTATAAACTTTTGTTTCCTTACCGAAAAATAGTTTTAGAAGTGACTATGAGGGATGGAAACGTCTATCTCCTCCTATTTTTACTTTTTTCAGCACTTCAATTTGTTTTAGAAGTGACTATGAGGGATGGAAACTGATTTGTTCCACCAAGTCGTTTGCATAATCCAGTTTTAGAAGTGACTATGAGGGATGGAAACGGGAGGACGACTATTATCTTGTATTCGCCATAACACAAACAGTTTTAGAAGTGACTATGAGGGATGGAAACCGCCCATACCGGGCAATGTATGATAGCCCGGTATGGCATCCAGGTTTTAGAAGTGACTATGAGGGATGGAAACTAATCCACTAATTCAATTTTCTCAATGACCCAAACTTTGTCAAGTTTTAGAAGTGACTATGAGGGATGGAAACCAACAAACTATTCTGTTTCGGAATCGCATACTTGGGTGTTTTAGAAGTGACTATGAGGGATGGAAACTTTCCCGGGCATCAGGGTGTATTCAAACCACCCTGATACCCGGTTTTAGAAGTGACTATGAGGGATGGAAACCGAAGGGGTGGGTGGTATGGTGGTATATATATTTTAAAGTTTTAGAAGTGACTATGAGGGATGGAAACCCTTTTCAGGGAGAAAAAAACCTCCCTGAAGCTTCTTATGTTCGTGTTTTAGAAGTGACTATGAGGGATGGAAACTGAAAAGTTCTCCAGACCAAGTTTAATAGTAGCGCTTATAAGTTTTAGAAGTGACTATGAGGGATGGAAACTGGGCCTTATGAATTTTCGTTTGTTTAGACTAAAATACGTGTGTTTTAGAAGTGACTATGAGGGATGGAAACACTTCCGCACATTGGTTGTTCCCTGATAGGAACAACCATCGGTTTTAGAAGTGACTATGAGGGATGGAAACTTATTACTTTTCTTACATTTTCTACCGCCTGGTCGTCGTTTTAGAAGTGACTATGAGGGATGGAAACCCGATAATTTTCCCGTTGTTTGTCTCGAGGAGTTTTATTAAGTTTTAGAAGTGACTATGAGGGATGGAAACGAACAACCGGTTACCGTGAGAATCTTCTTTTCTTCCATATCCGTTTTAGAAGTGACTATGAGGGATGGAAACTTTTACTACATCTTCACTATAAGTTTTTGTTACAAGGGTTTTAGAAGTGACTATGAGGGATGGAAACATTATTCCTGATTCCGTTAGTTTAATTGTTTCGATAATAGTTTTAGAAGTGACTATGAGGGATGGAAACATGTTACTAATTCATTCTCAGGCAAGCTTATCTCAAGCCTGCGTTTTAGAAGTGACTATGAGGGATGGAAACCAAAGAAAATAATTGAGAATTCAGGCGTAAGAATAGTTTTAGAAGTGACTATGAGGGATGGAAACGCCTGGTCGTCGACTACCCTTACCAATTCGATGGTAAGTTTTAGAAGTGACTATGAGGGATGGAAACCATTTTCCGTATATGTTTTTTTTGCAAGCTCTATTATCCGTTTTAGAAGTGACTATGAGGGATGGAAACATCGTGGAACTTCCACGATGTTTTCTCCATCAGAAGCGTACAAGTTTTAGAAGTGACTATGAGGGATGGAAACTGGCCGAAATGGCCGAGGAGATTGAGAGATTGTTACAGTTTTAGAAGTGACTATGAGGGATGGAAACTTAGACCTTTAATTTCCATTTCCTTTACCCGAATTAATACGTTTTAGAAGTGACTATGAGGGATGGAAACCAAGAACCGTCACTTCCAAATACAGCCTCTTCATAAAAGTTTTAGAAGTGACTATGAGGGATGGAAACTTAAGTACAACCGTTTTAACGTCCGTATTCACCATACCTCTAGTTTTAGAAGTGACTATGAGGGATGGAAACCTGAAAAAGCACTCGCAATAATCAATCTCATACCAAACCCCTCGTTTTAGAAGTGACTATGAGGGATGGAAACCGTCGGTTCCCCTTTGCTCCAATAGGCAAAGGAGAACCTTAGTTGTTTTAGAAGTGACTATGAGGGATGGAAACTGTACTCCGTGTTTAACCACTCCTCCGCTTCGAAAATGTTGTCGTTTTAGAAGTGACTATGAGGGATGGAAACCGAAATTTCTTTTGATTGGTGGTGCCTTGGTAGACACCACCGGTTTTAGAAGTGACTATGAGGGATGGAAACCTCCCTCAAACGCTGGCAAAGCTTTTGCCATGTCTTCGTTTTAGAAGTGACTATGAGGGATGGAAACGCACTAGTTCTATTACTAACTCGGCTGGTGGAACCTTTTTGGTTTTAGAAGTGACTATGAGGGATGGAAACTTTTCCATATTTTCCATATTCTCCCCCCACGCCTGCCGCCGTTTTAGAAGTGACTATGAGGGATGGAAACCACCGTTTTTAATTAGCTCCACCAAGTCGTTGGCGTAATCCGTTTTAGAAGTGACTATGAGGGATGGAAACCCGTTGAGTATAACAGCGTTACCCATACTTTTTTCCAGTTTTAGAAGTGACTATGAGGGATGGAAACACTAACTCAACTCTCTCAATGACCCAAACTTTGTCAATCCTGTTTTAGAAGTGACTATGAGGGATGGAAACCATTCCCTGCGGGTCTAACTTTACAAGGTCCACCGTTAGTTTTGTTTTAGAAGTGACTATGAGGGATGGAAACATATTCTCCCCCCACGCCTGCCGCCGCGTGGGAGGTTCACCGTTTTAGAAGTGACTATGAGGGATGGAAACTTTAATAACATTACCCATACCCATGTTTCCCATATTCGTTTTAGAAGTGACTATGAGGGATGGAAACGAAAATAACTTTTTTCAACTTCCGTTGATTGGTTGTTCCTTGTTTTAGAAGTGACTATGAGGGATGGAAACGCGCTAAGTGTGTGTGCATCACTTTCCCAGTCAAGATAGAGTACAGTTTTAGAAGTGACTATGAGGGATGGAAACTGGGCTTTATGAATTTTCTTCCCTTCAAACTAAAATAAGTGTGTTTTAGAAGTGACTATGAGGGATGGAAACCTTCGGCCGTCCTGGAGGCTTTTATTATTTTATCAACCTCCTGTTTTAGAAGTGACTATGAGGGATGGAAACCCATCGCCATTCCGTAGTGCTTCCAATAAGTCAAATAGGTTTTAGAAGTGACTATGAGGGATGGAAACCCATTAAGTACAACAACTTTTTTATCTACCATATTCGTTTTAGAAGTGACTATGAGGGATGGAAACTCGAGGATTTTGATTATTTTTTCCACCTCCTCCCTTTCGGTTTTAGAAGTGACTATGAGGGATGGAAACTCTATCGTTACTAACTCATTTTCGGGCAGGCTCACTTCAGTTTTAGAAGTGACTATGAGGGATGGAAACTTATCACCTCCTCTATTTTTTCTCTTTCAGTAATGAGAGGTTTTAGAAGTGACTATGAGGGATGGAAACCATACCTTATCAATCCTCATACCTAATACCTCCTCGTTTTAGAGTTTTAGAAGTGACTATGAGGGATGGAAACTTGCTGGGCTTGATGAATTTTGCCCTTTTCAGGGAAAAATACAGTTTTAGAAGTGACTATGAGGGATGGAAACCGAATAATTGTAATAATTCGTCATTGGTTTCTGCGAAAATTTTGACGTTTTAGAAGTGACTATGAGGGATGGAAACAGCAGGTGGTACTCATACCACCCTGCCACCCGGTCGCCGTTTTAGAAGTGACTATGAGGGATGGAAACCTCAAGAAATTGAATTATTTTTTCCACCTCCTTTTCGTCGTATGTTTTAGAAGTGACTATGAGGGATGGAAACCCTGGTAGGAACAACCATTCAAATTAATAACTTTCTCTACAAGTTTTAGAAGTGACTATGAGGGATGGAAACCTAAATTTCTTAATGTTGGTGGTACCTTGGTAGGTACCAGTTTTAGAAGTGACTATGAGGGATGGAAACAATGAAAAAACGAGTGATATATGTTATACTGGAAGCGAAGTTTTAGAAGTGACTATGAGGGATGGAAACTTGTTCAAACTGAAATAAACATTTTTAAACCGTTTCTGGTTGGGTTTTAGAAGTGACTATGAGGGATGGAAACATGTGTACTGCGAGTTACTTTGTGTTAAGCCTTTAATCCGTTTTAGAAGTGACTATGAGGGATGGAAACCCAAGTTCACCCTCACCGTGCTTGAGCAATTCCAAAAGGTTGTTTTAGAAGTGACTATGAGGGATGGAAACAAAATTTCGTTGGTTGGTTGTGCCTTGGTAGGCACATCCTTCGTTTTAGAAGTGACTATGAGGGATGGAAACCTCTTTACGTTCGGTGCGACTTCACCGGCTTTGATTAGTTCGTTTTAGAAGTGACTATGAGGGATGGAAACCGTTTGCAATTTCTTTTTGTTTTGCGGCTACTACTTCAAGTTGTTTTAGAAGTGACTATGAGGGATGGAAACTCGCTCTTGAGTAGTCAGATCTTGTATCTCCGAAATCATGTGTTTTAGAAGTGACTATGAGGGATGGAAACCAACTGGGAGGACGACTATTAGTTTGTGCTCTCCGGTTTTAGAAGTGACTATGAGGGATGGAAACTAAAGCTTGTTTTTTGTTTTAATACCTTTACCATAGTTTTAGAAGTGACTATGAGGGATGGAAACTCTCGCCTCAGCCCCTACTCTAACTGAGGCGATTTTCGTTTTAGAAGTGACTATGAGGGATGGAAACGCCCTCACCGCTTTTAATAAATTGTGTTATATCCATACTGTTTTAGAAGTGACTATGAGGGATGGAAACGGTAATTCTTGTTCAATCCGTTATTCCACTGTATAAGTTTTAGAAGTGACTATGAGGGATGGAAACGAAAATCACCGTGATAATAGAAGACTTCGCCAATCTGTTTTAGAAGTGACTATGAGGGATGGAAACCATCTTGAGCCTTGACTGTTTTCAACCAATACTTATACGTTTTAGAAGTGACTATGAGGGATGGAAACCTTCGTATATAAATTTTCTTTTGCAATCGGTTTTAGTGTTTTAGAAGTGACTATGAGGGATGGAAACACACTCGCCATTTATCAACACCCTTACCCATCATTTCGTTTTAGAAGTGACTATGAGGGATGGAAACTACCCTGCCTTGAAATCACCAAATGCAATTACCCTGTTTTAGAAGTGACTATGAGGGATGGAAACCTAATCCCTCCCATGCGTTTTGTAATATGGCAAGCAAAATAGTTTTAGAAGTGACTATGAGGGATGGAAACGAAAAGCGGAGGGCGTTTTTATTATCATTCGTCCTTAACGAGTTTTAGAAGTGACTATGAGGGATGGAAACACAATGCAACCGCCTGTTGAATTATTTCTTCGTTCAGATAAGTTTTAGAAGTGACTATGAGGGATGGAAACTAAATCGGGGCGCGATTAATTTCATCAAGGAAAAGAATAGTTTTAGAAGTGACTATGAGGGATGGAAACTGAAATCTCGGATGGAAAGCATCAACTACTTTAAACATAAGTGCCGTTTTAGAAGTGACTATGAGGGATGGAAACCCCGAAGCTTATACCAGCAACACTTGTTACATAACTAACAGTTTTAGAAGTGACTATGAGGGATGGAAACAAAAACCCCTTCTTTCTTTTTTTTACTCATCATCAATGAGTTTTAGAAGTGACTATGAGGGATGGAAACTTATGCCCGATCCTTGTGCTAATATCAAAAATCTTTTTAACTTGTTTTAGAAGTGACTATGAGGGATGGAAACTTGTTATGATTCTCAAATGTTCCCTTTCGATACTAATAGTTTTAGAAGTGACTATGAGGGATGGAAACACTTCAAACAGTTCCGCTACATTTTTCGGTTTGAATTTAACGTTTTAGAAGTGACTATGAGGGATGGAAACTTCGCTTCAGCGTTTGCTCTGACTGTTGGATTTATTTTTTGGTTTTAGAATTGACTATGAGGGATGGAAACATTATTCCGTCTGGAACTTGCCCTGTTTGATCGAAGTTTTAGAAGTGACTATGAGGAGTAGAGACAATCAACTGAAGCGCTCGTATGCTTAAACGTTATTTCAGCAGAAGGAATAAATAGAAACAAAAAAGACCTCTGCAAATGCAGAGGTGCAATTTTTTTTGTTCTTGAACTTGAATGTACAGTATTAAATAAAAAACCCCAGTGAGCTTTTGCCCACTGGGGTTTGTTTTTATTGTTTATTACATCTGCTCGCTTGTGTTTGTTCCACCTTGAGCTTGTTGTTTGTAGAGGTATTCGCCTATTTTCATGCTTTCTCTTTGCAAGTCGTCGAATAGTATCTTGACTTTTGCGATGTCGTCTCTGTTGATTGCATCTCTCAAGTCCCTAATGATTTCCTCTAACCTGTTCTTTGTATCTGCCGGTATCTTGTCGCCGTTTTCTTTGAGTATTTTTTCGATGTGATATGCCAAGTCATCTGCTTTGTTCTTTAGTTCGACCTCTTCGCGTTTTCTTCTGTCTTGTTCTTCATACATTTGCGCTTCTCTAATCATTCTTTCGATATCTTCGCTGCTCAGTTGATGTCTACCTGTGACAACCATGGATTGTTCTTTTCCTGTGCCAAGGTCTTTTGCTGAGACGTGAACTATACCGTCAGCGTCGATGTCGAACGTAACTTCGATTTGAGGCACTCCTCTTGGTGCCGGTGGAATACCTACAAGCTGGAAGCTACCAAGGAATATGTTATCTTTTGCCATTGCACGTTCACCTTGATAGACTCTTACTTCAACACTTGTTTGACCATCTTCAGCTGTTGTGAATATTTTGCTCTTTCTAACGGGAATCGTTGTGTTCCTTGGAATTATTGGTTCCATCAATCCACCCTTGACTTCAACACCGAGTGTGAGTGGTGTAACGTCTACAAGTACTACGTCTTTGTCTTTTGCACCTTCAGTTCCTGCCAAAATTGCCGCTTGGATTGCCGCACCGATTGCAACAGCCTCGTCTGGGTTCACACTCTTGTTCGGTTCTTTTCCGAAAATTTCCTTGATGAACCTCTGCACCATCGGAACTCTTGTCATACCACCAACAAGAATGATTTCATCGATGTCCTGCGGTGAGAGTTTTGCATCGTTTAGTGCTCTTTCAATTGGTTCTCTTGTTTTTTCAACAAGGTCTCTTGTGAGTGATTCGAACATCGCTCTTGTAAGTTTCATTTCTAAGTGCAGTGGACCTTCAGCTGTAGCTGTTATATATGGCAAGCTTATGTCCGTCTCAAGTTTTGTAGACAATTCTATCTTTGCTTTTTCTGCAGCATCTCTGATTCTTTGGAGTGCTTGTTTGTCGTTTCTTAGGTCTACGCCATGTTGTTTTTTGAATTCGTCGATAATGTAGTCCATTATTCTTTGGTCGAAGTCGTCACCACCAAGATGGTTGTTACCACTTGTCGCGATAACTTGAATGACTCCTCCACCTATCTCAAGTATGGAGACGTCAAATGTTCCACCACCAAGGTCGTAGACAAGGACTTTTCTTTCGCCTTCCATTTTGTCAAGGCCGTAAGCCAATGCAGCAGCTGTTGGCTCGTTAATTATCCTGAGCACCTCAAGTCCAGCTATGATACCAGCCTCTTTTGTAGCTTGTCGTTGAGCGTCGTTGAAGTAAGCTGGACAAGTAATAACTGCCTTTTTAATTTCACCACCGAGATATTCTTCTGCATCTTTTTTGAGTTTCTTGAGTATGAGCGCACTGATTTCTTGAGGGGTGTACTCCTTGTCATCGATCCTCACCTTGTAGTCCGTTCCCATTTTTCTTTTAATGGATTTTATGGTCCTTTCTGAGTTCAAAATAAGCTGACGTTTTGCTGGTTCACCAACAATGATTTCTCCGGTTTTCGTAAACGAGACTATAGACGGTGTTGTACGACTTCCCTCTGCGTTTGGAATGACCTCGATTGTTCCATCCGGTTTCATCCAAGCGATAACTGAGTTGGTCGTACCAAGGTCAATTCCAACAACAAACTCTTTTTTCGCCATATATATCCACCTCCGTAAGATTTTTGTTTTTTTTGTTTGCCGAATATATTCTATCAAATTAGCACTCATTTGTCAAGAGTGATAATTAAAATTTTTAAAAAATTTTGCGATGACAGTACTAACCGAAATGCAAATGCGACATGGTGTTAGGATTTATCCTATGTAGAATACTTTGTCTATCCTATTTAGCCAACCGTTTAAGTACTTGGGATTTTTGATACCAATGCGTTTGGCATGGTCTCTAAAGGTGAGTCTTAGTTTTTCGATAATTTTGGGAAAATCTGGGTCAGAATCACGTAATGTGATGAGCTTTTCCTTTGGAGCCACAGAGTAGGCTATTGAGAAGGCTTTGTTACCGAATAGCACACACATGTGCATCAAAGCCACTTGCAGTCTTACACTTTGATATTTGTAAAGACCGTTGGGAAGGTAATAGCGAATGTATAAGATATTGAATGCGTCTTGCCTCGTAATACGGAAAACATCGATATCAGGGTTGTACTTAGAAGATATCCCATATCTTGTGAATCCTCCTGTTTCATCAAAAGTTAATGCTTCTCCTTCGTAGTCAACGACGCTGTAAATAACGTATTCAACAGTTCTGTCTCTTGCTAATGCCTGCCTTAGGCTTTTTAATTCTTCTTTCATTTGATTGTACCTCTCAGTTAGTGTTACTGTGTCTAGTTGTGTGTCCGTCTCAAGCTCAGTGTAAGCTTCTTCGACAAAACCTGTTGACTCTGTATTATGTTCAAGCGATGCAAAGTAAGGCTCACGTATGTCTACCTGGACATTTTGCACTTGAGCCTGCGGCGTTTTGCTGTTTAAAAACATACCTAAAATTGAAAAGATTATTAAGGAACTTCCAATAATTATGAAATAAAAAAGGATATTCTCAAGCTTTTTTAGGTTGAGCAACTTTCCGCCTCCGTTTTTTTCAAAACTTACAAAGTGAATTATATCATATGGTCCTATCAAATGATTTTCAACCTATATTTTCCAATTTGAACGAAGCAACAAAGATTGCGGTCGTCTTAGCTTTGGTTTTCATCGTGCTATCATGCGTCACAGAAACGTCACCTAGCACAGCAAAAGAAGTTGCTGTCCAAATATCTAGACACGGGCATCTCACAAATGCTCACTTAGTATATACCAAAGATGGTTTGATAGGTCTTCCGTTTTATGTTGCCTCAAACAAAAGTGTTAAATTCCAACAGATGGAACAAAGATGCTAACGTTTGGATTCTTCTTCTAAAAAAAAATACGAAAGCGGCAGTCCAAGATGGCTGCCGCTTTTTTTGTTTTTTACTATCAATCTTATTTATTTTCTTGAGTTATACACTTTTATTCCTTCACCAAGTATTTTAACCGCATCGGCGAGTTTGTCAGCTTCAAGAACGTATGCTATTCGAATTTCACTCATTCCGGCGCCAGGTGTTGCATAGAATCCACTCAGTGGGGAGACCATCGTTGTTTTGCCATCAACGTTGAATTCTTTGAGCATCCAGATGATGAAATCTTCCGCATTTTCAACAGGAAGTTTGGCTGATAGGTAGAATGCGCCTTCCGGTTTGTGGACTACAACACCAGGTATTTCTTTGAGAGCTTCGTAGGTTGCATCTCTTCTTTTTTGGTATTCATCACGCACGGAGTTTGTGTAGTCTTCTCCAAGTGTGAGTAGCCCAATTGCTCCAAATTGTGTTGTTTCAGCAGGACAAAGTCTTGCTTGTGCAAATTTGAGTGCGTTTTTGTAGAATTCTTTGTTCTTTGTAACGAATGTGCCTATTCTTGCACCGCATGCGCTGTAGCGTTTTGAGATGCTATCGACCATGATGACTTGTTGTTCGATACCTTCGAAGTGGAATATAGAGATGTGTTTTCTACCATCGAATGTGAATTCTCTGTAGACTTCATCAGAGATTATCACAAGATCGTGCTTTTTGGCAAATTCTACGATTGTTTTCATTTCTTCGTAGGTGTAGACAGTTCCTGTTGGGTTTGATGGGTTAGAAAAGAGTATCGCTTTCGTTTTTGGACTGACGACTTTTTCAAATTCGCTCATTGGTGGCAGTCTGTAGCCATCTTCAGGATGAGCTGTAACTGGAACGAGTTTTACGTTCAGGTATGAAGCAAATCCAAGGTAGTTTGCATAGAATGGTTCGATGGTTACAACCTCATCGCCAGGGTCACAAACAACGCCAAGTGCAAACATTATGGCTTCACTACCGCCATTGGTTACCATAATCTCGTCAGCTGTTACGTGTATGTTGTGTCGTTCGTAGTATTTAGAAAATGCTTCCCTTAGTTCCAAAAGACCTTGGGAGTGTGTATAAGCAACAACTTCTGGTTTGTATTTTTCTATATACTCGTACCAGACCTTTGGTGTCTTGATATCTGGCTGACCTATGTTAAGGTAATAAATCTGTATTCCCCTCTTTTTTGCCTCGTCAGCATAGGGAACTAATCTTCTTATGGGACTTGCCGGGGTTTCAAGTGCTCTTTTGGATATTTTTGAAACCATGTACAATTCCTCCTTATCTTATTATACGTATACCAATTGAGTGTCTACAACCTCTGGCATGTCCAATGGCTCGGAATGTATCAGTTCAATTAAAGCATATTCTTCGGTATACGAAATATCAAGTATGTTAACCCCTATATAGCTCAGTTGTTGCATTTTTTTACCGTACGAAAGGAAATCAATCTTTAATTTTTGCTTGTATACTCTTTTTTTCTCAATTATGCGTCCTTCACTCTGCGCTTTCTCTATTGCAATCTCAACTGCTTTAGAGTATGCATCTATCAGCCCTCTGACCCCAAGCTTTACTCCTCCGAAGTATCTAGTAACAACAACCACTACATTGAGCAGTTGATGTTTCCTGAGAGTGTTCAGCATAGGGAGTCCGGCCGTTCCTGAAGGCTCACCAGCATCGGAGGAAAATTCAAGAATGTTGCCACTGTAAATGACCCGGTAAGCTGGGCAGTTGTGGGTAGCATCTTGGTATTTTTTGTTTATTTCGCTAATAAAAGCTTTGGCTTCTTCTTCTGTTTGAACTCCTTTAAGTGTGGTGATGAATATAGAACGCTCTATGTTTAACTTTGTTTCTATTGTTCCTTCAATAGTTCGGAATCTTTCAATCTCCATTTTGTTTCAATGTACACCTGCCCATTGTCAAGGTTGTAGAACTTTGCTAAGAGCGTTTCTTCATCTACTTCAATTACCAAAACACTTCTCGGAGTGTTGTTTTTTGGGAGCGATGTGCTTCCCGGGTTCAACACATATTTTCCGCTTATTTCCTCTATTTTTGAAACATGCGTGTGACCGTGAACAATGAACTGAGCTTTTGTATCCCTTGCAAATTCTTCGATGTTGTTCTCTTCAAAGATTTCACCATGGACAAGAATGAAGGAGAAATCGCCGAAGTATTCCATGGAAATTTTCGGCATTTCAGGTATTTCTAATACTTTCAAATCAACATCTGCGTCACAGTTCCCACGTATATAGTTAATTCGATACTTTTTGAGTTTTTCGACCAATTCTTTTGGGTTGTACCCTTCCGGAAGAGGGTTCCTTGGACCGTGGTAAAGAATGTCGCCAAGGTGAAAAATACTTGTGAAAGAAGACAAATCGAATAGCTTTTCTAAATCTTCCCACGCTTTTACAGAACCATGTGTATCGCTTAATATCAATACTTTAACGCGTCCCATACCTTCATCCTCCTGTACTAGATGTTGTTTTATCTTCTTGATTATTTTCTAAAGTTTCCAACATTCTTCTGTATTTATTAACCGTTCTGCGCGATATTTGGATACCTGCTGATTTGAGTACAAGTGTAATGTGGGCATCTGTCAATTCACTGTCCAATTTGAGCAGTTTTTCGATTTCTTGCAGCACGATTTTTTTGTTGAGTATTCTTCCAAAAAAGAACCTTAGAGGAAGAATCCCTAGTGGTGTGCTAACGTGTTTATTTCTAACAGCTCTACTAATGGTCGAAACATGCACCCCTAAGAGTCTTGCCATGTATCTCATGGTAAATATCTGAGGGTATTTTCTGTAGCCTCTGAGAAAGTATTCATTTACCTTACGTATTTCTTCGCAAATTCTAAAGAGTGTTTCTTCTCTCATTTGTAACGCTTTAGCTATTATTGGGTCCTTTACTTCTATCTTTCGAACCTCTACCTTTTCTGGGGTCATTATTATATCCGGTTCGATGTACATGAGATTTTCATTAACTGTGTTTTGCTGAATCTCTTCCGCAAATTCTGTGAAAATTAGGTCAATAAGTTCTTTGGCTTGCTGAACTTGGATATTAAATTTTTCTGCCAGTTCCAGAGGTGTAATCCTTAGTTTTCCTGAACTGTCGATGTTGTAGATTATGTATTCAGCTACTTTCTCTTCTTGGTCGGTTAGTCCAAGGTATGGTAACAACTTGACTAAGACCTCATGGAGGTCTTCAGAATATGGATGATATGTGTCGTCTATTTCAACCACAGGTAAGTATTTCTCACGCAAGATGTGATACGGTAGCTCAAGTATGTTAAGATAGAACCTCTCCGTTTTTGTGAGTAATAGCTTTTGTTCTAACCTTGGAGTTTGAGAGTTGTTATTTCTTTTGCTATTTGGCATGCCAACCCCACATTGTTTTTTAAAAGTTCAATATTCGCTCTTAAGGTTTTGTAATTACTCAGCTCAGCTACACGCGAAAGAAGATACGGTGTGACTTGCTTACCTGTGATACCTTTCTCTTCGCATTCTTTTAACGCCTGTTTGATGTAAAGTTCTACTTCGCTTTCTGATATAGCGTGCTCTTCAGGAATGGGATTTGCTACTAAGATAGCCCCTTCTATGCCGAGTTCTGTCTTAGCCAAGTAAATTTTTGCAATTTCCTCTGGCTTTTCAACCACGTGGTCTAATTTGTAGGAAGATAGACCTTCGTAGAATATAGGGAATTTATCTGTTCTGTATCCAAGCACGAGTATCTGGAACGTCTCCATGAATTCGATAGTTTTTTTCACATCAAGAATGGACTTACAACCTGCGCTTACAACTATCATATCTGTCTTCGACATCTCCGTTATATCCTGTGAAACATCCCAGTCACCTACGTGTACGCCACCAATCCCACCCGTTGCGAATACATCTATACCTGCCATTTTGGCTATACGCATCGTAGCACTGACCGTTGTTGCAGCACTTTTCTTCAATGCAACCACGTAAGGTATCTCACGTGTGCCTATTTTCAAAGGGTCATCCTCAAGCATATGGCTGATTTCTTCTTCTGTCATTCCCACTATGATTTCCCCTTTAAGAACCCCTATCGTTGCTGGAACAACACCATTTTCTGTGCAGATCTGTTCCAGAGTCTTTGCTGTTTCTATATTGTGCGGATATGGTAATCCGTGAGCAATTACAGTGCTCTCAAGGGCAACAATCGGTTTACGTTTTTCGAGTGCATCTTTGACTTTGGGTGATATCTTTAATTCATGCATCTTCCTCACTCCTGTTGGCTTAGCTGTGTTGTCTTGTTGTGTTCTGATGTTAATTATAACATACATAAAACACTTCGGCAAAAATTGAAAAAGAGGGAGCCAAATGTTTGACTCTTTGACTCCCCAGATTAAAAGAATTAACTTCTTTTCGAACGACTTAGACGACTAGTTCCGCAGTTCTTCACTTCACATTGAAAACGGCCCTAAACTCACCTAAGTTTTTTATATCCACTATCACTTCATACATGCCAGATGGGAATTTACCAAGTTCTATTGTTTTTGTCGGTGTTGTGAAAGCCTGTGTTACCATATCACCGGGACCTGGTTTGTAAAACGTGCCTGTTACCGTAATTTTTCCAGGATTCTTACCAACCGGATAAACGATGTCTGGTTCGTTTAGTTCTATTCGATACCCACCTGTTGGGAATGTCCCTGCAATCACTTGAAGTAAAACAATGTCATCCTTTGATACTTCTTCACCTTCAGAAATTACTCTGTAACCTGCCTGGGTTCGAACCAATATTTTTATATTCGCACTCTCTTTATCACCATAAATTGGCACGCTTATTTCACCACCTGTAGTTGGTTTGGGTTGCTCAACGACTTGAGAATTGACATACAATGTATACTTTGCTGGAAGGATAACTAGTATCAAAGGTAGACGAATATAGTTTTTGTCACGTATCCCAGCAATTTCTTCTGTGTATTCTTTCTTACCATCAAAACTTACCGCACGGATTTTGAAAAAAGTATTAGCTTGCTGGGTTGATAGAGGTTGGAACACCCAGGCTTTGAGGATGTATCCTTTACTTTCATCATCTTCAAAGAGCTTTATGTACTGAACAGAAAAAGTCTTTGTCCCAACCGATTTAAACAAATACTCAGGCAATGTTGTGGTAAGCTTCTTGACAAACAATTCTATTCCCTGAGCAAAAGAAAGTACAGAAAAGACTACGGTAATAGCTAAAACGATTAACAAACAGATGATTCCCTGCGTTCTTTTTGTTCTCATACCACATCCTCCTTTCTAAAGTTCGTGAAAAGCAAATCATAAACCGGATTTTTTGCTGTTCTGTGAGTATTTATAGATTTTCTGTTCATACATCTTTTTATCAGCTTCTTCGTATGCTTTGTCAAAATCTTCAAATTGTGCGTAACCATACGAAAAGCCAATGCCAAGTACATTTCTGCAATCGTTGTATAAGCGGTTTATAATCTTTAACACGTCATTTTCTTTTACAGATTTAAATATCAAACAAAATTCATCTCCACCCAATCGTATGAAATAATCCTGGCTTCTGATATGCGATTTTACAATTTCAGCAAACTTTTTCAGAACGCTGTCACCAAAAATATGACCGTATTTATCGTTGAGAACTTTGAAACCATCTAAGTCAAGTAGGACGAACGTTCCTCCTCTGGGAATTAGATCTATCACCTTTCGATTGTAAACGCCGGTTAAATGGTCGATAAGGTTCTCCTTCTTTAGTTTTTCGTGTGAAATAGATATGTCCTTAAACTTCCTAATTGTTGCAGTTCCAACGAACACCAGAAAAACGAATCGACCATAATGGATTGTCAGTTCGTTTGTTTGGTTTGTGGCTAAAACATAAAATGTTTGGATTCCTGTGAAGTATAGGAACACGACAGGGAAATAGAATTCTATTAGTTTGTGCTTGAAGATGAAATAAAGTATGATAAACATTAAAACAAGGGAGTAAATCTGTGAGATTGTACCTGCAATGTGGATATATTTAACACTTGTGGAAAACATAGCCACGGATATTAAAATAACAGGTATGGTTTTGAGAATGTATTCAAATTTTTTGTTGAGCCAAGCATTCCCTGTTGAAATGATTAATATAGCAAAAAAGAGATATGTTAAAACAAATACCGGACCTGTTACAGCAAATTCCTCGAATAGGAGGTAAAGCTCTGGGCTGCCAGAGGATTCGCGGTAGGTGAATTGAACAAGTGAAGCTATCATGAAGGCAGAAGCAACTGCCAAGTAAAGGTAAACCCTTTTTTCTCGTTCATTAGCACTTTGGTAAGCAATCAAGAGCAAGTAAATAATCAAAGCAGTGGCACCAATACCAGCAATGGTTATTTTGTCCCTGAATAAATCTATTAAGCCTACTCTTTGAATAGCATATTCATAGGTTGCTAAATAAGGTTTACCATACAAACCTACACCAACTAGGCCATGTAAAACAACAGTTATTCTGTTTGGTCTCTCTGGATACAATAAGACCTTTGGAACCCTAACCATTAAAGCCCTGGGCCAAAGATTTCCACTACCGTCCCCGAACGAGGCTGTAAGTACACCATTTACATAAACCTCGAACTTTGTAGCCAAAACTTTTTGGAAAACAATGCAGTTATTTATACCATCGTACTCAAAGGTTCCATTTAAAGCTACTTTCGAAGGTTTAGTTAGTTCTATATACTTCCCTAGCTGAGCATCCCATTGTATGATAGGTCCAGCTGGTTTATTTATCAAACCGAGAACAAAATAAAGATCACCAGATAACAATCCAGCAAGTAAAATCAATAGTAAAGATTTTGTTTTAAACATCTTGTTTCTAACACCCCCATTTACTATTCCCACCTGGTATCACAAAAATGATAACAGCGCCTTAATAAATGTCCACACACGAAAATGTTCAAACCACTTTCACAATGTATTATATCACTGTTAAGATATTTTTATCAAGCCTAGTTTAAAAAAGAAAAAACAACAAAAAACAAAAAAGCCTCTGCTTTTTGCAGAGGCTTTTTGAAGGGTATTAGGAATCCTGGGCACTACCTACTCTCGCAAGGGGTCGCCCCCTTACTACCATCGGCCCGCGGTGGCTTAACGGCCAGGTTCGGAATGGAGCTGGGTGTTTCCCACCGCAGTATCGGCACCCAGGGCCATTCAAAAGTGCATAGGGTTAAGGTGAAGGATTCGGCCTATTAGTACCGGTTGGCTCCACACCTCTCGGTGCTCCCACCACCGGCCTATCTAGGTCCTCTTCTCGGACCGGCCTTGGAGGCCTCATCTTGGAGCGCGCTTCCCGCTTAGATGCTTTCAGCGGTTATCGCTCAGGAGCGTGGCTACCCAGCGTATGCCCTTGGCAGGACAGCTGGTACACCAGAGGCTCCCTCACCCTGGTCCTCTCGTACAAAGGGCGACCCTCCTCAAGCCTCCTACGCCCGCAGCAGATAGGGACCGACCTGTCTCACGACGGTCTGAACCCAGCTCACGTACCCCTTTAATAGGCGAACAGCCTAACCCTTGGGACCTGCTTCAGCCCCAGGATGGGATGAGCCGACATCGAGGTGCCGAGCCTAGCCGTCGATGTGAACTCTCGGGCTAGACTAGCCTGTTATCCCCGGGGTAACTTTTGTCCGTTGATCGACGACCCTTCCACTCGGAGTCGCCGGGTCACTAGGACCGGGTTTCCCCTCTGCTCGACCCGTCGGTCTCGCAGTCAGCCCGGCTTTTGCCCTTGCACTCTCACGGTGGATTTCCAACCCACCTGAGCCGAGCTTCGCGCGCCTCCGTTACCCTTTAGGAGGCGACCGCCCCAGTCAAACTGCCCACCTGGCACTGTCCCTCGCGTGCTCTCCACACGCGTAGGTTAGAACTCCGCTGCGACGAGGGTGGTATCCCACCGTCGGCTCCCCGGACCCTGGCGAGCCCGGTTCTCAGCCTCCCACCTATCCTGTACACGCCGCAACAGAGCACAATACCAGGCTACAGTAAAGCTCCACGGGGTCTTTCCGTCTAGCTGCGGGTACTGGGCATCTTCACCCAGACTGAAATTTCACCGGGTCCCCTGCCGAGACAGTGCCCCAGTCGTTACGCCATTCATGCAGGTCGGAACTTACCCGACAAGGAATTTCGCTACCTTAGGACCGTTATAGTTACGGCCGCCGTTTACCGGGGCTTCGGTTCGGAGCTTGCACCCCTCCCCTTAACCTTCCGGCACCGGGCAGGCGTCAGTCCCTATACTTCCTCTCATCGAGTTCGCAGAGACCTGTGTTTTTGGTAAACAGTCGCCAGGGCCTTGTCACTGCGGCTACCTCGGCCTCCCCCAGTTTCCGCCTCTCGGCTTCCCCTGGGTTCAACCTACCGTAGCACCCCTTCTCCCGAAGTTACGGGGCCAATTTGCCGAGTTCCTTGGCAAGGGTTATCCCGCTCCCCTTAGCTTTCTCAGCCCGCCTACCTGTGTCGGTTTGCGGAACGGGCACCCACGTATCACTGCACGCGGCTTTTCTCGGCAGTGTGGCGTCAGCTCCGTTGAGCCCTCTCGGGCTCTCCCCTTCACGGCTCAGCTCAGGCTGCGGACTTACCTACAGCCCTCTTCGCCTAACCGCTTGGAGGGATTTGCCACTTATCCCCGGAGCTTAGCCTCCTGCGTCCCCGCCTACAGTATCGATACGCAGGTGGTACCGGAATATTAACCGGTTTCCCATCGGGTACCCCTTTCGGGTTTCCCTTAGGTCCCGACTCACCCTGGGCGGACGACCCTTCCCCAGGTACCCTTAGGCTTTCGGGGGGATGGATTCTCACCATCCTCTCGTATACTCATGCCTGGATTCTCACTTCCGCCTCGTCCAGTAGCCCTCTCGGGTCTACCTTCTCCCTACCGCGGAACGCTCCCCTACCAACCAGCTTCCGCTGGTTCCGTGGCTTCGGGGGGTGGCTTCAGCCCCGCACATTTTCGGCGCAGTGCGTCTCGACCGGTGAGCTGTTACGCACTCTTTAAATGATGGCTGCTTCTAAGCCAACATCCCGGTTGTCTAGGACGCACCACTTCCTTCCTCTTCACACTTAGCCACCTCTCCGGGCCCTTAGCCGACGGTCTGGGTTGTTCCCCTCTCGTCCGTGGAGCTTATCCCCCACGGGCTCACTCCCGGCATTAGTGTGGTGGCATTCGCAGTTTGACAGGGTTCGCAGGTAACCCCACTAGCCCTATCAGTGCTCTACCTCCACCACAGAACTGCCGAGGCTGCACCTCAATGCATTTCGGGGAGAACCAGCTATCACCGGGTTCGGTTAGCTTTTCACTCCTACCCACAGGTCATCCGAGGATTTTTCACGATCCACCGGTTCGGACCTCCAGTGGGTTTTACCCCACCTTCATCCTGCCCATGGGTAGCTCACCCGGCTTCGGGTCTACCGCACCTGACTCACGCCCTATTCGGACTCGCTTTCGCTTCGGCTCCGCCTCTACCGGCTTAACCTCGCCAGGTACGGTAACTCCCAGGCTCATTAATCAAAAGGCACATCGTCACCCTCTCGGGCTCCGACTTCTTGTAGGCACGCAGTTTCAGGTCTCTTTCACTCCCCTTCCGGGGTGCTTTTCACCTTTCCCTCACGGTACTGGTTGCGCTATCGGTCGGCAGGTAGTATTTAGCCTTGGAGGGTGGTCCCCCCTGATTCACGCGGGATTCCTCGAGTCCCGCGCTACTCGGGATCACAGCCACTCCTACGCGTTGCGTTTCGCCTACGGGGCTCTCACCCTCTCCGGCCAGCCTTCCCAGACTGTTCGGCTACACAACGCCTCAGAGCGGGCTCAGCCTAGCTGTGTCCCACGACCCCAGCCTCACGGCTGGTTTAGGCTCCTCCCCTTTCGATCGCCTCTACTCAGGGAATCTCGTTTGATTTCTTTTCCTCCGGGTACTGAGATGTTTCACTTCCCCGGGTCTCGCGCCCTCTCGGGCGCACGGGTTTCCCCCGTGCAGGTTGCCCCATTCGGGAATCCTGGGATCAACGCCCGCTTGCGGCTCCCCCAGGCTTTTCGCAGCTTGCCACGCCCTTCTTCGCCTCCTGCCGCCTAGGCATCCACTGCGTGCCCTTACTACCTTCACCTTACCCTATGCACTTTTCAATGACCCTTCCCCATTGGTGGAGACAAGGGGATTCGAACCCCTGACCCCCTGCTTGCAAAGCAGGTGCTCTCCCAGCTGAGCTATGTCCCCACCCATGGTGGGCTCGGGAGGAATCGAACCTCCGACCTCACGCTTATCAGGCGTGCGCTCTGACCATCTGAGCTACGAGCCCAGTCACTCAAATCCGAATAGCAGCCACCACCCTCTCCTTAGAAAGGAGGTGATCCAGGCGCACCTTCCGGTACACCTACCTTGTTACGACTTAGCCCCCTCACCACGTTCACCCTCAACGGCGCCCCTAAGAGTCACCGTCTTCGGGTGCCCGCGACTCGGGTGGCTTGACGGGCGGTGTGTACAAGGCCCGGGAACGTATTCACCGCGGCGTGGCTGATCCGCGATTACTAGCGATTCCGGCTTCATGTGGGCGGGTTTCAGCCCACAATCTGAACTGGGGGGTGGTTTCAGGGTTTTGCTCAGCATCGCTGCCTCGCTTCCCGCTGTCCACCCCATTGTAGCGCGTGTGTCGCCCAGGACATAAGGGGCACGAGTATCTGACGTCATCCCCTCCTTCCTCCGGCTCGTCGCCGGCAGTCCCCTTAGAGTGCCCGGCCGAACCGCTGGCAACTAAGGGCAGGGGTTGCGCTCGTTGCGGGACTTAACCCAACACCTCACGGCACGAGCTGACGACGACCGTGCACCACCTGTGCTGGCTCCCTACCTTTCGGCAGGGTCCCTCACCTTTCGGCTCGGTACCACCAGCATGTCAAGCCCTGGTAAGGTTCTTGGCTTAGCTTCCAATTAAACCACACGCTCCACCGCTTGTGCGGGCCCCCGTCAATTCCTTTGAGTTTCACCCTTGCGGGCGTACTCCCCAGGCGGCTCACTTATCGCGTTTGCTTCAGCACGGAGGCTTCCGCCCCCACACCTAGTGAGCATCGTTTACGGCTAGGACTACCCGGGTATCTAATCCGGTTCGCTCCCCTAGCTTTCGTGCCTCAGCGTCGGTTACGGCCCAGCAGACCGACTTCTCCACCGGCGTTCCTGCTGATATCTACGGATTTCACCCCTACACCAGCAGTTCCGTCTGCCTCTGCCGCACCCAAGCCACGTAGTTTCCAGCGCATACCCACGGTTGAGCCGTGGAATTTTACGCCAGACACACGCGGCCGCCTACGCACCCTTTACGCCCAGTGATTCCGGGTAACGCTCGCCCCCTACGTATTACCGCGGCTGCTGGCACGTAGTTAGCCGGGGCTTATTCGTCGGGTACCATCAGCCCTTTTTCCCCGACAAAAGGAGTTTACACCCCGAAGGGCTTCGTCCTCCACGCGGCGTCGCTGGATCAGGCTTTCGCCCATTGTCCAATATCCCCCACTGCTGCCTCCCGTAGGAGTAGGGCCCGTGTCTCAGTGCCCTTGTGGCCGGCCATCCTCTCAGACCGGCTACCCGTCGTAGGCTTGGTAGGCCGTTACCCTACCAACTACCTGATGGGACGCAGGCCGCTCCCCTGGCGCCTTCCGGCCTTTACTCTCCCGAGTCTATGGCGGTTTACCCGCAGTTTCCCGCGGCTATCCGCCTCCAGGGGGCACGTTCCTACGCGTTACGCACCCGTCCGCCGCTATGCAGCCTTCGGCCGAAGCCTCCAGCTGCACCGCTCGACTTGCATGTGTTAGGCACGCCGCCAGCGTTCACCCTGAGCCAGGATCAAACCCTCCAAGCTAATCTCTTCAGGTTTAACCCTGCTCTTATTTTTTCGGTGGCTGCTATTCGTATTTCAATGACCGGACTCATTCTTACCTTCTTACCTTCATCGCGTCAACTTTCCGTCGCGCTTTGTTAATTTATCACACACTTTCACTTTTGTCAAGACCCGAAATTCTTTCGCTTAATTTTTCTTAAGCGTCCTTAAGCGTTTTTTAATTTACCATACTTGCTTTGAATTGTCAACTGGCCTTTTTGTCTTATCTGCTTCGTCCTTTTCGTCCTTCTTGCGGACGGCGATTGCCATTTTACTATGCCTTGTGTTAACTGTAAAGTCTATTCCAGTAACGGATTTGCTCTAATCTATGTTACACAATACAAACACTCTCCTATCTCTCAGGCGTTTTGAAAATATTCAAACCCCTTGAAAAATCAACGGGGTTAGTATTCTTGTTTAATTTATATTCAAGCAGTTCCTTTCAAATGTTGAACAAAGGTTCATCTTTTTTCTCATGTTTCTTTTCGTCTGTCTTTGTATTTTTCCCTTCACCCATGTCAAACGTTTGACCAAGTGCTAAGACTACTGCAAGCTCCACTGGAAGTCCTGCTTTTACTATCTTTTCCACGGTTGTCTTCACATCGTATGTGACCCTCGCAAACTCGTACCAGTAAACGCCGTTGTCAACGTATAGTATAAGATATGTAGCTCCTGGAACCCCGTCTTTCGTTCTGCCGACACTACCAGGGTTCAGGATGGTTTTACCGAAAAGATGGCGTGCCATCATGAGATGTGTATGACCATTAATTATTATGTCTTCTTCAACATTCTTGAGCAATAACTTTAGTCTTTCCGCTGATGTGGACGGTTTAACATACTCAAGCAAATAATTCACAGGACTACCGTGGACCAATAAAATCTTTAGACCTTCGATTTCAATAGACAGTCGGTGCGGAAGTGATTTGAGAAATTCTTTATTTTCTTTTGTTGTATTTCTAATTGTCCAGCTAATTGATTCATCCCCAACCTCCGTCTCCCTACCAGGATTGTAAGCACAACCACAGCTGTCCTTTTCGTAGCCAATAGCATCGTCGTAGTTACCCATTACGGTAGGAATTTTTCGCTCTCTTATAACTTCAACAACCTCGTTCGGGTTTGGACCATAACCAACAAGGTCCCCGACACAATATACCTCATCTATATTCCTTTTTTCGATGTCCTCTAAAACGGCATTTAAAGCCTCCAGGTTTGAATGGACGTCCGATATGAATGCTATTTTTTTCATATGAAACTCTCCTCCTTTGATGATGTATAAAGGTGCATTCTCTTTTGAATTATATCATGTAAAGTTTTAAGAAATATTAATTTAGTTCCTGCCTATGAATGGTAGAATATATCATTGAACAGAGTGCTCAAAAGGAGAAAGGAGGAGGAAGGGTATGAATTTCTTTGTGGTAGATGCATTTACGCAAGCTCCTTTCTTGGGTAATCCTGCGGGGGTTGTTATTTTAGGTCCGAAGGACACTCTCGATGAAAATGTTATGCAAAATATCGCTAAGGAAGTTAGATTTTCGGAAACGGCTTTTGTGAAAGCCAAGAATGACAAAGAATTTGTCCTTAGATATTTTACACCTGTTGCCGAAGTTGATTTATGTGGTCATGCAACCATTGCATCTTTTAAAGTATTGGAATACTTAGGATTAGTTAATCAAGGATGTATATACAAAGCACATACTCGAGCTGGCACTATCGATATTTCCATAGAGAAAGGAATAGTAATGATGGAGCAAGCAACTCCATCCTTAGGTGATGAATTAGACACCAATGAAATTTCCAGGATAGCGAACATACTTGGAATAAGTCAGAAAGATATAGGCGATAGCAAGTACAACTTGAAACCGAAGGTTGTCAGCACAGGTCTATGGGACCTTCTCATACCTGTAAAGTCGAGGGATATACTTTTCTCACTTTCACCAGATTTTGAAGAAATTTCAGAGTATTGCAGAATGAACGAAATTGTAAGTTTCCATGTTTTCACCCTTGATGAAGATAGAGCACTTGCAAATTGTAGAGATTTCGCACCACTTTACGGAATACCTGAAGAAGCGGCTACGGGAACAGCCAATGGTGCGCTGATTTATTATCTATACAAATACGGAATTGTTGAGCCAGAAAAGATATATGAGATAATTCAAGGTGAAACGATGGGCAGAAAGTCAAACATATTTGCGAAAGTGCACTTTAAAGATGGAGTGTACAAAGCCTACGTTGGCGGAAATGCAAAGATAGTTATTGAAGGCAACCTTTTGATTTTTTAATTTTAGAAAACGGGGGATGCTCCCCCGTTTTAACGTGATTAACGAATCTATCGCGCTAATATCTCATTAACAATACTTTTGATTTTGTTTTCAAGTTGCTCCAGATTAGAAATGGCGTGCTCTTTTG
Organism: Fervidobacterium pennivorans; assembly: GCF_001644665.1. Classification (NCBI taxonomy): domain Bacteria; kingdom Thermotogati; phylum Thermotogota; class Thermotogae; order Thermotogales; family Fervidobacteriaceae; genus Fervidobacterium; species Fervidobacterium ngatamarikiense. Next base: position 203,877 of record NZ_CP011393.1, read on the forward strand.
TATCGGCTCTTACCATAACGTACGCTTTCATTTTAGGTTCCGTTCCCGATGGTCTGACAAAAATACGACCACCTTCGAATTCCAACCTTAAGGTATCATTTGGAATTACTCCGTTATACCCTTTTGAGTAATCAATGACTTCTTTAACCCCTTCGGCCTTTGTTTGTTTTAATTTTGAATATACATCAAGTGCTTGGTCAACAGATTTGAAATCGAAGTTGATGAGTTTTTCAAGGTAATATCCGTATTTTTTGTACAGTTCTTCCATTCTGTCAAGTAAATCGAAGTTAACAGCGGCTTTTGCTACTAAACCACAAGCAAGAACAGCATCTTTATCTCGTGCTAAATCTCCTGTTAGATATCCACAACTTTCTTCAAAGCCGAAAACGAAATCGAGTTCTTTATGCTTTTCAACCAAATCTCCTATGAATTTAAATCCTGTTGGAACTTCAAAGAGTTTTATTCCACTTTCTTCACACAATGGTCTCACCATGTCTGTTGTCACTATGGTCTTTACGAGCATTCCCTTATTCCTTCCAGACTCAAGGTATCCGTCTATCAACATTTTAGAAAGCAAAACACCCACCTGGTTACCTGTTAACCTAACATCCTTAAAAACCACACCTACTCTGTCTGCGTCTGGGTCTGTTGCTAATCCAAGGTCTACGTTGTACTCTGCCATGTATTTTCTCAGCAATACAAGAGCTCTATCATCTTCGGGATTTGGGGTTTTTACGGTTGGGAAATTGCCGTTGTGCTCCATTTGCTCTTTAACTTCTATCACTTCCGCTCCAAGCATTCTCAAAAGCCTTGTCACAAACTTTGCACCTGTTCCGTGGAGAGGTGAATAAACTACCTTCAACCCTTTCAAGTCGGCATTCACAACTTTTGAAACATCTGAAATATATTCATCGAGAAACTCTTGTGGCACTATCGTATACTTTTCTACTGCATTTATCGGCTGGTTCCATGCTTGTTTTACCAGCTCAGTTAGGATATCGGTAACTTCCGGAATAGCCTGGACACCGTTTGAGGTATAAACCTTGTAACCATTGTATTCGGGTGGGTTGTGGCTCGCTGTTATTACAATCCCCATATCCATGCCAAGTTTTCTCACGCCATATGATAAAACTGGTGTTGGCACAGGTTCACCAAATAAATAGACCTCCATTCCTTCACCTGAAAAAACTGAGGCTGAAAGTTTTGCAAACGTTTCAGAGTTATTCCTTGTATCGTATGCAATCAAAACTTTTTTTAAACCTTTCATTTTCATATACTCGGCTACGCCTTTTGAAGCTACAGCAACGGTCTTTTCATCAAACTCGCCTTCTCTCATTATGCCTCTGATACCACCAGTGCCAAAAAGAATCATGCACGTTCCTCCTTTCTTAGTATTTCTATTATTATGAACAATGAAACGACAAACACAAAGTAGAACGTATTTAACGCCATCGCTATTTCTGTGTTTCTTGAACTCATCAATCTGAACACAACAACCGAAAACGTTGTTATCGGTGGTTCTGCAAGTGTCAAAGTTCCAGAAGTTTCACCAACAGAGATTGTAAATGAATAAACAAAAGCTGTGAAGATGTAATTTTTCATTATCGGAATCGCTATCTTCGATACCCACTTCATAGTGCCTGCTCCGTCTACCTTCGCTGCGTCTATTATGCTTTGAGGGATATTCCTCCAACCGGTTTCGATGATACCAAAAACTATGGGTAAGTTTATCAAAGAGTGGACAACGATGAGCCTCAACAAAACTGGGATGTTTATAAAAACATACGAAAACGCTATCGTTACCGATGACAGCGCTGCAGGAATGAGTACAAGGTAATACAACTTTTTGCCTTTGGAAGAATAATACCCTGCAAACATATTAACAACAACACTCATTAACGAGGAAGACAACGCTATAATGAATGTGTAAAAAATCATGCTCTTCAAATCCGTTCCCACAAGGTACTCTAAATCTTCCAAAAAGAGCATTTTGAAATTTGTCAGAGAAAAATTACCGTAATAATCCAAAAAGCCAGAAAGTGCTGAGTAGATTAAGGGAACAAATATTAATAGTGTGGATATCACAAAGAAAAAATAACCCCAAAGTGGAAATTTCTCGAGGTGTTGGTAGTGGTGTTTATCGAAGCTCTCCCTTTTAACGGATGTGAAAAAGCCTATAACAGAAATAAACAAAAGTTGGAAAAGCATCAATGTGGAAGCAGCTTTGAAATCGAAAGTGATTCTTGAATACATGTAAATCGCCACTTCAAGTGTTGAATACTTGATTCCACCAAGTATCAAAACTACTGAAAAGCTGGTGAATGTATAAATGTATGTTAAGAAAAATGCTCTTAATATTGCTGGCAAAAGCACAGGAATTTCTACTTTTGAAAATACTTGCCATTTTGATGCACCATCGATTTTTGCAGCCTCTATTAAATAACCATCCATGTTTTCCCATGCTTCACCAACTATCCTGATAAAGAGAGGAAAGTTGTAAAAGACATGACCAAGGAGCACTGCGGTAAATGTGTATAATATACGAACATTAAACCCAAAAAGTCTCAGCAACTGCGAGTACAACCCTTTGTTGCCAAAAACAAGAAAAAATCCTATAGCCATTGTAATTCCAGGTAATACGAAAGGTATGCTCGACATAACACGGAACACTTTTTTAATCACGGGATGTATCTTCGTTCTGCCAACAAGGTATGCCCCAGGGATTCCTAAAAGTGCAGTTAGAGCTGAAGACAAGAATGCCTGATATATCGTGAACTTTATTTTTGAACTGTTATCAACAAGTGCGTTAAAAGAAAACCCACCGGCAAAACGAAGGTTTAAAATAAACGGTATAAGCAGTGCAAGTGCTAAATATAGAATCGGAATAGATGCTGTTATAAGGCTAACAAGCGACTTCAGTTTCTTTTGTCTCTTTCGCATGACTTAGAAAATCAACCCCCGCCTGTCACCATTTCTTACTCTTCTTATTCTTGTTAATTTGAAAACGCTTTGCTCTAACCCTCCTGGCCTATTCCATTTTAACCAAATTCTTTTGTAGTCTTTCAAAACACGTTCAAGTTCCGTATCAAATTCGTTCCATTCGTTGTCTGGAACAGATTCGATAGAACCATAAGTTTTGAGGAAACTTAGCACCTGCACGCCCAAATTAGCGAATTCTATGTTGTTAACTAGTTGTTCAATAATGTTTTCAAGATGCTTATCCTCCAACGACATTGAACATAGGTCTTCTTTTATTTCTTTTAGTTCGTTCCTTAGCTTGTCCAAAGTTTCTTCGTTTATTTCTTTCAGCTTCTCGTTTTGGCTAAACCTATCTGGGAAGATAAAAGCATAGAAATACGGCGTTCCATTTGGTGTGTATGGAAGAGCGTTGTGTAACTGACCTAATCTGTATATAACCTCTGCTAAGGGTTTTTCTGTCTCAAATATGTGGAAATTAATGGAGTTTAGTAGCTCTTCAATTGTAATCCCCGCCAAATTCCAACTAAGAGCAGCGCTCATAGAGAACCCAATCCACGAAAAAGGTAGATGTTGTGGATGTCCATTATCTCCCCAATCGGTTGTTAACACTCCTATTGCCCCGTGCTTGTATCCATTGTAAATTGCATTCCTTATGTTTTCAATAGCGTTATCGGCTCTTCCAATAAAAGCATTCCACGTAGATGTGCCTGGACAGACATAGAAAGACAACCCACTTTCTGAATAAAGTTTGCATTTTTCATCAAACGGGTGATTCGCCTCGTAACCCCATACCATCGCAATCATATCCTTTGGCAACTGAGGAATAAACTCAGGATGATTTTCGATAATATCCCCCCAGAACATTACAGCTTTTTTGTAGCTTTTTGCGATACTGTAAATCTTCATCAAAAAGTCAAAATAGACCTTGCCTTTACCATACTGCTCGCACAATTCTTTAGATTTTCCCTGTCCCAAATCGAATGTCTCATCACAACCAATGTTTACCTGCTCACTTGAAAAGTTTGGTAAGAGTTCTCCTAATAGTTCTTTTACAAAGTCTAGCGAGCCTGGAACAAGCGGAGAGATAGAGAACGGATACTCGTACCGACCTCCCCACGGTGTATCATACCCATCTGGTGCCTCAGCAAGATGTTTGTACTCATCATGTATAAGCCATTTGCTTAAATGACCGAATGTATTCTGATTGGGAACAAGCTCGATGAAGTGTTCTTTGCAAAAAGCATCCAGTTCAATTATTTCTTCATGCGTCAAAGCACTGTATTCTTTCCACACCTTCTCGTGACCTCTGTAGGCAAACGTGTGTTCCATGTAAAGCTGGACCTGATTTATCTTCAGTTCCGAAAGCTTTCCGATAATGGATTTGAGAACCTCAAGATTTGGAATCCTGTCTCGGCTTATATCAATCATTATTCCTCGATTTCCATAGTCCGGAAAGTCTTCGATGAACAGTTTTGGTAGTTTATTTTCGAACTGTGAGATCTGCCTCAAAATCTGTCTTAACGTTTGAACACCGTAAAACAAACCTGCCTCATCGTGAGCTATTATGATGATGTTTCGGTCTATAGTTAGTCTGTAACCCTCTTTCTTTGGGAAAATGTAGGGGTTAACTACCAACTGTACGAATTCATCCCCCTTCGTAGATTTTATTATCGTGTATTCTTTAAATACTGCTTCTTTTTCTTTCAAATACTTAGCTATCTTTTCGTTTGTCGTATAGATAAACCCATTTTTTGGAATAGTTACACCAGATTCTCTCTCAAACGTCCACCTTACCATCTTCGGTTTTGGAATTAACAACAATTCTTTACCCATATCAACACTCCCCTTTTTAATGCATAAAAGCATCACTATCTCTTTTTGTTTTCCAAAAAGAATTATATCACTGCAAGCGGATTACATAAGCTTACTTGCAAATAGCTCATAACAATTGCAAAACAAAATTCAAATATTTTTGCTTGAAGAATGCATATTCATATGATAACTTTTTGGTATAAGCGAAACAATGAAAATAGCAAATTACCAAAAAACCGTGGGGGGAAGACGATGGAGAGAAAAACAGTTGTGGTACTTGATTTTGGCTCACAGTACACACAGTTGATACTCAGGCGTGTTAGGGAACTTGGTTTTTATGCAGAACTACTCCCTTACGACGAACCCTGGGAGAACGTCCAAAAGCTTTCTCCAAGTGCGTTTATTCTCTCAGGAGGTCCCGCAAGCGTTTATGATGAGAACTCACCTAAGATACCTTCCTACGTTTTTGAAAGCAACCTGCCAGTTCTTGGAATCTGCTACGGGCTCCAAGCCCTTGTTCATCAACTCGGAGGAAGGGTAGAGAAATCTCCGCACAGAGAATTTGGACCAGCTCAGTTGGAAGTTGTAAAACACATCGGAATCTTCGAAGGGGTACCTAATAAATTCACCGTTTGGATGAGTCATTCTGACAGAGTGGAAATTCTACCAGACGGGTTTGAAGTTATAGCAAGAAGCGAGAACTCTCCTTATGCAGCAATTCGAAGCTTGGACAATAAATATTACGGAGTCCAATTCCACCCGGAAGTTGTTCACACTCAACATGGAAAAGATATACTACGCAATTTCTTAACAGTCGTTGCGAAACTTTCTCCAAACTGGTTGATGAAAAACCTTGCTGAAGAATTAATAAACGAGCTCAGAAAAAAGATAGATGGAAAGGTTATCCTTGGCTTGTCGGGAGGGGTTGACTCTTCTGTTGTAGCCATGTTATTACACAAAGCCGTGCCAGATAAGTTGATACCTATATTTGTTGACACGGGACTGTTAAGAAAAAACGAAGGTCAAGAAGTGGTGAAACAATTTGAAAACTTAGGCATAAAGATATACTGCGTAGATGCATCGGATAGGTTCTTCAAAGCTTTGGAAGGTATCGAAGACCCTGAAGAGAAAAGAAAAATAATCGGACACACATTTATAGACGTTTTTTACGAAGAAGCGATGAAGCTTAAACAACAGCACGGAGACATTCAATATTTGGCACAAGGAACACTCTATCCAGATGTAATAGAGAGTAAGGTGGCAGAACGAAAAGCTGGTGCAAAGATTAAAACTCATCACAACGTTGGTGGATTACCGGAAAAGCTGCCTTTCAAAATCATTGAACCACTCAGATACCTTTTTAAAGATGAGGTTAGAGCTCTTGGTAAAGAGTTAGGCTTGCCCGAAAGCATAATTTATCGTCATCCGTTCCCAGGTCCAGGACTTGCAGTTAGAATAATTGGCGCTGTGACAAGAGAAGCTGTAAGCATCTTGCAGGAAGCGGATGCGATATTTATCGAGGAACTCAAAAAGTGGGATTTGTACAACAAAGTCTGGCAAGCGTTTGCTGTTTTGCTACCTGTCAAAACTGTTGGTGTCATGGGAGATTATAGAACTTACGAGAATGTTATTGCGCTGAGAGCGGTAACAAGCGAAGATGGTATGACAGCAGATTGGGCAAAGTTGCCACATGAATTTTTGAACCACGTTGCGAAAAGGATAGTGAATGAAGTAAGAGGTGTAAATAGGGTTGTTTACGACATAACATCAAAACCACCCGCAACAATTGAGTGGGAATAATTGGAATAAAGTAGAACCAAATAACAGCTGGCTCGTGCCGGGCATACCTCAACAAACAAGGCAAGGATTGATTCCTTGCCTTGTTTTTTACCTATTTATTAGGTAGTTATCTTGCTGGAGCGGTTGATGAATTACCATCTGTATTCATTTTTATCACGTAAACTTTATCCCCATCGCACCCAAAGGAACCTGTCCATCCAACTGTCACATATCCATCATCAGCCGTTTGTCTGATTTCCCAGGCTTCTTCTCTGTTTTCTCCACCAAACGTCTTCTCCCACAGTAACTGTCCTTTGTTATTCAGTCTGAGAATATAAACATCTACGGATCTATCCTCTGAGGATTCTGTGTAGCCCGAAAGGATGTAGCCTCCATCGTCTGTTTGCTGTATAGAATAAGCCATGTCCTCCCCATTTCCACCAAATGTTTCTTCCCATACTTTATTACCATTTTCATCAAGTTTCAAAACATACACATCGTAACTTCGTTCTGGCGATTTGTAAAAACGTCCACAAACGATATAACCCCCATCAGTTGTTTGTTGCACTGAATAAGCCTCGTCGTTTTCAGAGCCACCAAAATTTTTCTCCCACATCAATTCTCCGTTTTCATCAATTTTGAGAACATAAATGTCCGTTCCTGCATCAACAATTTCCGTAAACCCTACAACGATGTATCCTTTATCGTTCGTTTGCTGAACAGAGTAAGCTTCTTCATCTCCGTTTCCACCAAACTTTCTTTGCCATTGTATATTCCCAGTTTGGTTTAGTTTGAATACATAGGCATCTTTTCCTTTCCCAGGTACATAAGAATATCCAGCAACAATGTAACCCCCATCCACGGTTTTTTGTACTGAAAGCGCTTCGTTACGCTGAACTTCTGCGGACAGCATTTCCCAAACTATCGCTCCATCTGTATCTAACTTAGCTACATAGGCTTTGCTCTCTTCGTTGTAAGTTGTTCCTGCAACCACATATCCTCCATCATCTGTCAAAACAACGGAACGTAGTTTGTCACTGAAACCTTTTCGAAAGACTTTATCCCATTGTTTGGTACCGTTTTGGTCAATTTTTGCTGCGTAAAAAAATAAATCTTCGTCTGCGCTGTAAACTTCTCCAACAATGATGTAACCATTATCACTTGTTTGCTGGATAGAGTATCCGTGGTATTTATTTTGTTCAGATTCGCCGTAGAGATTTTGCCACATGAGTGCAAAGTTAAATTTTACATTAAACTCCAACGTTAGTACTTTTCCTTGCTCAATTAAGACCGTATATTCAACTGGCTCATTTTTATTAGTCCAGGTTTGGGGTTCTACAGAATCGTTTTTAGCAATCAAGGATGCTGTAAGCTTTACAGTAACAGTTCCTGGTTGTAATTCCAGTTCAATACTTGTACTTTCCCTATCAAACTTTAAATTCAAAGCATGCCACACACTTTCGCTTTGTTCCTTCCACTCAAAAACAGCAGATTCTATATCGTAGTTTTCCAAAACTCCCTTATTTAAAACAACCGTTGCACTTAGCTTACCTTTAACAGTAGGACTACTAACGCATGTAGATAGCAGTAGAACTAGTCCAAATAAAGAAGACAAAAAAACAGCTTTAACTATCCTGAGACGTTTCTCCATGATTGTCCCCTCCATATATGAAAGATTTTGAAAAGATTGCTCTTCAGACGTTTAAAAACGGAAATGTGTATACAGTTTAGACCTTGTACTTCGTATTTTCGTTCAAATGTCTTTCACTTTGTTGTATAATCTTTGTGTGAAAGGAGGCACGGATATGAAAGAATTTGATGATATTATCGAACGTAGAAACACAGACTCTTTCAAATGGGATATGATAATCAAACTATACGGTGAAGATGTGCTCCCCATGTGGGTTGCCGATATGGATTTCAAAAGCCCTCAACGTGTTATTGATGCGCTAAAGAATAGAGTCGAGCATGGAGTATTTGGTTACACATTTCGCTCGGACGAATATTACAACGCAATTGTAGAATGGTACAGAAAAACTTATGGACTTGAAATCCAAAGAGAATGGATTGTCAACGGTCCTGGCGTTGTTCCAATGATTGCATTCTTAATAAACATCTTCACACTCCCTGGTGATAAAGTTATAATTCAGCCTCCCGTTTATCCACCGTTCTTCCGGGTAGTGATGAACAACGGAAGACAACTTGTTGAGAATAGACTGATTCTAAAAGATGGTAAATGGGTTATGGACTACGAAAGTTTGGAGAAATCAATTGACAGTAGGACAAAGCTGATAGTGATTTCAAATCCACATAATCCGGTTGGTAGAGTCTGGACATTTGAGGAATTGGAAAAGCTTTACGACATTGCTAAAAAGTATGACTTGATAATCGTATCCGACGAGATACATGCGGATATTGTTTACGAACCAAATGAGTTTACAAGCTTTTTGAAAGTTGGAACAGAAAATATCATCGTACTGAATTCTCCAGGGAAAACCTTTAATATTGCAGGTCTGACAAACTCATACGGGATAATTCCCGATAAAGCACTAAGGCAGGCTTACAAGAACTACATCGAATCCCTCGAACTTCTAACCGGTAATGTGCTCAGTATTGAAGCGCTGAAGGCAGCGTATAAGTGTGATGAATGGGTTACAAGCCTGAAAAATTACTTGAAGGGTAACCGAGACTTTGCGTATAAATTTATCAAAGAACACATGCCACTTATTAATCCCACCCTACCGGAAGGCACATATCTAATGTGGCTCGATTGTTCGAAACTGGAACTTGAAAATCCTCAAAAGTTCTTTTTGGAGAACGCAAGAGTTTACCTAAACAACGGAGCTGAATTTGGCGATAGTCAGTCCGTTAGACTGAATTTTGCGTGTCCAAAGGTGCTTTTGGAGGAAGGTTTGACCAGAATGAAGAACGCTTACAATAAGCTCTTGACAGTTGAGCATTTCACTCTGCCAGATAAACGATTCGAAGAATGCAAAAAAATTAGACGTGAGGTTTTTATTATAGGTCAAGGAATTGATGAAAAAATAGAACTCGATGGTAGGGATGAACAAGCCATTCATTTCTTAGTTCGACACTTTGGCAAATACATTGCAACTGCACGAATCAGGGACATCGGAGACTATTGGAAAGTTGAAAGGGTTGCTGTTCTTAAGGAATTCAGGGGATTAGGTTACGGTAAGAAGATTATGGAGGCTATAGAAGACTATATAAAAAAGACAAACCCCAAGCCGATAACCTTAAACGCTCAGCTTGAGGTCAAAGAATTTTACGAAAAACTCGGGTACAAACCAGTCGGTCATGTCTTCCACGAAGCCGGAATCCCTCACATCAAGATGGAAAAGGTTTTGGAAAGTTAAAATCTCATATCCAACCCTATTGAAAGATTTAGATTGTTCGGTGATAATTCAAAGTTACTCAATAGAATTGTGTAATTTATTTCTGTGTAAAAACAAATGCCACCGTATGCCAGTACGGAATTTCTTACATACGATGAAAGTGCCAGACCAATGAGAACGCCGTAATCACTGATATAACTTGCTCCTGAGCTTTCCGAAACAATGTTAAACGATGTACCCAGCAAAAGTTCTATGTTATCTCCAAATAAGAACTTCGAGAACTCAAAAGCAACAGGGGATATCATCTTATCAACAGAGCTTGTGTCGTATGGTGTGCTAAACGAAAATGTTAATGACCACTGGTAATTTCCGTAAATATTGCTTTGGATGTACCCTATTTTCATACCATAAGCTTCTTTTTCTATGAAAAATCCGAATCTCATTCCCAAGCTGTCTGGAAATTGCTTTGTCTCGATAACAAGAGAATGTGGCTCAACATCTGCGCCGGGCACAATGTAGAATATTCTAGCTTCTGAGCTTTTTTCATATACCCTTTCAAGTCTCATGAAACTGGTTGTATAACCATCTGCAATGCTTTGGAAAACATACCCTGGTTTTGCACCTATGTTCTTACCACTTTCAAGTAATGCTTTCTCACCACTGATTTGTGAAATAGCTGTGGATAGAGGGAAGAGTAACTGAAGAAATTCCTGAATTTCATCTGTCATCCAGTAATAACTACGAATCTTCGCATCTGTATGAAAATCCACTTCTTCCGTTCCAAATCGGTCAACAGGTTCTTTTAACACAGTTTCTATCTGCTTACTAAAGAACCTGCTGCCAACCAGTGTGCCTTTTTCCGTATCGAACACCTTCATGAGCAACGAATAGAACGTGTTGAGTTTAGTTACTTTGTAGAGGATATAATCGTAAAACCTTGTTTCATATACGTAGTTATCCTTCTCCCAAGGACCTTTGTAGTACTTTACATACGAACCTTTTTCTTTATCGAAAACATACCTTTTTGTGTTAGAGTCATAACGGTAGTAACTCCCAACCTCGACCTTTACAGGAACGTCCAAATTACCGACACTTTTTTTAATATACGCTCCGTTAACAGGATTTTCAAAGAAATAGTACCTATCTTCGGTAAATTGGTAATCGCTTTTAACTAAGTTTTCAAATGTTATCAAATACCTTGGTGGTTGGAATTTTACAACAATCTGCTCGGTCCCAAGTAAGTCCGAAGTTCTCACAATTTCCATAATTTCATCTATGTACAACCTGTCGTAAATATTATACCTTGTATCTTCTTGTAATGTTGCCAGCAAAGCTGTTCGCAAAATGGGGTCAAAACCTTTCTCGAAGATAACAGCGATGTCTACCTTATCAGGACTGTATTCATTGACCACGGTTGAAAATATTTTCCTTGCGTTTTCGATTGCTCTCTCAACTGTTGAACCTTTCCCAACGATAGGAGTTATAGATTTGATAAAGAACGTTTGTAAATCGATGTCGGTTACCACTAAATAGATGTAGTAATTCGTTACGGGGATTTCGTAACTTTTCAGTAAGTAAAAATCACTGGTTATATATTTCTCTTCTTGTTTCCTTGCCCAGGCGTATTCTTGAAGGTAAACGTATCTACCGTACTTATCAACTACATAGGTCTTTTGCTTTTCATCGTAAGTATATCTTCTTTTGTCTCCTATCTTGTAATAATTTCCTTTAAAATAGACGTAATCTCCCCTTTCATCACGTACAAACTCGTTCACTTTTCTTGATGTTGACTCTTTTGATATACCCAACACGTGAACAATTCTTGCAGTGTTATCTTTCATATCTGCAAAAGTAGTCGTTAGCGAAACACTGAGGTCGATATTCTCGTAGACAGGTTTCACACTCTTATCAAAAACAACCTCGATTTTTACGCTTTTACCTTGCGCAAAGGAAAGAGAAGAAAAGACAAATATCACCAACGCCCAAAAAATCACGAATGTCTTAGATATTCTCACCATGAGACACCACCACCTAATTCAAAAGTTGAGAAATCGATGGCAGTAAGTGCTCTTAATGTGAAAATACCAAATTTGGTATTTAATCCCACCATAGGAACTGCTGAGCTTGACTGACCTGAAGTGTTGTCGAATATTTTCAAGGTTGTGAGCGCATAAATAGGCAAAGAAAGTATACGTTGGGAATAGCTTACGCTAAAACTTCCAATCTCAGAGGTAGACAAATCGTAACCAAAACCAAAAACCAGCGCGGAGATTTCTTCTCTATGTATGTTCAATGTTTTCACTGAGAGTTCAAATCCAATGCTTCCAAAACTTTCTGGAGAATATAGGTATAGAATGCTTACACCTAATGGGAAAACAAAGTCTGGGTTCTTTTCCGCAACAATAAACCCTTCTTCTATTTTTGCCCCGCTTTTGATGTATGTTACTTCGCACTCACTGTAATCTCCAGCTGTTCGAACAACTTTCAATTCCGCAATGTAGTTATCCCCGTCGTAAACTCCAAAGTAAAGCCCAGGTTTTACACCATCAATTGAACCGATATCAATCAACGCTCGTGGGAATTTCACACTATCGACAAAACCATACAGTTTCCTTAATCCTATCAGTCTACTTGCCAACTCTAAACTTACGTTCTTAGCAAACTGATTTAGAATTTTCGAAGATGGATATTCAATTCTTAGAAGTCTGTTGTTATACGGGTCATATTCGTGCAAAACTAAAGGTACAGCCACACTTACGGTAAATGCGTCTTTCTTAACGTCACTTCCTTCCAAACTTAGCACGTAAGAAATATAACATTCAAGCACATAGTAAGTATTCTCGTGTGGAACTTTCGAATAAAAGTCTAGCGGAATGTAATAATTCCCATCGGTTCCTTTTACATACATGCCATTCTCATCTTGGATATAATTTTTACCATCGAATCTAAATCGTGCGCCTTGAATGACACGAATGTACTTACCATTTGCGTATATATACTCACCTGAAATGCTGTTTCTAACATATTCAACAGATTCTTTTCTCACACTTAAATTATTTAGATAAATCAACACGTTCAGAGAACCTTTTGGGTATTCTCTTTTTGATAGAATAATATTCTGCGTAGATAACAAATCTTGTAGGTTCATTTCTGAAAAAAGTTGCACTATATTGTCTCTTAGGGTCACCGTAAACTTGTTTGTGTCTAAAAGCTCAGATAAGAAAACGCTCTTCGTTATTTTTTCAATACTCTCGTTTCCAATCACACTCACTGAAACATCTATGACGGGCTTTGCTGCAAACAACATATTGAAACAGCTCATCAACAATATTATCAAAATACTCGTTGTAACGAACTTGGAAGACATATCCATACACCCGCCTCGCCCTAATGAACACATCATTCAATAGTATGGAACTCGTATTTTTGGAAAGTTATCGGAAAAAATATCCTACGGTATCCCTAAATATAAGCACAGCCGTGTTTTTCAAATAGGGCGCCATCTCATCTAAAAACTTCTGTGCTTTTTCATCTGTTGTGAAGAATTCTATGATTATTGGAAGTTCATGGTCGATAACTTCTCTAGTCAATGTGTGTAACTTTTTGTCGAATATATACCCCTCAAAAGCTTTGTATTCCACAAAATCTGTGATATCCATCTTTAAAGCCATCTCGGCAATTACCTTGTTAAGTGGTTTCTTTCCAAATGCTTCGCATCTTTGATTTTCTTTGACATAAATACGTACGAATGTGCCAACAATTTTCTCCATACAAATGCCCCCTAAATCATTTGCAGATTACAATCTCGCATAAATAACATCAACCAATTCTTTCCCACCTAAGGCACTTAAAAGACCTACAGATAAATTAAGGAGGATGTTCATAGCAGCAGCAAAGTAGCTTCCGTTATATACAAGTGCCATAGTCTCGTATGTTAATGTTGAAAACGTAGTTAGTCCTCCCATTATGCCAGTGGTAAAGAACAACCTGACGGTCTCATTCATTGGAATGTAAAATGAAACCTGCATAATTAACCCAAGAAGGAAACTCCCTGATATATTTACAGTAAAAGTACCGTAAGGTATCAAGGAGGTTGGATACCTTTCATTAAGCCAAAGAGAAATCAGATATCTAAAAACCGAGCCCAAAAAACCTCCAGTCCCAACCGCTGTTAACCTAACCCAGAATCCTGATTTCACACTGAAACCTCCTTTCCAATGTTGTTCAAAACATTAACACTTCAGGTTCGAAAACTTCAGCTGCCACGCAATTCATAAGGCCTCCGTAGAACTCGTTAAGTTGCAAATAAGGTTCCAGGACTCCAAGCTGTGTTTTAAAATTTGAAATAACTGATTTTTTCTGCTCATAAACTTTTGAGATATCAACATACACTTTCGACTTCGGGCTGTTGAAAGGGTCTGACACAAATCGAAGTACATTCTTGCAAAAGTGTGGTTCATAATCTAAAAATTCAGGAGTGACCATTGCGAGAAACAATGCCTTATCAGTTGCTGTGCCCACCGCAGCATGGTCAGGGTGTCTGTCATTTCGTGGATGTGTGATTAACAAATCCGGTTTGTATTTTCTTATAAGGTTAGCAATTATGTTCGGAAGCTCGTTGTTAAAGTGCAAACTACCATCTTTCAGGTTCAAAAACTCGTACGAGTTAACTTTCATCATTTTTGTAACATTCATAGCCTCCTCGTATCGTTCTTGGGCAGTTGCATACCCCGCTGAACCATCTGTCAGAACAACACACTGAACTTGAGCTGTCGGATTCTCGCTAAGTATTCTTAAAATCAACCCACCTGCCCAAATTTCAATATCATCCGGATGCGCACCTATGAAGAGGTAACTATCAAGGGTAGTTATCACTCAAATTCACCCCCTATTGATTTGTGCCATAACTATTATATCGCTTCTATTTCGTTTTCACAAAATTTTGTGTATAATATTCACGAAGCAAAAATAGGAGGTGTGTGAAAAATGTCAGAAAAAATCAACTACCTTGAAAAATTCAAACCATTTGTTTACAAGGACGAGTTTATCGAAATGCCTTACAGACTTTTCATACCTGAAAGTCAAAAGCCAGGTGAGAAATATCCGCTGGTTGTTTTTCTTCATGGGGCAGGCGAGCGTGGAAGAGATAACGAAAAACAAATTATTGCAAACGAAGGTGCCACTGTATGGGCTAGTCCGGAAGTGCAGGAAAAACACCCCTGTTTTGTACTTGCTCCACAGTGTCCGGAAAACGGGTATTGGGGAACTTCGTTTAGAACTGGTGACGAGCTAGAACCAAACTCTCTACTTTCAACGGTTTTTCTGTTAATCAACCAGGTTGTAGATGAGTATCCCATTGACGAAGAAAGGATATACATAACAGGACTATCGATGGGAGGTTTTGGTACCGTCGGTCTTTTAACACTTTGTCCAGAAAGATTTGCGGCAGCAGTTGTTGTCTGTGGTGGAGGTAACGTTAAAAAAGTCCAAAAAATCTCGCGCATCCCTATTTGGTTCTTCCATGCCGAAGACGATGACGTTGTACCCGTAAAGTTTTCTCGTGAGTTAGTCGAAGCACTGAAGAAGCTAAACGCGCCTGTACGATACACAGAATACCCAAAAGGCTACATGGAAAGCATTGGAAGTTTCCCACATGCCTCTTGGATTCCTGCTTACAGAGATAAAGAAATGATTGAATGGCTCTTTAGTCAAAGCAAAGCGCGAAGATAAAACGAAAGCAGGGGATATCCCCTGCTTTCTAAATTATCTCTCAGCTTACTTATATTTTGCTAATAGTTCTTCTAGGAATTTGAGAACTTTTGCCTTACTATTAAATTCCGGCATAGCGAACAACGGTTCTTTCCAATCTTTTAGTATTTCTTCCTCGGCAGTTTGCTGGTATAGGCTTAACAAATTCTCAGCCGTTCTCAAAAATTCCTCCTTTATTAGTTCGTAATGAGCCTTGAACCTGGCATATCTTTCATAGAGCTTCATCAAATTCGAATCGATAACAGCTGTTAGTATCGATGTGAGCTCTTTCTTCGCATCATCAGAGAAATTCAATGCTTGAATTTGGTTTTCAAAATCTTTCATAGAATTATAGGCATTTGTTTTCCAAACACTCGATTTTCCTATTCTCATCCAGAATGTTGGTGGGTATTTAACGAGCTCTTCAATGTACTCCTTTTCAATGTTCTTGAAATCGGTGCTCGTTATTGAATTATACAACCTTCTTAACCTCTCTTCAAACATCGGAGTTAGACTGTTCGATAGATAGCCTTTTTCATCCTCTTCTAAGACGGTATCTAAACGATTCTTCATATCTTCAACGAATACATCAAAGCTCTTCTCCCAGTAGTCTCTGTCGTTAACCTTCTTTGAGACGAGGTCATAATTTTCCTTATACCATTCTATCAATTGTGAGTAAGTAACTACACTCTCTTGGTACTCCGAAATAACTTGATATTCTCTTGCAAGAGCGTGGAGATAATCGAGCACGCCATCAGGCACACCCCATACACCTTTTGCTTCCATGTATTTACATGTTTTTGCCTCCAGTTTTGCTATATCAACGAGTAGGTTGCGCGATTCTACGTTAATTGGATCTAACGCTTGGACTGTCAAACCAGCAAAGTACCTGTAGATATCTTGCCCACCTGTTGTTGCAAGCTCAATATCAAGATTCTTCCAGTCTGGGAATCTGTTCCATCCTCCAGGCATAATGTAAAGCGTCTTTCTAACCCAAGTATCAAACTTGTTGAAGAAGAGGGATTCAAGAGCTAATGTCTTTTTATTAATTTCTTTATCATCAATGTTGTCAGTAAGTGTCTTTGCAATCAGGTAGAGGGAATTGTACCTAACAGCTAATGTTTTGAAAGTATTTCTTTCTGTAAACGTAAGTAACGAGAATTCATATAAACAAGCTGAATCAACAATTGCTTGTGCTGTCGCCATATCGATTTTGTCAATAAACGATGGATTATTTTTTATGTAGACCGCCAAATCTTTGAAGTAAGCATACTTAAACTTATTTGGAAGTATATTCTGGAATTCGTCGTAGTTCTGATTTAGAACAGCTTCTGGGTTATTTCTCAGAGCATCTTTTAGGATAGCAATCCTTATTGGGTCAGAAGCAAGTGCTGCGAGGTAGAAATAAGACTTACCATACGTGTGGTTAAGCCTTACGCTCTTTAAAAAGTATGATTTTGCTTGTTCATAGTATTTTGTGAGCTCACGTGGTATTGCTTCTTTCTGAGCAGTTAATGCCCTTCGATTTTGTGTTATCTGATTTCTTATGTTTTGAATATTCTGCAAACGCTCACTTTCCGCCTGTGCTCTGTTATACAAACCTCCCAATTTACCTGCCTGAGATTGTTTGTATTTGTGCCAATTCTCAGGAGAGTAAATCTGGAATTGCCCGGAGAAGTTGTTAAGGTCAGATTCCATTTGGTCAAGTTGATTTAGATAGTTGTCTATCTGACTCAGTTGATTTCTCAATTCTGCCAACGTTTGGAATGCCACATTACCTTTTCTGAAGTACACTTCTGAAATGAAATGATTCCATCTCAGATAGGTAGAGCCTGCAACAGAAGAAATAAGAACAAGTCCGAGAACAACCGCTTTGGCACCTTTTATTTCGTATTCCTTTCCGTCTACTTTATTAAAATACTTACCCAAGCCTGCGCTCAGAACAAATGTTGCCATCAATGCGTTCGGTAGCAAATGTCCCGGGAAACTAAAAAAGCTTTGGAACGCAAACACTATTCCGCTCAGCACAAGCATGGAGAACAGTGTCGTATCATCACGTTCCTGTAGCTTTTGAATATTCTTTACTACATAGATAACAAGTAAGATAAGCATCACAACAATCAAAGCCAGCCCAATTATTCCTGTCTCGCTAAGCACTTGGAAGTAGTCGTTGTGTGCCCTTTTGAAGTTGTTCCAACCGTAGCTGTATATGGGCTTGTCGGCGGTCAAATCTCCGATTCCGTAAAGACCGTACAACTGATAAGTTCCTATCCCTTGACCAAGAAGTTTGTGATTCTTCCAGATGTAAATTGTCGAAAACCAAGACAAGTATCTCTCGTCTCTACTTGAGACTGAAGCCATCGCACTAAACCTATCAGTCATTGTGAAAGCTCCGAAGTTGTTGAATGGAGAAGGAACGTTGTAAAGAACAATCAAGATAATAGACATAAGTATGAATATTGCTATCGAAATCCTGCGTAAAGATTTTAGTTTCCTAAGTAAACTGGGTGCACTTTTCCGAAGTTCTGCTTCAGCTTTGTCTTCGCGTTTACGTATAAAGAAGAAATAAGCAAGGATTAGTAATACTATTTCTAAAACGAGCGCCAAGTATTCTGACCTGGTCTGAGAAAAGATAATAACATCTAAATAAATGATTGCGGAGAACAAGGAGAGTAATTTCATAAAAAGAATCCCAGAAAACTTTCGAACATTCATAACACCAAGGTCAAGACTAATGACAAAGTAAAGTGCAATAGGCAGAAGCATGTTTAGATAGTTTGAAACGAATATGACATTTCCTATATTTGCTTTTATGCTTGCTCTCTCAAAAGGATTTCCAACTTGCCCAAGCATTATGTCATATCCCAAATAGAAGTTTAGGATAGCGTTGACGGCTATAAACAACCCTGTCAGCACGAAAACAAAAAGAAACCTTGCAATCTTCTGTTTATCATCAAGAATGGTTGAAAAGTAGAAGGATAAGAGCACATTTAAGAATAGGTATAGTCCTATGTCAAATGCTTGTCTAAAGAAGTCCGGATTATCTCTCCAGGTATTTATCGTTGAAAGCAGTGCAACTATCGAAAATGCCAACCAGATAAAGTGGACCTTGGATGCGAAGAATTTAATCTTCTTTGTTCGGAGCAGTCTAAAAAGCAGGTACACTCCTATCAACAACGTGGCGACTGTTAAAATCGCGTATTTTGGAGTACTGAACTCGTAAGTGTACTCTCTGTGAGCAAAGAGTGCAACAAGAGGTATGGTGATATACAAAACTAGTTCCTCGAAAAATGAAAGCACTTTCATCCTCCTCCCCATTTATTCAAAATTGATGCCTAGTATTTTAATATTTTCAACCATTTTGACATGAAATAATACATAACGAGCAGCACTACTACAGCGGGTAACGATAACATCGTATTTTGCTTTGCTATTATGCCTATCGTGAAAAACACAAATTGTATAAATACAACTACGAGAAGTGTGTATCTTTTGTTCTTGGTCTTTGACTGGATTTTATCATAGAAATGCCCTCTGTCGCCACTGAATGGAGAGCGTCCGTTCAATATCCTTCTTAAAACACCTGCTCCAAGATCAAAAAAGAAGAGTGAAAGAAAAATAAAAGCTGAAACCACATATGGGAGATTAGAAGTCCCATTTCGAATAGATGAGAGTAAACCTATTGAAAGAACACCACCAATTAAATAACTCCCAGCGTCTCCCATGAATATCCTTGCGGGGGGAAAATTGTAAAGCAAATAACCAGCCAAAGCACCAACGAGAGCAAGTAACAGAGCTTTGTCATATCGTGACGTTGCAACGCTAAATAAACCTATTGCAGAAATTGCCGAAACACTTGCGCAAACGCCATCCAATCCGTCCATCATATTAACGGCATTTATTAATGCAGCAACTAAAACGACGTAAAGTGGAAAAAGAAAAGAGAGACCTACATACTTGTACACGAGAACACTGGCAATTACAAATTCAGTTACTAGTCTAACCTTTGGATCTGCGTTCTTAGCATCATCGCAAAGTCCTAAAAGAACAAGAATAGTTAGAGTAATTTTTGTCACAAGCTCAAAAGGTGTAACGAAGAGGACTCCTAGATAAATACTTAAGCCACCTAAGTATGGTGTTATCCTCTCATGAGGCTTGAGCTCTCCATCAGGTCTATCAACAATACCATAGCTCTTGGCTAACCGTCCAAAAATAGGTATTGTCAATGCACTTATTATAAAAGCTGGAACAATAACCCATAGGTCTTTCATTGAAATCGATTGCATTTTTTACAACTCACCCACTTCCTACCTGAAAGTTGCAGAAACACAAGCTACGTTTATATTATACTACGAACCATGTTGAAAAACAATAACACAACATTGCGTCATAAACAATTTAATCAAAGATTTCCAAACTTTGGCTCTTGACAATTCAATCTTATATGTTAATATATAACACGGTCACCAAGATTGAAAGGCTGATTCTTTAAAAAGATGGCCCCATAGGATAACGGCTAGTCCATCGGATTCTCAGTCCGAGGGTCGGGGTTCGATTCCCCGTGGGGCTGCCAGAACGGAAGCCCCCATAGTTCAAAGGATAGAACGGCGGATTCCTAATCCGCAAATGGAGGTTCGATTCCTCCTGGGGGCACCATGATTGGGCCGCTAGCTCAGTAGGTAGAGCACCTGACTCTTAATCAGGTGGCCGTGGGTTCGAGTCCCACGCGGCCCACCAGATTTCCAGATTTTCTGAAAAACAAATATTTACAAGTAAAGAGGAAGCGCCCGGCTTCCCACCCAATGGCGAAAAGCCTATTGGGTAAGGAAAGTGGAAAATGCTGAAACAGAAATAGCGTAAGGTTTACTGAAAATGTTATCTGGTGTTAAAATCAATTGCGGGCGCAGACCCGCATTAATTTTTTATAGTAGGAGGGGGAAACTATTAAGAACGAAAAAGAAAAAATCATTAAAAACGAGGAGATTCCATTCACTGAACTGCGTGTAGTTGATGAGGAAGGAAAAGTCGTTGGTATCATGTCGAAAAGCGCAGCTATTGACCTTGCAAGGTCAAGGGGACTGGAGTTAATTCTCGTTGCTCCGAATGCACAACCACCAGTTGCGAGGATACTGGACTACGGTAAATACAAATACGAACTTGCGAAAAGAGAACAGAAAGCAAAGAAAAACCAGAAGATTATTGAAATCAAGGAAATGAAATTCAGAACCGCTATCAACGAACACGATTACCAAACCAAGCTCAAACACATTAGAAGGTTCTTGGAAGACGGAAATAAAGTCAAGGTTACTGTAATGTTCCGTGGAAGAGAAATGGCGTTTATGGACAAGGGTAAGGAGATACTCGATAGGATTGCAAAAGACATTTCCGACATCGGAACAGTCGAAAAGGAAGCGAAGATTGAAGGAAGAGACATGTGGATGATGCTTAAGCCGAAGAATCTGTAATGGTTCATTATGAATAAAAAATAAATTAAGCAGGAGGGAAAAGCAATGGCCAAGAAAAAGATGAAGGTCAGCAAAACTGCGGCCAAGAGATTCAAGGTCACAAAGAATGGAAAAATTATGCGCAGGCATGCCAACGCATGGCACAAAACTGGAAAGAAGAGAAGATCAACATTACGCGCCCTTAGACTCGAAGACGTTGTTTCTCAAGCTGATAAGCCAAGAATCCTCAGACTTCTTGGGAAAAAGTAAAATGATAAATTAAACCGAACAAGGAGGAATAGATATGCGCGTCAAAAATGCTGTAAATGCAAAGAAGAAAAAGAAAAAATTTTTGAAGTTTGTTAAAGGTTTCAGGGGTGCGCTCAGCAGAAGATATACGCTTGCTAAACAATCTTACTACAGAGCACTTAAGTTTGCATTTGACGGAAGAAAGAACAAGAAAGGAAACTTCAGAAAGCTCTGGATTACAAGAATAAACATCGCTGCGAGAAACGAAGGATTGAAATATAACGAATTGATACATGGACTCAAACTCGCAAACGTGGCAATCAACAGAAAGATGCTTGCAGAACTTGCAGTCAACGATCCAGAAAGCTTCAGGGAATATGTAAAGATTGCAAAGACAGCTCTTGGAAAATAATTGATAGTGATTCTCAAAATCAAGGGGCGCAAAGCCCCTTGATTTTTTGTAACAGTAAACGCCCTAGCTCTTAGGAAAGGAGTGACTTTTGTGAACGATATCAATGCAGACAAAGCTATTAGAAAAGTTGCACTAATCGCGGTTTTAACAAATGTGCTACTGGCTGTGTTAAAAGTCACCGTTGGGCTTCTCTTTAAAAGTATGGCAGTCTTAGCGGATGGTATAGACACTTCAACGGATATTTTAACATCTTCAACTATGCTAATCGCAACGTTAATCTCCAGAAGGCCTCCGGATAAGGAACACCCGTATGGTCATCACAAGGCAGAAAATATAGGTGCAAAGATAATATCTTTCGTCATTTTTTACGCAGGCGTGAGTTTGCTTGTTGAGAGTGCAAAGAGGTTGATAACCGGACAATATGAAATTCTTGTTAGCTTTTGGCCATTGTTTGCAGCGATACTTTCCGTTAGCGGAAAGACATTCCTGTTCGTAATTGAATACACCACTGGGAATAAGTACAAAAGTAATTCAATGGTTGCGGAAGCCAAGAACATGAAGAACGATATTATGATGTCAAGTTTGGTCTTTGTTGGAGTTGTACTTAACAAAATAGGCTTAGCTTGGATGGACCCTTTGGTAGGAATTGTTATGTCTGGTATAATAATAAAGGTGGCGTGGGAAGTTTTTGAAGAGAACACACATGACTTAATGGACGGTCTAAAGGATGAAGAGATGTGGATATACGAAAAGGTTTTCGAAGCTTGCCAAAAGTGTGGAGCTTTGAATCCCCATAAAGTGCGTGTAAGAAAAGTTGGTGGAAAGTTCGATATAGATATGGATATTGAAGTTAATGGTGAGATGAACGTCAGGGATGCACATGAAATCACGAAATGCATTAAAAAGCACCTCTTTGAAACAAAGGAAATTTACGATGTGGTTATCCATGTTGAGCCGGAGGCAAACGATGAACACGAACCCTTTGGACTTACGAAAGAAACTTTTAAAAAAGACGAGAAAGAGAAAAACTAACCAGAAACTAGCCCTAACAAATTTCTGCAAGCTCTTTATATCCACCACGCTCATAGCACTCACACTTGTATTCTTAACAATTATCTTTCAGCCTGAAACGGCTTTTGGGCTTACTCTTGATGAAATATTGGAAAAATCAAAAACCGACCCAGATTTTGCCTGGGATATGTATCTTTCTTTCATTTCGCAATTAAGCCCCAACGTATCAACCGTTGAAAGTAAAAAAATAGAGCAAGTCGGAAGAATTATAAACGCTAAAAGGAAACTAAAAGAGCTCGACTTTGCAATTAAAGAAGATATTGAGGGGCTTATAAGATTTCTGAAGACAAACTCAATAGACTCAACTCTGAAGTACCTTATTCTTGAAATTTTCGGAGAAGAAAACCTTGAGGAATACTTAAATAATAATCTTTCCCACAACCTTGACGTTTTATTACTAACAAACATTCTTACCGTCGATGTAAAAGACTATGCTGAAAGTGTTCTCGATGTAATAACACGGGACGATAAGGCAAAGAAACAATTTTTAGACATTGTTCTGAAACGTCTGGACAAAAAGGATGTATTCATTAATTCCATATTCGAATACATGTACCAACGCTACTCAAACACTGATAAGGAAATAAGAAGTCGTATTTTAGAACTATACAAGGACTTTAAAGCCTCCGGATACACAGATACACGGTTTGAAAGCATGCTAAACAAAACAAACAAAACTTGGTACAAATTCTGGCACTGGTTTTTGGAATTTTCCTCTCGCCTTTCTCAATTTGCTGATAATTTTGTCTTTGTAATCTTTGGTCTCGTCGTGGTGAGTATATTAGTTCTTTTTTCACTAAAATTCGTGAGATACAAAATCTTCTATATCTTAGGTTTTAAAAAGCTGGCTGCTCTAACATACAGAAAGATTGTCGACGAAGACCCATTAAACGAAGATAAAAGGCTAACCCTTGCCCAACTTTACGAAGAAGCTGGGATGTTCGAAGAAGCGATGAATGAATACAACTTTTTGAAAAGGATAAAGCTCGAATAAGTTGGACAATATCTCTTTGTTATTATTCAGTGGTATAATTTTTGTGAGTTTTTATCTATTTATCTATAAAAGCCTTTAAAGCTGTTGAAAGGGGCGAAATGAATATGTCAAATAAGGAGCATGAGAAGCGCTTTATTCCGCTTTCAAAACCGCAAATAGCTCAAGAAGATATTGAGACTGTAACAAAAGTTCTAAAATCCGGAAGGCTTAGTATAGGTCCTTACACTGAATTGTTTGAAAAAGCTATAGCAGAGTATGTTGGAGTAAAATACGCGGCTGCTGTTTCTAGTGGAACAAGCGCACTCCATCTTATTCTAAAGGCTCTGAACTTTGGCAAAGGGGACCTCCTCATAGTTCCATCCTTCACGTTTGTTGCTTCTGCAAATGTTGCGTTATATGAAAACGGGAGTGTCACATTTGTTGATATTGACCCAATTACAATGAACATGGACATTGAACACTTTAAGACGATAGTTGAAGAAAATTTCAGCAAATTCCGCAGAATATTCCTGATGGCTGTAGATATATTCGGTCATCCCTTAGATTGGGACAAAGTAAATATATTCGCGGAAAAATACGATGTTACGGTTGTCGAAGATTCATGCGAAGCGCTTGGCAGTGAGTATAAAGGAAAGAAAGTGGGAACTTTTGGCGTAGCGGGAGCGTTTGCGTTCTATCCGAACAAACAGATAACAACTGGTGAGGGTGGAGTTGTTGTTACAAACAGTGAAAAGATATACAAACTATCGGTTTCATTGAGAAACCAAGGGCGTGGAGAAGGTCAAGGCTGGCTCTCTCACAATTACGTTGGTTACAACTACAGAATAGATGAGATGTCAGCTGCACTTGGTTGGTCACAAATGCAGAGGTTAGATGAGATTATAGAAAAACGTGCAAAGGTAGCTGAGAGATATAAAGCTCTCTTAAAAGATTTACCCTTAGAGGTTCCTGTCGTTATGGATTATGTCACCAAAATGTCGTGGTTCGTATACGTTGTCAGACTACCACAAGGAACACCAAGTGCAGTTAGAGATAAGATCATTCAAAAGCTTGAGAACGAAGGTGTCCAATGTAGAAACTATTTCTCACCTGTGCACTTGCAAAAACCTTACAGAGAACTCGGTTGGAAAGAAGGAATGTTACCTGTCACAGAAGACATCTCCCAAAGAACAATAGCTATCCCGTTCTACACGGATATGGAGCAAGAAGACCAAGAATATGTAGCACAGAAACTACGCATAGTATTAGAAACGTTTCTAAAGTAAAAATACGCATGTAGGGGGAAGGGGCTTCATGGTTCAAACAGTTCTGAACATAGTAATGTCTTCTCTTCTTACAACGTTATCAATGCCAGGTTATCTCTTTGGAGGGATAGTGTTTTTCTCTCTTATTCCTCTATTCTTCGCTTTAGAAAAGAAAGGACCAATCCTTTCAGCGATAGTGGCTTTTCTATATTTTTTCACTTTCTCTTTTGTGAATTTTCACTATTTAATAAACACTCTAACAACTGGTCTACCTGAATTGTTCGGGCGTTTCAACGCCACGGCGGGTTTTTTGGTTTTCATCCTTTTTTGTATTCTTGAAGCTTTACCATTTTTGCTTTTTGGATTTCTCTACGGACTTTGGACTGAGAAGGTCAGATTCCGCGTTTTAGAACCTATTTTTGTCGCTTCTCTCTACGTTATCTCTGATTACTTGAGAGGTATAGGAGAGTTAGGTTTCACAGGTGGGCGATTAAGTGATGCTCTTTACAATTTCAAAGGTTTGCTTCAGTTACTCCCATTCACAGGAACCCTTGGACTCGTTTTTCTCATAGTGATAGTCAATTATGAAGGTTACAAACTCTTACGTGCGAATAAGAACAACTACGTTTTCTTTTTAGCACTGATTGCTCTGGTTCTCTTTGTAAACGGCACAATAGAATCTTTCATACCAAAGACTGTTGGGGTCAAACCTATTATCTTAGCCCAGACAAACATGCCACAGAAAGTGAAATACTCATACGACTCAAACACTATCGCCGATTACCTTATAAAGAATTTTTCAAACTCCCCAGATTTGTTGACGATATTCCCTGAGGGGGTCTTCCCGGGAACAGACATAAGAAACTCAGATATTGAGAAAAGGCTACTCGAATCATTTAAAAACCGAACACTTGTAATCGGTTTTCCCACATTAGTAGGCAACGACGCATTCAACAGTGCAGTAATTTATTCTGATGGGGCATTTTTTGATAAATACGATAAAGTTCAACTTTTCCCATTTGTAGAAAACCTTCCTTACAAAGAAATATTTGGGCGTCTTTCTTTTCTAAGGGGCATGTATTACTTCAGTCCTGGTGAGTTGAAAGTTTTTGATATAAAAGGATATGGGAAAGTAGGATTCCAAATTTGCTTTGAATCGTTCTTCCCATACATATCAAGAAGACTTTCAAAAGATGCTGGTTTCTTGGTAGTAATAACAAATGACGGATGGTATAATTCAAAAATTCCATTAATCCAACACTTTACCCAAGCAATTTTTAGGGCTGTAGAAACGCACAGAACAGTTGTTCAAGTTTCGAACACAGGAATCAGTGGAGTTGTAGACGAGTATGGTAACTTCTTTGCTTTGCCTGAAAACCAAACAACTTGGAGCATTTTTTACGTCAAATCCAACAATGATGTAACATTTTATGCTAAATACGGCGATTACATGGTTATCATATCACTTATTTTGACTATAATTGTAGGACTTACTGCCAAAAAAAGAAGAACGATTTTTGATTAACCAATGGATATTTCTTTCATGTTTTTTTGACTATACAGGGAGGATGGAATTGTGAAGAATGTGCCTGCTAGCATTGAGGCTGAACAAGCGTTGATAGGGAGTATATTAATTGAGCCAGAAAAGGTTGATAACATAGTTTCTATAGTCAGCTCTTCTGATTTTTATGACCCAAAGCATCGTCATATATTTGCTGCAATAGAACAACTGCACGACGAAGGTCTACCTATCGACATTATCTCTGTGTGTGATAGACTAAAAGTGATGGGAGTTCTTGATAAGATAGGTGGAGAGCTATACGTTGCGCAACTTGCAGATAACGTTCCAACTTCAGCACATGCGGAAATGTACGCCCATATAGTGCGAGACAAAGCGATACTGAGAGAATTAATCGCTGCAGGTAGCCTTATAGTTGAAAAAGCCTACGACGAAGCACTAAATGTCGATGAAGTACTCGACGAAGCGGAACGATTGGTCTTTAGAATTGCAGAGTCACGTGCAACAAAAACATACGTAGATATACGAAGCGCCTTGACCGAGGTTTTTGAACACCTTGAAGAATTAAGGTCAAAGCATTTAAAAGGGCTTACGGGTTTAGTGACAGGTATCCCGACCGGGTTCAAAAAACTCGATGAAATGACTTCCGGATTCCACAAGTCCGATTTAATAATCATAGCGGCACGTCCCAGTGTGGGTAAAACAGCTTTCGCACTGAACTTAGCGAAGAACATGGCAACTGTTGGGGAAGCCTCTGTAGGAATTTTCAGCTTGGAGATGAGTAAAGAGCAACTCATTCAAAGACTTTTGTGTATGGAATCTCTTGTAGACCTTCAAAAAGTTAGAAGAGGTTGGTTGAGCGATGAAGAATGGAAACGACTAGTCCAGGGTGCGTCAAGATTGATGAAGGCGAATATAATAATAGATGATGAGTCCAACCTTGAACCACGTGTTTTGAGAGCAAAGGCGAGAAGGATGAAAAAAGAATACAACATAGATGCTATATTCATAGATTATTTACAGCTTATGGACTTGGGTGACGGCAGGAGAGACAGTCGTCAGCAGGAAATCTCTGAAATCTCCCGTTCACTGAAGTTACTGGCAAGAGAACTTGATGTTTCAATCATTGCACTGTCACAGCTGTCAAGAGCGGTCGAACAAAGGGAAGATAAACGTCCACGTCTTAGCGACCTCAGAGAATCAGGTGCTATCGAACAAGACGCAGATGTTGTAATATTCCTTTACAGAGAGGAATACTATAAAAAACAACACGTCGACTTACCACACGAAACAGAGATAATTATTGGTAAGCAAAGAAACGGCCCCATCGGAACAATCACGTTGATGTTCAATCCATCGTTCACAAACTTCTTTGAACCTGATGTGTTCCATTCGGAAGTTTAAAATAACCTAATAAACAACACTGACTTAAAAGGAGCGAAAGAATATGGTTAGAGCCATCTACCCAGGTTCCTTTGACCCAATAACGTATGGTCATATAGACATTGCGAAAAGAGCTGCCGAACTATTCGATGAGCTTTACGTGGTGGTTATGGAAAACAAGAGAAAGAACTATACGTTCACGATAGAAGAACGTGTAGAAATGGTGAAAGAGTGTCTTAAAGACCTACCTAATGTACGTGTCGATACATTTTCAGGACTCTTGGTTGAATATACAACAAAAAACAACATAAATGTGGTCATCAGAGGTTTAAGAGCAGTCACAGATTTCGAATACGAACTCCAGATGGCACTTGCCAACAAAGAGATATGTAACGGTGTTGAGACCGTATTTCTTATGACTGATAAGAATTACTCATTTCTCTCTTCAAGCCTTGTAAAAGAAGTTGCATCGTTTGGTGGACAAGTTTCCCAATGGGTGCCGGAGTTTGTAGAGAGAAAATTGCGAGAAAAGTTTAAGAACTTAAGATGAGGTGAAAAGATGGAAAAAAAGCTTAATGGTCCTAATGAGATGAAAGAAATTATAGTAAAAGCCGAAAATCTTTCCAAAATATACGGTTCTGGTAGTTCAAAAGTCGTTGCACTCGATTCGGTGAACCTAGAGATATACAAAGGGGAAATCGTCGCAATACTTGGTCCTTCTGGCTCTGGAAAGACCACTTTACTGAACTTACTGGCAGGTCTTGATGTTCCAACTTCGGGCACGATAGTCATAGATGGACAAGAAATAACGAAAATGTCCGAAGAAGAAAAAGCGAAATTCAGAGCTAAGAATATGGGGTTCATATTTCAATTTTTCAACCTAATACCTGTTTTAACCGCTGTTGAAAATGTGGAACTCCCACTACTTCTCAATAAGGTTCCCGTCGTAGATGCACGGAAAAGAGCTTTGGAGCTTCTCGAACTTATGGGAATCTCTCATAGAAAAGATGCTTATCCTTCACAGTTATCAGGTGGTGAACAACAGAGAGTTTCCATTGCTCGTGCACTCTCGACAACACCAAAAATCATCTGGGCTGACGAACCAACAGGTGCACTCGATGTGAAAAATGGAGAGCAAATCAAAAAGCTGATAATCGAGCTTAACAGAGAATTCGGAACAACTTTTGTTATAGTAACGCACGACCAAAGCGTTGCCCAAATCGCAAACAGAATCATGAGAATGGAAAGCGGTAGAATAGTTGAAGTTATAGGTTAAGGAGGAGAAGACCGGTCGAATATGGTTATTTACCTTGTTGGTGATTCCGAGCTCAGTAAAGAACTTTACATAAAAGAATATTTGAAAGGCAAGGACGTGGAATATCATAAAATATTCGCAGATGATGACGGGAAGATTGAAGAATTAAAGAACGCCGGTGTAAGTTTAGGGCTGTTTTCAAGCGCTAAAGTTTACGATTTAGTAGACTTTGACGAATGGTCCAAGAGTGAAAAAAACCAATTTCAGTTGATTGATTTATCCGGAAGTTGGGTTACAGTCTTTGTCCGAACGGAAAAGGTAGGAAAAGAGGTTACAAAGATTCCAGGTAAAATAGAAATCCTGACGTTCGAAAAACCCAAAGAATGGGAAGAAGACAAATGGTTGAACTTTGTGAAAGATGTGGCAAGAAAAATAGGTGTAATCTGCGATGAAGAAGTCGCGAAAAGCATATTTAAATTCACAGGACCGGAGGAATACGCGATACTTGCAGAACTTGAGAAACTCCAAATTTACGCAGGTGAGCACCCAACAACACAAGATGTTGAACAAATTGTTTTTAAAAGAACTATCAGCAAATTAGACGAATTCTGCTTTGCTTTATCAGAACAAAATTACTCAATTGCCAAAAACATGCTGCACGAAATCTGCAATGATTACGAACCGATAATTATATCGTATACCGTTTCAAAGCACTTTATAGAACTATTCAGCATCATAGTTCATGCTCCAAAAAAACGTGAGTACAAATGGCCTGATGTAGCTCAGCTTTCCAAAGAACTTGGAATTCTTTCACCAAGGGTTGCAAGGTTTTTAGGATTCACATTCAAAGATTCAAAATACAAGCCTGTAAACCATGTGTTGATTTATTCTCCAAAGGTGCTAAAAAACATTATAGAATATCTTTACTTCGTCGATAGAAGGGTCAAACTTAGCGATGACATAAAGATTTTGATGGGACTGTTTATAAGTAAACTCGAATCAGGAGAATTCGATAAGACTTTCGAAGAACAGGATAAGCAACAGCAAGTGGAAGATTAAGGATATAAGAATCCAGAGAAATCATTATACGATTTGATGGGAGGGAAACTAGGTGAAGAGTGGATTTGTCTCGTTTGTTGGAAAACCCAACGTAGGTAAGTCATCGATAATCAATGCGATAATGAAGAAAAAAGTTGTCATTGTATCGGATAAACCACAGACAACTAGAAACAGAATAAATGTTATATACACGGACGCAGACGCGCAAATCATTTTCGTTGACACGCCGGGTATACACAAACCATTGCACAGACTTGGTGAATACATGGTTAAGGCCGCTGTCCAAGCGTTAAAAAACGTTGATTTGTTGCTTTTTACAATCGATGCAAAAGAAGGTTTTGAAACACCAGAAGAACACATATCAAACTACATAAACCAGTCTGGAACACCAACAATTGGAGTAATCAATAAAATAGACCTTGTGGACAACGACCGTGCAGATTTAATAGAAGAGCAAATAAGAAGCCATGTGAACAATCTTCTTGATGTAGTGCGCACATCTGCTGTGACTGGCGAGGGGTTAAACGAACTCGTCGAGAAGATTAAGCAACATCTGCCTGAAGGTCCTCAACTATATCCTGAAAATATTATAGTCGACAGACCCCTTTCATTTATCGCTTCTGAACTGATAAGGGAGAAGATATTCCATTTCACGTACGAAGAAATCCCTCATTCCGTTGCCGTTATTGTCGAAGAAGTCAAAGAAAGGCCAAATGGTGTTGTGTACATTAGGGCAAACATCTACGTCGAAAGGGAAAGTCAAAAGGGTATAATCATTGGTCAAGAAGGAAGAATGATAAAGAAAATTGGAGAAAGTGCAAGAAAAGATATAGAATACTTCTTGGGCTCAAAAGTTTATTTGGACCTCCATGTAAAAGTCAAGAAAGACTGGAGAAACAAGGACTTTATAATATTGAACGAAGTCGGCATGCGTGATGATTTGGATTGAAATCAATTATTGCTACTTTGATATCCTGGGAATGTTAACAACATTTAACTTCATGTCCACGCGTGCAATGTAATACTTGAATCCGTACTTTCTCGCCAAACTCACGTATGTTTTTATACGCTCGGCATTTGTACTGTCGAAGGGATTACCATTGTCAATGTATTCAACTGAAAGAATGGTAATCCCATTCTTCATAAGCTGAGTAAGTTTATTAACTCTGCGAACAAATTCTTCGGTATTCGTTACAAGTTGTCCCTTAGAAAAAAACAGGCTCTCAACGATAACATACTTTGCTCTTTCTCTCAAATCTGGAAATTCAAGTAGGATGTCTTCTCCATTTACCAGTGCGTATTCAAACTTTGGAAAATCGTTTGTTAGTTTTCTGAGATTTTCGACCATAGCGTTTTTTAATGCTTCTGCGTTTTTTCCAGAAAGTTTTTGAAGTTTTGTATGTTGATAGATATTTATCCAATCCAAAGCAACCCCATTGAACCCGGCTGATGAGATTCTCTTCATGTATTCCTTTACCACGTCATACCATTCTGAGTACCAGTATTTAACGTAATATTCCCCGGGCCAATTATCCAGAGCCCCAAGCACGATGGCTTTGTTTAAAGAATTCCAATAGAACCTCCAGTTTTCAGCAACAGCGAAGTTCAAGTAAGAAAATACCTTTTTTCCTCGAGATTGTAAAGGTGTTATATCTTCCTTCTTGAAAGCCTTTTTATCTGTTCCATCTGCTGAATAATCAATCACTACCAAATCTGCCTTCACCAACATAAGTTCTTCTAACTTAGGACCATTTGTGTAAAGAATCCAGTCTTGTGGAACGTCGGTAGCAAAAAGACTTAAAAAAATAGGGAATAACAAAACAAAGAAAATTGTTGTTAAAGCTATCTTTGAAACAAAATCGTTTGTCATTTTTGACACCTCTTAGTTTTCAATATAGACCGAAAAAGAAAAAGGAAGTCGCCAATCGATGACTGGCGACTTCTTTTTTTAACTTATTAGTATTTTAGATATGGTAATAACGCCATCTGTCTTGCTCTTTTGATTGCTGTCTTTACCATTCTTTGGTGTTTCGCACAGTTTCCCGTAAGTCTTCTTGGAAGTATCTTACCTTTTTCGTTTAGGAAATCTTTAAGCAATTTTGTATCTTTATAGTCAACGTATTCAACATTCATTTCACACAACTTACATGCCTTTATTTTTCTTCTTCTCTGCCTTACTCTTGGCATCCTACTTCCCTCCTATTGACGTATTATTCACTACTCATCAAAATGGTGGTTCGTCATCGTTTGGAATGTCCTCTTCTTCAATATCTTCGCCAAAAACTTCTTCGTACGGTATCTCTTCTGGTATTTCTTTCTCACTCTTTCTTGAGTCAACAAACACGATATTGTCTGCCCATATTTCGACGGTTGACCTGGTTTGTCCATCGTTTGTTTTCCATTTATTAATTCTTAACTTGCCATCAACCAAGACCATTCTACCTTTTTGGAGATAATTGTGTGCCAGCTCTGCCAACTTTCTGAATGCTACAATCCTTATAAAATCGGCTTCATCACCATTTGCTCCACGGTTTACCGCAATTGTAAACGTGGTTACCAGATTTCCGTCGATTGTTTGCCTTGTCTCAGGGTCTCGTGTTAATCTACCAACAAGAACAACTTTGTTATACGACATTATTCCACCTTCTCTTCAGAAGCACCCTCCTGCTGGACTTCCTGGTTAGAACCTTCTGTTTCTTTCTTGGCTCTTGCTGCTTTTCTCTCTTTCTTCTCAAGGTCTTCTCTTCTGAACGTTTGCCATCTCATGAAATCTGGGTGCACTTTGAAATAGTTCTCAAGTTGTTCAAGTCCTTGACCGTTTGACCTGAAGTAAAGAACTGTGTAGTCACCTTCGAAGTACTTTCCAATCTTGTACGCAAGTTTTCTAATGCCCCATCTGTCAACGTTCTCAACCTGTGCTCCGAGCCTTTCTTCCAAGAACTTCTTAACACCTTCAACCAACTTGTTCCTTTCTTCCTCTGGTACATCTGGTTTGATGATGAACATCGTTTCGTAAATCCTCATAAAGCACCTCCTCCCTCGGTCTTATGCGGCCCTGCTTATTTTTAAGCAGAGCGGGATTTTTTGAATTTAAATTTCATCTTACCTAAAACATAAAACAAAGACGGGCATATGCCCGCTGCATCTTTGCTCTCTGGTGGGCTCGGAGGGGATCGAACCCCCGACCGTCCGGTTATGAGCCGGATGCTCTGCCAACTGAGCTACGAGCCCACAAACCTGGAGGCGACGGAGGGATTTGAACCCTCGAATAGAGATTTTGCAGACCTCCGCCTTAGACCCCTTGGCTACGTCGCCCCGTTGCGTGTTACATTCTATCACATAACCTTTCACCTGTCAACAGGGTAGGTAAGCTTCAAAAAGCATATTATGTGTTAAAAATGCAAAAAAGAACCCTCCTCAAAATTTCTATCCTGAGGAGGGTCCTGTAATGCCTATTTTATTTGTTATCCTTGTATCTCCCAGTATAGTCCTTCATCTTTCCAGTAGAATTTCACCTTTTGACCTTCCTTGACTTGTTCATCAATTATCAGTTCAGCGAGCTTGAACTCTATTGTGTTTTCAAATAACCTTCTAAGAGGTCTTGCTCCCATTGTTGGTACGTAACCTTCCGTTGCCAAGTACTCCTTCATTGATTCATCAAGCTCCACGATGATGTTCCTATCAGCAAGCCTTTCGTTGAGTTCCTTGAGATAGATATCGATTATTTGCTTAATGTGTTCTTTCTTTAGTGGTTTGAAAACAACTGCTGCATCGATTCTGTTAATTAACTCTGGTCTGAAATACCTGCGCATTTCCTCTTCGATATGCTTTGGTATAGCACTTTCCAAACCATCTTCAATATCCTGGATTATTATGTCTGACCCTATGTTACTTGTCATTATGATTATCGTGTTCCTGAAATCAACCGTCGTACCCTTACCATCGGTAAGTCTTCCATCATCGAAGAGTTGTAGCAACACGTTGAAGACTTCTGGATGCGCCTTTTCGATTTCGTCGAAGAGCACGACACTGTATGGTCTTCTTCTCACCTGTTCCGTGAGTTGTCCTCCTTCTTCGTAGCCAACGTATCCCGGAGGCGCACCGATTAACCTAGCAACTGAGTGCTTTTCCATGTACTCACTCATATCGATTCTGATTAGTGCCTTTTCACTACCAAACAGCACGTCGGCTAATCTCTTTGCAAGTTCTGTTTTACCGACACCTGTTGGACCTAAAAACAGGAACACACCGAGTGGTCGTTTTGGATTTCTGATACCTGCACGTGACATCTTTATAGCATTTGCCACAACTCTTACTGCTTCTTCTTGGTCTACGAACTTTTCGTGGATGAGCTTTTCAAGGTTCTTGATTTTTTCCTTTTCGTCACCCATAATCTTACCAACAGGTATTCCTGTCCAGCGTTCAACGACTTTTGCAATATCTTCATCAGTTACTTCCTGTTTACCATCTATTTTCGCACGAGCTGCAGCCTCATCTACTAAGTCCACAGCCTTATCCGGCATAAACCTGTCTGTAATGTACTTTGAAGCTAACTTTGCAGATGTTTCAATAGCCTTGTCGCTAATCTTAACTCCGTGGAACTCTTCGAATTTTGGTCTGAGCCCTTTCAAAATCTCAATCGTTTCTTCGACCGAAGGTTCTGAGACGAATATGACCTGGAACCTTCTCGCAAGAGCTTTGTCTTTTTCTACATGCTTCCTGTATTCCTCAACGGTAGTTGCTCCAATTACCCTAAGTGTGCCTCTTGCCAGCTCTGGCTTCAGAATGTTACCGGCATCCAGTGCACCTTCAGCAGCGCCAGCTCCAACAACTGTGTGAAGCTCGTCGATGAACAGAATAACATCAGTTCTTTTCTTGAGCACGTCTATAAGTTTCTTGAGCCTTTCTTCGAATTCTCCTCTGAACTTCGTTCCAGCAACTAACCTTGCGAGGTCAAGTTTAAGAATTGTCTTGTTCTTCAAGAAATCTGGAACATTTCCAGATACTATTCTTTGAGCGAGCCCTTCAACAATTGCTGTCTTACCAACACCTGGGTCTCCTATGAGAACTGGGTTATTCTTGATCTTTCTACCAAGAATTTCTATCATCCTGTTGACTTCGTTATCTCTGCCTATGACAGGCATCAACTGACCGTTCTTTGCCATTTCGGTTAAATTCTCAGTAAATTTGGCAAGAACGTCGATGTTTTCCTCTTCAGAGTATGTTCTCTTCATTCTGAGTTCTTTGATAGCTGTATAGAGCTTGTCTTGTGTGATTCCATATCTTGCCAACAACCTGTAGACAGTCGTTTCTGGAACTATTGCCATAGCAAGGAGTAAGTGGTCCGTTCCGACCTTTTCGTCACCCATGCGTCTGGCTTCACGTTTCGCCTCGTTGATGACCTTTGTAGTATCTGGTGTGACGTAGATTTGTCCTGTGCCACCAGAAGAGTAGTAATAACTTCCTTTGGATGTGATAGCACGTTCCACATCCCTTCTCAATCCGTCGATATCTACATTGAGATGGCTCAGAATATCGTAAGCTGCGTTTTTCGAGTTCTCCAACATGGTCAAAAGTATGTGCTCAGGCGCCATTTGGTTTTGCCTGTAACGATTTAACACATCCGTTACAGATTGCAATATCTCCTGAGCGTTTTCTGTGAATTCCTCAAGGTTGAATGTCATATCAACCACTCCTTTCTTTTCTTTCTATTTTGTTTAATTTGCGTTTCCGATGATAGTATAACATATTATCACTCAAATGTCAAGAGTGCTAATCAAAAAGTTTAAAATTTGTCACGCGAAAGTGATTCAAAAACATAAATTTTTCTGACTTGATTTTGAAAATTGTAATGTTAGAATTTAATTGGTGATTGTTCGATATGCTAACTTATTTTTAGACCAATCAAGGGGGTTTTTACTCAAAACCATGTCCTATCGACCCAGTTCATATTCAATCGATTCTGCAACTCGCTTAATTACTATTTTTACGTTCATAGATGGGCTTGCACAAGGTATATACGGAACTATTTTCAATCTGATGCTCCGCACTTCAGGCATGCCAACTTCGCAAGTTGGGCGTATTACTTCATTCTTCCTCTGGGGTAGTGCGTTACTTGGACTTGTGTTTGGTATCATTGCAGATAAGATTAACAAAAAACAATTAATGGTCACCACTCATCTTTTGAGTATATTCTTTGGAACGTACAGGGCCATTTCTCCTTCACTTATTCATCTTGGCATCTCTTCTTTTCTCTTCGGTGGTTTTTCAACAGCAACATCTATTGTTCTTTCCACACTTTTGATAATAAAAACTGCAAGAGAAAGCCGTAGTAAGGTACTGGGTCTTAACTTTGGAATAGGTATGTTCACTGGAGTTTTGGGAAACGTATTAGGTGGGGTGTTAGGGGATGCCTTCCCAATTAGGAACGTATTAATTGTAGCGAGTTTATCGAGAATCGTCGCACTCGTTCCTATCTGGAAATTGAGGTTATACGAACCAAAATACGAAGGCAAAAAGGGTGGAGACACCAATGCGTTTAAATTCTTTAGCGTACTTAATAACTTAGATAGGCGTGCGACGAAAGTAACTCTTTATTATTTTCTTTCAACAATGAGTGTTGGATTTGGTGCCGGGTTGTTTGTAACTTTTGGTAATGTTATATTCTACGATATATTCCATATGAAACCATCGTTGATAGGACTCATTCTGGCATTGGCTCAGTTAGCTACGAGTATTGGTGCTGTGTTTTCTTACAAGTTAGGGAAAAGGTTCGGTGAGATGAACGTCTTAATCTTTTCGTATGTCTTTGTACCCATACTAATTGTATTGCTCAGCTTTATAAGAGAACCGATAACCTTTACCTCTGTGTATATACTCCGCTTTGCGGTAATGAATATGGTCGGTCCTCTTTTAACCGCTTTAGTATTTTCTAACATTCCACCAAGTCTTCTTTCTTCAATTAATGGTATGAACTCGTTTATAAACAACGTTGCACGTGCTCTCTCAGCAGACCTATTTTCCATACTCACCAAATACAGCAACGGATACACACTCATTTTTGTTGTAAGCTCGATTTTCTACTTTTTGAACGCTTATGTTATGATTAGAATGTACAAACACATTTCAGAGTAAGAATTCTAGTTTATACAAATTGGGGGAGATACAGTGAAAACATTTGACGAATGGTCAAATGGCAAAAAACATATCGACGAAAATGAAAGTACCAAGCTTCTCACCAGAGAATTATTTAGATTATCCCTTCCCACAATGCTTGGTTTCGCTATACAGTCTTTGTACGATATCGTGGATATGTTTTGGATTGGAAAGATTTCCTACAAAGCCATTGCAGGAATCGTCATATTCTCTACAATATTTTGGTTAGTCGAAATACTCAACGAAATCATAGGCACTTCTTCCGTTTCGTTGATTTCGCAAGCTTATGGGAAAGGAAATTTGAAGCTAACGTCACTAATAATAGAACAAACGCTTATCTTTAAAGCTATAGTCGCACTCATTGCTTCAGGGTTACTGTTGTTGTTTTTCAAACCTATTGTTAGCTTCTTCTCTTCGGACACAGATGTTATTAACTCGGCAATTCACTATGGATACATCCGCATATTTTTCATGCCTGTATTTTTTATGACCTACTCCACATTCACGGCACTAAGAAATATAGGTCGTGCATCACTTGCAACACTCACTATGGCAGCAGGAACTATCGTGAACATAGTGTTGGACCCAATATTTATATTTGAAAAGATTCCATTCCTCAACATCACAGGCTTTGGTCTTGGTGTTTCAGGTGCTGCGTGGGCGACAGTGATTTCTACGTTTATTCCCCTTGTCTGGGGATTGTATCTACTTTTCCGAGGAATAGAGGGCGTAAAGATTTCCATAAAGGGGCTCTTATCGTTAGATAAGAAAATAGATACAAAACTTATCACCATAGGTTTACCATCCGGTGTTGAAATGCTACTTCGGAATCTTTCTTACACTGTATTAATCAAAATTTCCTCACTTTTCGGTTCAGAGTACGTAACGGTTTTTGGCATCATTGAACGCATGTTTGGGTTTGCCGTTATCCCAATATTTGGTTTATCTATGGGGGCAAGCACACTGGTAGGCTTCCAGCTGGGGAAGAACAATGAAAAAGGTGCCAAGAAGGCAACGATTCTGGCAACGTTTTACAGCGTTATCATTGTTTCTCTTTTGCTCGTGCCTTTACTATTATTCCGAGAATCCGTTTTTGTTCTTTTCACATCAAATGAAAACGTAATAGAAATTGGTGCAAAAAGCATTCCATACGTTGTCTTTGCGTTATTTATGATATCCTTCAGCGCAGGACTTTCCAGTGCATTCTTTGGTTCGGGAAAGACATCAATTCCCATGATAGCGGGGATTTTAAGTCGATGGGGTGTTATGGTTCCATTCGTTTTGATTTCCACATTTGTGCTCCGTTTAGGACCTATCGGACTGTGGCTGGCATTTCCTGTAACGGAATTTGTTGAAGTTTCAGTTATGTCTATTGCATTTGTTAAGTCTAACTGGTACAAAAAACGTGTTATTTAGCTTGGTTTTGTTGTTGGACAGCGAAGTTAAAAAGTAGTTGAATAAGGTATATAACAACACTTATTGAAAGCGCATAAACTAACAGGCCTAGATTTCCTCCGAGCTTATCAAACAACATTCCTCCAACAAGCGGACCAACACCAAATAAAAGCCCGATGACCATTTCATGCAAAGCCCCTTGTTTGCCGTGTTCTTCTTCCTCCGACAAAAGTCCGTAAAATATGGCGAACGTGTACGGAACTGCGTAAGTGAAACCGGCAAACAATGCTGTAAGGAAAAACATTAGAGGATTTTTGGCAAAAAAGGCTATAATTCCTGTCATTGGAACAACCGACAAAAGTATGCCACAAAAATATTCGTTTCCTACCCAACCTTTCCAAGATTGCAAGATAACAAAAGTGAGCAAAACTCCTATATTTGCCCCCACAGTCAAGAAACCTGCATTTTCCAGCTTCAGCCCAGCAAGCATCATCAACTTAGGGAAACTAGCCAGAACAGATGTGTAAATCAAACCACCAAGGAATAGGATAATTCTGTATTCCAGCCTGAGTTTTCTCATCGCGTTTTTGTTCGTCACTACGGATGCGTTTTGAGAATGCTCTAGAAGTTTTCTGTAAGGGGTAAATGTAATAGTATCTCCGAACTTTTGGTAGTCTAAAGAAACAAGTAGACTTGTCATACCCGAGATTATCAAACCTAAAACAAATATAACACCTGGCGCTCTTACGGTAAGAAAAGGACCAAACGCAACGCCAATTATATTTCCCGTACTCCAGGACAACGTGAATCTGCCTGTTATCGATGGTGGGTCTATCCTCAGTAAGCTTTCAGACTTAGCAATCAAGCCTTCAACTTGTGGAAAGAATGCCCCAAAGAAGATACCTTGTAAAACTGCAAAAATAACTAAACCTTCGGGGTTGTTAGCAAAAAGCCCGAACATTGAGACAATGAAAAGATATACAGCTAAAAAAGAAATTGTCCTTTTGTACCCGTATCTTGTTCCAACGTGTCCCAGTGTCACACTTGCCATTGCGTAGGCTATAGATAAAATAAGGTTAACAAGACCTATCTGAGTAAAAGAAAAACCCAATTTTGCAGCAGTTGAGTTTATGTAAGTGCTATAAAGGTATGCTTGAACAGAGATTACAAAAGAAAGAAAATGATACTTGTGGAAAATTTTCTGCCTGCGCACTTTTTGCACCCTCCATCTAAAAAAAGATACTGTTAGAAGAATTCCTTCGGATCCGCGAATGAGTACCCTTGAGAAAGAATGTAAGGCACAATTTCTTCGAGGATTTTCAATGCTCTTTTCCCTCTGTTACGCCCGTTGTGCAACAATATTATAGCGCCAGGTTTAATTGCGGATTTAAACATCTTAATAATCTCCTCATCAGGTTTGTCAAACCAATCTCCTGCAACACTCCAATTCATAGTCACATATCCGTATTTCATTGCTATTTCTCCAACCCAATCTGTGTAGTAGCCCTCCGGCATTCTAAGAAATCTTATCTTAGCTTCAGGAATTATATCTTTTACATTTTCCTCGGTTTTATCAAGGTCACTAATTAACGTTTGCTTCATCTCTTCCAAACTTGATGTTTTCTCCAGTTTATAAAAACTTCGATGGCAATAAGTATGGGAACCTATTTCATGTCCCTCTTCGTACTGCCTCTTTAACACGTTGGCATAACCTTTCACTGTATCACCAGAAACAAAGAATATAGCTTTGATGTTATACTTTTTCAAGAAATCCAGAATCTCTTCAGTATAACCTCTCTTTTTCGTATTACCAATCTCCCTAAATTAGTACTACACTTCACTATAATTATATCCAAGACTTCGGAATCAATAATTATATTGCATTGACGAAAACTTAAAAGCATGTTACAATAAATGTGGAAACATATTTCCTATATCCTGGAGGGGAGCTCCTGAATGCGGGGCTGAGAGGGGAACGCCAAGTTCCCGACCCTTCGAACCTGATCCGGGTAATACCGGCGGAGGGACCAGGAACCAGGGTAACGGAATAAATAATAAAAAGCCTTTTAAACCTTCCCTCCGCTTAGTTGAAAATGCAAAAGCGGAGGGATTTTTTATTTCAAGAACACTCACATTTTGAGATAGTGTTAACTTGTAGTGATGAAAGAGTGTAATTGTGAAAGAATGCGATTGATATTGCCATTGTGCGTTTTCCAAAGATTCTTCACTACACAAAAGCCTTGAATGTATTTTGCTAAATTCTTCGTATTCTTCAGCCCTCGCTTGAGTCGGAAAAAGTCTTTCAACAATGAAAACTTAGATTCACATTGATTGTTTTTACCGAGCGGTACCACTACGTGATTGATATTTCTGAACAACAGCTTTACTGCACTTTCATATGCACCAAGTCCATCAGTAATAAGTTCAATGCTTTTAGGTTCTAAATTACCAAAGAACTTCTCGAGCAATACTTTGACTTGTCCCATATCACGGTACTTTGAGACATGCCAACAAAGAATTAAGTTAGTTTCGTGATCAACTAATAGCCAAACATAGTACTTTTGTTCTTTGAACACAAGAACAGTTTCATCAGCATGAACTGAGAAAACATTTTCGATGGTAAATGTTGGGAAAAGTACAGAGAATAAAGTACACAATCTAATAACCCATTTGTATATGGTGAAATGAGATACTTTGATATTAAGAGAATGAGCAAGAGAGCGATAAGACATATTGTGTTTCATATACAAAACGAAAGCTTTTAAGATGAAGTAGATAGGGAAGCGGAAATATTTAAATTTCTCAGGAATAAGTGAGACTGGTTCAGGAAGGTTAAAAGGAACTCTATCTTTTGTACGACAAGCTCTACAACGGAAGACAACGAAAGAGCGACGGACTTTGTGAATTTCCATAGCTTTACCACAAGAAGAGCATTTGGGATATGGGAAAGAGAAGTTTTTGCGTTTGTGAGAATGGGAGAGTTTGAAAGAATGATGGCAGAGTTTGCAAAGGAATTGTTGGTTACCGTATTTGTCGTGACCGTTTTTGTATAAGTTGGTGGAACCGCATTTTGGACAAGAGAGTGTTGAGTTGTTCATATCGGGGAACCTGCTTTGTCAAGAGATGGTTGGGGGGTGTCCCCTATTTATAAGGATAATACGGTTTTTGGAAAGTTTCAATACTTTTAGTTAACATTATCCCATTTTGAGAAGGAGGGTCTAACATGAAACGATTGCTCAAGCTAGCTGTATTCTTTTTGCTAATAGCAACGGTCTTTGTTTATTCCGCAGAGCTAGTGATTTACACATCTGACAGTTTTGCAGGTGGAATTGCAAAGGTTGTCGTTCCAAAATTCGAGCAGATGTATAAGTGTAAAGTTAAAGTGGTAAGTTTTGGTTCTATGGGAGACGTTTTGGCAAGACTCATCGCCGAAAAGAACGCACCTAAGGCTGATGTTGTTATCGGTTTAAATCCTCAACAACTTCAAAAAGCGATAAAAGAAAACTTGTTGCAAAAGTACCGTGCCACCAATTCGAAAAACCTTGTCTACAAAGGCTTTGTTAATGACTACGGAACAGTTTACGATTACGGTGCTTTAGCGATGATTTACAACATCGAAAAGATAAAGAATCCTCCAAAATCTTTCAAAGACCTTTTGAAACCTGAATACAAAGGCAAGTTTGTCCTTATCGACCCAAGAACCTCCAGTACAGGTCTAACATTCCTGATGTGGACCATTGCTGCACTCGGAGAAGACGGTGCAATGGAATTTTGGAAAGAAGTCAAGAAAAATGTATTGACATTTACAAGTGGATGGAGTGCAGCATTCAAAATGCTTGAAACAGGCGAGGCAGACATGATAGTAAGTTATGCAACAGACGGTGCTTACAGCATGTATAAATATGGTTCTATCAAATACATGCCCATAATCTTCGAGGAAGGTGCATACGTACTCGAGGAATATGCAGCTATCGTAAAGGGTGCAAAGAACTTAGCACTCGCAAGGGCTTTCATAGAGTTCATGCTCACCCCAGATTTTCAAAAGGAAGTACCACTGAACCAGTGGATGTTCCCAGTTATCGATGTCCAGCTACCGGACGTATACAAATATGTACCAGCTGTAAAGAAGATACTAAGGCTTGACCCAAGTATTAATGATAGGTTGGATGAGATACTGAAAAAATGGGAAAAAGCAGTTATTGGATAACAAAAAAATAAAAAATAACATAATTAAAAAATTAAAAAGCCTCTGGAGTGCGAACCGCCCCAGAGGCTTTAAATTTTGAAGAACTTCTCAGAAAGGAAATGATTAAAGCTTTGAAAGTTGAACAAAAATGCTAGTAAGTTGGTCTAAACTTGTAGAACAGCCATATCAGTCAACTTATCATTGGAGGTGTGTAAATGCCAGCGAGGAATCTTCTTTTCGTTTCCTTACTTATAGCGACACTGCTAATCTTTCCATATACTTTCGGTCAGTTTCTAAAAGTAGGACTTTTATTAGGTGAACCATACGCGTATTGGAGCTCAACTAAGCTTTCTGGAATAGAATACGACATTTGGCGGGTTATCGGAGTTGAATTGAACATGAATGTGGAGTTCTACGTGCTCCCGTTCTCTGTACTTGACGTTTCGCTAGCTCCAAAACTCGGTTTAGACGTAATCGCTGGTGGTATCCATATGACCGATGAAAGAAAAAAAGTCTTCAAATTTACCCAGCCGTACATTAATTCAGGACTTGCGATAGTGATCAGAAAAGACGTTAAATGGGATGGAGATATCGAAAAAATCACTTTTGGAGTGAAGAAAGGCGCTACCGGTGAGAAAATTGTCCAAGATTGGGTCAAATCCGGCAAGAAGATAAAATACTCGACCTTTGTATCAAACGAGGAAATTGTAACTAACCTCCTCATCAAAAAAATAGATGGTGCATTCTTTGATTATATCAACGCTTTGTACCTATCGAAAAAATATGGGTTCCAGGTTCACAAAGATTTGATTTACTCCATCAACATAGGTGCGGTTGTGCTAAACATTTCTTTAGAGAAGAAACTAAATGATGCAATATCTAAACTTGAATCAGTTGGAACGATAAAGCGCATACTTGCATCATACATTGGAGCCTTTTAAAAGTATACAAAATGCCCCCGGCGAACCAGGGGCATTTTTGCTTTATTCGCTTTATTGGTTACATTTATCTATTAGAGTATTAGTCCTCCATCTACACCAATAACTTGCCCTGTGATATATGATGATTCATCTGAAGCTAGGAACAAATACACGTAAGCAACTTCGATTGGTTCTCCAAGGCGTTTAAGTG
This sequence comes from Fervidobacterium pennivorans, assembly GCF_001644665.1. Taxonomy (NCBI): domain Bacteria; kingdom Thermotogati; phylum Thermotogota; class Thermotogae; order Thermotogales; family Fervidobacteriaceae; genus Fervidobacterium; species Fervidobacterium ngatamarikiense. The sequence goes on from NZ_CP011393.1 coordinate 248,048, forward strand.
CCGCTCTTTCTGCCATCATAGTCAGAATCTTTTCTGGAACCTTTTCTGTCATCGGCGTTTTGATAAAGCCTGGTGCAACGGCGTTAACCCTGATTTGCGCACCCTTTCTCGCAAATTCTTTTGCCCAGGTTTTCGTCATACCAATGACACCTGCTTTTGTTGCCGCATAATTTGTCTGACCTATGTTTCCGTAAACCCCAACAACAGATGATGTGTTGATTATACTACCCTTGCCTGCCTCCAACATGTATGGGACAACGGCTTGTGTCATATTGAAAACACCTTTTAAGTTCACATTGATAACCTTATCCCAATCTTCCTCGGTCATGTTTTGAATCAACGCGTCACGTGTAATACCTGCGTTGTTGACAAGCACATCTATCTTTCCAAATTTTTCAACAACATCCTTCACTACCTCTGCTATTCTGTTTCTGTCTGTTACATCAAGCTTGTAGAAATGTATATTCGGATGTTCATATGTTGCTTCACTTACGTCACACGCGATAACTATTGCTCCTTCCTTTGCAAACAATTCAGCAGCTGCTCGTCCAATCCCACTACCTGCACCGGTAATAATACACACTTTGCCTTCTAATCTCATCATCTAACCCCCTTATTTTTAGAATATTACTCGATATTTTCAACAATTACTGCCGTACCCATTCCTCCACCGATACAAAGTGTAGCCAAACCATACTTTGCATGCCTTTTCTTCATTTCATAGAGCAACGTTACTATAATCCTGTTCCCACTAGCACCGATTGGATGACCGAGTGCTATCGCCCCACCATTGACGTTCGTGCGCTCAAGTATCCAATCTTTCGAAACTCCAAACGCTTTCTCCCAGCCTTTTATAACCGCAAGGCTTTGCGCAGCAAACGCTTCGTTAAGTTCGATGAGTTCTATATCCTGGAATGACAAACCTGCTTTTTTAAGTACTTTCTCCGTTGCTGGAACAGGTCCAAAACCCATCCTCATCGGGTCTACACCAGCCTGAGCCCATGCAACAATCCTGCCCAGCGGCTTAAGTCCTTTCTTTTCAACATACCTTTCACTTGCAAGAACTATAGCACTTCCTCCATCGTTTATTCCACTTGCGTTACCTGCTGTAATCGTTCCATTGGGCTTAAATGCGGGTTTTAACTTCGCCAGCGATTCAAGTGTTGTATCGAAACGCGGGTATTCGTCCGTATCAAAAATTTTTACACCCTTTTTGTCTGGAACTTCAACTGGCACAATTTCGTCTTTGAACTTACCTGCCTCGATAGCTGCCTTTGCCTTCATCTGACTGTTGTAAGCAAATTCGTCCTGTGCTTCACGAGATATGTTGAATTCTTCGGCAAGTGCTTCAGCGGTAAGCCCCATGTGCACTTTATTGAAAACATCCGTAAGTCCATCGAGTATCATGTGGTCTTGCAATTCTTGGCTTCCAAACCTCAGACCGAACCTTGCACGATAAGAGAGCAAAAATGGAGCTTGTGACATATTCTCAATTCCACCTGCGAGCACTACATCAGCCTCACCAAGCTCGATGTCACTAGCACCTATCATGACCGCCTTCATCCCACTACCGCACAGCATATTGACAGTGTAACCTGGCTTCTCAACAGGAATGCCCGCATAGATACCTACCTGTCTACCCGGTCCCATACCTTGCCCTGCCGTTAGAATACAACCTACAATAGTTTCGTCAAAATCCTCAACTGGTATTCCAGCTTGCTCTATCGCCGCCTTTGCTGCAATTGCACCAAGCTGTGGTGCAGGAATATCTTTCAAAGAGCCTCCAAAACTTCCAATAGCCGTCCGTTTTGCACCAAGGATGTAAACCATACAAGGACCACCTCCACCTCAAATATGAAAATACATGATAGTAATACATGAATCACCTGTCACATTATCTATCTCAATTAGACCATTTTTAACATTGCGATGTCAAAGGATACGTTCCTGCGATAAGAGCTGAAATTCAATGCATTATATCAAAAAAAGGTGTTGCTAACCTTAGTTGAGTTTAAATTCCCTTTTTTAAGAAAATTGCTACGAAAATTGCTACTCTGATATCTTACAGTTGTGGTATAATTTATACATGTCAACTATCAAGGTATTAAGAGTGTCTACTAATTTTCAGCTTTTGTGAATTCTCAACAAAAAATTCTATTAAAGAAGGAGGGACCACTATGCGAAACATGAGTATTTTCCAGAAAATTTTGGTCATAGTGGCTGTGCTCGCCATCGGTATGGTTGTTATTGGTATTTATTCGGTGCTTTCTTTACGTTCTAACATTACCGAAAAAACAAAACAAAACCTTCAAGCGTTGGCGGAAAACAGTGGGGAAAACTTTTGGAATTTTATTGAACAACATTCCAAACTAATCGACCTGCTCTCCAAAGATGCAAACGTTATGGGCGTTTACAAGAATGAATACCAAGAAGATGTTTGGATGAAAAAGCTGTTTTACAGCGTTGTTAAAAGCTATCCCGATGTCATGTATGTCTACGTGGGATTGAAAGATAAACGCATGTATTTAGTACCTGAAGAAACGCTCCCAGAAGGATACGACCCAACCTCAAGACCGTGGTATCAAGCAGCTGTGGCAAAGCCAGGTCAGATAATCATAACTGAGCCATATGCGAATGCATCAACAGGAAAACTCGTTGTAACAATAGCAAAAACCATCCAAACCGATGAGGGTATCGTTGGAGTAGTTGCACTCGTCTTTGATATATCAAAGCTTACCGATGCTCTTCTATCGAAGGGTAAAGAATTAGGATACCTAAATGCAATAGTATCTGCTGAAGGTAACATCATAATGCATTCTGACAAGACGTTGATTGGCAAGAACGTAAAAGACACAGAATTCTTCCAGAAATGGGTCTCCGGTCCGGATAGTGGGGTGTTCGGATACACGTTCAACAACGCAAAAAGAATCACAGGTTACAAGAAACTTCCAAACGGATGGATTTATGCAACGTTTGTTCTTGAGAAAGATTTGATGAAAGAAGTCAATTTGCAAACGCTAATCAACGTCTCCATAACAATTGTGGCTATTGTATTAGGTGTTATTGTAGCACTCTTCATAAGTCGAGTGTTTGTTGTTAAACCTATTAATTTTATTGTTGATAAAGCAGAAAAAATAGCTAACGGTGACCTTACAGTCAGAATTGATTATTCATCTAAAGACGAGATTGGAAAACTTGCTGCAGCATTAGACAAGATGGTTTTGGCACTTAGGGAAATAGCAACGACCATTGAAAGGGATTCTCAGACAGTTAAACAAGAAGCTTCGCAAGTTGCTGTTATATCTGAAGAAGTTAGTGCAACAATCGAAGAACTCACAGCACAGGTTGATAGTGTCAATTCAAATGTTAACAACGCATCTGCTGCGATAGAAGAGATGACAAGTGGAATAGAAGAAGTTGCAGCAAGTGCGCAGAATGTTGCCCACGCTTCTCAAAAGCTCAGTGAAGAAGCGCAAAAAGTCTCGCAACTTGCGAGCGAAGGTCAAAAAGCAATCCTTTCAATCGCAGATGTTATCGTTCAAACAAGAGAAAAAGCCGATGTTACGTTCCAAATTGTAGAAAAACTCAGTGAGAGTGCAAAGAACATAGGTGAGATTGTTGATACGATAAATTCCATTGCTGAACAAACCAACCTACTTGCTTTGAACGCAGCGATAGAAGCTGCAAGGGCAGGAGAAGCCGGTAGAGGTTTTGCAGTCGTTGCGGATGAAATTAGAAAACTTGCAGAAGAAAGTAAACAGGCAACTCAAAATATCGCAAACATACTCCGAGGTATCGTTGATAATAGTATGAAGGCAAGCGACGCAACAAAGGAAACTGTTGAAATTGTCAACAAGGCATACAATGAATCAGACTTGGTGAAATCACAATTCGAGCAGATTCTTCAAAGTATCGTACGTATGTCACAAATGACGGAGAACCTTGCAGCCAGCGCACAAGAGCAGAGTGCGGCGGCAGAAGAAATGAGCAGTGCTATGGATAGTGCAAGTAAATCGATGGTCAGTGTGGTTGAACAGATGAACGAAGTCACAATGGCAATAAAACAACAAGCGGATGCTATATCAAATGTTGCAAGGACTGCCGAGAACCTTGACGCTGTTGCGGAAAAACTTGTTGAAACGGTGAGAAGATTTAAAATTTAATAGCTAAAATTCAAAAGGGCTCCCGGTATTATTGGGAGCCCTTTAATTTTATCTTGTCCGTTGTTCAAACCACCTTATCTATCCTCCTAAAGCCTTCACCGAGAACATACCTCGCTTCTGTGACGATAACGAACGCTTCAGGGTCGATATGACGAATTACGTTCAGCACTTCACCAAGTTCTCTGCGCTTTAGTGCTACGTAGAGCACGTCGATATCTCTACCCGAGTAAGCGCCCTGCGCTTTGAGTATCGTTGCACCGCGTTCCATTTTCTCAAGGATGTATCTTTTAATCTCATCCACTTTTTTTGAGATAATCATCATCGTTACGGAGAGTTCAAGGCCTTTGAGCACAAAGTCAATGGTGATACCATTTATAATTATCGCAAGCAACGCATACATGGCGATTCTCGCGTTGAACGCAAATCCTGCAAATATACCTATAGCGAAATCAACCATAAGTAGCGTTGTCCCTATCGGCGTGTGGAAATATTTCGAAATTATCTTTGCTATAATATCCGTGCCACCCGTTGATGAGTTGTTCGCAAACGCTATAGCCATACCGATGGATGCTAATACGTTACCAAAAAACACAGCAAGCATTAAATCTTCACCAGTATATTTCGGAATATTTATTATTCTGTCAAACAAATCGACAAAGAAGTTCAAAGCAAACGTTGAGTATATCGTCTTGAAACTGAAATCTTTACCAACAAGTAAAAAGCCTAACACGAAGAGGACAACGTTAATGATGTACATCCAAATGCCCACAGGAACGGTGGAAATCAACTTGTGCAGAATCATTGCCATACCACTCGCGCCACCTGCTGCGATGTTGTTTGGAATGAAGAATATCACTAGTCCAAGCGCGGTTAACATAACACCTACCGTAGAAAGCACATACTCTTTTATCTGTTCTTTCAAATCGAAATCTTTCGAAAACTTAACCATATCCTTTCCCTCCTCGTATAATAAGTTCGGTAAAAATTAAAATTGGTCTTTGAAAATTGAATGCATATTTTTTAACACCTCTGGTAAAATAGTTTCAGGTTGCCCCTCCTTGAGACTTTGTTCTCTTAAATAAGATTGCCTAACTAGAGTACAGCTTTTTACTTGCCGGAAAATGTTTTGCCTCGTTTTCTTATGTACCGCGAGGTTGTAAGGCTGTACTCAATCCGGAGGTGATTCCTTTGGCTATTTTAGCTATTGATGTCTCAAAGAACTATCTTTCTTTCTTTTCTGATTTCATCGGTAGTGGGACTGTTGAGAACTCTCCTCAAGGTATTGTTGAACTTTTTAACAAAGCTTTTGCTTCTTCTTCCGATTTTTCTCTTGTCCTTGAATCAACTGGTGTTTTTTCTTTTAATGTCGCTAACTTCTTCTTTCAAAACAACGTACCTGTCTTTTGGGTTAAAACTGATAACATTAAGCTCTATCGCAAAATTCTCAATCGTCCTAAAACTGACAAAATCGATGCTGAACTTATTTTCTCTATCGCTTCTAAATTTCCTGAGTCTTTAGTCCCTTTTGTCAATAACTCATATATCATCTCTGAGCTTCGTAATCTCACCAGACTTTATTTAAAGTTCAACGAAGATATCGCTCGATTGAAACTTAGGCTCTATTCGTATGTTTCTCTTTATTTCCCTAAACTTGACTTTAAACTAAATAAGACTTTCGAATGCCTGCTTAAAGATTATACAATCGAAGAAATCGCAAACATGCCAATTGAAGAGTTATTTGAATATATTGCGAAAATTTCCAGACACAATGTCTCTTCACAAGTCTTAGCAGAAAAACTCCAAACTCTTGCTAAAGATGCCTTGAGGTTGTCTGTTAATCCTTCAAACACTCTGAGAATATCTATTGTTTCCACTATCGATTTGATACAGCACTATGAAAAACAAATCGAACTAGTAAAGAAAGAAATAAGTAAATTACTTAAAGTAATTTCGAACACACTAACAACAGTCAAAGGGATAGGAGAAATAACTGCAGCTGGAATTATAGCCGAAATAGGAGACATCAATCGTTTCGAAAAAGCCTCAGCGTTAGCATCATACGCAGGGCTTGTATGGACAATCAATCAAAGTGGAAATTACAAATCAGAAAACAACCAACTAACGAAAAAAGGGAACAAGTATCTAAGAACATACCTAGTAATGGCAGCGAACGGAGTAAAGACATACGATCCTGTATACAAAGAATATTATCGCAAAAAGTACGCAGAAGCAACAACACACAAACACATGAGAGCGCTAATATTAACTGCAAGGAAATTAGTAAATTTAGTGTATTATTTACTAAAGAACAACGTACCGTATGTACCGATGAAATAGGTAAAAAGAACGAAATCAAGTATGTGAAGAATGAAAGTGAAATATTAAGTTATTGAAAGTCAAAGTGTTGACTAGGTTTTTTATTTTTCTATTTTTTCTCCTCTTGACTTATTACCGGAAATCTTCCTTGCCATATTTTTTGTTTTTTCCTTTTTACTTCTGCATTTTCCGTGATATGATTATATCAGAACAACCTAAAAGTTCAAATTTATCAAAAGGAGAGGCTAAGTTGGTCTTAAAATTAAAAAACATCAACGTATCTTACGCAAGTAAGCAAACACTGAAGAATATTTCAACATCTTTCGAAACTGGAGAAATTGTCATGATAATAGGAGCAAACGGCTCTGGGAAATCAACTTTGCTGAAAGTTCTCGCCGGACTAATAGATTACAATGGTGAAATCATTCTTCCTGAAGGGATAAACGATGTATCTGAAATCACGGGGTACGTTTTCCAAAACCCTGAGACCCAAATCATCGGTTCAACCGTTTGGGAAGACGTGATATTTGGATTGGAAAACATAGGCCTCGACAGAAAGGAAATGGAAACAAGGGCAAACTATGTTTTAAATCTTTTGGAACTCGCAGAGTTGAAAGATGTAGACCCCTACTATCTGTCTGGTGGGCAAAAGCAAAGGCTTGCAATTGCATCGGTACTGGCTCTCCAGCCTGAGTTTTTATTGCTCGACGAGGTTACAGCAATGCTCGATAAAAACGGGAAACGCGAGGTTGTTGAAGCCGTTGTGAAATTGAAAGAAGCTGGCAAAGGTATAATTATCGCAACACATGAACTGAACCTTTTCAGCCCCTATGCAGACCGGTGTATTTATATAGACGGTGGAACTGTTGTTTTCGACGGTAATCCCAACGATGGAATAAAGCTTTATCGCGAGAAAGTTCACAGAGAGTTCACTACAAAGGCTATAAACTTGTAAAACGGAGGTGTTCGGTATGGAAGTGTTGAAATTTGAAAAAGGTCCCAAGGCGGTAGGACCGTATTCATCTGCTGTGAAAGTTGGAAACCTTATCTTTTTCTCTGGGATTTTGCCGATTAATACGGAAACCGGTGAACTTGTGAATGATACTGTTGAAAATGCAACGGAGCAAATATTGAAAAATTTGAGCACTATGCTCTCTGAAATTGGTTTATCTTTGAAAAACGTTGTGAAAACAACCATCTTCACTGTGAAATTGGAAGAGTTTTCAAAAATCAACGAAGTTTACCAAAAATATTTTGAAAACTTTACCAAAGACTTCCCGGCAAGAAGTACCGTTGGAGTTGCAAGTCTCCCGAAGGGTGCGTTAGTAGAGATGGAGTTTATCGTACAAGTTTAAACTTCATCTCTTTTTTTCTTGTACGTTTTTAAAAAGTTCTATTCTGTTTTTTATAATTTCATCAGTTTCCTCGTTCGAAAATGGGTTCATAAGTTTATAAGCATACCTCAAAGCTTCGATAGGGTCACCACTTTTTTCGGTGGCCCTCTTTATTTTTTCCTCGAAGCTTTTCATATTAGAAATATCAACAATCCACAACAACAAAACCATAATCAGTGTAATAATGCTTATAGTCACCGGATAGTTCTTAACAGAAGGGAGCGCAAACCCCAGGAAAACACTTCCTGTCAATGCGAGCATTAAATAAGTTTTGCTTCTAAGCATAGTTCTGTTGAATAGATAACTCTTTAAATCATGAATCACATCTTTTCCAACAGGGGTATAGAAATAACGTGAGGGTATTAAAATTATCGTCATTAAGACAATTAAATATGGGTTCTTAACAAAAAAACCAATACCTAAAAGAGTCAGCAAAAGTATCACTTTCGATAGCAAAGTATTCTTCACTTTGATGTTCAAAATGAGACCTGCGAAAAACGCAGTGAATCCGATTAACTCCAAAAGAACGTTAAATCTTTCCATGAATCTACCTCCCTGTTTCAAGCCATGTTCTATTTACTGGGCATCTGAGATAAATATGACCGTGCTGCGTGGTTGTGCAATGTAGTATCCATCTATCTTTTCAGGCACGTCAAGAAAGTCTCTTGGATATTCTTGAGCAGTATCAACAACTCTATACCAGAATTGTCCGTAAAGTGGTGGCAAGACAAATTTCAAAGGTTCAACCCACTGGTTCAGAATAACATAGATATCGTTATCTATCCTCACACCTTTCACAGGGTCAAATCCTGAAATCATGAATGCTATCGAATGTGAATGATAGCTTGTATCTGGTTCAAATGGGTTTACACCATGCCAGGTTATGTCTGTCACAAGGTTTCCAAACTTGTCGTATCTTTGATAAAAGCATTCTCTTTTCAATGCGTTATGCAATTTTCTGCAGTGTATAATTTTCTTCACAAACTCGAACAAATCTTTGTGTTTCTCTTTTAGTGTCCAATCTACCCATGTGGTTTCGTCATCTATACAATAAGCGTTGTTGTTACCCTTCTGCGTCCGGAACATCTCGTCACCCATCAATATCATGGGAGTGCCATGTGAAACCATAAGGATAGCAAAGAAGTTCTTTATCTGTTGCTTTCTTATCTTAATTATATTCTCATCGTCGGTATCGCCTTCAACACCGTAGTTGTAACTGAAGTTCTCATCGGCACCATCTTTGTTATTCTCGCCGTTTGCTTCGTTGTGTTTTTGATTGTAGGAAACCAAATCACGCATAGTAAAACCATCGTGGCAGGTTATAAAATTGATGCTGGCATGTGGTTGTCTATTTGCGTATAAATCCGGGCTTCCTGCAATACGGAGCATAAGTTCCTGGATAGTCCCATTATCACCACGCACAAAACGTCTTACACAATCGCGGTACTTACCATTCCACTCCGCCCAACCTTCCGGGAATTGTCCAAGGTAATAACCGCCCGCTGCATCCCAACCTTCAGCTATGAGCTTCAGTTTTCCAACTATCGGGTCTTCTGCGATATCTTTAAGTAATGAGAAATCCCCAATCCAACGTCCATCTGGCGTTCGGCCAAGTATGGATGCAAGGTCGAATCTGAACCCATCCACGTGCATCTCCGTCGCCCAGTAGCGAAGACTGTCTATTATCATCTCTTTGACTACAGGATGATTGCAATTTAGCGTGTTACCACAACCTGAGTAATTCAAATAATACCTTTTGTTCTTTGGGTCAAGCATGTAGTATATTTCGTTATCGATGCCTCTAAAACAAATCGTGGGACCTCTTTCTCCACCTTCGCCAGTATGATTGTAAACTACGTCAAGAATAACCTCGAACCCGTTCTTGTGCATCAACTTTACAAAGTCTTTGAAGAGAAAAACCTGTTCCCCAAGTTTCAAACTAACTGAGTAGTTTCCGGTAACAGCAAAAAAGTTCAGAGGATTGTAGCCCCAGACATCTTTTAAGCGTTCACCTGTCAGCGGATTTATGTTTGGATTGGAATTAAGGTTGAACTCAAAAATGGGCATCAGTTCTATCGTTGTTACCCCGAGTTCTTTCAAGTGGTCCAACTTTTCGATTATCCCCAAAAACGTACCTGGGAATTTTACGTTCGAAGTAGGGCTTATAGTAAAAAGCCTTACATGCATCTCGTAAATGATGGTTTCGTTCCACGGTATATGGAGTTGTCTGTCATCTTCCCAGTCGTATTTAGAATCGTCTATAACTATGGACCTTATCATACTCTTAGCCGAGTCCAGTGTTGAGAACGAAAGGTCGCCCATTGGTGAGTTTCTGTCGTAACCGTAAACCGCGTCATCGTTCCAATCAAAAAACGTTGTAATAGCCTTTGCATAAGGGTCTATCAACAATTTATTGACATTAAATCGCTTCCCGTTGATAGGGTCATAAGGACCATCTATCCTCCAGCCGTAGTACTGTCCATGTCCAACACCATAAACATAGATATGCCATATGTCCCCGGTTTTGTTCTTCACAGGGTCCAGTTCAAAAACGTGCGATGGTTTATCATCGTAGTAATTTTGGTAAAGTTCTAAAATAACCCTCGTTGCGTGGCGTGAGAATATTGCAAAATTCACACCTGTTTCATCTGGAGTTGCACCAAGTCTTGGATAACCGCGTTTGGTCTTCAAAACAACATCAGGTCCAGGATTTTTATACTGAAGTGGATAATCCGCCATACTTACCACCAACGGTTAGCATTTAAAACGCAACTTTTGGGATATCCAAAACCTTTCTGAAAATCTTCTCTATCTCAGCTTTGTAGTACGTATCCATCTTGAGAACAGCCAATATTGAAAGCGCTTCCGTTACTAGTTTTGTCACATCTTTAATTGTCTCATTTAAAGCACCAGATTTGAGCATATACAATTTTATCATTTCGATATCACTTTCAGACTTATCCTTTTTGTTTATCAGACCTAAGAATTTTTCTTTCTCATCTTCCGCAAGTTTGTCCATCGTTCTCTTAACAAGGATGGTTGCTTTCCCTTCGAGGATGTCGTTAGCGCTTTTCGTATCACCACCGAACGTGCCAAGTATATCATCCCTATACTGGAACGCAATACCTACCTTTTCACCTATTTGTTGAAGTTTTCGAGTCTCTTCTGTTTCCTGTCCACTTGCCAAATAATAACCAAAGAGCATAGGATAGACGAAGGTATAGTAAGCGGTTTTGTAGAGACTAATGTGGGTCGGAATATCATCTCTTAGAGCACTCTCAGTCACATTTCCTGTGAAAAGGATGTCGAGCAATTGACCGTACCCAGTTCTCACGTAACAGTCAGCGAAGAGTTTTAAAAGCTTTTGGAACGGTTCTTTTTCGATACCAAAACCAACTAAATCTGAGAGCTTTCCAAAATAGTAAAAACTTGCTATATCACCAACGACGATTGCAAGGTCTTTCCCTATTTTTTCACTACCAGTTAGTTGTTCATAAATCTTGTGGAGTGTAGGTTCACCTCGTCTAAGTGAAGACTCATCGATAACATCATCATGCACAAGCAAAAACGCGTGCATTATCTCTAATATCCCGGCTAGCATGTAGGCCCTTTTATCACTCTCGTCATCTGTTGAGATGAGGTATCCATAATATGTCAACAACAACAGAAGAGGTCTAATTCGCTTGCCTGGCCTCAAGGTAAACTTAGCAAACTCCTGAGAGTATACCTTCAACGTATCTGGCGTGTTTTCAATTAATTCTTTCAATAAAGACTGAATTGTCTCATTTACTCTCTCTGTCAAATACTGGGTATCAAACCTTTTAACTGCTCTTTCCTCACCCATAGTAGTTTACTCTCTCCTTATTCGAGCATCGAAATACTAGCCATTTCAATGATTATACCACAACGGAAAGCAATAGTCTAAATCCGTTGTTTGTGATATAATTAAAATGCAAGTAAAAATTTCTAAGTTCCGAACGTACTCGGAAAGAATTGAATTATTACAGCTACATGTTATACAAACACTTGAAGAACATATCAGGAGTCTCGGTGGTGACAACAATGACGTTTGAGGAAATTAGAGATAAAATATCTAAACATTTGGAAAGCGGAAAATCGTATGGTTTAGTTGTCCCAAACAAGGCTTATGCAAAAGCGCTGCTAAAAGCTTTAATACGGACTTCCAACGTACAGGACACCATGATAATCGAACCAGATACAAACATTGGCATCGATGAGGTTAGAACCGTTATCGAGTTTCTTGACTTCGCCCCAAAAGGCGAAATAAAAAAGGTTATTCTCTACGATGCTGACAAAATGACACAAGAAGCTGCAAATGCGTTTCTAAAAACTCTTGAAGAGCCTCCGTCATATGCGATATTGATTCTCGTTACTTCAAGATGGTTTTCACTTTTGCCGACGATAAGAAGCAGATTACAAAAGCTACAAGTACAATTACCTATCGAACCAGGATTGGACGAATTTGAGAGATATCTGGTGTATTGGAATTACGATTTCCTTGAACCAATTAAGGAAAAGGCCTATTCAATCCTTTCCGAAGAAGAATTTCTCGAAGCTATAGACGAAATCGATGAACCAAGCCAAGAGCCCGATGTTATCATGTCTTTAAAACATCTTCTCGAGCAATATTTAAACAAAGACCTGGCAACTTATGCGAATTTTGTTTCACAGTTAGCTAAAAAGAATAACATAGAGTTTCTAAGAATTGTTTCAAAAGTTGTTTCTTGGCTGATTTACAAAAATGATTCACTTCCTCCAAATCTGAAGATAAAATATCTGCGCATATGTGATGAGATTCTTAGGTCTAAGATTGCGAACTTCAACTACCAACTAACGTATTATACACTACTACTTGGATTAAGAGGTGATAATCTGTGAGTTTAGAGGCTACCGTTTATGGTGTTGAACTGATGCCACTGGGGAAAATTGTTTATTACTTAGATAATGGTGAAACATTTAACTATGGTGATTACGCAATCATCCTAAGCGAATTTGGAACAGATTATGGCAAAGTTTTGTTGGGTCCAAAGAACATAAGCATAGATGATGTCAATTATGAACTCAAAGCCATTATCAGAAAAGCAACAAAAGAAGATTTGGGGATTATTCAAGAAAACGAAGAAATTGCAAAGAAGGCGCGAGAAGTGACCATCGAGCTCGTCAAAAAACACAACCTTCCAATGAAGGTTTTGCAATCTAAATATATATTTGACCGGAGCAAGTTAGTAATTTACTTTAGCTCAAAAACAAGGGTGGACTTTAGAGAACTTGTAAAAGATATTGCAAAAGAGTTCAAAACGCGTATTGAGTTAAGACAAGTCGGTGCGAGAGACGAGATGAAATTCATCAAAGGATTGGGACTTTGTGGTCGAAAGAGCTGTTGTTCCTATTTTTTGAGAGAATTCGATAGTGTGACTCTGAAACATGCAAAACAACAACAGATGATGATAAACACTTCTAAAATTACAGGGCCGTGTGGTAGATTGCTTTGTTGTTTAACGTTTGAGCACGATTTTTATGTTGAAGCATTGAAAAACATTCCCGATGAAGGTTCCACAATTTACTACGATGGAAAAATTGCGAAAGTGATTACAGTAAACGTATTTCTCTCAAGGGTAACACTACAGACCGACGATGGCGAGATGGTCGCACTTCCATTCTCCTACTTCAAGGAGGGAGAAAATGCGGGAAATTGGAAAATTATTGATCATGCTCGGACTAATAACCATTACGATGGGCTTGACGATGTTTCTGATATCGAAGATGAGTGACCTTAACTGGCTTCCTGGAGATATCGTTATCAAAAGAAAGAATTTTGTTTTCATCTTCCCAATAACAACGATGATTATATTGAGTGTGATACTTACAATAGTGCTGAACATCATAAGCAGGTTTTTCAAATGACGAGAAGACCTAAACCAGTCAGGGGATAGGGAGGGAAAAATTATGTTCATTGGTTTGGACCAAGGAACTACAAGCACAAGGGCAATTTTATTTGACGATGATTTTTCCATGGTTCACGAGGCACGTAGGGAATTCCGTCAGATATACCCGAAAGAAGGATGGGTCGAACATAATCCGGAAGACATCTGGCAAACCGTTGTTGAGGTTCTTGAAGAATGCAAACGAGTTGCAACTTCAAAGGGGAAGAAGATAGATGTCATCGGTATAACGAACCAAAGAGAGACAGTTGTTGCTTGGGATGCAGAAACAAAAGAAGTTCTACACAACGCCATAGTTTGGCAGTGTCGTAGAACGGCGGAGAGATCAAGTTATCTGAGAAAAGAATACGGACGTGTGATAAAAGAGAAAACAGGATTAGTTGTAGACCCGTACTTTTCAGCAACTAAAATGGAATGGCTTATTCAAAATGTGCCAGAAGTACAAAAAGCTTATAACAAAGGGACGTTGAGGTTCGGAACGATAGATAGTTTCCTTGCTTGGAAATTGACAGGCAGGCACGTGACAGATTATTCAAACGCATCAAGAACTATGATATTTAATATAAACACTCTCGATTGGGACGACGAACTTTTGGAATTGTTCGGCATCAAGAGGGAATTCTTACCTGAAGTTGTTGATACAGCACAGTTCATAGGTTACACAGACGACGGTATTCCTGTGGCATCTTTAGTTGGTGACCAACAGGCGGCACTCTTTGGTCAAACGGCGTTCCAAAAAGGAGATGTAAAATGCACGCTCGGGACTGGCAGCTTTATTTTAATGAACACAGGAAATGAAAAAATCTATTCAGAACATAACTTGTTAAGCACCGTTGGATGGAAGATTAAGGATGAGCTTGTCTACGCACTCGAAGGTAGTGTGTTCATAACGGGCACGTTGGTAAATTATCTCATCAAAAACCTTGGTTTCGCAAAAGATAGCTTGGAATTAACTGAGCTAGCACTCCAGGTTGGCAACAATGGAGGAATCTACTTCGTTCCAGCACTCACAGGACTTGGCGCTCCTTACTGGGACCCATACGCAAGGGGATTGATAATCGGGCTCACCCCCGGAACTGACAAAAGACATATCATCTACGCTGCATTCGAGGGTATCGCATTTTCCGTCGGACAATTAGTCATGTTGATGGAAAAAGAAAGTAATATAAAGATTAACACTTTGAAAGTAGACGGCGGAGTATCCAAAAACAACCTTATTATGCAAATCCTCGCCGATGTGGTGAACACAGTGGTTGAAAGACCAGTTAACAGGGAAACAACAGCCCTCGGTGCAGCCAGCCTGGCTGCAATTGCTTTAGGCCTAGTTACAAAAGAAAAGCTTCAGGAAATTAGGAAGATAGATAGGATATTTACCCCAAAACAATCTCGTGAGGAGGAATTCAACAAGTGGAAACAAGCAGTCAACCGCGCATTGAATTGGGAATCTTGAATGAAGAGGAACTGAAAAGTGTAGCTAAAAAGCTTGCAAATTGTCTTTCAGACGGCGATATACTGATTCTGTCTGGTGAAATCGGAAGTGGAAAGACCACATTTGTTCGTGGTTTGGTTACAGGACTTGGTTGTAGTGAACACATTGTCACAAGTCCAACATTCACATTGATGAACATTTATTCCTGTATAAAAACGGTCTATCATATAGACGCTTACCGTCTTAACAACTTGGAAGAGGTATTTTACGTGCTTGAAGGGGAAATAGAAGAAAAGGATGGGATATTTGTAATCGAATGGGGAGAACTGGTAAAGGAGTTTTTCTTAGAAGATTTCATAACTATTGTCTTTGAGCATGTTGACGAAACTCACAGAAAAGTAAGTATCACAGCGGACAGTGAAAAAATCGAACTAATAAGGAGGTGCATGCACATTGGATAAGACCGAAAAAAAGAACAACCAAAATAATCAGAAAAGATTTGCAAAGCTGGAAAAAGAAGCTAAAAAGAGTAGAGAAGAAAGAATATCTATTCCAAATACACTGCCTGCAATAGCGATGCGTAGCAACATGGTGATTTTCCCCAACACCGTTGTTCCGTTCTACGTAGGTAGGGAAAAATCCCTAATGGCTCTCGAACACGCAATGGAACACACAAACAACTTGGTCTTTGTGGTGAACCAAAAAGACCCAGCAATTGAAGACCCAAAGGAAAGCGACCTTTACAAAGTAGGGACAATTGTTCGAATTATTCAGGTCGGCAAATTACCCGATAACACTTTTAAAGTGCTCGTTGAGGGAATTGCACGGGCGAAATGGATAAAAAATGTTGGTGAGAAGTTCTTTGAGTTTGAACTTGAAATACTCAGAGCACGCTATGGCAAATCAAAACGTCTAATTGCCTTAATGCGAATGGTCAAAGAAGAACTCCATAAATATGTCCAGTATTCAAGGAAAATACCACCTGAGACGTTAATGTTGTTAGAAGATGTTGATAATGCTGATGTTTTCGCAGATATAGCGGCATCTTTGTGTCCGGGAAGTATTGAAGAAAAGCAGGAACTGCTCGAAACAGTTCATCCTGCCAATCGTCTTGAAAAAATCTTAGACATATTAGCTCGGGAAACTGAATTACTGGAGATAGAACAGCAACTGGACCAAAAGGTCAAAGAAAGAATTGAAAAGAGCCAGAGGGAATATTACCTGAGAGAGAAGTTACGTGTTATTCGCGATGAGCTCGGCGGAGAAGAAGATGTTGAGATAAAGGAAATAAGAGAAAAGATAGAGAAAGGAAATTATCCAGAACACGTTAAAGAAAAGGCACAGGCCGAACTGCAGAGATTAGAAAAGATGTCCCCATACGCACCCGAAGCGAGTGTGATAAGGACTTACCTTGACTGGATTCTCAATTTACCATGGTATGAAAAAACAGAAGATACTGTTGATATAGAGTACGCTGAAAAAGTTCTAAA
Organism: Fervidobacterium pennivorans; assembly: GCF_001644665.1. NCBI lineage: Bacteria > Thermotogati > Thermotogota > Thermotogae > Thermotogales > Fervidobacteriaceae > Fervidobacterium > Fervidobacterium ngatamarikiense. Next base: position 264,803 of record NZ_CP011393.1, read on the forward strand.
TGAAGACCACTACGGTTTGGAGGAACCAAAGCAGAGAATACTGGAATACCTTGCGACAAGAAAACTTTCCGACAAGACCAAAGCACCTATAATCTGTTTCGTCGGCCCCCCGGGGGTCGGTAAAACATCTCTGGCGAAGTCTATAGCCCGTGCAATGAACAGAAAATTCGGGCGCATGTCACTTGGTGGTCTAAGGGACGAAGCCGAAATCCGTGGTCACAGAAGAACATACGTAGGTGCAATGCCCGGTAGAATCATTCAACTGATAAGGAAATTGGGAGTTAAAAACCCTGTGATACTACTTGATGAGATAGATAAAATGGGAATAAGTTTCCAAGGTGACCCAGCTTCCGCACTGCTTGAAGTTCTTGACCCTGAGCAAAACAAAGATTTCGTAGACCACTACATAGAGTTACCATTCGACCTATCTGAGGTTCTTTTCATTACAACAGCGAATGTATTATACACAATACCACCCGCACTAAGAGACCGTATGGAAGTTATTGAGATTTCAAGCTACACCGATGTTGAAAAGTTCTATATAGCCAAGAACTACATAATACCAAAGATATACGAAGAATTTACGGAGAAAAAGACAAAGATTTTTGTTTTCAAAGACTCAGCGATAAAAAAAATAATCCATGAATACACATTGGAACCTGGTGTTCGTGAACTGGAAAGACAACTGAGAAGCGTTGTGAGAAAGGCAACACTTGAATTCACAAAGACTAACAAGACCGTTGTGATAACCCCTGAAAAAGTAGCTGAATACTTGGGACCTGAGAAAATAAGAGAGGAAGATTCTTTGGAGGAACCACTCGTTGGCATTGCAACGGGACTTGCTTGGACTCCTAACGGAGGAACAACACTTTACATAGAGAGCGCTTTGATTCCTGGAAATGGGCAACTGATAATCACCGGCCAGCTCGGTGATGTCATGAAAGAATCCGTCCGAATCGCTTTGAGCTTGGCAAGAAAACTGTGTGGAGAAAATTATTCGGAAAAATTCACAAAATACGATATACATATCCACGTGCCTGAAGGTGCTGTTCCAAAAGATGGTCCGAGCGCAGGTGTCACTATTACAACGGCTTTAGTTTCGGTAGTAAAAGACATTCCCATTAGAAACGATGTAGCAATGACTGGAGAAATTACGCTAAGAGGAAGGGTACTACCCGTTGGAGGTATAAAGGAGAAGGTTTTAGCAGCTTACAGGAAAGGTATTAAAACGGTCATACTGCCCAAGAAAAACGAAGTAGACCTGGAAAAGATACCCGAGGAAGTTAAGAAAAACATGAACTTCATCTTCGTTGAAACAATCGACGAAGTGCTGGAGGTGGCTTTGTGTGAAACAAACGCAAACAAGCAAACCAACAAAACCAATAGAGGTAAAAAGCGTAGAACTCGCAAAAGTGATAGCGAAACCAAATGATAAATTCCCGGACCCTCTCCGTGGAGAATTCGCGTTTGTGGGGCGTTCGAACGTTGGAAAATCAAGTCTTTTGAACGCACTTATTGGGAAAAAAGTTGCATTCGTCAGTAAGAATCCCGGAAAAACCAGGACAATTAACTATTATTTGATAAATAGCAAGTTCTACCTCGTTGACCTTCCGGGTTACGGATACGCACGGGCATCCAAAAAAGACAGGGAAGAATGGCGAAAGGTCATCGAAAGATATTTCTCTGAACGTTCTTGGAATATGAAAACGCTCTTCGCACTGATAGATTCCAGACACGAACTCATGGAGTCTGATGCTCAGTTGCTAGAGTGGTTGGAAGTTCTAGGGATTTCCCCTGTTGTTGTTTTGACCAAAATTGACAAGTTAAGTTCCTCAGAACTAAACAAGCAACTTAAGTATTTTGAACAGGTGCTATCAAACTACAAAATACGAGAAATCATTCCATGTTCCTCACTCAAAAAGGAAGGTCTGGATAGGATATGGAATGTTATAATTGAAGAAATATCAAAAGAATGAAATATAAAAAACTGTGAAACTAGGAGGTTACAGCGTAGATGATTCGGAAAGAAATAGAAAGCCTTTTGAAAAGTTTTTTGATGGAAAGTGGATACGAATACGACTTCGTTGTTGAGGTACCAGAAGAACAATTCGGAGATTTTTCAACAAATATCGCTTTAGTTGGTGCAAAACACTTCAAAAAGCCACCAAGAGAGGTGGCGAAATATTTTGTAGAAAAGCTTTATGGACATCCGATGTTTGAAGAAATAACAATAGCCGGCCCTGGATTCATCAATTTTAAGGTTTCCAAGACTTTTTACAGAAATTTTCTTGAAAATTTCCTCAGAAATCCTTCAGGCATATGGAAGTTCAAAAATAAGGGTAAAATTCTTCTCGAATACGGCAGTGCAAACCCAACAGGTCCTCTGACTGTTGGACATGGTCGTCAGATTGTTATTGGAGATGTGCTTGGTAATATCCTCAGATACATTGGATACGATGTAACAAAGGAAATGTATTTAAATGACGCAGGAAGGCAGATAAAACTGCTTGCCAAATCTATCTGGGCAAGGTACAATCAGCTTCTTGGCTATGAGGAACCTATACCAGAAGACGGATACCGTGGAGAATACGTGATAGATATTGCGAAACTCGTTTTGAAAGACCACAACGACAAATTCTTCCGCGTTTGGAACGAAGAGGTAGAAGAAGTTTTTAAAGATTATGCACTCCGAGAAATAACTAAGATGTTTGAAAAAACGCTGGAAAAGCTCGATGCAAAGTTCGATAGTGTTGTAAGTGAAAAGAGCTTAATAGATGATGGGACCGTTCAGAAAGTGCTTGATATACTGAAAAGCAAAGACTTGGTATACGAACACGAGGGCGCTATTTGGTTTAAAGTATCCCAATTTGAAAACGATAACGATAAGGTCCTAATCAAAAGTGACGGAAGTTACACGTACTACTTGACAGATATCGCATACCATTACAACAAATTCAAACGGGGCTATGATATTGCAATCGACATCTTTGGTAGTGACCATCATGGACATTTGCCAAGGATGTACGCAGCAATTAAGGCACTCGACATTCCAGAAGATTTCCTCATCTTCGTTTTACACCAGTTCGTAACACTTAAACGTGGAAATGAGATAGTCAAGATGAGTACCCGTGCCGGTGAATTCGTTACATTGGACGAGCTGATAGACGAAGTTGGAAAGGACGCTACAAGGTATTTCTTTGCAATGGTTGATGTGAATACACACCTCAACTTTGACCTTGAATTAGCCAAAGCCCAAACAACCGACAACCCAGTTTATTACGTCCAATACGCACACGCAAGAATCTCGAGTCTTTTCGAAAACGCACAGGCAAAAGGTTTAAAATTTGAGCTTCTTAACAATATCGAGCTTCTCGAAAATGAAGCTGAACTGAGAATCATAAAGCTTATTTCTACATTTGACGACGTCTTGGAGCGTGTTAGGGACAAGCTCTCACCGCATTATCTAACTGACTATCTAGAAAATCTTGCTGCAGCATTCCATAAATACTACGCAGACTACAAGATAGTAGACACGGAAAACCCAGAACTTTCAAATGCACGTCTCAATCTTGCACTTGGTGTTAAGATTATCATTTCAGAAGGTTTGAAATTACTTGGTGTAAGTGCTCCTGAAAAGATGTAAAGACGATTAAAGCTGGAAAACACAAATCCATTGAGAAGGTGACTGTCGATGGAAATTCAACAACTCCTTTCAAAATACATGCTTGAAATATCAAAGGTAGACGATGAGAACAAACTTTACAGCGCTTTGGTTGGTATTTTAAAACGTATTCTTGATTTTCAGGTTCTAAATGTCTTGAAAGATAAAGAGCTCATATATTCAGAACCTTGGGACGTAACTATAGCCAAAGAATACTATGCCGATTACCTTGCATGGGTAGAAGAAAGGCTCCATCCAACCTTTCTTCCTTTTGAGGATATTTACGTTGGACTCATTCCTATTTTCAAAGGGAGTAATGTACTATCACTTATAGTAATTCTAACAACTAACGAACCCACTGCTGAGGTTATAGACTATCTACAACTGATCGCCTATCTTTCAGGCATCACGCTTGAAAACCTGAGGCTATTTAAGATTGTTGACGATTCTCGCCAGTACTATGAAACCATAATAAATGTTTCAAACGATGGCATTATTGTCTTTAAAGACCACGAGGTTGAGTTCAAAAACATAAAAGCAGAGCAAATACTCAACGAGCACAACAGATTATTGGATGAGATTTTGAAAAATATAGAAAACGGGACGGAGTTTTTTGAGTTCGAGGAAGCGAACTCTTTCTTTAGTGTATCGCTCAAAGAAATTAAACTTTTCGGTGAAGATAGGATACTTGTAAATGTTAGAAATATCACCACCGAGAAAGAGATTCAGAAGTTAAAAGAAGTAGATAAAATAAAGACGAACTTCATTGCAAACATCTCTCACGAATTAAGAACACCACTCGCTGCGATAAAGGCGTACGTTGAAACGATACTGAGTATGCATATGAGTTACGAAGAAATACAAGAATTTCTCAATATAGTTCACGAGCAATCCTTAAGACTTGAACAGCTCTTAAACGATTTGCTCGACTTCTCTCAGCTGGAATCTGGAACCATGCGCATAGTAGTAGAACCCTCCGATATTTGCGACATCATTGAACGTGCAGTAAGTGCAGTTCAAGCATTTGCCGAAGAAAAGAAAGTGAAGATTGAGAGTGAATGCTTACCAACTACAATTGAATGTGACCATCGGAGAATTGAGCAGGTGATTGTAAATCTTTTAAGCAACGCAATAAAATTTTCTGATCCGCAGAAAGACAGCAAATACGTCAGAGTCACAGTAACAGATGAAGGAGAGAAAATTAGGATAGCCGTTGAAGACAACGGTATAGGCATCCCAGAGGATAAACTTGACAAGATATTTGACAAGTTCTATCGCGTAGATAACGAACTGACTTACGCAATACCAGGTACAGGACTTGGCTTGGCAATAGTAAAAGAAATTGTGGAAATGCACGGCGGAGAAATTCAAGTTAAATCAGAAGTCGGTCAAGGAAGTATCTTTGAGATAACTCTTCCAAAAAGAAAAAATGTTTAAAATCGGTGAAATTCTACACTGGAGAGAGTGTAAATGATGAAAGAACTGCTCGGAACGATTTCTGAAATACCAACTCCAGATATTGTTGTTCAACAAATTATTTCAACTGCATCAAATCCAAATGCGAGTGCAAAGGACCTTGAAAAGGTCATTTCTTTGGATGTTGGACTTTCGACAAAGATACTTCGCCTTGTCAATTCAGCATACTATGGTTTGCCAAGAAAAATTACAAAATTGAGTGAAGCCATCGTTATAGTTGGTTTCAAAACTGTGCGTAATCTTGCGCTCAGCGTTTTTACGTATTCTGCGTTACATGCAAAACATACATTTATTGACCACGACAAACTGTGGTCCCACTTTATGACAACCGCTATTTTCGCAGAACATATTGCAAAGAATATCGGATTCATGAACAGAGAAGAAGTTTTTCTTGCAGGGATGATGCACGATGTTGGAAAAATAGCGATAGATTTGGTTTTTCCAACGTACATGTATGAACTTGCAAAATTTAGCGAGGAAAAACAAATACCAATGTTTTTAATCGAATACAAATGTCAAGTCGAAGACCATATGGAGTTAGGCGGTGAGCTTTTAAAACTATGGAAGTTTCCCGACGAATACGTTTCTGTTGCCCGGTATCATGAGAAACCTTCACTCAACCCCGATTCACAACATATAGAGATGATTTCTATTGTTCATTTGGCGAATGTTTTTTCAAATATCTTTTTGCCCGGTTATTCTTTGTCTTATGGTCCACCTTACTTGGATCCTTTGGTTTTCAGTGTTCTCGGGATTAAACCTAGTAACTTGAAAATACTGTTCCACGAACTCGAAAGAGTGTTTGAAAAATCAAAAGATATGATTTATGGAGGTGTTAAAGATGAAGCAGGAATACAAACTTAAGATGCTCGAATCCGAACTAAGAAAAGTTTTAGCTGAAGCATTAATGGAGATGAAGGACCCTTACATAGATACGGTAAGGTCGCTCATCACATTTTCAAGGGTGGAAGTTTCAAAGGATAAAAGATACGCCGACATCTTTGTTAGTGTTCTTGGTGACGAAAACAAAAGAAAAGAGGTCGTTGAATATTTGGAATCAAAGAAGGGGTATTTTAGGACTTACGTTGCCAAGAACATAAGAATGTACGTCGCACCTGAACTTAGGTTTAAGGAAGACAAAGGTATTGAGGCTACCGTAAGAATAGCTCAGTTATTGGATTCAATTAAAGAAAAAGAAAAAAGTGACGATAATAAATAAGGATAGGTCTAATCCGACTTTTCATGGAGGGGTAGCCATGGACGGAGTGAAAGGTATTGGAATCAAAAGCGATGTCGTTGAACCAGAATTACTCAACAAAAGTCATTTAGCACAAAACGAACAAGGTGGTCCCGTTGAAAACGTTGTAAGAGAACAGTCTTCGGTAAACGGTGAACTGAAAAATATTTTGGGCAAACAGAAAGATGAAGACCTGGAAATATTTAAGGAAAACTTCGAGAAGCTAAAGAAAATATTTAGAGGAGAGGCCGAGTTCCGTATTGATAAAGATACAAAAATGATAGTTATTAAGATTAAGGACCCTGAAACAGGGGAGGTTATCAGACAGATACCTCCAGAGCTTGCAATTAAACTTGCCAAGAACATCCAAGAGCTTCTGGGGGTATTGATGGACGAAAGGGTGTGATGCTATGGACCTTTCCAACATAGCTAACAACATCAATTACCGGTACCAACAATCGTCAAGAATGCAGATTGGTGGTGCCGTAAGTGGTCTTGATACGCAGAGTATCATAGAAAAGCTTTTGGAAATCGAGTCTCTACCCCTCCAGAGACTAAACGATAAGTATACGCAATACACAAACCTCCAAAAAGCGTACAAAAAGGTCTCAGAAAAGATAAGAGACTTTTACGATTACATTAGCAACTTTTCCCTACAAGCAACCCTAATACCAAAGACAGCAACTTCATCAGCTACCAACGTGCTCTCGGTAAGTGCTGCACCATCGGCACTTGACGGCACTTACAACATTGATGTACTAACTCTTGCAACAAACAGCGTTTTTAAAAGTGGCAAACTTGGAAGAGAAATTCAGACAACTGATACGTATGCGAGTCTCGATACGCGATACACTCCTGTCGATAATTCAACAGTGAAAATCAAGATCGGTTCGCAAGAACAGCAAATCACCGTATCTCATAGCGACACAATAAACGATATTATATCAAAACTACAGCAAGCGTTTACAGATTTAGGAGTGACTGCCAATATAACGTTCCAAAATGGTAAAATGAAAATTGAGTCGAACAAAGCATTCCAAATCTCAAACGTCTCGGGTAACTTCACATTTGTCTTCAGGCTAAATGATGCGAGTTTAAAACAGTCAAGTACGACCTTTACACTTGAAAGCTCAGGAGATATCGGTGTTTACTCAACATTCAAAACGCTATCGAGTCTTGGTATCAGTTCAGATACTACAATAAAAATAAACGGAAAAGAAATCGCCCTTAAAACTTCTGACACGCTACAAAGTATGATTCAAAAAATTAACAGCACCGTCAGTGATGTGTACGCAAAGTACGATGACAAATCAGGTCAAATTGTGCTCACAAGCAAAACGACGGGAGATAACATCATATCGGTTGAGGGAGATAACGCGGTATTGACTTCTTTAAGGCTTGATAATGCTAATTCCACTTTTGTCCTTGGAGAGTTGGCTCAAGTTAGGGTGACATTCAACGGTGTTACTGAAGAAATGTCATCAAAAACTAACACATTGACCTATAACGGTCTTACTTTGAACCTTTCAGCTTTAGGTAGTGCCGTCGTTACAGTTGGAACTGATAGAGACAAAATCGTTGAACGTGTAAAAGATTTTGTTAACAAATGGAACGAAATTACCGATTTTCTCTATAAAAAACTAACTGAAGATAAAGTCAAAGGCAAGTCAGAAGACCAGATGAACGAAGATGAGAAGCTCCAAGGTTTGTTGAAAAATGATGCATTCTTAAGACGTATCTTTGATAGATTTAGAAGTTTCTTGACAGCAAATGTGAATGGAAAAACTCTAGGAGATTTAGGTATTTCTTCCGGTGAAACAGGTAGAGGTTTCCAAAACACGATGAAAGGCAAGATTACTTTAGACGAAGACAGACTAAGAAAATTCATAGATGACAACGGTCCTAACGCGGTGTGGGAATTCTTCGGAAACAGTGAATCCTATAAAGGATTAGCAATTCAAATCAAGGAATATAGCTGGAACTTAACAAAGTTCAACGGTGAAATCGACACGGTTGCCGGGGTAAACGGAAGACTTGAGAGAGAAAAACGGATTCTTTCAAAACGCATGGTCACAATGATGGAGTATCTCCAAAAGAAAGAACAACAGCTCTGGGCAAAGTATTCGGCTCTCGAAAGTGCCTTGGCAAAATTACAAGCTCAAGGTGCATTTATGGCTCAAGCATTTGTGCAAAAGAAATAGTTTATCTCTTCTCTTTAAAGTACTTGCAGCATGCTGTTAAAAAGCACGTCTCACATTTAGGCGAAATTGGACGGCAAATCTGTTTTCCGAATTCAACCATAGAACCGTTGACTGGACCCCAAAGGTTGGGGTCCAGTATTTTTTTCAATTCTTCTTCCGTTTGTTCCGGAGTTTTCGTATTTACCCACCCCAATCTATTCGATATCCTGTGAACGTGTGTATCTACCGCAAGTGCTTGCTGCCCGAAACTCACATGCAAAACAATATTTGCGGTTTTGCGACCTACACCAGGTAATGAAAGAAGTTCCTCCAAGTTACTCGGAACCTTCCCCCCGTACTTTTCTAATATTATTTTCGAAACAGCGATTATCCTCTCAGCTTTCTCTTTGTAAAGTCCAGATGGTTTAATCAACTCGTATAATTCTTCTGGTTTTGCACGAGCTAATTGCTCGGCATTTTCATAGACATTAAAAAGATTTCTTGCAGATACTTCCGTGTTCTCATCGCGACTTCTTTGGCTGAGAATTGTGGTGATAAGTACTTTGAAAGGGTCTTTTTCCTCGTGTTCACGTGGAAACTTTTCTACTATCATTCTAGCGAGCTCATTAATATTATCGCAATTTACTTCAGATCTGTTTTGAGTCTTTCGGCTCGAATTTCTCATACTCTTCAATTAACCTCCTTGCGTTTTTCAAATCATCGTTCATTTGTTCTACCAATTGAGTTATAGTATCGAATTTAATTTCAGGTCTTAGGTATTCAAGGAACTCTACACGTATCTCTTTGCCATACAAATCCCCTGAGAAGTCAATTATATAAACTTCGTATTTTATCTTTCGCGAGTGTTCTATCGTTGGACGAAATCCCACGTTCATCAATCCATAGTACTGTTTCGGTGTATAGACCTTTACAAAATACACACCAGTAGCTGGTTCAACAAGGTAAAGGTCAGGCCTTTTCACATTGGCAGTGGGGAAACCTAATTTTCTTCCAATCTGTTTATCTTTGTAAACTACACCATGTATAGAATAGTTCCTACCTAAAAATCTCTTTACATCCTTCACTTGACCGTTTTTTATCATCTTTCTGATATGACTACTGCTCACTCTAATACCATCCACGACAACAGGTGGAACTACCTCGAGCTTTATACCCTTTCGTTCGCAAAGCTTTTCAAGCAAGTGAACATCACCGGTTCCACCCTTGCCAAATTTGAAATCGTGACCAACAACAATACCTCTTACCCCTTTGGAAATCCACTCGAAAAATTCCTCGGCCGTTAGGTTTTTGATTTGTGGTAGCTCGAGTATCTTTACATCTCCATAGACAGAAAGCAAATCTAATCTATCTTCAACGGATGTAATCAAACCATCAAACTCTCCCAAATAATAATCCATGGGATACAAGATAGTGTAGATTCTTGCTTGACCGTTATTCTCCTCAGAAAGTTGTAAAAGTTTTGAAAGAATCTTTGTGTGGCCCTTATGCACGCCATCAAAGACACCGATTGTAATGAATACACTGTCAACATACTCAATACCTTTTGAACCTTCTAAGTATGTCATATCATTCCACCTCTTGCAATTGCTTTTTGCATTAATCCCTTGACCTTTTCAACAATATTTGACCAATCTCCACAAATTTCAAAGGCCTATGTCCCTCTGTGCCAAAATCTAGCTTTGTAAATGAAATCAAAGCACCTATCCTTAAAGCAAAGGCAATCATGAACATGACGTTATATCCCGTAAGTCCAAAGAACCGCCAATCCTTAATTGCATTTAAAGTAACTCCACCTGCGTATGATGCGAGCAGTGAAGAAATTCCAGCGACAAGTGCGTGGATGGAGATGTATATTTCGCTTGGTTCTTCGACAATCTTCAAAAGTAAAGTAAAATACGCAAGGTTTATAGCACTCCACGCCATCGCTGCTATAACTACGTCGATAATAAGTAGATATCTATAATTATTTGGCGTCATCATTGAATAAAGAAATGGGATAGCTAGCGCCAAAGTAATCCCGTATCTAATCATATTCTTTTCCCCAACACGCTCGGCAACTTTCCCGTAAAACGTGTAGAAAAACATCGCAAGCAGCGAGTTTATAATGTTCAGTATTCCAAGGAATGAGTACGGAACTTTAAGTTGCGATACTTCAAAGTAACTGAAGAACGGACCAGCAAACTGTATGGCAAAGTTCCAAATGAAGACGAATAATACAAAATTCCTGAACTTCTTATTCTTCAGAGTTCTAAATGGCGTCGTTAATCCGTATTCGACGACTTTTGTCTCTGGGATATCGTGCAAATAAAGTAAATATGCAGTATAGATAAAAACCAAAGAACAGATAAGGTAAATAAGCAAAAGAGCCGTTACGCGGTCAAGGTATTGAAGAATCATTGAATAAGAAACCCATGCAATAAGACCTGCAAATGTAGCTACTGTGTTTCTCATTCCGAAATATTTATTTCTTCTATCTTCAGGAACGATGTCTTTCATCGCTGACGTCCAAAGACTGCCAACCAAACTGTTGAGAATACTAAAGACTATGAACGGTATCGCTACAATAAACTTGTTCTTAGCACCCGTTACTAGTGAAAGTGGAATAATCACAAAACTTGCCCTTGCAATAAACGCGATCCAAAATATTGCCTTTTTTCTCGAAGGAATGATTTTGTAAATCACTGGGGAGAAAAACTGAACCAATTGAGAGGAAGCAGGCAAGACTGCAAGAACCGATACAAGAACCGGGTCAAAATTAAAATATAGTGCAAGTGTAGAGTAAACAAAACCCTGCGTTGCATTAAACGCAAGTGTGTAAAGCGCACCTTCTATAACTGATAATCTCATCGTTCTTGTATAGTCCTTCTTTGAACTACTCATACTACTCAAATTACCTGACGACATATAACCAACTACTCCTCCTTCTGAAAACACCTAACCACATCCTTTCATAAAATCCTACCACGATTTGTTCGCTTTTTGAACTATCCATTTTAAAATACGCCCCAGGCAGCTTACACCTGGGGCATGTTTGTTGTTTTTGAATTTTCGATTATTTTTGTTTGCCTGAAAATTATTTTAAACCGGTTCTTGCAATACCTCTGACGAAGTATTTTTGTGCAAAGAGGAATATAATCACAACTGGGAGTATACTGAACGTTGCTGCTGCCATAAGTAAGTTGTAGAGTGTTCCAACTTCCGAGCTGAACGATTGCAATCCAACTGTGAGTGTTCTGTACTTCGGGCTGTTCGTAACAATTAGTACCCACAAAAACGCGTTCCAGCTACCAACAAATTTTAAGAGGGCACTTGTTATAATCACAGGTTTGCTGAGAGGAACAACTATCTGCCACAAAAATCTCCAATGTGATGAGCCATCGATTTTCGCAGCATCAAATAGTTCCGATGGTATACTCATGAAATGTTGCCGCATCAAGAATATCGAAAAGACACTAACGACCCACGGAACTATAAGTGCGTAGTATGTATCTATCCATCCAAATTTTGTTATCGTGATAAAGTTTGGAACAAGCAAGACTTCACCTGGCACCATCATCGTTGCAAGGAATATACTAAATAACAGACCTTTTCCTGGAAAGTTCATCCAAGAAAACGCATACGCTGCCATTGCAGAAATTACGATTTCCAAAATGGTCGTTACTGTTGCAATAAAAACAGTGTTGAAGTAGTACCTTCCAAACGGAGCAGCGTTCCAAGCATTCACGTAATTCTGAAATACATTTTTGAACACATCACCAGTGCTGAACTTAACATGAACAGTTTTGATTCCATCGTCAACAAAGTACACTGGGTGAACATCCTCAAGAAGGATTTCTATCGTCTTACCTTCCTTCACCAACACGTCTTTAACAAAACTTGGAGCTGATACAACCCGCCAAGCATAAACTGTCTGTTCATATATAGCTCTCAAAGATTGTAATTCTAGAGAGTTAAGTGCAATCGTTCTGAAAACTTCTTTAGCATTTTGAATTTCTTCGGCATACGCATCAAGCTTTGACCTTGTAGCTGAATAAGAAAGGTTAAAGCCTACTTTGGACTCTATTGCTTTGATGAAAGCGTCGTAAGAATCATTTAGCAAAGTTTGTGAATCCAAGCCGTTTTCTCCAGCGATATTTATCAAGTTGCCCAGAAGTGTCTTAAGAGATGCCAAATCCTGTGTATTTATCTTGAATTTCTTTACGACTTCATCATCAAGCCTCTTAGCAAATTCTTCCACAACGTCCTTTAACGATGTGTTCTTTACTATTTCGACAAGCAAATCTTTATCTTTAAAGTCCTGAACGCGGTTTATCAGCAAATTAATACGCTCTTGCTTACTAAGAGGAACGGCAACTATGTCAGTTTCAGCTTGCTCATCTTGAATTTCGGAAAAGTACGCCTTAACTTTCACATAGAAATCTATGTTTTCTAAGTATTTTCCTATGGTGTTCTTAACAGTGGTATTGTAATTCTCACTTACCTCATTAGTCCCAGAATAAACAAAGTTGTATCTGCTCAAAATGTCTCTTATCGCGTTAATTTCCTCATCACTAAGAACTATTTCTGTCCCTGCCTTATATTTGTTAATCTCTGCCTTAACCATCTCGATATTCTTCACAACATCCTCTAAGAACTTTTCAAATGTTGATTTTTCGGTTTCGTCAGTAATTCTGTCAATTCCAAAGGTAGAAATCGTGTCTATTGTATCAGATAGTGATTCAAGTGAACCTACCAGACCTTCGACAAAAACATCTCTCCTAAAGAACGGATTAGCACCGGTTTTATAAAACAAAAAGACATTTTCAAAAAACTGCTCAGGGTTACTTGTATCAGCATTGAAATCACTTGGAATTGATACCTGCGAAAGGAAACTACTAAATTCCTCTTGAGATACTCCTTTTGAATACTTCGCACCCTTAAACGGAATCGTCAAGGTCCCTCTGTAAAACGGGTCATCGTTAACGTTTAAATTCAATCCTGCGCTCTTCTTTGCAATGAATGCTAAAGCTTCCCTTAAACTCAAGCCTTTCACGGTCGATACAGTTCCAGTTGAAGGAATAACCTTTACATCTCTACTAAATGCAAAGGACCTGGTAGTCCACTTCGGGGGCCACGAATTAACTTCCGACGGTAATTTAAAAGAAGTTACTATCATCCATGCAAACGGAGCTATCATGATAATTGAGCCAATCGCTAAAAGCACGTAAATTAAGAGCTTTTTCAATTCTTTCATATTCTGCTCCCCCTCATCGCGTCAACTAACGTATTCGACGACCTTGTCGCCGACTCTGTATTGGATGAATGTGAAGACCAGAATTACCAAGAATAACAGATATGCCGCCGCACTTGCGATACCCATCCTTTGTTGACGATAGAACAAATCGAAGACGTAATAAACCATCGTCATACCACTGTTTCCGTATGGTCCAGGTAATCCATCGTACAAAGTGAAGACCTCTTGGAAGACCTTGAACGCACCTATGACAGAAACTATCAACAGGAAGAATGTTGTTGGCGAGAGCAGTGGCCAAGTAATCTTCAAGAACTTTTGCATACTGTTCGCCCCATCAACTTCCGCAGCTTCATAATAGAACGTATCGATATTCTGTAAACCAGCCAAAAAAAATCATGGCATTGTATCCGACATGTCGCCATATTGAGACTATACTAACCGTTGGTATTGTCCATTTCGCATCTTTTAACCACTTTACGGGTTGTAAGCCCATAGAGACAAGTATGTAATTGAGTAACCCCACCTCATCGTTAAAAATCCATTTCCAGATAAGTGAGACTGCAACAACTGAGGTGACAAATGGTATGAAAAAAACCGTTCTGAAGAAAGCTTTGAACTTCTCTATACTGTTCAAAAGAAGTGCGATAAGCAGAGCCAGACTCAAACCAATAGGAACCGTGAGAATCACGTAGTAAGTAGTGTTCACTAAAGCTTTAAAGAACAAATTCTTCTCCGACGCATCGATGAGAAAATCAACAATTCCATAGCTTTGACCATTAACCCCCGCTGTGAATCTAAATTCAAAAAGAACATAAGTAACAAGCCATATGGCAAAGCCAAGCCATGCGTGGTCTGATAGCAACTTAGAACTAACTATCTTACCGCGCCAGACCCAAGTAAGAAGTCCAGCTGAGACTAAAAGAAAAATCAACAATTTACCCATATTAAGATCAGCCTTTGAAATTCCATAAGCAACAAGCAATATTCCATACACAGCAACGAAAATCACTTTTTTCCGGTCCAGTTTCCTTTTTCCCAACATCTCAGCTATAGTAAATATTACAAGTAACAACAGGACAGATAATAAAATGTAAAGTGCACTGTAAATCACCCCTTTGTAAAATGGGAACTTCACGGGATAATCGAATTTCAAAATCTCCTTGTAGTTGCCAAGTCCATAAAAGTATGGGTTCTTCATGTTCCTAAAGTCCCACTTAAAAAAGCTTAAGACAAAAGAAAAACCGATGGGCCAGAACGTGAAGATACTTAGCACTATCAGCGAGGGTAGTAAAAATAAATACGCTAACAAACTCTCCCTAACACGGCTTGGTTTCACACGCACCATCAAACTCCACCCCTCAAATATCTAAATTTAGCATTAGAGAATGTACGCAGCTGCGTTTTCGTCTTCCACTATACTTCCAAGCTTTTTGGTAACGTAATCTTTGTCTATGACTATCCTCTTTTCTACTTCAGGTGCTTCAAACATGATATCTTCCAAAAGCTTTTCAACTACCGTGTAAAGCCTTCTTGCTCCTATATTCTCCATCTTCTCGTTCAGTTTGTATGCTATCTTTGCAATCTCACTTATTGCATCGTCAGTAAAATCAAGCTCTACTCCTTCCGTATAAAGAAGCGCTTTATATTGTTTTAATAGAGCGTTTTCTGGCTCTGTGAGTATTCTTACGAAATCTTCTTCTTTGAGAGGTTCCAGTTCTACCCTTATCGGGAACCTACCCTGAAGTTCAGGAATCAAATCTGAAGGTTTGGACATATGAAACGCACCAGCACCTATGAAAAGAATGTAATCCGTTCTAACTGGTCCGTACCTTGTTGTAACAGTTGTTCCCTCAACAATTGGAAGTAAGTCTCTTTGAACCCCTTGCCTTGATACATCTGGTCCGTGCCCTTGGCCTGTTGCCGCTATCTTATCAAGTTCGTCGATGAATATGATTCCTCTTTCTTGCGCCAACGTGAGTGCTTTTTGAATGACCTCATCCATATCGATGAGTTTTTCGGATTCTATAGGGGTGAGTATTCTTCTTGCTTCTGAAATCTTCATTCTTCTCTTTTTCTTCTGCTTTGGTAGTATGTTTCCAAGAATCTGAGAAAAATCGATACCCATGTCCTCCATATCTGGCATGCCGATAAACCCAACACCTGGCTGGCTGACCTCAACGTCTATTTCTATTTCCATGTCTTCCAATTCACCGTTTCTAAGCTTTTCCCTTAATTCTGCTCGCTTTCTGCGAATATCAACTTCTTCCGGTTGTTCTTGCTGACCTTGGAATGCCGCTTGAAAACCGAATATATTTGCAAAGGGTATATTTTGTTTTTTACTCGGAACCAAAGCTTCCAATATCCGCTCCTCAACCAAATCTTTCACCTTTGGTTCAACTTCTTTTATCTTTTCCTGTTTGACCATATTAACAGCTATTTCGACCAAATCCCTTATCATTGAATCTACGTTCTTACCAACGTAACCAACTTCCGTGAACTTTGTCGCTTCGACTTTTAAAAACGGTGAACCAGATAATTGTGCTAACCTTCTTGCAATCTCTGTCTTACCAACACCTGTTGGTCCTATGAGCAAGATATTTTTTGGTATTACCTCCTTTCTCCATTCTTCAGGTAACTTTTGTCTTCTAATTCTGTTTCTTATTGCTATAGCAACTGCCTTTTTTGCTTCATACTGTCCTATGATGTACTTATCAAGTTCTGCAACAATTTGGCGGGGCGTCAGATTGTCAAAACTTGTCTGATTTGAAAAGTTGCTCATTGAAAGCACCTCCAATGATAGTGATTAAACATAAATGTTTTGTAGTTCAACTTCCAATTCCTCTTCAGGGGTTACATACGCAAGTGACCATTGACCTGAAATCATCTTTTCGAAAACTCGCTCCACGTCTTTCTCACTAACTGCCCTTACACGTTCTATAATTTCATCTACACTCTTAACTGGAATGTCATTTGCCAAATACTGGGTGTAAAGTGAGATAAGTGATGACGTGCTCTCAGTCAAAAGTTCAAGATATCCAAGTAAACGCTTTTTCCCATAGTCAAAAACCTTTTTCGTGAGTTTGAAATTCTTAAAGAGTGAGTAGAGTTCATCAACTAGTCTTAGAACATTCTCAAAAGAAGTCGCTGCATATATCAAGAAAACTCCCCATTCTTTGCCCTGCAAATGCGATACGCTGATATCATAAACAAGAGCCTTTCTTTCTCTTATTTGTTCAAACAAAACAGAACTCATACCGCTACCAAGTAATGTCTTAAGAACCATCGATGCGTAAATATTCTCCTCATCGACCAATGGTATCCCATCGTGAGCAAATAGAAGATGAACTTGCTGCGTTTCTTTGAATTTGTCACAAACAATACCTGTTTTGAGCTTTGAACTTTGCTTTGCTGTCTTGAAGCCTTCTACTAAATTCATCCCTTTAACAACTTTTAAATCCTTTTCGTCAACATGACCAGCAATGACAAGTTTCACATTGTACGGTGAATACATCTCCGCGTGAAACTGTTCCAAGTCTTCCTTTTTGATATTCTTTATCGTTTCTTCCGTTCCAATTATAGATTTAGAATGCGGACCATCGATAAGTTCTTCGAAGAATTTGTTAAACAACCTCTGTTCTGGTATTTCCAAGTCGGAGTAGTATTCCTGAAGGATTATCTTTCTTTCAAGTTCAACGTTTCTCTCTGTGAACTCCGGTTCAAAAACAATTTCCCTTAGTATATTGAATGCGGTTTTGAAAAATGAAGAAGGAACCTTTGCATAATAAACCGTATCCTCTTTGTCAGTCCAGGCATTTAACAGCCCGCCAACCTGCTCTATGGGGAATTTTATTTCTTTTAATGTCCTTTTCTTTGTCTTACGGAAGACCGTATGTTCAATAAAATGGGAAATTCCGAGTAAATGGTCCGGTTCATAGACCGGACCACTTCCAACGATAAAAGCAATTGTCGCTGACCTAACACCTGGTATTTCGTAATAGTAGATGTTTTCTCCGAGTTTAACCATATGCCTATTCTTCAACCCTCCTAAGTTGGAACCTTCCAATTTCGTCTATGCTTATAACTTCTACTTTCACCCTATCTCCAACTTTGAAAGATGTAGGCTTCACATTCCCCAATTTAGAGGCATGTGCCAAACCTATCTTACCTGGTGCGATTTCTACGAAGATGCCGTAATTCTCAACTCTTGTTATCTTACCATCGTAAATATCCCCAACCGAGATATCACGGAACATATTTTGGATGTAATCAATTGCTCCCTGCACCTTTTCTGGATCTACACCGCTGACTGTGACCTTTCCTGTTTCATCATCTATAGATATCTCAACATCGAACATCTTTATAATGGACTTAATCACTTTTCCACCAGGTCCTATAAGTTCACCACTCCTGGTTGGGTCAATGTAGAACCATTTAATCCTTGGTGCATAAGGTGAGAGTTCTTTTCGTGGTTCAGAAATCGTCTCGTATAGCTTATCAAGTATGAACATCCTTGCCTCTTTTGCCTGGTAAAGTGCTGCTCTAAGTAAGTCTTCGCTAACGCCGGAAACCTTACAATCCATTTGGAATGCCGTTATTCCATCTCTTGTTCCTGCGACCTTGAAGTCCATATCACCCCAGTGGTCCTCAAGTCCTATAATATCTGTTAATATGACCGATTTATCTCCTTCAAGAATCAAACCCATCGCAACACCTGCAACGTGCTTTTTGATAGGAACCCCGGCATCCATCAAGGCAAGCGAAGCAGAACATACTGTTGCCATCGACGAAGAGCCGTTGGATTCAAGGATTTCCGAAACAACCCTTATAACGTACGGAAATTCGTCTTCCGAAGGTATAACAGCTTTAACCGCCCTTTCTGCAAGGTGCCCGTGACCTATTTCTCTTCTGCTCAGTCTCAACGGTTTCACTTCACCTGTGGAAAACGGTGGGAAGTTATAATGCAGCATAAACCTCTTCGTGCCTTCTTCAATCAAAGTGTCAATTATTTGTTCTTCCGCTGGCGAACCGAGTGTCACAATACCAAGGCTTTGGGTCTCACCCCTTGTGAAGAGTGCGGAACCGTGTGTTCTTGGAAGTAGCCCTACCTCACAACTGATGGGTCTTATATCCTTTGGTCCTCTTCCATCAGCCCTAAGACCACGCTCGATTATTATCTTTCTCATAAGCTTTTTGGATAGCTCATCATATTTTTCCTTCAACGGCAGTTTGTATTCTTCTTGTTCTTCCTCGCTTATGTTGTTCTCCTCAAAGAATTTTTGCACGATGCTTTCATAGTATTCATCAGCCAACTCCACACGTTCTTGCTTACCACGTGCGAAAATCCTCTTTTCTAATTCGTTCATATCCACATATTCCGCAAATTTTTCAACAAGTTCAACATTGTACTTTGGCTCTGGTAAAGGCATTTTCTCCACATTGAATTCCTTGATAATTTCTTCCTGGAACGCTACAATTTCTTTGATAGCTTCATGGGCAACCATGAGAGCTTGTAGCATCTCATCTTCGGTAACTTCTTTCGCTTCACCTTCGACCATGGTAATCGCGTCTTTTGTACCCGCAACAACTATATCTATCTTACTTCTTTCAAGTTGTTCAGCTGTTGGAAAGACAATGAACTGCCCATCCACGTAACCAACCTGGACACCTGCAACAATGCCATCGAACGGTATTTTTGAAATATTCAAAGCCAACGACGCAGCAGATATACCAAGCACATCAGTTGGACAATCCGGGTCTACCGAAAGCACCGTCACAATAACTTGAACTTCATTTCTTAGCGTTTTTGGGAAGAGGGGTCTTATTGGTCTGTCTATAAGTCTTGAGGAAAGTATCCCGCTTTCCGAAGGTTTACCTTCTCGTTTGATAAAACCACCAGGAATCTTACCTGCTGCGTAGAACTTCTCCATATACTCTACTGTTAACGGGACAAAATCGATACCTTCAACTACGTTGTCCGAAACGTTTGCTGTTGCAAGGACAACACTATCACCAAATCTTGCCCAAATTGAACCTGCTGATTGCTTCGCTACCTTTCCGTGTTGAAACACCCACTCCTTTCCAAATAATACCTTTCGCCACTCTCGAACTGACATAGCTCCACCTCCGGTTTTTTCTCTATTCATATTTTCAATTTTTCTTTCAATCATATTATTTTATCACAGATTTAAAAATTTTTGAATCATAAAACACACCCAAACAAAAGAAAGAAGTCCCGTGAAACCGGAACTTCTTTCTTTGTTACTCAATTTCAAAGTTGTTTTTATTTTATCATACCTTGGAATCCCATAAAAGCAAGTGAAAGTAGAGAAGCTGTTATCATCGATATCGGAAGATTAAGGAACGGCCTTGGCACATCGTAAAGTTCTAGTCTTTCCCTGATACCTGAAAAGATAACCAGCGCCAGCAAAAATCCAAGACCTGCTCCAAGTGCGTTAAAAATAGCCTCAAAGAAAGTATATTTTGACAAGCTATTCACTATTGCGATACCCAAGATGATACAGTTTGTTGTTATCAAAGGTAGGTAAATACCCAATGCTTCGTAAAGTGAAGGGTTATTCTTTTTCAGGAACGCTTCAACGAACTGAACAAACGTTGCAATAACAAGTATGAAAACTATAGTCCTTAGAAACTCCAATTGGAGTTTTATGAGTAACAAATCGAGTCCCCAAGAAATAGCGGAAGACATAACCAATACGAATATAACTGCAAGTCCCATTCCAATGGCAGTTGAGGTTTTCTTCGAAACACCTAAGAATGGACAAATCCCTAAGAACCTAACAAACACGTAATTATTGACAAGCATTGCGGATAGCAAAATCAAGAATAATTTCATTTCGCCTCACCCACCCTTTGCTGAGTCTGTTGAACCTGTTGAGTTTGTTGTGATTGTTGTGCTTGGGCTATTTTCTTTGCCTTTTCTTGGCGATTAATTGAAATTGCGGCAAAGAGTGCTGCTAAGAGTCCGAGAGTCAGATAAGCACCTGGTGGAAGAATCATAACGAACATATTGAACGCCTTGCCCCAGACTTTGATATCAAAAATCGTCCCGTTCCCAAAAAGTTCCCTTATACTGCCAAGAAGCGTGAGGCTAAGTGTGAAACCAACCCCCATACCCAAGCCATCGAGCAAAGAATCAACAACTGAGTGTTTGGAAGCGTATGCTTCCGCCCGTCCCATAATGATACAGTTAACGACTATGAGAGGTATGAAAAGCCCCAAGGTTTTCCACAAATCATACGTGAACGCATGCATTACCAAATCCACGATGGTAACAAAAGTTGCAATTACCGTGATGAAGATTGGAATCCTTATCTTTTCTGGCACAGTTTTCCTAATGGCAGATATGACTATATTTGACATAACAAGCACCGCTGTTGCTGCTAATCCCATTCCAAAACCATTTTTTGCACTCGTTGTTGTCGCAAGTGTCGGACACATTCCAAGAACCTGAACGTATGTTGGGTTCTCCTTTATTATCCCCTTAGTGAATTCTGAAATCTTAGAGGCCATTACTTTTCACCCCCGAGATACTTTTCTTTAAGGAACTTGTACATCACATTTAAGGAACTCACAACTGCCCTTGGAGTGATGGTTGCACCAGTCATCACATCAGATACCTTTACAACCCCTTCTTGTTTTGCCTCTTCTGGATCAATCCCTTGTTTCCCTGCATCCTTATCAACCTTCAATCCATTTTTAAGTCCTGTCTCTGGTATCGGGAAGAACCTCTTCTGCACATTGGGGTCGGCTATTTTCGCACCAAGTCCCGGGGTTTCTTGCGAGTAATCAAGTACTTTAATAGCTTTTAACGACAATTCACCTGTGGTTTTATCAAGCTTGAATGCTGCCATCGTTACAACGTTTCCGCCGTAACCAACCGCGTAACCGGTTAGCAGATAATACTTTGCACTATCTGTTTCAAACTCATACACAGGAGATATCACTGTTCCTACATTGTCGGTGAACAATACATTACCCATTTCGTTCCTTTTTGAAAGCACGATTTTTTTTATCTCATCAATACTCACAATGGTATTCCCGTTCTCATCAGTTAGCAAACTCTCCATGGAAGATATAACGTTCGCAAGTTCCGCTTCGGCTATTCTATCCTTCGTAATTGTGTAAACCAGACCAAGTGCAATCCCCGCAATTAACGTGTAAACCATCAACGTGATACTCATCTTCAGCATTTCACGCCTATTCTCTTTCATGCTTTTCGCCTCCCAAAAACCCTTGGCTGTGTGTGTCTATCGATTATGGGAACAAGGGCGTTCATAAGAAGTATAGACAAGGAAACACCTTCCGGATAACCTCCGAAATATCTGATAAGCATTGTTACAACACCACAACCAAGGCCAAATATAGCTTGTCCCTTAAGTGTCATTGGACTGGTTACCATATCCGTTGCCATGAAGAGAGCACCAAGCATCAACCCACCCGCCAAAACGTGGAAGATAGGTGAACCAAACCTTTCTGGATTGATAGTGTAGAATATCGAGGCGATGAGTAACACGCTACCAATATAGGTAGCTGGAATGACTACCTTAATTCTCCCTCTAAAAACCAAATAGAGGAAACCTATAAACAGAAGAATAGCACTTGTTTCACCTATACATCCACCAACGTTTCCAAAAGCCAAATCAAGGTAATTCGTGCTCTCCATAACCTTGCTGAATCCCTGTAATTTCAATATCGCAAGTGGTGTTGCAGTTGTTTGTGCGTCTGTATACCACCCACCGAACGATGCTATTGGCTTATACCATGTTGTCATGAAGGTCGGAAAAGAAACAAGCAAGAATACCCTTGCTGCGAGTGCTGGGTTGAAGATATTCTGACCTAGTCCACCGAATGCGTGCTTCACAATAGCAATAGCAAAGACCACACCTATGAGTAGCACCCACCAAGGTGTTGCCACACTGACGTTCAAAGCGAGCAACAACCCTGTGACTGCAGCACTACCATTTGGGACAAAATTTTTGTCTTTCCTCAAAACTCTCATTATAAAAAATTCAATCAGTTCAGCACTAATCATACCAAGAATAGATAATATTAATGCGTACAACCCAAAGAAAAATGTAGCTGCAATGGTGGCTGGGGCTAAAGCAATTAACACATCTATCATTATCTTCCTTGTCGAATCTTGCGTTCTTACATGTGGTGCCGATGTTGTGAGTAACTTTACATTCTTCATTTCTTACCACCTCGCAGTGTGCGGTAGACTTTCTTTGCGAGCTTTATCGACTTGACGTGTTCAACGTTAGCTGGACAGATGTAAGTACAAGAACCACATTCAATACAATCAAGCAAACCGATAGCTGCCGCTTCATCGTATTTTTTCTTTCTTGCAAGCAAATCAAGCAAATAAGGCTGTAGGTTCATTGGACACACATGGACACAGTAAGAACACCTGATACAGTTCGTACTTTCACGTTTTTGTTCCGGTATAACGGTAATACCGTTATTTCCTTTTAAAAGAGGTGTATCCAAATTTGGAACTGGTATACCCATCATTGGTCCGCCCATTAACACTTTTAATTCGTTGTAACCTTCGGCAAACCCATCTCCCAGTCTTTCAATAATCCACGAAATCGGGGTTCCTATTCTAACCCACCAATTCCCCTTCCTGTTCACACCATCACCAGTTAGTGTCATTCCACGCTCAACGAGTGGTCTCCCATCTA
Source organism: Fervidobacterium pennivorans (assembly GCF_001644665.1). Taxonomy (NCBI): domain Bacteria; kingdom Thermotogati; phylum Thermotogota; class Thermotogae; order Thermotogales; family Fervidobacteriaceae; genus Fervidobacterium; species Fervidobacterium ngatamarikiense. The sequence continues at coordinate 288,312 of NZ_CP011393.1, forward strand.
CAACTGCCTGTTTTATCGCAACCATCGTACTGACATTTTGCACAACTACACCAACATCCATTGGTAAACCACCACTTGGCACTTCCCTGCCAGTAATCGCCTTTATCAATTGTTTTTCAGCACCCTGAGGATATTTTGTTTTCAACGCTGCAACCTTTACCTTCCCTTTCCATTTCCTCTCAAGATGTTCAATGGCATCCTTCTTGTTGTACTCGATGCCTATGTAAACTTCTTTGACACCTAAAATCTTCTTGGTAATCTCAATGCCTTCTAAGAGCTCTTCATCCATCTCAAGCATTACTCTGTGGTCAATAGTAAGATATGGCTCGCACTCCGCTCCGTTTATTATGAGTGTATCAACGGGTTTTGAAGGGTTCAGTTTCACATGTGTCGGGAACATCGCTCCACCAAGTCCAACAACACCTGCTTTTTTGATTTGCTCGATAAGCTCTTCTTTTGTGACCGTTGTCCAATCCAGTTTAGGTAGTAATTCCCACTCATCCTCTCCCGTTCTTTCGATAGTTACAGCTTCGACAGCCATACCGTGGACTGCACTGTTGATTTTTGCTACGTTTGTCACAGTCCCTGTAACAGGAGAGTGCACATAAGCGGAAACAGGACCCTGTGGTTCCCCAATAACCTGCCCTGTTTTCACTTGCTGGCCAACTTCCACAACAACCTTTGCTGGTGCACCTGTGTGTTGTGCCATGAGCACAACAACTTTTTCTGGCAGTGGTGCTTTTTGAATCTTTTCGTGCTCTGTTAACTTCTTTTCAGGTGGATGGACTCCTCCTTTAAACGTTAACAACTTCACTCACCACACCTCCCAGTGAAGGAAATAAAAAATCAATGTCAAACATTTTTCTTACATTCCGTGGAGAATCTATAAGATACAACAAAAAAAGGTAGGTTAAATGAAACCCACTCAATGATATTATATACCCTTTTTGCAAGTTTTTAAAAGAGAATTTTTGTCTAATTTATATGAATTTTCTTAAACCAAATGATAAACGAATCTATCTTCATACTTAAAAACAATGAAATCTCTTTCAAGTACCTGCTTACGTTTTAGTCTTTCTACTTTCGAATAGTCGAAAAATACTCGCAAATTCTTATTCGGCAATATCTTCATACCAGAAACAACATCCAGTGGAATGCCTCGATAATAACCATAGAACTTCAAAAGTGATATATTGTACTTTGAGCTAATGGCTTGAACGGCATTTAATATGGCAGATTTTTCAACATACTGGGCAGGTACATAATCGATGGAAGACAGAACAGGTGGGAATTTTTCTGGCTTTCGGAACTCTACTTTGAATAGCTGCCTTGGAGTTTTAAACCCTAACCCATTAATCGTTAGGTCGTTTCCTAAAACTTCTACGCTTTCCACTTTTGAGATATGTACATCAGGATTTAATATCTCAACGTCCGCTACGTTTAATTCATTAATAGCAAAACGAAAATTCTGTGCTTCATTGAAAACTATCGTGGAACTGTTTGAATTTAGAGAATTTAAACCATCAAATGAACTTACCGTCAGGTTATGCTCGCTCAAGCAAAAACCCTCAATATTTTGTTCTATTGAATCTTTTATGTCTTTAAAAACAAAGTTCTCATTTTCCTGTGGGAAGGAATAATCTTTGTATGAAACATCAAATGAAGAGTGCAGATCATGTATAGCTGGGGCATCGAATTCAAAACCTTCTACCTTTGTTGGAAAAGTCACTTCGATACTGTGAAACACCGTTTCGACCGAAACATCGGGACTTTTGTATTTCAAAAACCCGAGTTCCATCCGTAGTGTTTCAATTATTTCTCTTGCGATTCGCATACGTATTTCAGCGCCTTTTCAACCCTATCAAAAGGTTCCATGATATCAATCTTGGAGGCGTAATCTAAAATTTTCTGAACAACATTATCATCAACCTTAGCGTTTTCTGGGAATGTAATCCTTATACTCTTGTTGTTGAAATTAACAACCGCTTCGTTACTTTCCCTTTTCTCAGAAACAGGCTGTGGCAACAACGTTACCATAACCGTGTTCTTATCAAACAACAAGGTCGGGTCTTGGACAAGTATCACTTCAGGCTTATTCTCCAAGCGCTGAACCAATCCTTTTGCAATGATTTCTGCGTGTAGGTAGTATTCGAGAGAATTCCCATAGATGATTTCCTGGAGTTTCGTAGGTGTGACAGGTTCGGAGTATTTGAACTCAACTGGTATACCTAAATCGTTTATAACCAGTACTCCTCCAAGATGCTTACCATCTATATTCATTACACTTAAGTAACCAATCATACTCTCACATCCAACAGATGGGCTCCATCCTGCCTGAGAATTTCTTTTTCATTTCTTTCTTGTTTTTTACCACCTCTTGCCTGAGTTCCGATATATTCACCTTGGCTTCTACCCTCGGTGGCTGTTTTTACATTTTTTTGCTCTGTGCTTTGCACATTGGTTGTACTTTGAAGCTGAGCTTGTGCTTTTCTTTCAACACTTTGGGCACTATGTGCAACAGCTGCTTGCGCAGCGTATTGTTGCAAACTAACCATATGGGAACTGTCATGACTCACCCTTAAAATAATCGTTTGATTTTGAATCCCGCTGATTGGTTCAGCCACGGTCTTCACCTCGAAGTACTCACAAATAAAACTCTATCCTTGTGTATCTTTATTGCCTGTTCTGTCCTTTGAAGATTCCAACTCTTGTTCTCCCTCAAGCATCTTTCTGAGCTTTGAAAGAATTGCGCCGATGATTTGCGAAACCCTGGATTCGGTCACACCAAGCACAGCAGCGATTTCTTTTAAAGATAAGTCGTGCTCAAATCTCAATGAAAGGATAAGTTTTTCTTTCTCGTCTAATTTATTTATCGACTCAACGAGCTGTTCATAAAGTATGGATTTCCAAGCCTTTTCCTTGACATCTTCACTACTTGGAATTTCATAATAATTTGATGGGTCCGAACTTTCCTCATCTACACCAAATAAATATTCATCTAAATTCACATACTGTTTCAACAACAGTTCATTGTAAATTTGTTCGACTTCTTGAACACTCATCCCCAAGATTTCAGCAAGTTCCTCATAGGTGGGCAACCTCTGGTGCTTAGTATAAAACTCAGCAATTTCATTATCCAACTTCTTTATATCCTGCCTCACATTTTTTGGTAAATAATCTAACTTTCTTAGATAATCTATCATAGCACCTTTTATACGTGTGTAAACGTATGTCTTGAACGTAGCTCCATGACGTGGGTCGTATTTATCTACGGCTTGAAGCAGGGCTACAACCCCTTCTTGTATAAGGTCGTCAATTTCTACGTTGTGCGGTAAATTCACCTTCAAATCCCTTGCCAAACGTGTGACAAGTGGCAAATATTCCTTCACAATGGCATCTTTGTTGAGAATCAAATCTCAACAACCTCCACAGAATCTCCTGTTTTGACCTTTCGAATAAGTAATTTTCCAGTTTCGATGTCGTATTCTATACTCCTTGCCTTGTTTCCGCCAGTGTCTTCTGCTAACAACTTAACCCCATTCCTCTGCAAAGCAGTCTTAACTGCTTCAACGTTTCTTGCACCTATATCCATTGCCGATTGAAACATCGATGCTCCACCCGCGATTTTTGCTTCCAACCTTGAACGTGAGGCTCCCATTTTTACTAATTCTTCGACAACCAAGCTAACACCCGTATCAGCGAATTTACCAGGCGTATTCGTTGGTCTACCTCCACTATCTGGAAGCATCACATGGACCATTCCACCCACTTTGGCAACAGGGTCACGAATACAGACTCCCACACAAGACCCAAGACCCAAGGTAACTAAAATTGCAGGATTTTTTTCAACTGCCCATTCTCCGATTCCGATAATAACTTTTTTCTTCATATTGTCACATCCCCAACGCCTTTAGAAGTTTCTCAAGAGAATCTACAGAAGGTACTAACAGTAAGTAGCCTTGGAGTGCTTCTTCTAACCCTTCTATCTCTATAATGGTTTCAACAAGAAGTATATTTTCCTCACCTGCCAATGCAAGTGGTATCGAGATTTCAGAGATTATAGCACTTATCATGTCAACTATTAACTCTGGTGGTTCCGGATTTATGAAAAGATTCGTAAACCCAGCAAGTGCTGTTATATAGGAACCGCACATAATATTACCAATCTCTTTCATCATTGAAGATGTAAACTCGTCCATCTCCGTTATGTCAGTTATTTCCATCCCGGTAAGCACTCTGGCAAGCGTTTTAACAGTTTTCGGGTCAAAGACCAAAAGTATCTCACCAGTCATGTCTTCTTTGAGTTCCATTTTCACTGAGCAAACCACTTCTTCAGGATTTTCGAAAAGAAAGGGTATTTTAGAAATAGGTATCACCTTTACCTGAGGGACTGAAATTTCCACTTTTTTGTCAAGCATCATGGAAAGTGCTGTAGCTGCGTTACCAGTGCCTATATTCCCTACTTCTTTAATTGCATCCAGTTGTGCTTCGTTGAGTTTTTCTAACATCATCTTTCCTCCCTTCGAATCTACTTTTTATTTGACGGCCTTCATCTTAATTTCTTTTTGGAATATAAACCTTACAAGTGCTTTTTCCAAAGCAAGTGGTACGTCGAGGAACTGTACACCGTACATAAATCCCTCATCTATTTGCTCGTCTTGTCGTACAACCTTAGATTTCTGTTTGTTTAACAAAAGCTCGTTGTCAAGCTTTAAATCGATATATATTATATCACCCATTTTCAAATATTTTTTCGTTACCATCATCATTCCACCTGCACTAATGTTGCGTGTGGTAAATGCGTAGGACTCTGCATCTGGTTCATCAGAGAGATAAAATCTTCCTTCCAGGTAAAGGGGTATCCTAACAAACTTTCTTCTTTCCGTTTTGCGAACGGTTTCAGGAAAAGGAACGGGTATAACATAAATATTGTCACGCTTGATAACACCAAGAGAAATTGTGTCAAATTCGTAAATCGAAGACCGGTCAAATAAGTTGACCGTCATACGCACACCTTTGGGTATGGGGATAAATCTTCCCTTGTAAGAAGGTATTGAGAGAAAAAGAATGCGTTTTTCTAAATCTATGTCAACAACATTGCTCTTGTACTCGCCCTCGAGTTCTTTCACCATTGTTATCCTTATCAATGCAGGTATTCCTACTTTTAAAGCTTTTTGGGCATCAACCAATTCCACATACGCCATCAGATAACCTCTCCTATGGTTTTGTATTTTTCAACAAGCTTCATCCAAAAGGCTTCAGGATTTGGAATATAGATACCGTATCGATAACATTCTTCTTCTTCGACCGACCACATTACATTTCCCTCTAAAGTTTTCTCATCGTTACCCTTGAATTTAAGTTCGACGTTTTCTCTGACTCTCGGCTTGAACTCAGAAATCACCTGGCAACCGTTTTCCGAAACATCAATAATCAAAGAATTAAAGCCGTATATTGAGCAAGGTTCAAAAGCTGCATAACGTGGTTTTGAACGCCTTTGTAAAATTCCTGCTTTTTCTAAAGCCACGTATTCATATATTCCTTCCTCGTGACTTGATAATTTAACTATAACCGAAAGTACAAAACCCTCTATGGGTATATCCACTCTCAAAACTTCTGGTACTGACGCAAAAGAGAGGAAAGAGACCTTGATGCTCTTTCCTTTTAATTCCTTCAACTTTACGAGCAATTCTCCATCCTTTGAAAAACCTCTTAGCACCGCACCAGACAAATTAGCATTCACATACTCTTCCAGCGTCACTTATTATCACCTCGGAAGAACCTCAAGAACTTCTGTATTAGTGTATCTCCTTGTACCTTTTTTACTTCGCCTTTAAGCAAATAGGAAGCTATGCGCATGACTGAAAACGATGGTTGTATACTTCTGTACTTTAAAGCAAACAACTGACGGTCGTGGATACTTTTTACCACAAGTGGATGTTCTTTTATCATTGTGACTGATGAAACCTTGTTCCCAATGAATTTTTCCACGACTTCGGAAAAACGTTCCATAAGACTTGTCGCTTCCTTTATATTTTGAACCATATTCGCCACAATGTGTATATCCTCGCCTTTTATTCCCTTTATGCTAAGTAATTTTACCATCGTGTATGTGTTAACAACAGACGTTGGTTCCGGCGTGGTGAGAACAATAAATTGATCAACCAGAGCTAAAAACGGCATATACGAATTTGAAAATCCAGGCGGCATATCCATAAAGACGATATCGTAATTTTCAAGAAGTTTCAGAAAGCTTGTTGCAAAGTCTTTGATAACAAATTCATTCATTGCAAGCAAATCCGACACATCACCACCCAAGGAGATAAGGTCTACACCATAACTCGTTGGTGTTATCAACTCTTCTATGCCACATTTGTGGTTCACGAAATCTTTTATAGAATGTTTCGGATATACTCCAAGTAATATATCAGCGTTAGTAAATCCCACATCCGTATCGAGTAGCAAGACCTTCTTACCATTTTCGGCAACTACTGCTGCCAAATTTGTTGCAACAAGTGTTTTTCCAACCCCACCTTTTCCACTTATGACAGCTATAATATCACTTTTCTTAAGGTTACTTGCTTGATCTTGCATCTTTCAACACCTCACGTGCTAGAAGAACAGCTAACTCTCTACTATTCGCTTCCATTATATCGTCTGGCACACGTTGTCCATTCGTTATATACGCTATTGGAACATTTAAGAACGTAGGAACATTGACAAAATGTCCATAAGAAGAGGTTTCATCCATCTTCGAAAGTACAACATGCGTAGGCGAAACTATTGAGAACCTACTAGTTATTTCCTTGACATCCTCTGACCTGTATTGCATACCTACTATCAAGAAGACGAGGTCTGGGTCAACAACCTCAGCCATTGCTTTTATTTCCGTCATATGCAGCTCGTTTTTCTGACTCCTACCTGCTGAATCGATGAGGATAACATCGTAGTCAGATAGCGCCTCAACCTCTAACTTTGCCTCCTTTGGTGTGTAAGCCACTCTGATAGGTACATCCAGAAGCATTGCGTACGTCTTTAACTGGTCAACTGCGGCTATTCTGTAAGTGTCAAGTGTAATAATCCCTACACGTTTGTGGTCATTGAGCTTCAATTTCGCAGCCAATTTTGCTAAAGTGGTGGTTTTACCAACACCTGTCGGTCCAACAAAAAGAACCTTTCCTTTTATATCAGGCACGGATGTGTTTAAAAAAGGAAGAAACATTTCAGAAAGTATCAGCCTAGTGTTTTCGTTGCTGAAATCGAGTTCCTGATACTTAACTCTGGCATACTCTATAACCTTTTCTGCAATCTCGTCGTCGACATCTTGCTTTTCTAATGCTTTTCTCAAATCTTGCACCCACTGTGGTTCGTTCGCCCTTTGTGATGCGATCATCGATTTCAATTCCATCATCATTCTCTTAAGCTCAGTCAAATCTTCTGAAGATTGCTGTGGTTGTTTTGTTTTAGAGAGTATCTCCTGAAGTTTGTAAATCTGCCCCTTCTCCTCGGTCTGTGGCACTTTCTTTTCCTCAATTGCTGCCGTTACTTCAAGATAAGTCTTGGCGCCTATCCCAAGGAAACCGCCTTTTTTTACCTTTCGTGTGCTTAATATAACCGCATCTTTTCCCAGCTCGACTCTTATCTTTTCGAAAGCTTCTTTGATGTCAGTCACCAGATACTTTTTCACAATCATATCCTCACCACACCCTCGATTGAAAGGTTAACATCCTCAGGAACCTCTTCAAATGCTATAACCGTAATACCTGGTATGAACCTGAGCACCATTCTTGCAAGGTAAGGGCGAATAGCGCCAGAGACTACGAGAATTGGTGAATAACCTTTCCTCATGAGTTGTTCCAATTCCTGGGAAATCTTCTCTATAATTTCCCTCATAATTTGTGGGTTGACGCTTAGATATCTACCCTCATCGCTCTCCGAAATCGATTCGGTTAGAATTCTTTCTAATTCACTATCGAGTGCAACTGCATGAATTTGCTTGTCTTGACTCACCAGTTTACTTGCAATCTGCCTTTTCAACCCTCTTCTTACGTATTCTACTAAACTTTCAACGTCCCTAGCCCTTTCAGTATTGTCGAGGATAAGTTCAAAAATAAACGGCAAATTCCTTATTGACACACCTTCGCGTAACAACTCTTGTAAAACTTTCTTTACCACCGTGGGCTTCACAACGTTAAAGACATCATCCACCAATCTATCAAATTTGTTCCTTAAACCGTCGACAAGAAGCTGGAATTCTTTGTTACCTAGTAATTCCGGTGCATACCTTCTCAGGATTTCTGTTACGTGCGTGGCAAAGACCGTCGGTGGGTCAACAACCGTGTAACCTTTTTGAATTGCCTCGTCTTTCTTGGACTCATCTATCCAAAACGCTTGCAACCCAAAGGCTGGCTCCTTAACCTCTATACCGGGTATGCGTTCGGTGATGAAACCTGGGTTGATTGCAAGCAATCTATTTGGGAAGAGTTCATACCTTGCAACTTCTGCACCACGTATATAGATTGCATATTCGTTTGGTTTTAGTAAGACGCTATCCCTGACCCTTATAGGTGAAAGAACAAGACCTAATTCTTGAGCAAGTTGCCTACGTATCATTGTCAAACGTTCTAACATATCTCCGCCTTGGGACAAGTCAGCCAACGGCAAAAGTCCATATCCAATATTTACCTCAACAGTGTCCGACTGCAATACCTCTGCCACTTCCTCAGGAGTTGAAAGTACAGGACCCGCTGGCGCTCCAGTTGGTGGTCCACCAACTACACCTGGAGTTCCCGCCACACCAGGTTGTATTTGTGGCTGTGCTTCTTCTTTAATCATGATTCCAACAACCAAAAACATGCCACCTATAAGCAAGCTTGTGAAAGTTGGAAGCGGGGTAAACAATCCAAGAAGTATAATGACAACACCTGTGAGTATGATAACTTTCTTTTCCCCGGAAAGCTCCTTTAGCAGTTCTGTTCCAAGATTATCTTTTGTTGCGCTCCTTGAAACAATAATACCGGTAGCAGTCGATACCATCAACGCAGGTATTTGGGATACCAATCCATCTCCAACCGTGTAGAGCAAAAAAATCTTCGCCGCATCTGCGAACCCTAACCTGTGCATCAATACACCGATTATTATACCACCAATGCTATTAACCAACGTTATAATTATGCTCGCTATAGCATCTCCACGGACAAATTTCGAAGCACCGTCCATTGCACCGTAAAAGTCCGCTTCGCGTCTTATTTCTTCTCTGCGTCTTCTCGCCTCTTCTTCCGTTATCAATCCAGCGTTCAAATCAGCATCAACGCTCATTTGTTTTCCAGGCATAGCATCGAGCGTGAACCTTGCAGCAACCTCAGCAATCCTCTCAGAACCACGTGTAATAACAATAAACTGAATTATCACAAGTATCAGAAACACAACGATACCAACAACGTAATTTCCACCAACGACAAAATTACCAAACGTCTGTATGACCCTTCCCTGAAACTTCGGACCTTCCAACAAGATAGCCCTTGTTGATGCCACATTCAAAGCCAACCGGAATATCGTCACAATCAACAGTATTGTCGGGAAAGAAGCAAGCTCTAGTGCATGAGTGATGTACATTGTGGAGAAGAGAATAACCAAAGATATTGATATATTAAATAGCTGGAAAAAATCCAGCAAAAAATCCGGAATTGGTATTATCATCAAAAGCACAATAGCAACAACTAACAACGCTACTGCAACATCTGCCTTCATCTTATCACCTCAGCTAATCGAAAGCTTACGGCTGTTCTTTTCTCAATTAAAGCTTAAAGCATTATCTATCCAAGACGTATTTTAAATTTTCTAAAAATTTTCAAAAATCCTTTGAACGATTTCAGATTTCAGTGGTCTAATTATAATAGAGGGCGAGGAAAAAGAAATTCGATTTTCGAAAGTATACCGTAACAAGTTTGTTCTGCAATATTATAATTAAAGTCACTAATAAATTAACACAAACTAATTCAACCTATGGTACACTTTAACCAGAGAACCCCCTATCCCCCTTGAGATACACCCCCCACGGCTTTATGCGGGCGAAAAAGCCCGCTTTTTTTAACTTACTATTTTCCAACACAGAAGTTAGCGAAGATATTGTCCAACAAATCATCCGTAAAATTCGTCCCAAGTAATTTATCAAGCTCAGAAAGTGCGTTTCGAATATCTATTGAGACGATATCTACTGGATACCCACCGCTGAGTGCTTCCAAAGCTTTTTTCAAATGCTGATAGACTATTCTCAAATGCTCAAGTTGCCTTCTAGTGGTTACATGAGACAGCTGCCCATCCTCTATCAAAGGTCTCACACGTTCAATGATTTTATCTTCCAAAGTTCTCAAACCTTCGCCTGTGGAGGCACTTATGTAAACATCACTTCCATTATCTGAAAGTTTCGAGACTTTATCCCCGATATCCGTCTTGTTCCAAACTGCGATAAAATTGCTATCCCTAATGATATTCAAAATATACTCATCTTCTTTCGTAAATCCTGTAGTTGCGTCAAGCACGAATAATACAACATCAGCTTGACTTGCTTCTCGTATCGCCCTTTCGATTCCTATTTTTTCAACAACATCTTCCGTTTCCCTTATCCCTGCTGTGTCGGATATAACAAAATGTATACCACGAATCTTTATTTCTCCCTTTATCACATCTCTCGTCGTGCCAGGGATATCCGTAACAATCGCTCTATCTTCCACAAGCAACCTGTTGAGTAGGGTACTCTTGCCCACGTTTGGCTTTCCAACAATAGCAAGTGTAACCCCTGTGGTAATATGAATTCCCTTATCCGCGTGCGCTAATTTCTCTGACAAGAACTGGATTGCATTCTCAACATCATGAGCTATCTCTTCCCGGGGGATTTCAATATCATCACCGTAGTCTATTGTTACCTCTATCTTCGAAAGCACATCTATCAACATCTTTCTTATTGCCGACACTTCTCCAGATAACTTACCTTTCAAGTTGTCGATGGCCAATTTCAAGCTCTCTTCACTCTTTGCTTCTATTATCTGCAAAATCGCTTCCGCTTTTATTAAGTCTATCTTCCCGTTCAAAAAAGCTCTTCTTGTGAACTCACCGTTCTTAGCAAGTCTAGCACCCCTTTTCACAAACTCTTCCAAAATCTTTTGAGTTACGAGAACTCCTCCGTGGCAGTAAACTTCCACCATATCTTCTGCTGTATAACTTCTTGGAGCCTTGAATCCAACAAAAAGTACCTCGTCTATAACATTTCCTTCGGTATCGTAGAAATTGCCATATCTGACTTTCCTTTCAATGCCTATACTTTTTCGCACACAGTCTTCCAAAATTCGCCAAGAATCAGGTCCAGAAGCCCTTACGATACCGATAGCTCCCACACCTGGTGGCGTTGCGATTGCAACAATCGTATCGCGGATATTACCATCATTTTCTATCATCTTGAGTTCTTCTATTCTTTCCGTCTCTACCATTTCGCACACTCCTGTTAAAGTTCACAGTAGAAAAACCTATTTTCAATTATACCATGAAACCGATTTACAAAAAAGGTGGCTCTTTCGAGCCACCCTTCATCTTTCCAAAATTCCTCCTCAACTTAATTTAAACCACTGTGATATATTTTCCATCTTCTTTGCTATCTCTTTCAACTTTTCGGTACTTTCACTTAACTGTTCAAACACCCTTGTAATCTGCTTGAACTCCTCGTTGAATCTTTGTAGCTGTTCAGAAGAGGATATAACCGAATTTGATACGTCATCCATTAGTGATTCTATTTTAGAGAACGTGGAGTTATTTTCTTGTATCTGAACACTTACCTGAGCACTTAGCGTACCGATGTCTTGAACCTTTTCGATAACCGTGTAGTAATTTGCTGAGAATTCTTCTTTTGCTTGCTGTAACTTTCTGAACTTCTCGCCAGAAGTTTCATAGAGTTGGTCGAGTTCCTTAAGGTCATTTGTGTATGTGTCAACTTCTTTAACAAGGTTCTTGGAAAGATTGTTGATTTCCACGGAGAGTTTCATAACTTCGTCAGCGACAATAGCAAATCCTCTGCCTGCTTCTCCTGCTCTTGCCGCTTCAATTGCTGCGTTCAAAGCAAGCAGGTTCGTTTGCGATGCGACGTTCTGGATTTTCGCAATAGCTTCTTTGATAGATGCAAACTTTTCTATCGTTCTTCTAACGGTGGTGCTAAACTTCTCGAAGACCTCTACGTTCGCATTGACCGACTCGTTCATATCTTCTATCAATGTGACATTTCTCAAAATCTCTGCTTGCGCGTTCTCTATATCTTTCAGCAATTCCAAAAGTTGCTGCGATAGATTTTCGTTGCTTTTCATAGATGACTCCACCGTTTGCTGGAGCATCATGATTTTTGATTTGACATCCTCAACCTCAGTTATGTACCTACCAACGAACTCACTGAACCTTGAAACGGAGTTCTCCAGTGTCTCCTTTATCATCGTTACTTGCTCGATTTCACCTGTCAACTTCTTGGAGCTCTCCTTCATATCCTTGGCGTAATCACGCAAATTTTCCGAAAGTCGTTTTAGTGAATAAATAACTCTTTCAAATTCGCCAAACGTCTTTACATCGAACGATACGAGCTCGCCGTTTGAGAATCGTTCAATAATCTCGGAAGACCTGACAATCTCCTTTGAAATGCTGTTAATCATAGGTACCGAAACAATGAGCGCAATCGCAAGAATGACCATTCCAACAATCAGATTAATTACAACCAACCTTGCAAGGTTCAAATCAACACTGACCTTCACTTCTGGCATCTTAATCTCAGGCATCTGGAACTTTTCCGGTTGTGGTATCTCAATTTGGGCATTCACTGTTTCTTTCTTGATAGCAACCTCGAGCTTACCCAAAGACTCACCGGCTACGTTCAAATCGCTTTTAACTGCGAGGTATTCTTCATCCCCTACTTTGAACGTGTATTTCTCTTCCGCAGGCTCAGTAACATTCAATATTCTTTCTCCAGTTTCATTCACTTTTGTTGTTGCATAAGCTCTTCCATCGATGTATATTGTCAATTCAGCATTCGTAAGCCTTTTGATATCGTCCAAGAAATTATCTGCTAGCCTTCCTGCTGCTACAACAAAACCTGTGACTGTATTGCCCAACTGCGGATGCATGACAGGATTAATCGCAATGAAATATATTCCCTTACCGCCTTTAAATACGAACGATTCCGAATAAGCCGAAGCAGAGCCCAGAATTTTTTTAATTCTTTCAGTGAGTTCATTTGCAAATTCAAGGTCCTTATAAGTCGTTGCATCCACACCCGGTGCAAGTGAATAGGCGTATTCAACGAGGTATTTCGCCCCGAGGTTTACAAATGGCCTTATCTTCAGCCTTGGTTCGGAAGATTCTATCGTCCAAAGCGAAATGTAATCAAACAACGGACGTTCCACATAGTTGAGTAATAGGCTTCTTTTTTCAGCTAACCCTAAATTCTTTTCAGCTGCCGCATTCACCACATCTTTGGAAGCAGCAGCTACCTTGGAAAGGTTTTCTATCGTACTCACTTTGTCCTTTATAAGGTTTTCAACTACGTTCTTTATAGAGTTTGCCTCTTTTTCAAGCGCCCCAAGGTATACTTCTTCAAATGCTTTCTGAACGCTTTCCTTCTGCTTCTCAACAGCGGAAACCAGCTTTTCGTTGTATGCACTGATGTGTTCTTCCAGCTGTTTTGAGAAAGTCTCAAAGAAATCTTTGAAAATGACCTTTGGGTCACCCAATTGCTGTTTAACCTCGTTCTCAATTCGTGCACTCTCTCTTGATAGATTTATTACGGTGAAGAGAACAGAGATTGTTAGTGGAACCGATACCAGTAATATCGCCAACAAAAGAAGTCTAGTTCGAATAGACATACTTTTCACCTGCATTATCGCCGCAGTTTAAAGGTTAGATTCTTTCCAACACTTTTATCATAATCTTTGCAATCAGTTGTCCTGTTCTGTGTGCAACTTCAAGGACTTCTTCTGCTGTGAGCGGTTTCAAATCATCCGGGACAGCTCTGTCAGTTATCGCCGAGATAGCGAGCACTTTTGTTCCCCTGTGAGCTGCCGCGATGACTTCTGGAACCGTAGACATACCAACTGCATCTGCCCCCATCCATCTGAGCATTCTCAATTCAGCAGGGGTTTCGAAATTTGGACCTGCAACGGCAACATAAACACCTTCGTAAACTGGGATGTTGAGTTCTTCAGCAACCTTTTTCGCAATTGCCCTGAGTTCTTTGTCGTAAGCATTAGACATATCTGGGAATCTCGGACCCCATTCTTCTACGTTTGGTCCGATAAGTGGATTGTCACCCATCATATTGATATGGTCACTGATAATCATTGGTCTTCCTACTTCAAAATCAGGGTTAAGCCCACCTGCTGCGTTCGTTAAGAACAAGTATTTAACGCCAAGTTCTTGCATGACCCTCACACCGAACGTAACATCCCTCATGTGGTAACCTTCGTAATAGTGGAACCTTCCGTTCATAAGTGCCACATATTTTCCTGAAATCTTTCCAAAAATCAATTCTCCTTTGTGACCTGGAGCTGTTGAAACCGGAAACTCGGGAATTTCTTTGTAAGGTATTCTAATCGGGTTTTCAACAATTTCGGCAATTCCATGGAGACCAGAACCTAGCACTATACAAACCTCAGGAGTTTCCGTAATCTTGGACTTGATAAACTCTGCAGCTTTTTTAACCCTTTCAACGTATGTTTTGATATCCTGAACCATCCCTCACACCTCCGTTTCCGTTTTCAAAACTTTTGAGAGTTTACATCCTGTGAACCAATTTATATTATATAACGCACATACTTTCTAAGCAAAATACTTATGAAAATCGTTCCAACGAGCAAAAGGGTAGAAATCGCATTAATCACCGGAGAAATGCCAAATCTTACCATAGAGAATATCTGCAACGGCAAGGTTGTCGAGCTTGGTCCTGCAACGAAGAATGTGATGACAAAATCATCTATTGAAAGGGTAAACGCCATGAAGAACGCGGCAACAATCCCGGGGAGCGCTATCGGTATAATCACTTTCCAAAGTGCGATAGGCCTTGTGGCACCCAAGTCGTATGCCGCTTCGATTATAGACTTATCGAAGTCTTGGAGCCTTGTGAGGATAATCATCATCGTGTAAGGAATAGAGAACGTCACATGCGCTATGAATATCGTAAGCAAACTGAGCCTAAGGTGTATCGTTGTGAAAAAGATTAGCAAAGATACACCGATAATGATGTCTGGGATGATAAAGGGAATATACGTCGTTGTCCACATGAGTTTTTTGAATTTTTTAGCCCCCATATACATAGCAACCGCACCGAACGTCCCCAAAATAACACCTACGAAGCTTGAACCGATACCAACGATAATGGAGTTCATAAACGTTCGCCAGATGTGGGCAGATGATGTGAAAAGCTTTTCGTACCATTTCAAACTGAAACCTGTCCATACAGGAGATTTCGAAGAATTGAACGAAAAGAGTACAACGATAAATATGGGGATGTAGAAAAAGAGTAGCACAATCAGAATCATTGTAAATGCAAATTTACCTGGCTTCACGTTTCTCACCACCAAACATAAAGACAATCACTGCAATTATCGTAATCGCAAGCAAAACGGAGGATATAGCCGCTGCGGCGGGCCAATTCCTTGCCGTAGTTAGAAGCCTTGCAATTTCGTTACCAATCAACCTTGAGTTCTTTCCACCTACCAATTCCGGTACCGCGTAAGTACCTATCGCAGGTATAAAAACAAACACAAAAGCCGAGATTATCCCTTGCCTTATGTTCGGTAGCAAAACCCTGAAAAATACCTGCCTTTTTGTGCAACCCAAATCCATCGCCGCTTCAAAGATGTTCTTCTCGAGCCTTTCTATTGCCGAATAAAGTGGCAAGATGGCAAACGGTAGATACGTATAAACAAGCACAAGCACAACAGCGAAGTTGTTGTAGATAAACTGAACATAAGACTCCGTGAACCCCATTTTTATCAAAAACTGGTTAACAAGACCGTTATTTCCAAGGATAAATATCCATGCGTAAATCCTTATCAACGAATTCGTCCAAAATGGCACTATCACCAGGAGCAAGAGGATGTTTTTCCACCTACTGAACGCAATGTAGTAAGCCACAGGAATAGCGAGAATTATGGAAACAACAGAAGAAACAAGCGAAATGAAAATAGTTCTCAAAAACACCGCAACGTAGTTCGGATTGAGAATATCTTTGTAACCCTGCAGGGAGAACTTGAAAATTACTCCACCTTGGTAATCCCTTTCGAAGAAACTGTACGTAAGAATTACTATCACAGGGATTAAGAAAAACACTGCGAGCCAAAGCAAATAAACAAGCCCGTAGCTTTCATAACCTCTGCTTAACGGTCTTATATGCTTTTTCCTACTCACCCTTTGTCAACCTCCACGATGAAGCTGTCATCAGGGTTCCAGTAGAGGAACACTTCATCTTTCCACTGGATAATCTTCTCATCGAGCAGGTAACTTGCGTGCTGTTTGTAGACCCTGAGGATATACCCACCATCCGTTCTTACAAAATACTTTGTTTGATAACCCATATATATCGTTTCATCCACGACACCGTGCAAGATGTTTGTGAAAGAATCCTCAGGTAGCTGAGGTTTGGAGTGGGTTATCCTGATTTTCTCTGGTCTCAGTGTCACCAAAACATCATCATTGACTTCAACGGGCTTGTCGCGGTAACAAACGATTTCACCCAACGTGGGGAATTCCACAAGCACGTAGGTCTCTGAGATTAACTTCTTCACCGTTCCCTTCATCAAGTTGCTCTCACCGATGAACGTTGCAACAAAGGCATCAGCTGGGCTCTCGTATATTTCGTACGGAGTGCCGTATTGGACAACCTCTCCGTTGTTCATAACCGCCACGTGGTCCGAAACGCTTATAGCTTCTGCCTGGTCGTGCGTGACATATATAAATGTAATACCCACTTTGTCGTGCAAATTATCCAGTTCTATCAACAGCTCTTGTCTTAACTTCGCATCAAGTGCGCTCACTGGTTCATCAAGCAAAAGCACCTTCGGTTCATTCGCAAGTGCCCTTGCAAGAGACACCCTCTGCTTTTGCCCACCCGAAAGTTGTGCAGGTTTTTTCCTCGCATGTTCTTCAAGCCGAGTGAGCGAAAGTAACCATTCAACCTTTTCTTTTATTTCACTCTCGGAAAGCTTTTTAATTCTTAGCGGGAAAGCGATATTTTCGTAAACATTTAAGTGAGGAAAAAGTGCATAGTTTTGGAAGATCGTGTTGACCGGTCTTTTGTTCGGGGGAAGGTGAAGGATACTCTTACCATCAAGAAGCACATCACCATCATCAACATCTTCAAGTCCTGCAATGATACGTAAAAGCGTAGTCTTTCCACAGCCGGAAGGTCCCAGAAGTGAGAAAAACTCATTCTCCTTGATTTCAAGGTTTATATTTTTCAGCACGTGGAAATCGCCAAAGTATTTATCCACATTAACAATACTGACACTGCTGCCAGGCAACTTCTCATCACTCCCATAACCGGACTTTTATTTAGAAACCAAACAAGTAAAGGAGTATCAAGAAAAATACTATTATCAGCACAAGCGAAAAAATGATAAACCCGTACGACCATGTAAACGCTGCAAATATGTGGAAAATCAAACTGAGAGCAAAGAATATATTTGCGTATCTTAACTTAAGTGGTAAAACCTTTACTGCAATGTATGCAAGAAATAAAAAACCAAGGATAATTAAAACAAGCTTCATCGATTATCCCCCTTTTTTAAAATTGAGAGAGAAGCGGAAAATCCTCACTCGTCACATTCAAAAACTTCACCCTAAGGTTCCCATCCTTAGCAACCAAGCAACTCAAAGATGCGTTGTCCAAACCGAAATTCAAATGTGCCGGAGGCATCAAACCTAACACCTTGGCAATCAACATCCTGAGTGCTATCGCATGCGAAACAATTATAACATTTTCGTTCGGATAGTGAACAACAATTTCTTGCAAAAAGTTGTACATTCTTTCTTGAACGCTTCCTAACGATTCTGCCCCCTCAACGTTAGAAAACAAATTCGTTCTCCATTCATTGAACACGTCATGATGGTCTGAAAGCACCTGCTCAAAGTTCTTCCCATTCCAAAGCCTGATTTCACATTCACGCAACCTAAAATCTGTTACTATATCCCATTTATAACCTATTTCTTGCGCTATTATCCCTGCTGTCTCAAATGCACGTCTCATAGGACTCGAGAAAATCTTTGATATTTCTTTCCCTTTTAAAAACCGCGCGATTGCTTTTGCTTGTATGCGCCCCTTCTCAGAAAGTTCCGTATCCACAACACCTTGCCACAATTGACGCTCGTTCCATTCTGTGCTGCCATGTCGAACAAGATAGATGCACGCCATCTTCGTCCCGTGCCCCTTTCAAAAAAATTCTAAACCTATGAATGTTTGTGTTTAGATATATTTGTAAAATACTCAACGAACGCTTCCTTCAAATTGTTAACATCCGTAATCTTCATAACTTTATTTCTGAATTCCCTTGCATGTGGCATATCTTTGGTATAGCCTGCTACAAATTTTCTGAACTCTATTACCCCATGTTTACCGTATTCCCCGGTCAGCAAATCTATGTGTTGTAAGACAACCCTGAGCTTATCATCTATCGACGGGGGATTTTGATTTTCTGAAAATATCCACGGATTGCCGATTGCACCTCTTGCGACAATTACACCATCCGCACCTGACAACTCCATTGCCTGCTTTATATCCTCCTTCGAATATATATCCCCGCTTATGTAAAGCGGAACGGCTCCGGGATTGTAGATATCCCACTTTGCTTTCCCGGAGTACATCTGCTTTGCCGTTCTACCATGCACGAAAATAATATCGACACCCTCACTCACAAGTGTATCGTAGATTTTCTCAAACTCATCCTTTTCCCAACCTATCCTGGTTTTTACACTGAGCTTATTGACAACTCTTCTCATCTCACGGACAATCTTTTTCAACAAATCAATATCCTTGAGCAACGCACTACCAGCACCTCTTTTCACAACCTTTGCCACAGGACAACCCGCGTTCAAATCAACCCAAAGACCTCTCTCTTCAACTAAGGCTGCCGCTTGTGCTAATTCGAACGGGTCAGAACCAAAAAGCTGTACACCGACTAAATTTTTCTCATCTGTTCTTGGAAAATATTTTTCATTTACGGCGATATTCAAAAGCACACTCTTTGCACTTATCATTTCAGTAAATGCAAATTTTGCGCCCTGCTCAAAACATATCTTTCTAAACGGATAATCCGTAACTCCTGCCATGGGAGCCAATCCAACGGTTCCTGGAAGAAAATTGTTCTTAGTTCCCATCTACCATCTTTCCCCTTCTTCAACATACTTGTAAGTTTCTATAACTTCATCCTCTATTTCTTTTGGTACCAAACCCGTTATCGTCTTTCCTTCCCGGACAAACCTTCTAATTTCCGAAGAGGAAACCTCAACAATCGGAAAGTTCAATTCCAGCACCCTATTGTAGAGTTTCCCAAGCACCTCACGTCCACGTTTGTAAAGGCTCCCATCACGTGTTCTTGGATAAACCGCAAGTGTTGATTTATTGAGCAACTCGTCGTATCTATACCATCTTTCGATATTTCCGAGCGCATCTTCTCCAACAAGAAGTATCACTTTCTTGTAGTATTTTAGAAAATACTCAACGTTATGGATTGCATAGTTTACACCTTCTATATGCCTTTCCATGTCGGTGATGAATATCGCTTTATTAGTGTCTGAGAAAACTTTGTATGTTTTCACCGCCCAATCGAAACGCTTTTCAAATGGGACTGCCAGCTTTTTGTGAGGTGGCACATTTGTTGGGACAATGTAAAAATCCGCATCGAAATAATTCACTGCGTAATTCAAAATCACAACGTGCCCAACGTGTGGTGGATTGAACGAACTACCAAAGACAACTGCAGTATCATTCTTTGTAAGTGAATTCAACTCCTTCAATCCATACAGTATCTCCATCCTTCGCACCAGCCTTCCTCAATTTTTCATCAAGGCCGTTCTTTTCAAGGATTTCAAGAATATCCTCAAGCATGTATTTTGCTTCCTTCTTGTATTTCTCTAAATACGTCGAGATGTACTCACTATGCACCTCGAATTCACCTTTATCGTTCTTAGTTATAGTTATATCCACCTTCTCAGGCAACAGAATCTTCACAGGCTCTGGCTTTACAAACTCGATTTTGTCAATATCAATCTTCTCCGCGAGCAACTTTCTACTTTCCTTTATACGCTCCCAGATAGCGTATTTCAATACATCGAGGTTGTAACCTGTCACCGCAGATATGGGCAAGACATCTTTTCCTGTTTCTTTTTTGAACCTTTCGATGTTAACCTGCAATTCTTCTTGTGTAAGTAAATCCACCTTATTCCCGACAACAATTTCTTCTTTGCTTGCAAGCTCTGGGCTGAAGAATTCCAGTTCCGCGCGTATGTCGTAATAATCCTGGACAGGGTCTCTTCCTTCACTACCAGCGATATCTACAACGTGCACAATCAAATTACAACGTTCCACATGCCTTAGAAAAACATTTCCAAGCCCTTTCCCTTGACTTGCCCCTTTGATAAGTCCCGGGATATCGGCTATCACAAACGAATTTTCTGGCTTTTCAACGACAACAACTCCGAGGTTCGGAACAAGCGTTGTGAAGTGATAATTTGCTATCTTTGGTTTGGAATTACTGATACGCGAGATTATCGAGCTCTTACCAACATTTGGATAACCAACCAATCCCGCATCCGCAAGTAATTTTAATTCCAACAATATGTGCCTCTCCTCGCCTGGTGCACCTTTTTCAGCAAGCTTTGGTGCTTGATTTGTCGAGGATTTAAAATGTGTGTTGCCTCTTCCACCCTTTCCACCACGTGCAACACAGCAATATTTCCCAGGTTCGTCAAGGTCTGCGATAATCTCGCCCGTATCGTAATCACGCACGATAGTGCCAACAGGGACCCTCAAAATTAAATCTTTTCCATTCCTACCATGCATCTTCTTTCTGCGACCGTTTTCCCCGTTCTCAGCAAAATACTTTCTCTTTTCAGTCAACGGATAGAGCGTGGAGATAGTTGGGTCTGCAACCAAAAAGACATACCCACCATCTCCACCATCTCCGCCATCTGGACCACCGAACGGGACATATTTTTCTCGCCTAAACGTAGCAGCACCATTTCCGCCATTACCGGCCTTTACATAAAAATCAACAACATCAACAAATCCAACCTTTTCCATACTTTTAACACCTCTTCCTTCTGGTCACGTAAAATTTTCGCTTCTTCGAAAATATTATACACTCAAACTGCAAAAAAATAAGGACTCCCCATGGAGTCCACCCTTGAGTCTTGCCTTTTTTACTTTTGGAGCCAGCGGAGGGACTCGAACCCTCAACCTGCGCATTACGAATGCGTCGCTCTACCGGTTGAGCTACGCTGGCTCGCATAGCTTGTTTATAATTAAAAAATCTGGTGGCGGCGGAGGGACTCGAACCCTCGACACGATGATTATGAATCATCTGCTCTAGCCACTGAGCTACGCCGCCACACATATTCTCAAACAGCGGTATGATTTTACCATACACTTTATTACGTGTCAAGAATCTTTCACACCTGCAAGTTTAACACTCCAATTAAATAGGTGTTGCCCATTTTTCCTTAACCAACTTTTGTGCAACTTGTAATCCGGGCAAAACGTTGCAACATACTTCCAAAAATACTTACTGTGGTTCGGATGGACAATATGTGCAAGTTCATGGATTAACACATAGTCTATCACTTCAGAAGGTGCCATTATCAACCTCCAATTCAACGAGATAGTCCCTTTTGAAGAACAACTCCCCCAGCGTGATTTCACATCCTTAACTTGCACCTTCTTGTATCTCACACCAAGCTTTTGTGCAAGTTCCTTCAGCCTTTTCGGTAAGTACTCTTCAGCCTTTTTAATCAACCACCGCTGAGCAAGTGTATTTACATTATCAGCGTACCTTGGGTTCAAAATAAAGTGGTCCGCGTCAAACTTGAAAGGCACAAGAACAGAACTATCAAGGACGATTTTTCTTGGCACGCCTAAGTAGAGTAAAGTATCGCTACCGTTAGAAACGAACTGCTCACTGAACCCTTGAACCGATGATTTAATCTTTCTCAGATTATCTCTCACAAACTGGAGCGCTTCTTTTTCGCTAATTCTCCAGGGAAACGTCAAAACCACACGCCCATCTCCGTCAATCCGTAGAGAGACCTTCTTCAAATACCGCTTGCTCTTCTCGATTCTGAACTCAAAGCCATCAATTGTATAAACGCCAACCTTAGAATCTTGCTTTTTCAACCTCTTTCCTCCCAAAAATCTCAGCACTATCAATTCCGTTCAATTCTGGCTAAAGCTCACCGTCCATACAAAAAAGTCCTTTCCATTAAAAGTAAAAATGTATATATACGAGTAGTCGTAACTTACGCTTGTTAGATTAAGTTTAAACATAGCTTCTTGCATAGCGCTCGACAAATACTTTGTTACAAAACTTATAGATGACACAAACCTTACTTCAGGTTTACTGGTAATATTTTTCAAAGCATCCGTTAGGTATATTACGAATTCGTCGTACTTTTCTATCAAGGTTCCATACAGCAAATCAAACAAATTGCGCGACCGGATATTCCCAGCGACTATCTCTTCGTAGAGTTTTTCTGCATAGCTCTTTGTTGAAACAGTAACCGAGACTTTTGTTGTAGGATAGTGAGAATAACGTGCTTGGTTCTTACCGAAAAGAAAGTACGCATTGGTTCGTGTGCTATCGTTCCATGTAGTGTCTATGTAATACCAACTATCTTCAATTTTTACTATATTCCAAGCATGCGACTGCAATTTATCAGCCGAAGCTTCTGCAGGTTTCGCTTGTCCACTGACAAGGTAAACATCGAGCCCTGCTGCCTTCGCAAGTTTGTAGAACAAAAGAGCATATCCTTGACAAACCCCGGTTCTATCTTTTAAAGTTGCATAAACACTCTTGTGCGAGTAGGACTCGTCATACGTAATATACGTCTTTATCCATTCGTTAATTGCAAAAACTTTCTCTAAGTCACTTTTCGCATTACCAACAATTTTAGGTAGATTTTTAGATATAAAATCATCGACTGCTTTTCGTTCTGCTGAGGTTTCCGTATAGATATATGTAATCGTTGTTTCAACATTGCCTAATTGCTCAAGTGATTTTGCCTCCCAACGCTCAATAAACAGCTTTTCCGGAAGGCTTTCTATTATCGTACCTATTACCTTGAGCATTGAAGCATTGTTAATCCCTTTTGCTCTAAGCACCGTTGCCTGCTCGTAATTCAATATATCTGTAGCTATAGCCTTCTCGATATCATCAACTGAGTAAACTTGATAGACTTTTGCGAAAATCATACTACATAGCAGTACCCAAACAATAAGAACAAACATTCGAAACCTTTCTTCCATCCACGCGTTCCCCTTCCCAAAACAAGCCATCTGCTCGACATCGTCGACACACTCGACACACATTGGACAGGCTCGACAACTTATGGATAAACAATTTTCGCACATTTCACCCTTTATTCCGCAAATCTGAATTTTTGACTGAATTGATCTGCTTTAAAGGTTGGATAGTACTCTGTGCACCTGCCACCTGGCTATCCTACTATACGTTATCCTTTATAATACACCTGGTTCTCCAACAATTGTTCTGGTGGTACATCTTTGTATTCCCTTGCGGGAACACCCATATAAATCTTTCTTGGCTTCGTATCCTTTGTGACAACCGAACCTGCAGCAACAAGTGTGTCTTCGGCAATAACGATGCCGGGAAGTATTGTAGAGTTCGCACCGATGCGTGCACCCTTCTTCAAAGTAGGTCCTTTGAAATACTTTTTCCTTTCTTCCGTCCTTCCGAGGAAATTATCGTTTGTAAACGTCACATTCGGTGCTATAAAACAATAATCCTCAATTGTCGATAACGCAGTTATATATGCATTCGTCTCTATCTTTACATACTTTCCAATCTTCGTCTTATTCTCAACGGCTGCTCCTCTACCGACAATCGTGTATTCGCCAATCACGACATCCTCACGTATGCTTGCTAAATCACCAACGAAGACAAAATCATGCAAAATAGCTCCCCTATAAACGACGCAGTTAGCTCCTATAGTTACGTACTTTCCAAGCACTAAGGCTGGTAGTTCCTTTTCATCCGTTGTTGCTGAAGCCGATGCCTTGAATGGTTTTTTTCCGAGCACTGTATTGTCTCCAATAACACATCCTTCACCAATTACCGTATCTTTCCTAATAACCACGTTATGACCTATAACAACATTGTCACCGATGACTACATTGTCTTCAATTACAACATTCTCTCCCAACACAACGCCCTTACCCAACCTTGCTGATGAAGAAATCATACCCATTCACCCCTCTTCACATTTTATCTCAACATCGCAAACAGACTCTACAAAAATCCAAACATTTCAAAATAAATCTTTTGGAATTCTCAGTTTTTCGAGAATATCGAGTGGTATTCTGAATCTTGCCGTTACAAGCGGATCTACAACTTGCGAAATCTCCGTATGTCCAACTATGCTAAACAGCATCGTCAACTCTTCAAGGTTTATATTGGCATACCTCAGTACAAACTCTGCCATATCATTCACTGCTGATTTCATTGCTTCATCCAATGTTTTTCCAGAAGCTAAAGTGAACAAACTACCTCCAGAAATTACCATTGGGTTTCTAAGTTCCATGCCCTTTTTGACAAAAACTCTTGCTGTAACCTTCCCAGCTACTTCAATTCCTGTACCGCAAATCTCACCATCTCCCATTAATGCGTGCAAATCTCCTAATGCAAGTAAACCCCCTTCAACAAATACTGGTAAGAGTACCTTCGCGCCCTTCTTGATGTACTTTGTATCCAAATTTCCTCCATGTGGTCCCGGAGTGCCACAATTGATAGTTCCATCTTTCGGCGCTACTCCAATCACACCTATCATCGGGTCAATAGGCAATTCCAAATCATTGAACATCGCACATCCATCTTTTATTTTCACAATCTTTGTATGAAATCCATCAAACTTTTCTCCAAGAGGTCCCAACTCTTTGCCTGCAACCATAACACCTTGATTTGCAACTTCAATATCGAGTATCTCAACTACCAACGCATCCCCAGGCTTTGCACCTTTTACAAAAACAGGACCAGTTGCTGGGTTGACTTCCGCCCAATTGAGATTCTCCAACCTATCTTCTGCTGTTCTTATTTGATTTGAAAAACAATCCATTGTTTCAAAGACAACCTCAGCACCATCTTCGACAACTAACGCAGGCTTCATATCCGAACTAAATGCGAAGATTCTGTTGTTAGAAGAGACCGAATAACTACTTCCCATATTCCCTATCCCCCTTTCCTATCTTTCCAGCACATTACCACCGCTACCCTTTTCACGTATATTAAGCCTCATCCATCGAGACTTATTTTAAGTAACTCTTCAAGCTTTTCTTTGAGTTTTGCATGTTCTGTTAAGTGTATAACACCAAATCCAAGCCTCTTTGCAGTCTCTATATTATCAGCCCTATCGTCGATAAATACAGCACTCGATGGTCTAACACCGCATCGCTCCATTAATTCATAGAAAATATCTTCATTGGGTTTTATCTTTTTAACATGGCTTGAGATAACCATACAATCGAAATACTTGAAAAACTCGAACGTATTGTAAACATACTCAAACGCCTTGTAGCTAAAATTTGAAAGCACACACAGGCGATACCCATGAGCTTTCAGAATAGGCAACAACCTTGTGTTTTCCTCTATCGGCTTAAGCAAATTCAACACCGAATTCTTCATATGTTGTATATACCGTGCATCTTCTGGATACCTTTCCTCCATCATCTTCCAAAGCTGTGCCTCGGATATATCACCTTTGTCCATCAAATTCCATTCAGGGGCACTGAAGACCCTCTCAACCAATCGCTTAGCAACCTCTTCGCCAAACTCTCCAACCATATACCCGTACGGGTCCCAGTGTATTAAAACTCTGCCAAGGTCAAAAACCAATGTATCTATCTCTTTAGTTTCAACCATCAAACCACCTCCTGTTCATCCTTTATCTATCTTTCGTTATAGATTTTACCATTTATATATGAAATCGTTAACTGGATAAGATAAAAGTTCCTATGCCTTATGTAAATATATTCCCTCTCATTAAATGCGAGGTCTATGGTATAATAATTTTTGAATACTCTGCTCGGTGGTGGTGTATATGAAAAGGCAAGAAGATATTCTCAAAATACTAACTGAACAAAAACAATACCTTGTTCAAAATTTTGGTGTAGAAGAAATTGCACTCTTTGGTCCGTACGCGAGAGGTGAGGAGAACGAAGAGAGTGATATTGACATTTTGATTCAATTTAAAGAAGGCTATAAAACATTCGATAACTACATGGAACTAAAATTCTACCTTGAAGAACTTTTCGGAAAAACCGTCGACCTTGTTATCAAATCTGCTATAAAACCCCGACTTAAACCATACATTTTGGAGGAAGCAAAGTATGTCTAAAAGACGACTTTCAAACAGCGCTGCAAACCCATCCCGAGTTTTGACTCCACTACATTTACCTTCTCACTTATTCTTGCCGTTTATCCCCTTTTGTAGTTGAAAATACAATCAAATGAGATATACTTTCAAATGGAACAATTCTAAAAAACATTGGAGGAATTTACATGTCTGCCATAAATTCTCAAAACAAAGTATCGATAATTATCCCAGTTTACAACGAAGAAAAGACCATTTCAAAAACCATTGAAAGCCTACTCAACAATGATTATAAAGACATCGAATTCATCGTCATAGATGGAATGAGCACTGACAAAACGAAGGAAGTTGCCAAAGAATATGCTTCAAAATATCCTACAAAAATAAAGATACTCGAAAATCCTAAAAAGTACACGCCTGCCGGCTTGAATATCGGGATACAAAACGCTTCTGGAAAGTATATAATGATAGCAAGTGGGCATGCAACTTACTCAGAGAACTATATATCTGCCTGCGTTGAAGCTCTTGAATCAAATCTTTGTGATGTTGCGGGCGGAATAATGGAAACACTTCCGCGAGATAAAACAGATAGGGCTATAGCAATAAGCGAAGTACTAAAACACCCATTCGGCATAGGTGGGGCAAAGTACAGAACAGGTGTTAAAAACAACGAGTATGTCGATACCGTTGCATACGGAATATACAAAAAAGAAATTTTCGAAAACATTGGGCTATTTGATGAACGGTTGATAAGAAACCAAGACATAGAGTTCAACTTGCGTTTAAAACGCGCAGGCTACAGGATTATGCTCATTCCTCAAGCAAAATCATATTACTATGCAAGAGATACTTTCAAAAAACTCTGGCAAAACAACTATTCAAACGGATTTTGGGTAACTTATAGCTCAAAGTACGTAAAAGGAGCCTACCGATTGCGTCATTTAATACCTTTGTTTTTTGTGGTATATTTATTAACCCTCTTAATAATATGCTCTATTCCTGTAATTCCAACATTTCTGAAAGCAGTCTATTCAATCCCTTTTTTGCTTTATCTATCACTTTCTACAATCCACTCATTCAAAATAGCTAGCAGATGCGGGAATTTTAAGCTGTTTTTCTACTCTTTCATAGCATTTTTAACGTTGCACGTGTCGTATGGAATTGGTTCACTTGCCGGTATCATCAAAAAAACGAATTAGTTGTTGAGTTCGAAAAAAGGAGGTACATACGCTGATGTCCTTTCTAAAAACCTTACTTTCCGTTCTATTAACAGTTACAATCACAGGTTTAATTATTTGGATTTACTTCGAAACAAAAATCTCAAAAATCACATTCACACCTGAATTTACTGCTCAAGATGTGAATGTTCATGACACCACCCAAATTGCAAACTCACCGCGTTCGAAGGTCGCGATCGCACTCTTCGGACTTGATGCAAGATACGAAGGCGAGCATGCAAGAAGCGACACTATTATGCTTCTTCTAATAGACCACTCAAGAAAGAAAATTAAGATTGCCTCAATAATGAGAGACCTATATGTTGATGTTCCAGGCCACGGTAAACGAAAAATCAACAGCGCTTACGAACTCGGTGGACCAAAATTGGCACTTTCCACTCTAAATCTGACATTCGAACTTCCCTTAACAAAGTATGTTACCGTCGATTTCCGCGGCTTTGAGAAAATAATCGACGCTGTTGGCGGAGTTGACATAGAAGTCAAGGACTATGAAGTGGAGCATATAAATATAAATATGAGAGAAGTGAGAAACCTCATAGGTGGGGAGGTACCTGAAGTAAAACGTCCTGGTTTGCAACATCTCAATGGAAGGCAAGCTCTTGGGTATGCGAGAATAAGATACGTAGGTAACGGTGACTACGAAAGAGTCCAAAGACAACAACGCGTCCTCGAACAAGTTTTTGAAAAAGTGAAAAGCGCATCACTTGGAACAAAACTGCGTATAATTGACATGGTGCTACCGTACGTTGAGACAAACCTAACCAGAAACGATCTCATTTCTCTTGCGATGAAAAACTATTCGAAATACACACTTGAGCGAATCAGAATTCCTATCGATGGTTCGTATAGAGAAGGGTATGCAACAATTGATGGAATAAAACAGTGGATATTCATTACTGATATAGAAAAAAACAAACAAGCACTGCATGAGTTCTTGGAAAGATAAAAACAATAGCTGCCTATATGGCAGCTATTTGTTAAGTTTAATTCATATTACTTAGTTAAAATCTCAACCATCCTCTTCCCTGCATCGCCATTTCCATATAGTCCTGTTGGATATCGCTTTTCTTCGCTGCTAAACACCGCATCGTATATCCCTTCACCATCAGCTAATATGTTCCATCCTGTTTCCACCAATTCACGCCATCCAGAGTCTGGCATCACAACTACTGCACGCTTACCAGCAAAATACGCCTCCTTTTGCAACCCACCGCTGTCAGTTATCACTTTCCACGACTTTTCAACTAAGCCCATCAAATTCAGATAATCGATAGGTTCTATAACCAAGATGTCCTTCAAATATTCATCGAGTCCAAATTCTGAGATTCTCTTCCTTGTCCTTGGATGAACCGGAAACACAACTTTAACTTTTTCGGCAACCTTGGCAACTTCCTTCAAAATCTTTTCGAACTTCTCCTTGTTGTCTACATTAAAATCCCTGTGAAGGGTCATAACTATGTACTTTCCTTCCTCAAGACTTGCCGACTCATATACGTCGTACTTAAACAACGGTTTCATCATCAAAAACAAATCGTACATCACATCTCCGACAAAATAAACTCCTTGCTCTATACCTTCTTTTTTCAAATTCTCAACAGCCAGTTGAGTCGGACAGAACAGGTACTTAGAAACTCTATCTGTGAGCACTCGGTTTATCTCTTCAGGCATATCTTTCGGCTCTTGCCTTAAGCCAGCTTCAACGTGTGCAACGGGTATCTTGAGCTTTGCTCCCACAATCGCCCCTGCAAGTGTTGTGTTTGTATCGCCGTAGACAAGTATCACATCAGGTTTCTCTTCAAGCACGATCTTCTCAAACTCGATCATAATCTTGCCGGTCATCTCACCGTGCAGTCCAGAACCCACGCTGAGGTAATAATCGGGCTTTCTAATTTCGAGCACTTGGAAAAACACATCGCTCATGTTGAAATCATAGTGCTGACCAGAGTGGACGAGAATTTCTTGAATGCCTGCTTTTTCAAACTCTTTGTGTAAAACAGCTTCCTTAATAAACTGCGGCCTTGCACCGACCAAGGATAGGACTTTCATCGGACAACCTCCCCTGAATTCTATATTCTTATCCAAGAACGAACTCAATGAACTCTTTCTCTTTTCTTTCATCCCAAACGAATCTATCTTTGTACCTCTCAACATCCGCTAAAAGCTTATCGTATTCTTTATACGCTTCCAGTATCTTCCTCACTGAGCCATCAACATCTTTTGGATTAATCACCACACCTACGCCAAGTTCCTCAACAACTCGTCTCAAGGAAACAAATCTATCGCTCACAATCACCGGAGTGCTTGCGGCAAGCGAGTCGAAAAATTTATGCGGCAACGACCATAAATCATTCTTGTAATCTTCTCTCCCAGTAGTTTTAAAGGACACGAGCGAAAATGAAGCCTTCGATATCTCTTTCATCATTTCCTCATACGGAAGAAAGCCAGTACAAATATGATTAATGTTCGAGAAAGCTTTTGAATCCATACCTACTATTTTGAAAATAAAACCTTGTCTGATAAGTTCTTTTACAACCTGTTCCTCTTCACCAAGGGCTCTTGTTATCTTCCCAACAAAGACAATTGACTTTTCCTTTTCGGTACTCGATAACACGATACTCGCATAATTTGGAACAACCAAGCATTCTTTTTTTCTTCCTCTCAACGAATACTCCATCTGTTCGTAAGACACAAACACAAGCTTATCAGACAACTCAATTTGCCGTTCAAATATACTTCTCATAATCGCAGTCTTCAATTTTCCAATTATTCCAGAAAAATTCGATAGAAAATTCTCTGGATGGTACTCATGCACATCGTAAACTATTCTTTTCCCCTTCTTTTTTGCATACACAAAAGGTTCAATTGGTTTTGAAGGCAAAAAGTGGTGCATGTAAAGAATATCATAGTCCGAATTCTCTATTAAGTCCACTATCTTTTTATCGAGCTTTCGCCTCTTCCAAAGCTTAACGAAAGCGTTTGCATTCACATTCTCGTGCCATTCGATGGGAAGATAATGTATGTTCCCATCTCTGTATTCTTTCTCAGGCATATCGGTCAAGTACTGATAGAACACGTGTGCAACTTTTGAGAGTGCTTTCACCGTTCTGTGCACACGCTTATCATCTTTTGGATGCATGTAGCCTATTACAAGTACCTTCTTCATCTATTTTCCTCCATGAGCGATTTGAGTATCCTCTCGGATGCTTTCCCATCACCAAACGGATTTCTCAAATCGTGTGGCTCAAAATCAACCGCTTTGTAGAGTGCATCCAACACGCTCTCTTCCTGCGTGCCAGCCAGAACACCAAATCCGCTCTCTATCAGCTCCGGTCTTTCCGTTGTCTTTCTACACACAACGACGAACTTTCCAAACGTTGGTGCTTCCTCTTGTATGCCACCACTATCCGTAGCAACAAACCTTGCACCTTTAAGCAAAGCGGTAAGCTCCACATAATCAACGGGTTCTATCAAATGCGCATTTTTACAGCCATCTAATTCAGTATATACAATATCTCTAACTTTTGGATTCTTGTGCACTGGAAAGACGATTTCTATCCCCTCTTTTTCAGAGAATTTTCTTAACGCCCTCAATATATTTCTCATTCGTTGACCTATGTTCTCTCTTCTGTGCAAAGTCACAAGAAAGTAATTCTCATGGTCTATTATCTTCTTTCTCACGCTCTCAAGGTCAAAATGATTTACAACGTACATCTGAGCATCGATTACGGTATTGCCTGTAACGATGATTCTTTTCTCATCAAACCCTTCTTTTAAAAGCGTCTCCTTAGCTCTCTGCGTTGGTGCAAACATTTTCTCGGAAACTTGATCGATAACCCTCCTATTCATCTCTTCTGGAAACGGGTCATACAAATTCCCACTTCTAAGACCTGCCTCAATATGCCCAACTTTCACACCTCTATTGAACGCAGCAAGTGCTGCTGCCATTGCCGTAGTTGTATCGCCCTGAACAAAAATCCAATCATAGTGCCTTTCTTTTAACAACTCCTCGAATCCACGAACGACCTTATACATCACCTCATTGAGCGTTTGATTTGCTGTCATGATATTCATATCGATATCCGCTTCAACGTTGAAAATCCCCTTCATCATATCGACCATTTCCCTGTGCTGACCAGTGCAGATAAAATCAGCCTCAATGCCATCTTTTTCCATTTCCTTTGCTTTCAAATATACAGGTGCAACTTTAATAATCTCTGGTCTTGTACCAAAAACAATACCTATTCTCACAAAGGCACCTCCAAACTATTGATTGTAAATTTTCCATCGGTCATTTATCAGAAACCCTTTAGTCTTTTGGCGACAACTTCTTCGTAAATTTTTTCCATCTCCACATTATTCTCCCAAGTATTTGAGCCTCTCAATAAATCATTGGTGCGTCATATCCATTTAATAGCATATCAACAACTTTTTTGGCAACTCTACCTTCAAACTTTGGCCCTTTTTCAACCACAAACTCTGTTACTCACATATGGGCAGAAATATGTAAGCAGTAAAACTTTCATAAAGCACCTGCAAAATTTTGTCATTCCATTCTCACCATCACATACCTTTCAAACAACGGATCAATTATTTGGTATTTTCCCCTACCGAACTTTTCGATTATTCCACGCTCGGTAAGCTTCTTAAGCAAGTTATTTAACGTAGTAGCATTCGGGATTTTATATTTCTGAAGGTTAGCAATACTAAAATAACCATCTGTTTGCTCACTAATTAATTTTAGCACATTTTTTAAATATTTGTACTCAAGAGTTTCAATTATTAACTCATACCCATACGATTCCCTTTCACAAAGGCTATCAAAAATAACATCTATTTCTTCCTCGCTTATCAGCTCCCCTGCCTTATCCCACAGCTCATAGCACAGAAGTTGGAGAAAATATGGGTGTCCTTTCGTAAGCCTATATATCCTCTTTGCATCCTCCAATATTATCTTTTTTCCAGTGCTATTAAAGTTTTCAACGATATACTCAATACTTTCATCTTCAGGAAGCGTCTTTCCAATATCTACTCGCAAAGACGAATGATACAACACCCCTGACTTTTCAAAGAATAACTCTTCAATCATGTGCCTCATCGAACCTGAGAAAACAAACACTACATCTTTTTGCGTCTGGTAGAAACTTCTCAAACTCTCCGGTAGCTTCTCACTAATAGATTTATAAGCCTGAAACTCATCGAGCACAACAACTAACTTCTTCTTTAAATCTTTTTGCACACCTTCCAATAGTTCATACATCTGCTCAATGAGTAACTCATCGCTTAAATCGTTATCTATCGAAAACGAAATCCCACCAACATCAAAAGAAAAACTCACATGCTTTGCAATATGCTTAAGATACCTACCCACAAAGCTCATAGGGTTTTTACCTTTCAGCAACTCGTATGCCTGCTTCATCATCTTTTGCACAAAACCTTTCAACGAAAAACAACCAAACAAATCAAGATAGATTACCGGATACCCACCTTCAGCTATGAACTTTTGCAAAAGCCATGTCTTACCAAACCTTCGTGGACCAACAACCACAACATTGTTCCCACTCTCAACTGCATTGCACAAATAACTATATTCTTCCTTTCTATCAATAAAATTCTCTGGAGTGTACGTCTTGCCAATCTTAAACGGATTAACAAAACTCCCCATACAACCACCTCCAATTAGTTGTATCCGTCCTTGTGACAAAAAATTTTCCAAAAATAGTGCAAAATTGGTAGATACATCTAATTGACGAGTGGTTTTATAATTTTGCAACATATCTCCCCCTTGACACAGGGGCTTAAATTTTGGTATTATATGTATACATTAGTATACATATCCCCCACTGGTAACCATCCTCAAAAAAACTCTCTGCAAGGAGGTTTTTCCAATGGAACAACAAAACGAGCAAAAGCACGTTCAAAAACAATTTGCGGATGGGGCAGCAGAAGAAGAACTCCCGGCAGAAAAATGCTCGGAAGACATCAACCAATGGCACAATAAGGTTCTTAGCTACAAACATCTTGTCCGTCGTTGGACTGCTTACTTTTGGGGTATCAACAAAGCCTTCCTTTATTCTTACGAAGACCTTGAACAAACAATCTGGTATATTCTCATGGTAGGCTTACAAGAATTTGACGGAAGGGGTGATGAAGAACAATTTCTCAATTGGTACATACGAAACAAGGTTGTATCGATAATGATGTACGGCAAAAAACCCCCAAAATGCACACACTTGCCATTCACACCCATTCGCTTTGACTACGTCTCTCCTGACGAGTTGGCAGAAGTCAATGAACTATTTTACTCTGATGGAGAAGATGACTAAGCAGAAAATACCAAAAAACCGACCGGGGTATCCCTGGTCGGCTATTTTAATTCAGGCATGGAACTGGTCATTTACAACATTGTTGGATGAACACCTTCCAAAAAGTACAGTTGCTTTTCTCTTAGGTGTTTATGAGCATAGTGTTCAAACTTGGATCAAAAACTTTCTAATTTCTGGCATTGTTGAACATAAGAAAGGTAGACCAAAGAAACATAATACCTCTTCTCGACGTCCTTTTATCAAGAGCCAATATTCATTTGACACTCCCAATTCCCTAAAGGGGGTGGGATTCTTAGCTGCTCATTTAGGCTGCCTTCCATGGAGCGTTTTTAACTCCATGGCCACAGAGGTGTGGTTTAAACCTCACTCCTCTGACGGGTGCCAATCCCGCTACTACTTGGAATTTTTTTCCAAGATACCTTTGCAAAATGTTTATCGCGCCTACTCCGTCCCTGTGATATCTAAATCCGCAACTCTTGCATTCATAGTTCCGACCATCTGCATGATTCTTGTC
Source organism: Fervidobacterium pennivorans (assembly GCF_001644665.1). Classification (NCBI taxonomy): domain Bacteria; kingdom Thermotogati; phylum Thermotogota; class Thermotogae; order Thermotogales; family Fervidobacteriaceae; genus Fervidobacterium; species Fervidobacterium ngatamarikiense. Next base: position 323,006 of record NZ_CP011393.1, read on the forward strand.
GCCACATACTGGGCAGATCGGGCTCGTATATTCTTCTGGGACAAGTTTCACTTCACTCCCCAGTACCTGTGCTTGATAATGTTAACTAAAAGTATTGAAACTTTCCAAAAACCGCATTATCCTTTAAAGAGGGGACACCCCTCAACCAACTCTTGACAAAAGCAGGTCCCCCAAGATGAATAACTCAATGCTTTCTTGGCCAAGCAGTATCATTTGGTAAAAACATGTGTGAATCCAAGTTTTCATTGCTGAAAGACTTTTTCCGACTCAAGCGAGGACTGAAGAATAAGAAGAATTTAGCGAGACATATTCGAGGTTTTTGTGTAGTGAAGAATCTTTGGAAAACGCACAATGGTAATATCAATCTCATTCTTTCACACTTACACTCTTTCATCACTATAAGTTAACACTATCTGTTTTTCCGAAATACTTCTCGATTTTTTTCATCATCAGCACATCATTCTTTTTCATTTTTCCGGGAGATAGTATAAGATTCGAGATTTTCGTAGAACTTGTCGTTTGTGTATAACTTTTTCTTTTACAATAATATCCCCTATAGTGAATTGAATTATTTCAATAAGCCAACACAACCAATAAAAACACACCAAGAACGATTGCCCTTCAGCTAGTAGGAACTACAGCAATATCAGACGTCCCCAGTGAGCTTTCTGACTATCAGAAACGATGCTACTTTAGAAAAACGGCTGCTTCAAATATTTTCACGCCTAATCTTGCAAAATGTTTCTTGTCAAAAGTTATTACTCCATCTGCATCTGAGCTTAGAGCATGTTGCGCAAGGTATGCGTCAATAAAATCCACGTTCCTTGACTTGTAGCCCTCAAGAGCCAAGAGCACGTTGTCCCTTTCCTCACATTCTATACCTCTTGATGACACAAATACCGACAAAGTATCTGCGATTTGGGATTTTGCAATTTCATAAAACGATTCTAATACCCATACAACCTCAGCAATGGTTATCACAGATACTAATAGTGCAATTTCTCCCTTATCCGCCATATCCATTACATGCTTTGCTTTTGGTGACAATTCATCGTTATCGTTGAGCAAGTATCTTAGGATGATGTTTGCATCAATCCAGTATTTTTTCATCTCTTCATCCTCTCACTTTCCCTCTTAGCCGTCCACATCTTTTTGGTGTTCTCTGTCTCATCTTCCAAACTTGAAAACTTCACACCTGATTTTAAAGAGCCGTACAACTCAGAAAGTCTTTTCCTTTTCACTATTTTCATCAGAATAGTTCCATCATCAAGCATACGGAAGATGACCAAATCTCCCGTCTGGGCACCTATTGCCTTTCGTATTTTTGCTGGAATCTGCACCTGACCTCTACTTGAAATAATAGCGGAAGACTGTACAATTTCATGCATTACTATCACCTCCTGGATAATTATATTATATCATGTTATTCTAGCTTTATTATGCAAAATCTATAATGACATTAAAAATTTGGAAAGGTGTTTCTAGCAAAGACAACTTGCAAATACTAAGAAAATCGCTCAGAAGAGAAATGTAAAAACGATCTAGGATCACGAAAGTCTGGGCAAATTACAGACTGGCAATTTACAAACCAGCAGTAGGAAGGAAATTTTACTGAGAGAAAACCTCCCTAGAAAATGCATAAATGTTTGTATGATTTGCTGGGAAACTCACTGAAAACCGTCAAAGCAATAGTCAACATTAACGTCGAGACCATGTGCAAAGACTGGGCTATGAGCAAACAAAAACTCTACCAAGTTCTCTATGCAATGCCGCAAGTCGGTTTAATTACAATTACTTAAAATCACCGGCTGAAAAGCCAAGCTCTAAAGGTTCAAAGATATTCTTTGCTGACCCTGTTATTTACAATGTCTTAGAAGCAGGATGTCTTCGCATTGAAAAATCGCGGGACACCATTTGCTGAAAAAGACGAAACAAAAGCAGATTTAGTTTTCAACGGGATTCACCTGGAATTCGGAGGAGCAAACAAAAACCCAAAACTGGCAGATTTTGTCATCCGAGACGATATAGACCTGCCTGTTAGAAATTGTATCCCGATGTGGGTGCTTGGGATGGGGTGGTAAGGAGCTGTTTGTGGTCTTTGTATTCATGGGGTATACCAAAACCTTGCAAAATCGGACTACTTGCCTACAAAAGAATATCTCCAGAAGTCCTGGTCTAACTCAGGTTTCATACGATTACCTCAAAAGTCGCGCCTTTAGAACATCCAAAAACTCTTTTTTTACTAGCGTAAAAGGTTCTTTGTAAACAATTATCGTAATTATTATCCCCAATGCTCCCAAAACCATATTCACCGCAACGTTGTTTTGAAACGTCTCAATTAACGCAACAGTTGACATCAAAACAGTTACCAATGTAACTTTCTTCAAATTGTATCCTGCTTCCGGATGCAACTTCATCGCAACCAAAGTCCTCATCCAGAAAAATACAATATACGATATCCCGGTTGATATTGCCGCACCTCTGGCTCCGTAAATCGGAACTAATACTGTATTGCCGATGTAGTTTGTTAAAGCGGAAACCGTCGCTATCAACATATGCCAATAACTTTTTTTCTTAAAGTTTATCCACACTACCGTTGTTTCAGAAATAGAATACATTATTGGCAAGAATGCTAAGAATGGAAACACCATACTACTTTCTCTATATGACTTTGCCAACAACAAAAACAATATATCTTTAAAACCCAAAAGAAGAAAACCAACCGAAAACATAACAAAACTTACCATTTCATTGGCTCTCACAAAGAATGATGTATCCTGATTATCCTTTGAGTATCTTTCATACGCTGTTGGTACCCAGAATGTGGTAAAACCACTTTGTACTAAGGTTAGTACTTGTACAACCTTGAAAGCCGCACTGTAAATTCCTATCTGCACAAATGTGCTATATTGCCTTAGGCTTATTCGATCTATTGAACTAAACAACCAAAACAACAACATGGTTGGCACAAATGGAGCGCTATACTTAAGAACTTCTTTTAACTCTTCTTTCCTTGGTTTCGTTACCCTCCAATAGCTCTTCCCTTGAGAAATACCTACTAAAAGTGCAAGCAGTGTTCCAACAAATCCTCCCAAAATTACCGAGTAAAATGTGCGACTGATTAGTGCAAAGATTATCGTAAAAACTGTTGTTGAAATGGCGGCAACTATATCTATCAAAGAATAGAGCATCCCTTTCTTTAACATCCTTACTATCAATTGATTGTACCTTTGGAACAATGACAGGTATATATTTACAACGAGCATGAGGTTTATAAAATCATATCTCTGACCATACAACACTACGCTGATTCTGTCCGACAGAACTAGGACAAACAGCGAGAGAATAGTAGCAATAAAAACAGAAGGCAAAAGACACGACCATAGAAGTTCATTTTTCCTGTCTTCTTCGTAGTCATAAAAAAATCTTACGAAAGCCTGGTCGGTTCCAAAAAGCACAGTTGTGTTAATTACACCAAAAGCTGTTGCATACATCGCACTTTTACCAAATTCTTCAGGATTTATCAAGTAAGTGATTATTGGTGTTGTGAAAACAGAAATAAACGCACGCAACCACGTGCCAATTGAAAAGGAAAGAAAAGATTTAAAGTATTTTCTCGTGCTCATTTATGGCTCTCCTTCGAAAGGGTATAACCTTGTTTCAGTCTATCGTTATACATTCTTCTTTCTTTTCTTGCAGTACAGCTTCATAGACCTGTTTCTCCATCTTCACAATGTACTCCCAGGTGTATTTCTGGGCTCTTTGAACAATCTTCTGCCTATCATATCCACTTCGTAGTACTTCAACGACTTTCTTTGCGAACCTTTCCTCAAAATCTGGTCCTTCTTCAACCACGTATTCTTGAAACCCAATCGCTTCTGGAATCCCCCCGTTGCTGCTCCCCACCACACATGTTCCACATACTTGGGCTTCCAAGACAACACATCCCCAGCCTTCATTTCTACTTGGTAAAACCATAACATCCATTGCATTCATGTATTTCGCTACCTCAGATTGGTCTAACCTTCCTGTGAACAAAACCTCCAACCCTTTATCTTCCGCTTCCTGCTCCATCTTATCCCTCAAATGTCCAACTCCAACTACAATAAACTTAACTTTTGGATATCCTTTTCTAATCATGTCAAATATCTCAACAAGTTTATCAGCTCGCTTTATCTCTATCAAATTTCCCACGAACCCAACGTACTTGTACCCTTCGGTGTATATTCCAAGCTGTCTTCTCACTTGGTCTTTGTCGAGCGATCTGAAAATCTGTGGATCGTACCCGTTTGGAATGACGACAGCGTTTTTACCTGAGTAACCAAAAGATCTTGCTTTCTCCAGAAGTGCGTTGCTGACAAAAATCACCGCTTGAGCCGACTCGAAAACGTCCAAGTAGACCTTCTTTCTTTTCTCCATGAGAATATTAACATCGCTTCCATGAACAGTCAAAACGTATGGTTTTGAATACTTTTCAGATAGAATCTGTGCGATTAAACCTGCTGGTGGTGTGTACATTCCATGGGCATGGATCAAGTCGAAACTGGATAAGTCAAAACGTGACTCCACACAGCGTGCAAAACTTTCGGCTTGCTTTGCTATTATGTGCTCTTCAGTGATCAGATTTATCTTTCTAATCAATCTCCACACCAACCAGGTGGCCTTTCTTTTGCAATCCACCCGCGAGTACTGAACCCCGTTGAATTCTTTAACCGGGTTAATCTGCTCTTTTCTGAGTAAGCGTCTTGCAAGGCTGTCTAGCCAACCATCTTTGAACCAAACCGGCACCGCTGTATAATCAATGCCGAGTTTAACGCATTGTTCGATCCTCCTTGTTATGAATACTCCATTTGCCAAATTCCCCTCACGTGGAAAAAGGTTCGTCAGGACGAAAACTTTCATGTGAATCCACCTCTTTAACAAAGTGATAATGTTAACTAAAAGTATTGAAACTTTCCAAAAACCGTATTATCCTTATAAATAGGGGACACCCCCCAACCATCTCTTGACAAAGCAGGTTCCCCGATATGAACAACTCAACACTCTCTTGTCCAAAATGCGGTTCCACCAACTTATACAAAAACGGTCATGACAAATACGGTAACCAACAATTCCTTTGCAAAGTCTGCAATCATTCTTTCAAACTTTCCCATTCTCACAAACGCAAAAACTTCTCTTTCCTTTATCCCAAATGCACTTCTTGTGGTAAAGCTATGGAAATTTACAAAGTCCGTCGCTCTTTCGTTGTCTTCCGTTGTAGAACTTGTCGTACCAAAGATAGAGTACCTTTTAACCTCCCCGAACCAGTCACCCTTATTCCTGAGAAATTTAAATATTTCCGCTTCCCTATCTTTTTCGTCTTAAAGGCTTTTGTTTTGTATATGAAACACAATATGTCTTATCGCTCTCTTGCTCATTCTCTTAATATCAAAGTATCTCATGTCACCATATACAAATGGGTTATTAAATTGTGTACTTTATTCTCTGTACTTTTTCCAACATTTACCATCGAAAATGTTTTCTCAGTTCATGCTGATGAAACTGTTCTTGTGTTCAAAGAACAAAAGTACTATGTTTGGCTATTAGTTGATCACGAAACTAACTTAATTCTTTGTTGGCATGTCTCAAAGTATCGTGATATGGGACAAGTCAAAGTATTGCTCGAGAAGTTCTTTGGTAATTCAAAACCTAGAAACATTGAACTTATTACTGATGGACTTGGTGCATATGAAAGTGCAGTAAAGCTGTTGTTCAGAAATATCAATCACGTAGTGGTACCGCTCGGTAAAAACAATCAATGTGAATCTAAGTTTTCATTGTTGAAAGACTTTTTCCGACTCAAGCGAGGGCTGAAGAATACGAAGAATTTAGCGAAATATATTCAAGGCTTTTGTGTAGTGAAGAATCTTTGGAAAACGCACAATGGTAATATCAATCACATTCTTTCACACTTACACTCTTTCATCACTACAAGTTAACACTATCTTGTGATTTTCGAAGGTTTACTCAGAGGTTGTGGTCACTTTTTAATTCATCCCCACACACGTTTTCCGAAACTACCTGATTTGTGAATAAAATTGACCTTAGGCTTATTAATCCAATTTGATATTTTAGGTATTTCCTTGTGTTCATACATTAAACTCCTTTTTCTTTTCTTGCAGTACAGCTTCATAGACCTGTTTCTCCATCTTCACAATGTACTCCCAGGTGTATTTCTGGGCTCTTTGAACAATCTTCTGCCTATCATACCCACTTCGTAGTACTTCAACGACTTTCTTTGTGAACCTTTCCTCAAAATCTGGTCCTTCTTCAACCACGTGTTCTTCAAATCCAATTGCTTCTGGAATTCCTCCATTGTTACTTCCCACAACACATGTTCCGCATGCCTGAGCTTCAATGACAACCGCTCCAAAACCTTCATTTCTGCTTGGGAGTATCATAACATCCATTGCGTTCATATACTTTGCCACATCTACTTGACTGACGCGACCAATCAAAACGGCTTCGAGATTTTCATCACGTAAAGATTTTTCAAGCTTTCTCCTAAGTTGTCCATCGCCTACAACTATAAACTTCACATGACCGATGCTTTTTGCGATTTTCAGAAAGATTTCGGTCAATTTATCAGCTCGCTTTACATAATTTAAATTCCCAACGAACCCGACGTATTTATAACCGGGACTATAAATCCCCAACTCTTTTCTAATTAATTCCTTTTCAAGAGGTTTAAATATATCAGGGTCAAACCCATTTGGCACAACCATGGCGTTCTTTCCAGAATACCCAAATTGTTTAGCCCTTTCTAAAAGTGCATTACTGACAAAAATAGTTCTCGCCGCCCTTTCCAAAAAAGGAATGTATTTTTTTCTCCATTTCTTCATCATATAGTTAACATCACTACCATGCAACGTCAATATATAAGGTTTGCGATACTTCTCCGCAATAAAAAAGGCCACTATTCCAGCTGGCACCCTAAACATACCATGAGCGTGTATGATATCGTAACTTGAAACATCTGCGTTCTTCTCGATTTCACTAACAGCCCGAAGTGCATTTTTCAACACATACTTGAAAGAGAGTTCAGATGCAATAAACGACGGAAGACTTCTCTTGACAATTACAGGTTCGTATCGAACACCATCAATTTCTTTAAGAACAGCAGAATATTTCCCAAGCATTTTGCCTTTAATGTACTCAATTAGCTTTGAATCCTTTTTGACAATAGCTATCGCCTTGTATGATATTCCATTAACTTCATAACGTTTGAGTCTATTTGTTATAAAATCCCACTCGATTTGTTCTCAATGTAAGGAAAAAGGTTAGTTAGAATAAGTACTTTCACTGAATAATTCCTCCTCAAAATGTATACAAGTTGCTAATTATCAAATCGTTTTAGCATGTTGAACGTTAGCGAATGTCAATACTACTTATTCATACTTTTCAATCGGTTCAAGAATTCGAAAAAGCTTTTCATTAACTTTCTGAAAACATCATTGTAAAGCAGAGTCACAACAACTATACCTGTTAAACTGCTCAGAATCCCAACATAAAATCTTTCAAAAAATGTGTTTATCGATGCAATGATAATAAGTATTAGCATCGAAACGTACGCTCGCTTCGAATTATATTTCACAGGATACAGCTTCTCAGAAGCTGCTTTTTCTATAGCAAAAACAATAATAGAAGACAAGCCAGTAGTGACTGCTGCACCTTTCGCTCCAAGTAGGGGAATTAATAAAAGATTACCGATTATGTTAAAAGCTGCTGCAACTCCGTCGCTAATAATGTACCAATAGGTTTTCTTCGCAAAATCTATTCCCCTTGCAACCACAATCGCCATAGTTATAGCCACTGGTTGTAAAAGTAAAAATGGAGCAATGTATGCTGAACTTCGATAACTTTTTGCAAAAAGCAAAAATATTACATTCTTTGCACTCATGATCAAAAGCGCTAAAATTAATATTAAAAACGAAATATAATCAAATGTCTTTGAGAATAGCTCTTTGTTATTAGGATTTTTCTCATATTGCTCGTAGGCAAAAGGATACCAAAATGTCGAAAAACCACTTGTGAACAAGCTCATCACTGAAACTAATTTAAAAGCCGCTGAGTATAAGCCAATTTCTTCAAACGTTGAGTACATTCGCAAAACTATCCTATCTGTCCATCCAAACAACCACCAGACCACACCAGATAAAAGAAATGGGTAAGAATAGGCTAATATTTCTTTAACCAAGCTTTTGTCAATCTTTATCGGAAACCAGCTTTCACGATGTAGGTAAATTCCTAAGCTTAAAGCAAGAATATTTGAAAATAATTGAGCGTAGAGAACAGCGTAGAAATTTCTGCTAATTAATAAAGCGTACAGTATAACAAACAGCACGTTACTCGCAGCACTCACTATTTGCAATGCAGAGTAGGAAAAACCTTTTTCTTGCATTCTCAGCACTGTTTGGCTAAAAGTCTGCAACACACCGAAAAATACAGCAAAAACCAGTATTAGGTGAGCTTTCGAATTTTTCTGACCCGCCAAAAAAATGTTAACTGTATCTTTGAACAAAAGTACAAATCCGAAGAAAATCACACTAAGGAAGACAGGCACCACCAAACTACTCCAAAGAAGTTTTCTTTTCTCTTCAACACTATGATAGAGCCTCATAAAACCGTTTGGTGTACCTATTAATACAATTAGCAAAATCATAGAGTAAATTGTTGAAAACATGGTTGCCTTACCATATTCAGCTGGTTCAATCAACCATGATGTAATGGGTACGGACAAAAATGAGATAATAGCTGAAAACCAAATTCCAACAGAGAAAGAAAAGTAGCTTTTTAGAAATCTATTTTTCAAACTGACATCCATCGTGCCACACTCTCCATTTACCCTTCAATTCTTACCTTTGTTGCAATGTTCAAAAACCTCAAAATAGTATTCAAGACTTCTAACTTCTCTACACTTGTCACCACCTCAAAATAACCTTTTTGAGCTTCATCAAGAAGGTATTTAAATATATCAGGCAGTTTCTTGTCATGGTTAATGCGTTAGATATGACTGCTAAGGCTTCGGTATTTAAATATATCAGGCAGTTTCTTGTCCCGCAAATCCTTGTAAAATAAGTTCACATCCTTACCTAGATACACGTGAGTATCCGAAATATTCTTGATGTAAAGTACTCTTGGATTATCCGTTCTCTTACTTTCATAAAATGAAAAAATTGCCCTGTAGTATTCATTTTCGTCTCTCTCAAAACCATATTCTTTGCTAACAATCCTCAGCAATTCCCAAACTTGTCGACGGTATTTTTCTGAACTTACACTAATTTCCCTAAACCTTCCTGTAACCCTCCACAACTTCCTTTTCAAACGTGGATCAAGAAAATAGAAATTCGGCAGGTGTACGAATTTAGACAGTGTCACAATCGTTCTAAAAACGCCGTTTGCTGCAACGAATCTTCCAATTTCCGACCTTACGTAATTCTCTTCGCTCAATCTATAGGCATACCAAGGACGTTTAACATACTTTATATTCCCTACTCTGAAACTTTCTTCATTTACACAGAACCAGTATGGCATATTCCATTTTATGTAGTTTTCAACAACATAATTGAAAAAGAATTTTCTAGTCACAAAGAAAGGATCGGGTATAGGGTTCCCCCCGGCATTTGCCAAAAGGTGTATTAACGTTTTATTTGAAACATCCCTTCTTGCCTTAATTCTACCAATTATCTCCCCTTTTGAATTTATTGTTATTAAATCTGAATAGATACCATCAACATTCTCTCTTTCACAAATATCAACATATTCATGAATACATCGGTCATCTAATAGTCTGTCATCACCATGGAAAAGCGCAACATAGTCAGCTTCAACATAACTTGCAGCTGTTAGTAACGCTTCCAACTGCCCCTTATTGGCCGAATGCCGAATATAAAGTATTTTTTCACTATGAAACTGCCTAACTATATCCGGAGTTGAATCAGTAGAACCATCGTCTACAATAACCAACCTTAAATTAACACCCTTCTGAGAAAGAACACTTTCGATTGCTTCTTTCAGGTAGGTTTGGTCATTGTATACCGGCATAAGAATATCTACTTTAGCCATTATTTTCACCCCATGTTCAACACCTTTTCGTATACCTCGAGAACTTTTTTCGCATGCTCAATATATCCGTGATTTTGAATTACGTATTCTCTTGCCATCTTACGAATTTCTTCTAACTTGTCATAGTTATCTTTTACGTAAACCAACTTTTCAATTATTGCTTCCTCACTCTTTTGCTCAATCAAAAAACCGTTCTTTCCATCTTTTATAACCTCTTTCATCCCTCCGACATTAGAACATATGACTATCTTCCCACACGCCATTCCCTCCAGCATAGTCAAAGACGTGGCTTCTTCAACCCCTTCCTTTGAAGTTATACTTGGCACAAGTATTACGTCACTGGCTTGATAATATCTATGAACTTCTGTGTTTGGAATTCCGCCCATAACTTTTACATTCTGCTTCCCTTTTAGAGTTTCCTCAATAAGACCTTTCAAAGGACCTTCACCAGCGAAAATGAAATAAAAATCACTGTCTTCCATCCTTGCAAAAGCTCTCGCTGCGTATTGAACCCCATTTTTATCCACATACCTGCGGGGTACCAGAACTATTAACTTTTCTAACGGCAATCCCAACTCTTTGCGGATTAGAGCCTTTTCTTTCTCACTTACTGGAGAAAACCTTTCCGTATCAACTGCATTGTAAATTACCGCTATCTTTTCAGAAGGATAGCTGAATTCACTAACAATGTAGTCTTTTATCCTGGAGTCTACTGCTATTATAAAATCTGCTTTTTCTATCGCAGCTTTCTCAGTTTCATAACAGTAACTATAGATTTTCTCTCTTAACTTTTCTTTCTTGAACCTAGAACTATAATTTAACACTTCTTTTGCGAAGTAACCATGAAGCGTTAGCACTATCTTACCAAAATTCACACCTGTCGCTGAAACAACATCATGAGCATGAACTAAATCATATTCAGAAAAATCCATTTTCCGGAAGAATCGCTCGTAATATCGAATAAGTGACTTGAATGCAAGGAAAATAGGATCTGACCCTATGAATTCAAATGGCGCTGATGATATAGACCACAAAGCTACTTTTAACTTGCCCGCCACATTCAATCTCCATATTGGCACAGGATAAAAAACTCCAACTTCATGTCCTAATTTTAAAAGTGCCTTTTCAAGCAGGTTCTGATGCACATGTTTCCCTCCGATTCCTTCCAACTTAGGATTGTCCGTGGATACTATTGCAATTTTCAAAGTTGGCACCTCCAATAAACTTTGATATTCTCCGGGAAGTGTGTTACAATGCTCCACAGTTTGTTTACAGCCTTGCTTTCTTTCCCATTTGTCCAAAATTACCAAAGCTTTTTTCCTACATACCTTTCAAACAACGGATCAATTATTTGGTATTTTCCCCTACCGAACTTTTCGATTATTCCACGCTCGGTAAGCTTCTTAAGCAAGTTATTTAACGTAGTAGCATTCGGGATTTTATATTTCTGAAGGTTAGCAATACTAAAATAACCATCTGTTTGCTCACTAATTAATTTTAGCACATTTTTTAAATATTTGTACTCAAGAGTTTCAATTATTAACTCATACCCATACGATTCCCTTTCACAAAGGCTATCAAAAATAACATCTATTTCTTCCTCGCTTATCAGCTCCCCTGCCTTATCCCACAGCTCATAGCACAGAAGTTGGAGAAAATATGGGTGTCCTTTCGTAAGCCTATATATCCTCTTTGCATCCTCCAATATTATCTTTTTTCCAGTGCTATTAAAGTTTTCAACGATATACTCAATACTTTCATCTTCAGGAAGCGTCTTTCCAATATCTACTCGCAAACACGAATGATACAAAACCCCTGACTCTTCAAAGAATAACTCTTCAATCATGTGCCTCATCGAACCTGAGAAAACAAACACTACATCTTTTTGCGTCTGGTAGAAACTTCTCAAACTCTCCGGTAGCTTCTCACTAATAGATTTATAAGCCTGAAACTCATCGAGCACAACAACTAACTTCTTCTTTAAATCTTTTTGCACACCTTCCAATAGTTCATACATCTGCTCAATGAGTAACTCATCGCTTAAATCGTTATCTATCGAAAACGAAATCCCACCAACATCAAAAGAAAAACTCACATGCTTTGCAATATGCTTAAGATACCTACCCACAAAGCTCATAGGGTTTTTACCTTTCAGCAACTCGTATGCCTGCTTCATCATCTTTTGCACAAAACCTTTCAACGAAAAACAACCAAACAAATCAAGATAGATTACCGGATACCCACCTTCAGCTATGAACTTTTGCAAAAGCCATGTCTTACCAAACCTTCGTGGACCAACAACCACAACATTGTTCCCACTCTCAACTGCATTGCACAAATAACTATATTCTTCCTTTCTATCAATAAAATTCTCTGGAGTGTACGTCTTGCCAATCTTAAACGGATTAACAAAACTCCCCATACAACCACCTCCAATTAGTTGTATCCATCCTTGTGACAAAAAATTTTCCAAAAATAGTGCAAAATTGGTAGATACATCTAATTGACGGGTGGTTTTATAATTTTGCAACATATCCCCCTTGACACAGGGGCTTAAATTTTGGTATTATATGTATACATTAGTATACATATCCCCCACTGGTAACCATCCTCAAAAAAACTCTCTGCAAGGAGGTTTTTCCAATGGAACAACAAAACGAACAAAAGCACGTTCAAAAACAATTTGCGGATGGGGCAGCAGAAGAAAAACTCCCGGCAGAAAAATGCTCGGAAGACATCAACCAATGGCACAATAAAGTTCTTAGCTACAAACATCTTGTGCGTAGATGGACTGCTTACTTTTGGGGTATCAACAAAGCATTCCTCTATTCGTACGAAGACCTCGAACAGACTATTTGGTATATTCTAATGGTAGGCCTCAAAGAATTCGACGGAAGGGGAGATGAAGAGCAGTTTTTGAATTGGTACATAAGAAACAAATAGTATCTATAATGATGTACGGCAAAAAGCCACCCAAATGTACGCACTTACCGTTTACACCCATTCGCTTCGACTATGTTTCACCGGATGAAATGGCTGAAGTTAATGAACTATTCTATTCAGATGGTGAGGATGATTGAACGACTGAAAAAGCCAGGCAGGCGCCTGGCGTTTTTCGTTTTTCCAATCTTCGGTGTTTTTAAAATCCACAAGGTTAAATACTTATCATTCTATTGTACAATCACTCAAAAGTTGTGGATACACCAACCACCTACCCTCTGGCTTTATCGCAATTAGTTGCTTACGTTCTATCATCTTTCTCACTGCATCCGTACTCTTTCCAATCTGATTTGCAAATTCGTCGACTTTAACCAATTTATCCCTATTAGCAGAACAAATTTCCCTATCAAAAGCCTCGATTAAACTGTACGCTATCATTCTTGCAAGTGGTTTTGTATCCTCCGTTGAGAACATTGCATCTATCTTCTCTGGCGTTTGATCGTTTACTGACTCTCGGAACAACTTTCTAATCCCTTTTTCCGCACTTTCCAACGCCTTAATATATTCCATACGCTCACTGTCATCCATACCTTTAACTACTATATTCAAATATCCATAGTAGATCAAAATAGTATTCGTCAAAATTCTCCCTATCCTGCCGTTACCATCCTCGAAAGGATGGATGCTTTCAAACAACACATGAGTTCTTGCGGTAGCTTCGTGAACCGGGTGTTTTTGATAGGCATATTCTACATATCTGATCCACAACTTAACCCAGTCTGCAATATCGTATTCTGGTGGTTTAATTTTCGCACCGGTTATCTTTATTGGTCCATATCTAAAATTCCCAAGTCGGCTTTCATTCTGGATTAAACCATCAAACAACATTCTGTGGCATGTTCTCACTAAAGCAACAGTCAACAACTTTTCCTGCGTCTTGGAATACTCAAAAGCTAGATTGTAGAAAAATCTTGCCGTTTTAAAATAATTCACCACTTCACTTGCCGACTTGTAGTTTGTATTCAAAGCTCTGTCTAATTCATCCTCATCCACAAAAATGCCCTCAATCATCAGGGAATTCCTTGTTTCTTCCTTAAGCATATATAACCATTCTTTATTTGTTATTTCAACAAAGATAGGTTTAAAAACTCTTCTTCTGCACTCTACTAGCCTTGTTAACATGTTATTCATATTGTAACCTCCGTATTTTGTCCACTTTTTTCGAGAGGCTGTATACATCTGAACCAAAGTTTCTTTATCTAAATAATTTTCGAACAGCATCCCTTTGTCCTGTTTGAAGTTAAAAAGCGATATCTGGACAAGTAGTTACACCTGTGAAATTTGTTAATAACTTTAGTGTAATACGAAAAGACAGAACATTGTTCAATCACAGCTATCTTTATTTTATCACAAAGTCGTACTCACGATTAGCAAGAGCCTTTGAAAATGTACTTTATTTTCTGTCGCTTACAATTTATGTGTTTTTTTGCAAAGTTCTTGGCCTCATCTGTCGCTTTAATCTCACCACACACAACTACTGCTTTGACTATTTCTTCTCACTTTTCCAGTTCACATCTAACTTAGTGATGTCTCAAGACTGTTTTTAAGTATAAAACAAAGGGACCACCCACGCCCCAATTCAAAAGGATTTTCAAATAATCCAAACAAACGAGAGGTCAAGGGTGGTCCCAAAAATTTTATACCACAAAACTTCCGCTTTCAACAGCTTTGATTCAAAAATTCTAAAGCCAAAATTTGTTAAAATAATGAGTGTACGAGCAAGAAAAAAGAAGGTTTGGACGCTTGAAAGGCAAAAACGAAAAAACTCTCAGCAGCTCTCAATTAAACAACAAGTTCTACATCTTCAGAGTCACCCTCGCAAAATCTTGGATACGTGCGCCATTTTTGGAAAAAGTTGATGAGCCATCGTACCCAGTCATCGCAGCTCTGGGCAAAACCACACCCTATCGACTGGGATTAACGATCATCGACGCTTTCGAATTTGATTTCGACCATCTCTTCGACTTTTTTGACAACACAAAAAACTGGATCAACTCAAAAGTACGATACGAACTCAAAATAGACTTGGAAGGTGATGAAGGCATAGTGGACCTTAAAAAAATTATTCTCAGACCTGCCCCCCGAGAAGTACAAATTAGTGGAGCGTATAATCAAGAACCTACCGACAAAGAAAGGTGTAAAAAAGTCAAAGTCTGCCAAGTTTTCACAAACCCCGCCAAAAAATGCTATTCCTATTTGACTACGGCGATGAGTGGCAGTTCATTGCCGAACTAAAGAAAATCACCGAACCAGAACCGAACAAGAAATCCCCTTCAATCCTTGAAAGCTTTGGGAGCCACCAAAGCAGTATCCTGATTACGAAGAAGAGCTGGAAGAAGAACCTGAAGAGTGAGCACGCTCAAACACTATCTATCCTTAATCTTGTAAGCATAAGCTCCAAATCGTTCTACCGATTCGTTTCCATAGAGAACGAATTTCAAACAAAATCGTTCTGTTAGAGAACGGTTTTTAAATTTTTTGCATTTTTCGTTTTGAAAAAGAACGAAAATGATGTATAATAGTTCTGAAACTTGCACAACACTTGGAGGTGTAGGTCATGAACATCGAGAATGTGCTGGAACTACTTGAATTGAGAATGAAAAGGTCTATATCTTTTCTTCCAGCAAAGCGAAGATTGTACTTTGAGGAATTGAAAAAGCGCTTCGTAAGCAGAGGAATATTATTATGTGGACCTCGTGGTAGTGGAAAAACGACATTCCTGCTCTCAATCGCGCAGGAAGAAAACATGTTCTACATATCCGCAGACGACCCGCTTGTTGGTGTTGTCCCGTTCTACGAGCTGAGCCAACATATCCTTTCATCCTATGACGGAATAATCATCGATGAAATACATTTTCTAAAAGATTGGGGAATCCAACTCAAAAGTCTTTACGATTCATTTCCGAACAAAAAAATATGGATTAGTGATAGTAGTTCGATAATGCTGCACAAAAGCATCGCGGAACTCTCGCGAAGATTCGTTATCATCTCACTTCCCCTCATGTCTTTACGAGAGTTCATACACTTTGAGACAGGAAAAATACTGCCTGTTATTACCGACCCGTTTAGTAGCGAGCTATCGGATATATCGATGAAAATACTCCGAGAGGTCGATGTGATGAAATACTTCAAATTCTACAAAGACCACGGCACAAGACCATTCTACACTGAACCAAACTTCAAAGACCGCATCATGAACATCATCCAAAAATCCATCTACTACGATATCCCTCACATCGTTGGTACACTAAGTGAGAACCATTTCGGAGTCATGAACGCCATCGTTAGCTATTTGGCATACTCGAAAATACCGACAATAAACGTAGAAAGCATGTGCAAAGAATGGAGACTGAGCAAAGAAAAGCTCTATCAACTTCTAAATGCCATGGGCCAAGTCGGGCTCGTAACCATCGTTCAAAAATCTCTCATCGAAAGCCCATACTCAAAAGGTGCGAAAATATTCTTCTCAGACCCAGTTATCTACAGCGCATTGGATGGAGAAATCGGCAACTTCCGTGAAGCATTTGTCGTCTTTGCACTGAAAGACAGAGGAACTCTGTTGGCCCAAAAAGACGAAACAAAAGGTGATTACATCTTCAACAACATAACCTTAGAAATAGGAGGGGCTAACAAGAAAAGAAAACAAGCACAATACGTAATTAGAGACGATATAGACCTCCCAGTGAGGAACGCCATTCCCATGTGGACTCTCGGAATGGGGTGGTGAAAATGTATAATTTAACGTAAGAAGAGGAAAAGAACAGTTTTTGAATTGGTACATCAGAAACAAAGCTGTATCTATAATGATGTACGGCAAAAAGCCTCCAAAATGCACACACCTGCCGTTCATATTCATTCGCTTCGACTACGTTTCTCCAGACGAGCTTGCAGAACCAAATGAACTATTCTACTCCGATGGCGAGGATGATTGAACGATTGAAAATGCCAGGTAGGAGCTTGTCTTTTTTCGTTTTTCACTTTCCCCAATTTCCAGTGCTTTTAAAATCTACTGATCCCACGTACTCAAAACCTTCAACTTGTTTTGAGATTGACGCATCATGGTATAATAGTGATGCATCACAAAGGTATATTGACGCATCAGCAACGCATCGTGACGCATCATTTTGGTAAGCTGATGCAACAGCCAAATCTTGACCTACCTATAGGTCAAAAAAATTAAAAATTGACCTTTCGATAGGTCATATTTTGCATCAAAGTATTCTTGCCGGCCCACTTTTAATCACTTCTTCTTTCGTACAGCTTTGAATGGTATAATCCTGAACCTGCAAATGAATTAAAAACTATTTCTTGTTCTTCTTTTTTGCCCCATCATTTTGCTTGGATTCTTTCTCAACGGTTTTCATCCTACCATAGCCAAGAAATTCCTCGAGTGATTTTGGTGCAATTTCAGGATACACATACCATTCTCCGTCTACCTTTTTGCGAATCAGCTTTCTACTTCGCACCAACCGCTGAACTTCAGAAAGCTTCTTCCCACTCTGCTTAACAAACTCGCTCAATGGAACAAGCTTGTCCTTCAGATAGTTATTTAACAAAATATCATACGAATCAGCCAAACCGTACATAATGCTTTTTATTAAGTCGCTACTTCTTCGCATTTGGTATAGAATTGCCAACTGCATTGGAAGTGTTTGGTCTGATACAAACTGTTCGTGGAATACCCTTGCCCCTCTCTCAAGTCCTCTGAAGTACATCTTCTTTTCCTCTTCTTCTGATGAAATAATTGCATTCCCGTACTTAGCCATCAAAAGAAGCATGTTCACGATAATCCGACCAACTCGACCATTTCCGTACTCGAAAGGTAGGATGCTCATGAACAGCGAATGGGAAAACTCTACGTTGTCCAATGTATAATTCCATCTTTGCGTAAACAAAAGCCTCGTAAATTCAGACCAAATTTTCATAAACTCTTCGATATTATCCTTTGGGGTGAGTTCTTTCAGCAAAGATGGCACACCGGCATCTTCGATACTTGATGTCTTTCTATACTCTCCGCTCTTCTCCTTCCCAGGGATACCATAGAACAGACTTCTGTGAATCAACCTTGGCAGTTTTGGAAGTAAAAACAACACATTTTCGCGCATCTCCAGTGCCATACCATACATTGCCAGAGCAACTTCGTAGTACCTTATCACTTCCGCCCAGCTTGGTTTTACCTTATCCAACGAATAACTCAAAACATCCGACAACTTCTTCTCACTAATCTTGCCTTTCAACACTTTCTCAATTATCTCTTCTGAATACTCTAACCTCTTAGCAGCGATTTCTTTAACTGCATCCATTTCTTCAAATGGCACTACAACACCATCAAGCGCACACGAATGCCAAGCCTCTTCCCAAAGCAATTGACCTTCGATATGCTCTAAGGTTAAATCATCAACAAAATCCATCAAAACGTCATCACGCCAGTCAACAATCAAATACAATTTGGAAAAATCTTGCGCCATACCTCTTCACCTCATCGAATCGGTGTTTTCTATTCCAACACACACTCCCATTCCAATTCTACCGCAAAGCTGCATTCAGTCAAAACAAAAATTACCCACGCTCCGAATTTTAGAAGGATTTTGAAACAACATAAACGAGGAAGAGGTCGTGGGAGAATTAAAAAATTGCCTCTGCTCATAAGAAAATGCAAAAAATTTCTTATGGGCTATTGTTCTATATGTTGATCGATCACCAGTGAAATCTCAAGAAACTTATCCTCACATTAGCTGGCGAGAATTGTCTCAGCTAACCTATAACTTTTTCTCAAGTAGTCTAACGTATGCGGATCAGAGATTGCAATACTTTCAACATTTCCTGGTTCACCGTACAAATAGGTTCTATAAAGGACCCCGAGCCCTCGTAGTACACATGGAAAGAGAATAACTTGTTTCAACTCTATCTTTTGTTCGTAACCATCCCTGTCAGACAAATCTACTAACCACTTTTTACCTCCTCGTATTGGAAATAGCTTATTATAGACTTCCATGGCATTTTTCACCTCTTCTACAGGTAATCCTGTTTTATCCGATAATATCTTGTATTCGTCATTCTCACGCTCTTTTAAAATGAATCCCCCAAATGCCCATAAAAACCACTGCCAAAATGTTGGATAAAGGTAGAAATATTTCTCGCTCCTAATTCGAGACATACCTTTTGAGAGAGAACCAGGAAGTTTGGCGAAATCTTTCAGACTGCTATTTATTAAAAGTTCCGTAGCTGTCCTCAATATCGACAGCCTTGCTTTGTGTTCAACGTAAGTGGAAATCTGCAGAATGTTAAACTCGCAGTTGTAAAAGGTTTGATCAAACAATTCGTGCGGAATGCTCCTTTTTTCAGAGGTATCACGTTGCAGTCCCGCCATACACCTCTCAGAAAGTCTGTAGCCTTTTGAGGAATGATCCTTGTACAATTCGTTAAGTTTTTCCACATTATCTTCTAAAAAAAATACCTTGTTGTTCACTGTATTATAGTAATCATGTATATCCTTTGCGCAGTTGGGAGAACTATCTTGATTGGTAAATTTACAGTTGCTTGTTCCCTTCTTCAAGGAATTTAAACACTCTATTACTTTACGCTCCAGCTTGTATGATTTTGTCCAAATTTCGATGTCATACTTACAAATTTTGTCGTTTCTCTGTAGCTTCAAAGAACTCATCGCCCTTTCCCAATCATCCAAATCATTTGATACATTCCTTAGCTCTACCCCAATCTTAGCAAGTCTTGATCTTACTTTCTCAATTCCCATTGTCTTTCCAAAATGCCTACTGTAGACCATAAGCCCTTTTTCTTTGCCTAAAAACTCCATCCAGCCCTTCAGCTTGAAAGCATCTGTTAAACCCCAATCCCCAGATTTAACCTCAACGATTGTTGTCTCACTGCTTTCTTCATTTAAAAAATTAGTTGCTACAATGTCCAACTCAAGAATATCTCCCCCACTTATGTTGCGTTCTACAAAAGCACCTGAAACTTGTAATAAGGCAGCAACATAATCTTCGAAATCCTTTCCGCTTAATACCGGAACCTCACGTTTTTTCTCTAACATTTTCTCACCCCGTTTCTCAGAAAGATGTTGTTAACTGAGAGTATTGAAAATTTCCAAAATCCGCATTATCCTCTAAGAAGCGTGCACCTCTCCATCAAACTTTTGTTTCCGTTAATTAAAACCATTGCAAAATCTTTAAAGGTGCTATTCCCTAGGAGAGGCCAATTATAACGCAACGCAACCGTGAATAAGTTCTAGGATTTGCAAGAGAAAAAGCCATCCACTGAATATAACTTTATTAGAAGTTTGTGAAGGTGGTTAACGGGGCTTAAGTAATCACCGGTAGCTCCTCCAAGCCTATAAGCACATTCCTTCGATTCTCCATTCCAAAAGTCTTAGGATTTTTTCTTCCCATTACGAATGCTTGGTTTTCAAATAATCGCTAAAACTCTTTATTACTCAGAGAATTACAGAAACTCAAATAAGCGCCGAAGATGATCAAGAACCTGCTAATTCACGCATGTAGCTTTTGAGTACTATGGAGAGTTTGTAACAAAACGTCAATAAGATTAGGTGCGTTATCTTTGTTCAGGAGTTCATAGCCATTTCACGAGTCCTGTTAAGATCTTTTCCGTTCCTTCACAGCAGAATTACTTTTACATTTTTTACATTCTTTCTTCCAAACTCACGTTGCTTTAAATGTCTGTTCTAAACAAACGAATTTTTGTGTGCCAGGAGAATTAGATACATGCTTTTCAATCTCAAGGTAAAAAAGAAAGTTACCTTTATGTTACCATATGTGATGTTAATAAAAAATCGCATTTTTGTAAATTTTTTCTGCAATAAGCTGGACGATAAACCTAAAGGTGAGACTTTAGAATCACCATAATGTTTCTTGTCCAGGTTAGTTGCAATTCTTATTCGTTGCAGAAGGATTTACATATAGACGGCAAACTCTAAGGGGGTCAGCAAAGCATTCCGTATTTGTGTGAAAACCTCGAGCAAACCATTTGATATATCCTTATGGTGGGAGTGCAAGAATCCGACGGAAGCGGAGACGAGGCAGAATTTCTGAATTGGTACATGAGCAACAAAGTTGTGTCAATCATAACGTACAGCAAAATGCCACCAAAGTGCACGCATCTGCCATTCACACCCATCCGCTTTGATTACGTTTCACTTGATGAAATGGCTGAAGTTAATGAATTATTTTATTCCGATGGAGAGAACGATTGAGGAATTGAAAAAAGCCAGGCGGGTGCCTGGCTTCTATTGTAGGCCTTTCGATAGCTTTGTTTATATTAACCTACACGCTCGTTCAATCAATTTAACAGCACGGCAATTAACCTATCATTTTTCTTTCTTTGACAAGCATCTTCGAAAAGCGCAGAGCATTCGACAGATATTTTCGCTGTAGAAATAACATAATTAATAGGATAACTAATTGTGAAATGTAGAGTAATGAATTGACTTTTAGAGTAAGCAGAAGAATAGCCTGAATAACTATTAAGATTGTTGAAAACACAACGTGCTTTGTATCCAGTTCAACTTGTGTCAATTTTCTTGTATGGAAAATTCTCGCAGTCCACATCGTCAAGTACGCAACAAATGACGACAAACTTGCTGCTTGTATTCCAATCGTTTTTATCAGTAATAAAAGCACCGCAATGTTCATTCCAGCAGCCAGAACCGAGGTATTGAATGCCCCAAATGTTTTCTTTGATGCAGTATAGTTTACGCCATAAAAGCTTGCAAATGAATGGTAAACACTTGCAAGTATCAGCATAGGAGTATACTTCCAGCTCTCACTAAAGCTTTCTCCCACATAGAATTGCATAAACGGTTTTATTATAAGGAGCAAGGCTGAGGCAAGTAAGAACATTAGACTTGAGAAAGTACGAAAAGTGTTCTTGAAAAATTGACTATAGCCTTCTTTTCCAAACTCCTCCATAGCAGATAGCTGCCATGCTTCAAAAAATATACCTGTGACGAGTGTTAGCAAAGCTGGAAACCTTGCCGCAACGGAGTATATGCCAGTAGCTTCGTACCCAAGAAAATAGCTCAGAAAATAACGGTCGGACGCCGTAACTATCCACCACATAATCCCATTGGGAATAAGAGGGATCGAGTAAGACAACATGTTTTTCAGCAGTTTGAAGTCAATTCTAAGTTCTAAATACCTCCATAGAGAAGCTGCGTAAAAAAGAAATACTATACAGAAAGTTTGGGCAAAAACAGTGGATAGCAGATATGCTTTGACCCCAAGCTTAAGCCCCACCAAAAGCACCGTGTTTGAAAGCGCAAAAACCACTGAAAAGATTATATCGCTTACTGCATACAGCTTGACCAACCCGAGCCCGCGAACAAACTGTTTTATCGCACCGTTTAATAGCCCAACTAGGTACATGCCATAGAAGTAGTATTTATACTCTCTGAAAATTCCTATTATACTCAAAAGTGGATAAAGTGCTAATGCGAAGAGGAAAGAAAGGAAGGAAAACACTACTAAATTTGACAAAACATTCCTAGCATGAGTTTCATCTCGGAAATCAACAGCAAACCTGAAAACTGCTTCAATCAGTTGTAGCGATAATATTGGCCTCAGCAAGGAAATCGTGGTATTTATGATATCCAACTTTCCATAGTCTGATGGCAGCATGTATCTTGTGAAAACAGGAAGCAACAAGAATGTAATACTTTTGGAACCTATATTCCCTAAGGCAAAAATGACGGTATTAAAAGCCAGTTTTTTGTATTGATTCAAGACACTTTCACCTCTTTAACAATCTTCGTACTACACGTTTTGCAAAACTCAACCCTTTTCTAATAACCCCCCTGAGTCCTTTAGGTGGTTTTATGTACTTCCTTTCTATGTATTTCCAGCTCTTGTTAGGATATTCTTTCAGTGTTTTCTCCCGTTCCTCTGGCATTTCCATGTAACCAGAGTAAATCCTAGGATTACTTTTCGTAGCCGTTTCAAACGGCACTGTTCACAAGTACTACTGAGACACCTCATTCATCTTTGTACTTTTCTGGTACACCCCAAAAGTCTCCAAGTGTTATATCCCCCTGTCTTGGCAATGTATTAAACGGACGCTCTTAGCAGGTTGAACGTAAGTAAAGCTTTCTTGAAAAACCATAATAAAATCCATTCTTAGAATGATATTCTAACACCCACGATCCATCGCTTTTGACTATCTTAAATGAAGATCTGCTCCACCCTTTATCTTTGCTTCTAAAATTGATTTCAAGAATCTTTTGACGATCGAAACTCTCGTCCAAGTATTTCCTAAACAAGAACGACGAGCTTACACCAAAGCAAACAAGATCAACGGGAGTTACCTTCTTCATTGCCTCAAGAGATAGTTTTTTGCTGTGTATGTTCTTTAGCCCAGCGATCTGGCAGGGAGCACGAACAAACAGCACATTACGACCTTGTTTTGCATAGTTGACAACTCTTTCATAAGACCTTCCAACATTACTCTGTAAATATTTAGAGCTTAGAGTCTTTCTGATATCATCAGTGGCTTCTATCTCTTCGTGTACCGGGAGCCAGTCTTTATCCCAACCAACTACAATTACAACGCCACCTTTTTCTACTGTTGCTTTTGCCAATTCTAAGTAGATTCCACCAGATGCGGATGATTACCTTGTTGGTTCGTCCAGCGACCACGCGGCATATGCTTTCGGCCTTTCCAAATTCTCGTTCTTCGGGAAATTAGGAGCAGGACAAACATCTACACACAAGCCGTATTTTGTGCACAAGTTGGCATTTACTCTTTCAGAATAGAGTCCTTCCTCGTCAAGAACCATTTCTATCGCATTTTGAGGACAAATGTTGTAACATGCAAAACAACCGTAGCGATCGTGCACTGCTGAGACATTCTCGTGTTTTCTTGGACTTTCCTTCTCTTTTAGTGCCTCCGAAATGGCATCTAACATCCACTCAGCTGACTCTTGCTTCAACTTCTCAAGTTTTTCATAAACTTGCTCGCAGTCTATGTTTTCATCCAATGCTCGTTTCAAAATCTCTTCTGGGTCAGTAAAGGCTCTGTCTTGAAGTCCGAGTTTTGAGAGGATGTCTACTATTCTGTCGTTTTGTCTGATATTATCTTTTCTGTCCCAAAGAATTGCGTAAAATGGCTTACGGAATATGATAGAAAAAACCACGCCATGAAATGAGGATTTAATCACAAATTTTGAGTTCTGTACTAACCACAAAGATTCCCCAGGTCCGTACTTGTAGAAATTTAGCAAGAGATTTCTGTGCTTATCCTTTTTAAGAAGAACTTGAGGATCATGGTTAACATACTTAATCTTGCACCTTTTAGCTGTCTCTTCAACGACTGGAACAATTTCTTTGCCCGGTATATATCGTACACAAAGATGAACTGCTCATGGATATTCTCTGCAGGACGTTTAGCGTAATTTAACCAGTCTTTAGAGGACAGAAGAAGCGTTGGTTCCAACACAACAGGCAGTTTATAACCAAGTGCTTTGAGCAGTTCCTTTGCGCTTACTTCCTCCCTAACCGAGATTCTAAAACTTGATAAGTATTTCTTATATGGACCTATTCGATCGTTTGGAATCTCCGAAGCTACGCTCGATGTGTATGAAATCTTTGAACCTTGCTTTACAAAGCCGAGAAAGTAGACTTTCAATAACTGTGTATCATGAAAATTTTCTCGAATGAACAGTAGGTTTCTTCGCTAAAATGATGTATCCATTTCTAAATTCTGTAAAAGCCTTTTCTTGTTCTCGGTTCAGTGCACTTACTTGCCCCTTCGAGAGCAACCTGAGCAACCTGACATATATGCTTTGACGAAGATAACCTTTTTTCAAAACTTTCACAACTCTTGCTAGAAAAGGTGGTCGTTGCCCCAAGGGATTGTAGTCGAGTATTTGGGAATCGTGTCCATGTTTCCTAAGAAATGCTTGAAGAGCCAGACCCTGAAGAAAGCGCCATGATTATAATTGTACTTTCTACCTAAAAGTGTTATAATCAGAAAATTCATAGAATCCCTCCAACGTTTTCGAGATGCTGTTAACTAAAAGTACTGAAAATTTCAAAAAAAAAAAACGCATTATCCTTTAAAAGGGGGCCCCCCTCAATAATCTTCAAAAGGAGGTATCCCATCATGCAAGACCAAAAACCTTCCTGCCCTAAGTGCGGTTCTCCCAACATCTACAAAAACGGTCATGATAAGTACCACAATCAACAGTATTTCTGCAAAGACTGCAAACACTCATTCAAACTTACTTACTGCGAAAAGCACAAACTCTTCCCTTTCCCTTATCCTAAATGCCCTAAGTGCGGTAAGTCCATGGAAGTCTACAAAATTCGTCACGCCTTCGTCGTCTTCCGTTGTAAACCTTGCCATACCAAAGATAGACTTCCCCTTAACTTACCTCAGCCTGTTCTTCTTGCCTTTGATTCCTTCAAATTCTTCCGCTTCCCTATCTTCATCGTCGTCAAGGCTTTCGTGTTGTACAACAGATACCATCTTTCTTTCCGTGCCCTCAGAGACTCACTCAATATCAAAGTATCTCATGTCGCTATTTTGGATCCTTAAGTTATCCTCTTTCTTTTCCATCCTCGTTCCTGAGAACGTCTTCAAAGTTCATGGTGATGAAACTGTCGTTTTGTTTAAATCCAAAAAGTACTACGTTTGGTTCTTAGTTGAGCACAATTCGAATCTTATTGTTGCTTGGCATGTATCCAAATATCGCGATATGGGTCAGGTGAAGATATTGTTAGAGAAGTTCTTTGGTAACAACGAAAGAGAAATCGAACTAATCACTGATGGACTTGGTGCATATGGTGCAGTGAAGATACTATACAAGAATATCAATCATATTGTTGTGAGACTTGGGCAAAACAATCAATGTGAATCGAAGTTTTCGTTATTCCAAGACTTTGTACGAGCCAAGCGTGGATTTAAGAATATTGAGAATCTTCCAATGTACGTAAATAGCTTTTGTGTAGTGAGAAATCTCTTGAAACTGAACGACAACGATATTGCGCGTGTTATCTGTGTTCTATTGTCTTCCATCACTACAAGTTAACAGCATCTTCCATGGATAATGTTAACTAAAAGTATTGAAACTTTCCAAAAACCGCATTATCCTTTAAAGAGGGGACACCCCTCAACCAACTCTTGACAAAAGCAGGTCCCCCAAGATGAATAACTCAATGCTTTCTTGGCCAAGCAGTATCATTTGGTAAAAACATGTGTGAATCCAAGTTTTCATTGCTGAAAGACTTTTTCCGACTCAAGCGAGGACTGAAGAATAAGAAGAATTTAGCGAGACATATTCGAGGTTTTTGTGTAGTGAAGAATCTTTGGAAAACGCACAATGGTAATATCAATCTCATTCTTTCACACTTACACTCTTTCATCACTATAAGTTAACACTATCATTCCATGGCGTTCTCTTATTGCTTTTCTAACACCAGGATCCATTGCTTTCAGAACTTCTCTCATCTGCTCCCATCAGCAACAGTTCAATCTTTTTATCCAGCAATTTGTAGACTTTCTTCAGGAAATCCATCCTAACAGGCAAGACCCCGTAAAATTTCGTTGTATAAGGTCCTACCAGGTTTGAAAAGGAATGCCGAATAATTTTGTGCAAGATGTTAGGGATAGCCTGTTCGTAGCACTATTGTAAACGTCTGTGCGGCTGTCAATAAAAAGCTTCACATTGGGTGTTTTTTCACATACCTCACAATATCTCAAAATTATTCTGATATACACACCCGTCCGTTGCATTCACACATAGCTATAAGTGCGTGATTTTCGCAGCTATCATCGACTTTCGGATAGCTATTTCTCGAGACTGAAGAAATTCTCTTGTTAGTTTTCAAATAACTGCAAACAGAAATATGGCTTATACCTGGCATGTTTCTAAGCCGCGTGATACAACACAATAAACATTTCTCAGCGCTTATAGTACAATTAACAAGAACTTCAAAGGTTACATCATACGTTGTACTGTTCTTTAGCTTGTATCCCACTATATAAGCCGGCCATTGTCCATAACATAAAGCATCTCGTGTCTGGACCAAAGGGAGAAAGTTCCTCAAATACCCCAACTACCCACATGAATAGTCCTAGTATAACGATCAGTTTTTCGATCTTCTCAGATTGGTCTAGAACAGTTCTTTTTAGACGTTTCAGAAATGGATAAGTCGAGAGCATAAAAACAGGAATAGAACCAAGTATTCCGTAGCTGGCTAGACTGACTAGAGGGAAAGAGTCTATGGAGAATCCGCCATGTCCTACGAGTGGAGCTAGTGGAAAGATGTTCTTAGACATTTTAATCTGCGAAATCCTTCCGGAAGCGATTTCATCTAAATCTGCGTTGTAACGATTAATAAGTATTATTCGGTTTATTACCAGGTCATATAAGTAGCTATTCGTGAAAACTAGGAAAACAGTAGCGAAGATGACAGCGGCATAAACAAACTTCTTTCTGTCTCCTTTTACCCCCACAAATGAGTAATAAAGGATAGAGACAAATAAACCCGTGATAGATGAGCGAGCTTTCATCATAAAAACTAAAACTATCAGAAATGTCATCACTGCCGTTTTGAGTATTTTGCTTCGGAACAAGTCAAAGATAATTATCAATAAGGCTCCAACAACGATTATTGGTGCTGCCGAGTTCTTTGCCCCGTATAGGTAGTAAGCGCTGTTTAGCCAATCCCTTCCATGAAAAGCGTTAATATAGATAAAAACTGATAGCAAAATGACAGAAGCAACGTAATATTTCGCGGCTCTCTGAAATATGGAAATTCTGCTGACTTTCCCCACGTTATATGCTACCATATAGACGTAGGCACTTAAATGTATTGGTATCACCAAATTCGAGGACAAATACTCCTTGCCGGTAGTGATTTGTGCAATCAACAAAAACAAGTCAAATAAAAAAAGCACAGCAAAAAACTTGATATCTAGGTCTAAATTTCGTCGCTTGACGAATACTGTTAATAATAGCAGGAACCATATGATATGTGGCATAGCTTCAAATGCAACATTATTCCACATAACTTTAGCTTGAGATATAACGGTGAAAAAAACTCCTAGTCCTGTCAGCATTTCCACATCAACTTTCGTAGCATTTCGTTCTGCCATAAACATTACCCCTTTAAGATTCTGTTCTGCCTTCTTTGCGATGAGTTAAAATTCAGCGAAAAATGCCATTACATCTAATTTTTATTAGCCCGTGGTACTCCTTAGAATATATTAAGCTACATTTCAAAAACTCTTCGATTCGTATGGTTTTTGAACTTCTGTAAGTTTATCTCAAAAATTATTTGTGCCTAAGTCAAACTGATAAGATAGTTTCCCGTCTTCTGGTTATCTACACTTCGATTTGTACGTTTAGTACAAGGTTCCTACGCTGGCTCTCCTATAAAGCTTGATATGTTGAATAGGAATAGAACGCCATTACAATTTCCTTTCATCCTGGTTTACAAACTAATTAAGGAATTCATTGCCTGCCTCAGGCTAAGATTAGTTCCTTAGACTCTAAGTTCTTGCCAACACATAGGACCAGTTCTGCCGGCTTTCGGGTATCAATCTTGAAAAGGTCAAGTGCATAAGAAAACGGTAGTGCCCGCGGTACAGAAGGTATTAAGAACATTGTATACAATGCTGGAAAAGAAGAATCGATACCGACTATACGCTTTCGCGTTCCAGAAAAATGTAGTTTTGCGTGGTTGAGTCTTGATTTCATACACGTTTGTTTTAATTTGCACGCCTTGTAGTTTTTGAAAAAACTTTCTAGCGTTTTGAGATTTCATTAAAGAAATCGTAAATTTCGTTTACAATACTTCTCCAGAGATAGTTTTCTCTGACGTATTGTCTTGCCAACTTCGATCGTTTCTCCTGTTCCTGAGGGTTGTTAAAGATGTAGAGGATTATTTTGGCAATGCTTTCTGGATGAATATCATCCACTACAAACGCAATATCATCAAATCTTGGATCCTCAATAACTCTTGTTGACAGAACTGGTATTCCACTATACAAATACTGTATCAACTTTGAAGGAAAAGCGAATTTGTTCACAAAATGGCGCGTATCTCTCAAGTTAAGCAGTAAATCAGCACTCAGTATTATTTCATCAACTTTTTCTTTGGGCAATAACCCCATGTAAAGAATTCTAGGATCATTTTTTGAGCATTCTATCACATAATCTCTTAGTGGTCCATCCCCACATATCGTTAATGTGATGTTTCTTTTGTCTAAATATCGCATAGAACCTAACATTTCCTTTATCCCATTGTATTTTATCAGAGTTCCGGCGTAGACAATTCTGAAGGTTCCATGATCGTTTCTCTTGTACTCAACGCACTTGTGATTGCTACTACTTATACCTACTCTGGTAAGCAAGTAGGGGATTCTAAGCCTCAATTCCTTATATGCTTCTTCTCTAAACAACAGTACTCCATCAATTTTGTTTAGTTTTCTCATTCCGAGCCTGAAATAAAAATCGACAGCTATTCTTCGAAGCAATCTCTTGTGTTCAATGGCTGCTTTATGTGTATCAAACACATAAGAAAACAGCTTTGCTTTGAACTTCCTGCTTATAGCTTTTAAAATATTTAGTGTAAGGTAATCGTATCCGAAAAACATTATAATGCTTTGCCCGTCATTCAGTAATCTGTTGTTAACTATTATCTCTTCTATTGTACGTTTAGTTGCTCGTACCCGGCCTAAGGGGTACAGAGACAAGTTACCTATGCTTTGCTTTTCCGTTACCTGAAAAGATAATATTGTTACTTTAGCTAAAGCAGAGAGTTCCATTGAAAGTTCCAGCTCGAACAGTTCACTTGAAGTAGTCGCTTTATTAACATCAAGGCACTTGATGGATTTAGAAACAATTAGGATTTCCACAGTACACTTCCCCCAATCATACCTTCATAATGGCTTTCAGTCTAAATACATAGGCGCGAGATTAAGTATGTGTAGGACCATATTTAAACACAATTTGGATCAAGGGAAACCATCTTTCATCATGTTCGCCAGGACAGTGTAGTGATAGATATAATCAACAGCTCAGACACCCCTGCTTCCTTGCATCTTAGAAATATCAAAAGACGTGCAACAAAACGGACAAGGTAAAGATCCTCCTTACAAAGTCACACTCAGAAAGGTTAACATCGCTACGCGCCCCAGAGGGACTGATGTGTCTACATCTACAATTCACTTTTTGAGATTGGTGTTATCGTACGGTCGCATATGTTAGTCATGAATAATACTTTCATTCCAGTTCCACCTCTTAAGCTTTTTGTTGTTATCTATGCTTTTGCACATCAGGCATACTTATCTGCGAACCGTATTTATTATTAGGTTAAAAGCGTTAATATATTTTTGTACTAGCTCCTCTAAGTTGATTTCTTTCTTAATGTACTCTATAGATCTTTCAACCATATCATCATACTCTTTGCTGTCCATTTGTAAAACTTCATTGAGCGCTTCGTACCAACTGGTAATTTTTCCATCATAACTGACACCTCCACTTTCTAGAAGTCCAGTAAATTCACTACAATCTCTTGTGTTTAGTAGAGGGTAGGTCATCCAACTGTTCCTGACAGTTTCTTTCATATTATTAATAAAAATTTTCCCTCTTTTGAAAGAAATCGCTTATAATAAATCAACGGAGGACCTTCGCTATTCACGATGTGAACTTGACCTACGAAGTAACTGTCTCGCACAGTGTTTAGCTCGAATTATCAGGTCTAAGATTCTTAAAATTTGCTGAGGTTCAAACATCTTTTCCGGGTTGTGCATCGTTTCCTAACATCTTTTGTCTTCTCTCTGTGTTTGAATTCTACCCCATATCGAATTCAAGCTTCTGCCAGCAGTCCAGCGAACGGTTCCGGATCGTTTAAACTCAAGTTTTTGTTCAGAATTCTGAGCCTACTTTCTCTGAAATCGTATTGCCAAGTTCTTAACTTTCCTGAGTTGCTGCTAACATTCTCGACATCTTTAAATCTTGAAGTTCTACCTAGTATTCATGAAAAAAAAAAAGTAAACAGGCAGATACAATCTTGAATAGTGTTCTTGAAACTTTCACTTCACAACCATATGTACAATGCCAAGCACATGTACAACCAAATCCCAATATTGTTCGTGCTGAAGAAAACCATCTCCCCCATACTTACCAAAATCGTTGACAGAGGTAGCAGAAAAAGTTTTCTTGCTTTATGTTTGTTGGAACTTATGATTTTCCACAGATACCAAGTCAATAATGTCAGGCCGATTATCCCAGAATACGACAAAACTGCTAATACGAGGTTCCCGGGCTCGACTATGAATTCATGGCTGAATGCAAATGATCTGTAAGGTAAAACTGGCACCGCAAAGCCGTTGCCAATTATTGGGCTTCTTTTAAAATTGGCTATAAGCGTGGAAATTTGCTCCTGTCTTGAGTACAGAATGTCGACGTCCCCTTGTTTATAAAGCACACCACGTACGAAAACGGTAAATCCTCCCGAAAAGTAAACGAAAATCACTAAAATAGCACTGGTTACACTAATAAGCGCAAATTTGTATTTGCTTTTGGCATCCATAAATAACATGAATAGGATTAACAATGTAAATACGGTCATAATTGAGGTTCTGGACCTGGTCAAAAACAACATGTATATGTACAGGGATGTAAATGAGAGAAAACTAATCGTAGTCTTCCTAGTATGAAAGATATAATTGGTAAGGTGTATCGCCATTGCTATTGCTAAAACAATTCCCAGCATGTTGGGCTGGTTAGTAATACCTTGAAAGGAAATACCGTTCCTTACTCTACCTATAGGGGACGGTATTAAAAACACCGATAAGATAACAATCGATTTAAATAAAATATCCACCCAGTTTAGCCAGTCAATTTTACCTTTTGTATAAGCCACCCCTATTATGATTGCAAGGAAAACATACACATAGCTTACAAGCTTACCAATTGCGACGAGTGGTAGAGAACTAACAAAAAAAGACACTAGTAGATTGTACGCAAAAAACAAGAATATTGGTAGCATGATCCTATTAACCTTTTTTTGTAACAAGCCTCCCAATTTGAAATAGCTAAGAATAAGATACGTCGATAAGGCAAATATATAAATCCACTTTATTCCTTGAAGAATGCCAATGTCGGTTGCTAAAGCAGGGTTTAATATGGTACGGTAAGTGATAATGTTCAGCGCCTTGATTGCGCCAACTTCTTTTTGCTTTAAAAATGCCAAAAGAAGAGCGAAAAACAAATAGAGCGTAGACTTGTTGTACAAGCTTAAACCTAACAAAAATACTATCAGAATCCATTCAAGATAAGTACCTACGCGTATTTGTTCGATCTTGGCCCTTTTGAAGCGGATACTGTTGCGCAGTGGCATATTCTGATCCCTCTGTCTAATTGTTTTCCCTTTTAATTATTTTGAAAATCTCAGCATGTTTTTCTGCCATCATTTCGATGGTATACCCCCGTATCTTTTCAAGATTTCTTATTGACATGTTTCTTTGCAAAGCTTCGTTTTCCAGAATTAGATTAATCTTTTGAGAGAGGCTCAACTCATCATCTACAGGAACGATAAATCCATTTTCGTAATCAGTCACTAACTCCAACCCTGCTATGCATCTATTCGTCGTAATTACTGGGAGCCCATTAGCCATAGCTTCATTAATGACCAATCCCCAAACATCTGACCTAGTTGGCAGAACAAAGAGGTCGCTTGCCATGTAGTACTTTCTCAATTCTGGTTTGAGTTTAAAATCAACAAAGTGCACGTTTTCTTCCAACCTTAACTGCTTTCGTAATTCAATATATTCTTGCGGCGGTTTTCCACCAACGATATATATTCCGTAGTTCCTCGGCAGGTATGCAGCTGATTTTAAGAGCACGTCAAAGCCTTTGGAAGGTATGAACCGTCCTACAGAGAGAATAACTTTATCTTCGCTTATATTAAGCTCGTTTCGCAGGTTTTCCTTTTCTTCTTGGCTCAGCGGTCTGTCTAAAACTTCATTTGACCTTACTGATGTAAACGGATATGTAAATATTCGCTCCCTTTTAGCACCGTAGTATATTAAGTATTCCGTGGTATGTTTCCCAGAGCTTAGCCACCATGTTGCACTTCTTATAAAGAGTTTTTTGACAATTTTGGTTAACCTGCTTTCACTAGCTCTAATAAATCCACCGTCTGCATTTAGTATGAATGGAATTCTTTTCATCTTCATGTGTAAAATAGCTAGCATCGCAGTTGGAGTTGCATACCCACCAACTACGATTAGGTCGTATTTCTTTTTGTTTAGGTATTTTAGAACGTCTTTGCATAGTACATTGTTGTGCCCGATTCTCTTGCAGTTTAAGAATATTGATTTGAAACTTCTAATGTTAAAATTAAACCATTCCTTTCTTCTGTACTTGTCATTATCTCTTTCAAATAAGACTGTTAGATCACAATACTTTCCAAGTTCATTAAAAAACTCTACTCTATATGGGGACGGTATGTTAGTCATGAATAATACTTTCATTCCAGTTCCACCTCTTAAGCTTTTTGTTGTTATCTATGCTTTTGCACATCAGGCATACTTATCTGCGAACCGTATTTATTATTAGGTTAAAAGCGTTAATATATTTTTGTACCAGCTCCTCTAAGTTGATTCCTTTCTTAATGTACTCTATAGATCTTTCAACCATATCATCATACTCTTTGTTGTCCATTTGTAAAACTTCATTGAGCGCCTCCGCATACCTTTGTATATTCTTTCCATCGATTACATAACCTGCGCGATAATCTTTTGCAGAAGACCATGGAGTGTTATTACTGATGATCACTACAATCCCTGATAGCAAAGCTTCGACAATTGCATGACCGTAATTCTCCGTTTCTGACGGTAGTATAAATGCATGATATCTTGAGAGGACTTCCGGAACATCAGAATAGTCCAAAATGCCTCTATACGTAATCTTGACATTTGGAGGGCTATTCTTTATCAGATCCTCACATTTCTGCCAGTAGATTTTGTCCTCAACAGGTCCATATATGTCAAATTCTACATTCCCACCAAGTTTCTGTGCAGCTTGTATTGCGATATGCAGATTCTTTATTGGATGGATTCTTGAAATAAATAATAGTTTCAAGTGACCCTGTTTTTTTTCTTTTTTGTTTTGCCACTGTATTGTCCTTGGTAGATTATCCAGTCTTAGTATCCTTTCATCTGATACACCAAACCATTTTTTTATTGATAGCGTCTCTTTTTCGCATGTTGACTGCCAGTATATATGCTTATTGTTAAATAGCAGCCGCATCAGAAAAATGTAAGGAATTTTTTTCAATCTTTTCCTTCTTATAGCATTTTCAAGCAGCTGCCCCCTAGGTGCTATAAGAACCGGTGTTTCGCGCTTTCTTGTAAAGAATAACGTAGGGAGTAACCATTTAGTATAGAATAAGGAGTTTAAATAGATCATGTCTGGATCCTCAGCGTTTATGATATTGAATACAGAACTATAACTTATCTTTCTATAAGGAACGTATAATACGTCGGCTTTGCCAACCCTATTCCAACCTTCTTTTACTCCGTCTAAAGGTTTTGTGTCGTTTTTCTCGTGATTCACTGTTATAACTCTGAAGTTGTATAAGTCACCTAAAAACTCAATTATGTTGCTAATAGAAATAACTGGCCCACCGTATGTCTTCGCAGGTAGGTACCCTTCAGCAAATAGTAGAATTTTCGGCTTCATATCTGCTATCCTCCTAACGGTAGTTGTTCAAAAACAACTATATCTTACCCTCATTCTTTCTTCTCTCATAAATCATTGCATCCACTAGGAACCTATACCAAAAAGCTTGGAGAAAATGGAATATTAGCCCTTCTTTTCCATCTAAGAAACCAAGTCTAATGAAATATCTATAGCAGAAGTAAAGAAACGGCCTCACAAATAGAGGCATTTTATTGTACAATTTGTATTTCAGTATCCGCTTCATTCTCGTTTCGTGTCCAAGTAACCAATCCTTTCTTCTCTTTTCTCAAAATAATCTTGAACCTCTTTTCTGGCATATTCGTTATGCTTTGCAATCCGACTATGCAAATCCTTAAAATCAAAGTGAAGTAAATCATTTTCAAGCTCTAAATATCTGCCCTCTAGTAATACGATGTGCTCATCCATATTTCTGTCTTCAACGTCTGCCTTTCCATGCTTAAAGGGTCTTAAAAATTTCAAAGGGTACATCCCGCCATGTCTTATGAAACGGCCCAGAAAATAATTT
Organism: Fervidobacterium pennivorans; assembly: GCF_001644665.1. NCBI lineage: Bacteria > Thermotogati > Thermotogota > Thermotogae > Thermotogales > Fervidobacteriaceae > Fervidobacterium > Fervidobacterium ngatamarikiense. The sequence continues at coordinate 358,360 of NZ_CP011393.1, forward strand.
CTTCTCTTGATGAGGAACCCATTAACATTGTCATTTTCGTGTGCTTTGGTTTTTTCTTCTATCTCTATTGCTGTTTCTGGCGTAAGCCTTTCGTCTGCATCAATTCTCAATACCCATTTGGTTCTTATATTTGTGTTTTCCAACGCCCACTTAAACTGTTTGGAATGGTTTATAAACTCGTGCTGATATACATCAGCTTCCATTCTCTTTGCTATATCAACGGTATTATCAGTACTAAAACTATCGACAACAACTACTCTTTTTGCGATGCTTTTCACGGACTCAATACATTGAGGGATGTTTAATTCTTCGTTTTTAGTTAGGATTATAACAGTAAGGTCAGCCACTAAACCACCCTTTCTTCTCAGGTAGATGCTGGTATGTAAAACTGATAAAACGCCAAACATTCATTATTCTCTAAGAAGATACTCCTTTATTGCACTATTGCGAAAAGTATGTTTAAGTGTCCTCTTGCTTTGAACGAGTCTACAGTGATCCTCAAAAGAGTTGTCACAACAAACACCGCATACAACAGCTTTAGCGCAATAAATATGAGTGATATCTCGAGCTTGCTATTCCACAACTTAGAAAGACACCCCGATATCCCTAGCGTCTACCGGCAAAACCTCCTTAATTCTTATCATGCAGAGCTTATTGAATGATGGAGTGGACTCTTTCCTGAACTACCGACCATGCATACTGAGTTACTTTGTAAAACTCTCACCAACCTCTCCCCCAAACAACTCTGTTTACGTAGTCAGTGTAAGAAAGTATTATCCTAAGCACCTTTTCTGATACGTTAGGGACGAAGTAATCCCTTACTATTCTCAACGTATCCTTCTTTTGCGTTTCCAAAACCTCAAGCCCTTGCAGAATCCTTTCCTTCTTTAATCCAACCATCATAACAGCTGTTTCTTCCATTGCTTCTGGTCGTTCATGTGCTTGCCTTATGTTTAATGCCCTTAGACCTAGAATTGAGGCTTCCTCGCTTATTGTGCCGCTGTCGCTTAAAACAGCCTTTGCTTTTATCTGGAGCTTAACGTAGTCGGTAAAACCAAGAGGTTTAAGTGTTCGTATTAGGGGATTGAATTTAACTCCTTTTGCTTCTATCATTTTCCTTGTTCTCGGGTGCGTGCTGAATATGAGAGGCAATTTGTACTTTTCTGCAACGGCATTCAAACTTTCAACCAAATCCATAAAGTTTTCTTCTGAGTTTATATTTTCCTCTCTATGAGCCGAAACGACAAAATATTTTCCTTCCTCAAGTCCAAGCCTTTCAAGAATGTCGGATTTTTCAATATCATTCATTTTTGCTTGAATAACTTCATACATGGGACTACCCGTCTTGATTACTCTGTCTGGTGGAAAACCTTCCCTTATCAGGTATTCTCTTGAGATGTCGCTGTACGTTAAATTTATATCAGCTATATGGTCGACTATCCTTCTGTTAGTTTCCTCAGGCACCCTTTGGTCAAAGCACCTGTTTCCGGCTTCCATGTGAAATATTGGTATATGTCTTCTTTTGGCTGCTATTGCGGAAAGGCAACTATTCGTGTCGCCCAGCACTAAGAATGCATCTGGTTTTTCTTTTTCCAAAATAGGATCTATCTTTATGAGTATATTACCTATCGTTTCTACTGCTGAACCTGTTGCAGCATCCAAAAAGTAATCCGGTTTCCTTAATTCCAAATCTTTAAAAAATACCTCGTTTAATTCGTAGTCGTAATTTTGGCCGGTGTGTACTAATATATGTTCGATTGCTTCTGACTGGTCGAGTTTTTTAATAACTTGAGAAAGCCTAATGATTTCTGGTCTGGTTCCGACAACTGTCATAACCTTAAGCTTTTTCATATTCTATACCTCCAGGTAGTACGTGTCCGGTTTTTCTTTATCAAATGGTTCATTTGCCCACATGACTACGACCATATCAGTGTCGCCTAGATTTTGTATGTTATGTGTGTAGCCAGGGGGTATATCGACCACTTGCAATTTATCACCACTGACATAGTACTCGATTACTTCATCAGAATGTATGTTTCTAAATCTGATTACACCTCTTCCACTTACCACAAGGAATTTCTCAGTCTTCGTGTGGTGCCAGTGGTTTCCTTTGGTAATTCCAGGCTTTATTACGTTAACGGAAACCTGGCCTCTGTCAGGAGTTCTAATGAATTCAGTAAAAGAGCCCCTGTTGTCAACATTCATCTTTAGGTCATAGCCGAACTTATCCTTTGGCAAGTAGCTAAGATAGGTGCTGTAGAGTTTTTTTGTAAATTCATCACTCATATCTGGAATCGAAAGGTCTTCTCTGCTCTTCTTGAATGAGTATATTAAATCTGCGAGATCCCCGAGTTTTATTTTATACGTTTTTCTTATCTCACAAAAGTCTCCTACTCTGTTCTCTTTTTCCTCTAGCGCATTTATGAATTCTTCAACCACATCGTCAATGTATGCCAACGTCAGAACGACATTTGGATCGTTTATTTTTATAGGCAAATCGTTGGCTATGTTGTAGCAAAACGTTGCAACAACGCTATTGTAGTTTGGCCTACACCATTTACCAAACAGATTTGGAAGTCTGTAGATTAAGGTTTTGTTGCCATTTTCCCTTCCAAAAGCAAAAACCAAATCTTCTGCGGCTTTTTTGCTTCTTCCATAAGGATTGTCAAGTGCTGCTTGTATAGATGAACTCACAAGTATTGGAGATTTGTTATTGTACTTTTTTAATAGCCCCAGGAGTTCACTTGTAAAGCCGAAGTTCCCTTGCATGTACTCTTCCTCGCTCTGGGGCCTATTGACACCTGCTAAGTGGTATACAAAGTCACATTCCTTGACATACTCTTCTAAGAGGTTTTTGTCGGTATCTTTGTCGTATTCAAATATCTCTTTGTATCCCCTATTTCTAAGCTCCGCTATAAGATTTTTCCCGACAAATCCCTTGGCACCTGTAACGAGGATTTTCATCATTCCACCCCACTACGTCTTAGAACGAAGGCTCATTGTACGTAGGGCTTTCCAGCTCTCTTCTTACGTACTCTAACGTGAGAAGCTTTTCTTTAACCTCTTCAACAGTTAGTCTCCTTGTGTTTTCTGAGGTGTAATCGTAGTACTTGCTCAAGTCAGGCTCTCCAGTGTCGAAGTACTTCTCGTAGTATAAGTCTCTTGTGTCCATTGGAACTCTGAAAAAGTCACCCAAATCTTCTGCGATCATATGCTCCTCTTTACTCAACAAGGTTTCGTGCATTTTTTCACCGTGCCTGATACCTATTATACGTATTTCGTTATTCGCATTGAAGAGCTCAAGTAAAGCTTTCGCAAGATCACCAATCGTTGATGCTGGAGATTTCCGAACGAAGATGTCACCAGGATTTCCATTTTGGAATGCATAAAGAACAAGGTCAACCGCTTCGTCTATGCTCATGAGAAAGCGAGTCATGTTTGGATTCGTGATTGTGATAGGTTGACCAGTCTTGATTTGACGTATGAAGTGCGGAATGACGGAGCCTCGTGATGCCATGACATTACCGTACCTTGTCCCACAAATTAATGTCTTTTCTGGGTCTGCTTGTCGCGACTTGGCTCTTACTACTTTTTCCATGAGAGCTTTCGACATTCCCATTGCGTTTATGGGATACACCGCTTTGTCTGTCGAAAGGCATACCACCTTTCGAACACCAAATTCGATTGCTGCCGTGAGTACGTTGTCGGTCCCGATTATGTTCGTCTTAACTGCTTCCATAGGGAAAAATTCGCAAGAAGGGACTTGTTTCAGTGCCGCTGCGTGAAATACAAAGTCGACGCCTCGCATAGCTTTTCTTATGCTTTCTAAGTCCCGAACATCACCTATGTAGAATTTGATTTTGTCGTTTTTATAGAATCTCCTCATGTCATCTTGCTTTTTTTCATCGCGCGAGAATATTCTTATCTCTCGTATGTCTGTATCAAGAAACCTTTTCAAGACGGCGTTACCAAACGTACCGGTTCCACCTGTAATTAGCAAGACTTTGTCTTTGAATATGCTCATCCCTGGTAAACTGTTCGGTCCCATGTTGCTCCCTCCAAAATTGAAGATTTATTTTGCTTCTTATGTAAAATACCTGTCTACTCTATCTAACAACTCCTCTTTATTAAAGTTCTTACAATAATACTCGCGGGCATTATTCCCCAGTCGTTTTAGTTCATTGCTGGTCATATTGACCATTCTTACTATGTTCTCCGCTAGGCTATCAGCATCCCCGGCTGGTGAACATAGTCCTGCATTTGCTTCACTGACTATTTTAGCTGTTTCTCCATCCGCCGAGACCAGGATGGGGACCCCGCAAGCCATATAAGATTGGAGCTTTGCTGGTATTGTCATTGTGAAAATTGGATTATTTGTCAAGCATATCAAAGCTGCATCACATGCAGCCAGGAACTCTGGGATCCGCATTGCAGGCTGTTTATCAATAAAATTGAACATATCAGAAACCCCAAATGAATGTACCATATTGACTAATGTCTCTTTGTACCTTCCATCACCAACGATGTTAAAGCGCACTTGTCTCCCCTGCAGTTTATCTTTTAGTATCAGCGCTGCCTTTGGCAATATGTCCAGTCCTTGTGCAAGACCAATGTTACCGGCAAATATTATATTAAACGCACCATCATCCGGAATTTCTCTTATGCCTTTCTTCGGTAACGGTTTGTAAAAGTCCTCGGCATACTGAGGCCAGTATTCAATTTTCTCCTTTGGAACGCTTCGATTTGAAATTGCCTCAACGAAACTTCTCGAAGTCACAAAGATTCTTGTGCATCGATTATAAATGTAATCAACCACCTTACCTATGGCACCGATAATGTACTTATTACTTATACCAGTAACCGCTTGGAAGTTCTCAGGCCATAAATCCTGCACATATATGTAGCACGGAATTCTCCTTTTTCTTGCATACCATATTCCGGGTAAAGCCTGCATTATCGGTGATGTGGCAAATACGAATACATAATCTGCTTTAATCCTCGTAAATAGATTCCAAAAAAACCCGGATACAATGAATGATAAATAGTTGAAAGAAAGTGTTAGATGGTTCTTTCCTCTGGGAAATATGGGTAGCCGAATAATTTCCACACCTTCGTAGTTTTCTCTTCTTTTTTTGAACGGCCCATATCCAGTATAAAATTTGCCTTGAGGATAATTTGGTATACCCGTAATTACGGTTACTCTGTATCCCCGTTTAACCCATTCCACACATAGATCATTGATCCTAAATTGTTCAGGATAAAAGTGCTGAGAAATTACTAAGATGTGTCTTTTCATAAATGCGCTTGATTACCTCCACAAAGGCCTTGAACATCTAACTTTCAATCACTAATTGTACTTGAACGATATAAATCAGACAACTTTATCGTGCTTTACTCTGAAGAATGGGCTAGGGTTGTGTTTGATTAACATTTATTTAGAGCGGTTTTGAATTCTTCTGCTCTTAATACCAGTTTTTCAATGACTTTTAGACAAAAGACTCAAATTATAAATGACATAGGTGTTCAGCTTTCTTACGCTTAGAACGACCTCACTTCGCCCCTTTTCTAAAAATCAGCGTCTCAAGAGTAAGTAAAAAAATCTTTAAGTCCATAAATACATTTCTGTTCTTCACATAATACAAATCATACTCCGTCTTTATTTTGTACTCTTCCAAACTCGAAGAATGTTTGTAATTTATCTGCGCCCAGCCGGTGAGGCCTGGTTTGACTAAGAGGCGATAAGAATAGTACGGGATGTTAGGCTCCATCATTTTGTGATACTCTATCATCTCCGGACGAGGCCCTACAAGGCTCATTTCTCCTTTTAGTATGTTCCAGAACTGGATCGATTCGTCTATCCTTGTTTTGCGGATTATTTTGCCTATTTTGAGTGCTCTCTGTTCAATGTTTTTGTTAGGATTTGATACATCAATAGGTTCGTTCTTCAGTGAGCGAAGCTTTACCATTGTTAAGATTTTTCCATCTTTTCCTACTCTTGGCTGTCGGAAGAAAATTGGACGTCCGTCCTCTATCGCTATCCAAATTGCCGATACTAATATAACTGGCGAATACACCACTAACCCGATTATCGAAAGTACAATATCCATTACTCTTTTAGCCGGTGATTCTTGAACGTTGCTGAAGTAGACTTTGTAGTAGTCTTCGAATTTCTGCATCACTTCCAGCGGGATTCTTTTCAGTACTTTTTCAGCCAAGTTCGGTAGGTATTCAACTTTGTGCGTTTTTTTGATGTTATCTAATTCTTCTTCTATTTCTTTTTCCAGTTCCGGATCTGCGATGAGAACGCTGTCGTATTGGAGAACTTTTTCTTTGAACACAACAGGTGTTGGATTGATGAAATCAGCGAACTGGTATTTTCCTTTGGATTTTTCTTCTATTTCTTTAAGTATGTGGTATATTTCGGATTTTCTACCAACTACAAGGTATCGTATTGGTTTTCTTGTTTTAGCAGTTATTTTTTCAATAGCGTAGTTGATGAATGGCACAATGAAAGCAAGTGTGAATTGAGATATCATCAAGTTTCGGGAGCTGAATGATAGCTCAAATGCTTTGCAAACGCCCAACAGAAAGAGTGATGCAAATGTGGTTCCAAGAACGCTTCTAACCAAAGATTCGTTTATGTCTTCTGCGTGTTCGTAAAATCTAAATGCGTAAAGTGCCAGTACTGTAATGATTGGGAATAAAAGTGATGCAAGGATGCTATTTGTGGTGATATAGGTCATTACAAGAAACGTAAGATAACTTGCCAGTATTTGTGGTGCCAAGGGCTCGCCCCCTTGTCTGCTCATATATTTTACCTCATTAAAACAATTAAGGCAAGATTGTATGAATATCACGAGAGATATAGTTTTTTTCAGTTTCAGTCCTTGCTAACCCAGAGTAAGTTAAGTTCTTTCATTGTGTAAGCTGTTAGTAAATCTTTCTTCGTTGAGATTTTTGGTTTAGCTACTAAGAAGTTCTTTGCCGAGAATTCGGCTGTGTACTTTGCTTCAGCAGATGAGACGTCTAGTGTTATTATGAAAATTGTATCATATTCTCCGTTAAGATTTACTAATTTTTCTTTAAATTTCGGGCTGAGTGTCAGATAATCGCTGTCGTCTTCAGTTTTTAAAACGATCCAAAGGTTTTCACTGTATTCGGGTAAGTTCTTATCCGATTTCTCTGATACGAATTTGGATATACTTATCGCCTTTTCTTTGCTGACGTTCAGGCCCAGTTCACCGGCGGTATCGATAAGGACTGTTCGTCTTCCAAGTGCTGCTGAAAGTTTTGCAAGTTCAAAAGCAATTTGGTTTTTTTCTGGTATTTTGCCTGCGGAGGTAATGTGTGTGATTTTGTTTGAATCACTGGTTTCAAAGGTATGAACTAGTGTGTTTTTGAGTGCTTCTGAGTTCTTTTTGGCATCGAAAGGATTGGTGTAGTCTATGGTTTCCTGTCCAAGTAAGCTAACAACTTGTTGTTTGTCCAAAATTCTTTGGTCTGTTGCTTCGCGCAGGAATGCCGCAAGTATGCCAAGGAATATGCCAAGAACTCCTCCGACGGCGAGTGTGAGCTTTTTGTTCGGCTTGGCTGGTTTTTCTGGGATGTACGGTTCGTCGATAACAACAGGTACGTTGAAATTCATTCCCGCTGTTGAGAGGCGGAGTTCTTCTTGTTTGGCTTTTAGTGTTGCATAAACTTGCTGTTTTATTGTTTGCTCGCGCTGCAAAGCAACGTATTCACGCTGTATTTCCGGGAATTTTTCGAGTTTCTTATCAAGTTCTTCCTTGGCTTTTTGAAGTCCTTGGAGCGTTGCTTTTAAGCTTTCCCTTTCTGTAATTGCTTTGGAAAGGGAAGCGTACAACTCACTGAGAGCTGGATCCTGCGTCTCAAGCTTTGCGTTTGTTATTCTTGAGAGTTCATCGTTGATCATCTTTTTTACAACCTCTATTTTTTCTGTTACTTCTTTAACAGCGGGTGCTTCTTCTGTGTATTTTAGCAGTAGTGAGTTGCGTTCTATTTCGAGCTTTGATAGTTGTTGTTTCAGTTCTTCAAGCTGTCTACTCGATGGAGTGTACGACTGTGTTGAAGCCATTCCTTTGACTTCTGAAATTCTCTTATTAAGTGAAGCGATAACCTCTTCCGTGGACTTTATATTAAGCTCAGTGTTGACGATGTTCTTGCTTATATCACTATAGGTAGTCATGAGCTGCTTTACTTCTTCAGTTGGCACAAGAGATTTCTCCTTTTGGAATTTCTGAAGTTTTTCTTCAATCTCCGCAAGTTCTTTCTCAACTATTGGAAGCTGCTGTTGAACAAAGTCATACAGGTATGAGTTTTCGTCTTTGTTGAGTTCTTTTGCGATGTCAATATAGTTCTTTATTATTGACTGTACGATGTTGTAAGCAAGCTGTTTATCATCAAGTTCAACTGTAATTTGAATGAGTGAGGTGTTTTTTTGCGAAGATGCCTTTACGATATCTTTGTACAGCTTTTCAATAACTTGGTTTTCTGATAGCTCGTCTTTGGCTTTGTCTTTTGTTTTGCTTTTAAAGTAGTCTAAAAGGTTTAGCTCATTAACAACGTTTTTTAAGACCCTTCTGCTTTTTATTATTTCAATCTGCTCATCAACTCCCGGAGCACTCGTTGAACCGCCAAGCAACACTGCAGCAGCGCCCAAGTTGATTCCAGAAGCACTCTTCGCAGGTATTTTAATCGTTGCGCTGATGCTGTATATTGGTTTTGCGATAAAGAGCAGGTAGAACAGCGTAATCAGACCCGTGATCACTGTTACAAAGACTATTATGCCTATACGTCGTCTTAGAATCTGGAACAAGTCGCTAAGTGTTATTTCTTCGCTGGTTTGAATTATTTGTTTATCTTCCATCTAACCATTCCTCCCCTATTCGACCCGTGTGAAGATCTGGTTTTTGCAATAGTGCTATTCCAATTTTCTACTTTCCACCAAATAGATTCGTTGTGTAAGTATAGAATCCTATTAAGCTTGTTATTACAGGTAACCAATCGAGTGCAGTCTTCCAAGGATCAGAAGGTACAAAGACAATGTCCCCGCTCTCAAGTACTGGATTGTTCTTGATTACTCCACCAGTCAATGCAGCTGAAAGATCCACACGTATTGGGTTACCTTCAACACCGCCTTTGTATAACCACACGCTTGATGGAGCTGCTTTTTGTGTGAACGACCCTGCTTGCAGTACAGCTTGTAAGACCGTTGTCCCATCGGTTAGCCTGACTATACCGGGCTGATTGACCTCACCGAAGACGAAGACGTAGTTTTGAAGAACGTCTAATACTTTGATGACGTCTCCCGGTCTAACGTTGTAGCCTCTTGCTTGTGCGAGGTCTTTTAGTTCAATAACCTGTTTTTCTCCACCACGTGTCAACTCAAATTTCCTGTAGTTCTTGTCAACACCAACTTTGGTGAGCACTTCGTACAGTGTTGTAGTTCTGTCAAGGTACATCATTTCAGGTCTGCCATCCTGACGTATTATGTAAACGTAGTTCTCTTTATCGACATCGAACAGAAGGATGCTGTTATTTGTCAGTTTGAGATTCGTGTATTCGTCCCATTTGACCTGCTCGACTTTTTCCCCACTCACTATGGTTATATTCCTGCTCACACCTTCTTTGATTCCACCAAGTTTTCCGATGAGCGTTCTCATGTCGAATTCTTCGCTCTGTTTGAATGTAAAGAGTCCGTTCGGTACACCTTTTCCAAAAACATACACTCGATTCGGTTCTTTTTCGGTCACGTAGACGAAGTCACCATCTTCGAGTTGCGCGTTTTCAATACCTCTGAAGATGTTTGCTGCGTCGTATTGAGCTAACAATTTGCCGTCGCGGATGATTAGGACTTTGTCTGATATGTAGTATGCCTCTGGATCAACTATCAGCCCGCCGAGTTTGGCAAATAGTGTTTTTAAATCAGGTGTTTCGTAGTAATCAAATTGCACTCTGCCGGTGTTTCTGATGTATCCCATTGCCGTTACAAAGACTGGCTTCTTGAGTTGGACGTTAAGAATTGCACCTTTTGGTATTGATATATCGGATGTGAAGTTCACATTTGTTCCATCAAGGGTTATGCTTTCGATTCTTCTAAAATCACTCAAGCCAACCTTAGCAAGGATCCTTTGGATTGTTATTGGTTCGTTAAGTGCGAACGTAACATACGAAGATATATCGCCAATAAGGTAGACGGCGTTGACGTCTGCTTGTTTGAAGACGACAGTGTCGTTTCTTTCAATTACTGAGTCTTTGAGGCCGTAGAGTAAGTCGTTTGATGAATAGACAGTTTCTTTGCCATTGCGTACAAGTGTAACCTGTTCGATGTTTTCTGGCGTGTTAACAAGCTTTTTGAAGATGTAGCTAAGAGTTTTTGGCTCATAGTAAGACAATTGAACAACACCGGGCATGCCAGAACCTGTTACGTAAACTAGGAACGGTTCGTATGAAATAAGAACGGTATCACCGAGTGAAAGTGGAATATCTTTATTAGAATAAACAACATCTTTGAGTGCAACAGTCGTGGCGTTATTAATTATTGCTTGACCTTCATTTTCCACATCTGGAGATGAAAGTCCGATTTTGTTAATAAGGGTTTTTAGTGTCTTTGGTTCCTGTGGTTCAAATACGATTTTTCCTTTTGCATTTGCATATCCTTGGACATAGACGTAGAATTCTGCATACCTTCTTATCTCTACCTTATCACCATTGTTCAACATATAGCTTGCAGCTTTCGATATGTCAGCTGGTTGTCCATTTATCGTTACACTCTCTATCCATTTTTGTTCATTTACTGGTATTCCACCAAGTTTTGTCAACAGCCCTTCGAGTGTCTTTGGTTCATCTGGTTCGAATGATACTATGCCCGGTTTGTAATCACCTGTGACATACACTCTGAATTCTGGGTATTTCTTGATTTCGACACTGTCGTTGTTTGAAAGTGTGTAATCATCGAGCTTTGCCAGGTCCACAAGTTTGTTATTTATCTTTATCCATTCTATCCATTTGAGCTGGTCTGTCTTTAAGCCACCTACTTTCGTAAGTAATGTTTTAAGTGTCTTTGGTTCAGTTGGTTCAAAGACAATCACACCTGTAGAGAAATCTCCTGTTAGGTATACTTTAAATTCTGGGTACTTTACAACGTTCACGATAGAACCCGTTTGCAACAGGAGATTTTCTGATGATTTAATGATATCTGGTTTGTATTCTCGTGTTTTCCCATCAGGGGTTGTTATTGTGATTTTTTCTATCCATTTTTCGTTATCTGGAGAGATGCCACCAGATTTGGCAAGTGCGTATGCAAGAGTTAGAGGTTCTGTTGAAAGGAAAGTTTTTGGACCAGGAGAAGGCACAAAGCCAACAACGTAAATGAATCGTTCTTCACGCTTTGGGATGTATAGTGATGAACCAGACAAAATTGGGTAATCGATTTTTCCACTAATAACATCCTCGAGGTTTACAACTATTGTCTTTCCTGAAATCGTAAGGTATGAACTTTCGAGGACCGCTTTTTCTTTATCAAGTGTTCCGAGACGTAAAATTAATGTTTTTAAAGTCATGCCAGGCTCGTATCTGCCAATGTAAGTGTAAGCACCGCTGACTTGGATTGTTTGGTTATATTTCAAAGGCGGGAAGTAAATTACGTCACCTTCTTGGAGCTTCGGGTCGTCTGTGATGGTCCCATCGTAAAAACACGAAAGCATATTCAGCGTTTGCGTTTTTCCTGCTCGTCTCAGTTGAATTGTTTCAAAGTCTATCTCAGACGACGGGGATAGCCCCAAGAGTGCGAACAGCTGGGTTAGAGTGACTTCTTTGTAGTTCGAAATATCAAATATACGGTTGATAGCTCCTTGGAGGTATACGTACATAGGTCCGTAGTCGACAACGTAAACGGTAACAACGGGGTCTTTTATAAACCTGCGCACTGTCTGTTCGATTATCGATTTGATTTGGTCTGTAGTAAGTCCCACAACTTTCACATTCCCGGCGTATGGATAAGGAATCGTTCCATCAAAAGCTACCTTAACCGTCCTACTGAATTCGGTTTGACCAAAAACTTCGATAGCAATAGTATCTCCTACCCGAACGGCGTAGGCAAAAATAGTAGTTAGTGTGAGCAGTAAGATTGTACCAATGAAGACTTTTTTCATGCCTTGTGTACACCCCTTTTTATGTTTAATTTTAAACTACTATACCATTAGATTATACCATGTCCAAACAAACTTCCAAAGAATTTTTCAATCAAACACCCTCAACGCCTCTGAGGGTGGAATCTTCTGCGATATACTCGCAGGAAGTGAGACAAATATTATTGTAATTCCAAAAACGCCAGCTAAGGTTACAAATACTTTCCAAAACGGTATCACTACCTTGAATGAACTGAGCAAAGGTTGGACAAAGGCAACGAGGTCTTTGACAACGAATATGCTTGCGAGTATCGCAACGATTGTTGCAATGAGTACTATAGCCACTGCTTCGTAGATGAACATTCGATAAACTACTTTGCTATCCGCCCCTATGGCTCTTAGCATACCGATTTCTTTCTTACGCGCATAAACGTTTCTAAAGGTAATTATTGCCAAGCCGGCAAAACCAGCGATAAAGCCGAGTTGGAAAAGCTGCAAAGATAAGTCAACAAGGTTGTTGATAGATGCGTATAGTTTTTCGATTTCTCCGGTTATATAAAACGCACCGTCAAGCTTTCTTGTGACAAATTCTTGGGCTTCGAGTGCCTTTTGTGGGTCCTTGATAACACCTGCGTAACCGCTGATGGCACCGAAGAATTTTTTGTTTCTCCAGATGAGAACGCCGTCCATGGGGAGCAAGGTTTCCTGGGGGTCGTAGACACCTTTTATGTAAAGCGTTTCAACAATTTTTGGTGAGATGCCAGGCAAAACACCTTTTAAAACCATTGTGACTTCTACGCCAGGAGTTTTTAGGATTTTGTTTGACAGGTACAATGTTTTATCTGGTACTTTTGACCAGTTTTCTTTTCGGATATCGTTCATTAACTTTTCACTCGGGAGCTTTAGGTGTTGGAATATTCTCTCGTCTGAAACGATTATTGTGTACTTCTTTTTGTCATTTGGGAACGATGCTTGGACAAGTTGGATAGGAACAAGTGCTTGGAATTTTGAGACGAATTGTTCATCGTTGAGGTATTTGTAGGAACCGAAGAATGTTTTAATGGGGTTTTCAACGATGATGAAGTTGTAACCAAACGCGCCTTCTTCCTTCTTTTCTTTTATGTATTCAGAAATGCTCGTTGGAACTATTGCACTCACAAGAATTAAAATAAGTGTGACGGCGTATATTACAAACATCGCAAAGTTGCGCATTTTGTGTTTGTCGATGTAAGATAACGCCAAAACAACGGACACATTTTTGAAGCGTTCGAAAAACACTTTGGCATATGGGATGAAAGCAAAGATAGAGTATATACTTCCAACAAGCACAAAACCTGAGCGGATAAGTAAATCTTTCGCTCCACCAGAGCCTACAAGAGGGTAGACCGAAGCAAGGATGGAAAGTCCGTATATAAATGTGACTAAGGAATTGCGGTAGAATAGAGGAACGATGGAAAGTAATCCCAAAAGTGCGTAGACGTACGATGTACGCAAAAGAAAGAGGAAAAGAAGAATTCCTGCAATCGCAACGAAAACTTTCTTTACTTTTCCTTTCTTTTTCCTTTTTTCAACAGGTCTATCACCATACAGTTCGGATGGGGAAATTTGGGAAAATTCCATGCTACGGTAGGCAAGGATAATGATAGGAACAATCATGGCAATAAGGATACCAAGGACGATGGTTGAGAGCGATATGCTGAAAGGTATTCTATCCTGGACAAATGCAAAGAGCTGGTCTTCTCTTCTGAATGAGTTGATTTTATCAAGTAGGTAGATACCGAAAAATATCCCAGCAACTGCACCAACGATTTCTGAAGATATCAGGTAAAGCAATCCTTCAACAAATAGGACTGAGAACATGCGAAGACTTGTGTAACCCAACGCCCTTAATACACCAAGTGAACGTTTGCGTTCCTCAACGATAATGCCAAAGAACGAGGAGACGAAAAGAAAGCTTGAAATAACTGTGAACCCGGAAAATCCAATGAAGAGATAGCCGATAATTTTATTCAACGGGGAAGTTGATAATCTGTATTTGCCAGCGGTGATTCGTATTGAGCCTTCTTTCCCTTCCAATTCTTTAGCAAATGTTTTGTGTTGTTCGACGAGCAAATTCGTGGAGACAAAATAGACGTTCGGGTCTTTCAATGGATAAACGCCGTATTCTTCAAAATAACTTTCTGGCAAAAAGATAGTCCCGTTTGCCGAGGCTGTTTCGCCACGAAAATTGAGTATACCTTTACCAAAGGCTCCAATTTTGATGTTGAAAGAGGTTTTCGCCGTGATTATCTCTATCTCATCACCGATGTTAATTCCAAATGCTTTTGCTGTATCTTCACTGATGGTGAACGGCTGAACCTTCTGCCCAAGAAATTTTTCAAAGTTCTTGTTAATCGCTATTGCAAATAGGTCAACGTATTTTCCTTTTATTCTAGCAGTTACTTGGGCAAGTTTGACAGGGACGTATTTTTTTACTTGAGGGTATTGCTTGAGCAATGACTCGACAGATTCTGCATTAACAGCCTTTGGCAAGAATATCGTGTCCGCCTTATCTTTGATTATTAAATCAACTTCCCCGAAGTTTTTCGTAAGTTTTTCATGCAAATAAGCGGAAACAGAATCATTAAGAGAAAGGCCACCAACAAGGAGCATGGTGGCCACCATCGTGCCAAGGATTGCAAGTAAGCCTACTTTCCAGTGTTTGATGAAGTTTCTGAAGGAGATTTTTAATATCGTGTCGTAAATTTGTCTTATCATGGTCTCATTCCTTAATATTTTTAGTCTTCTTCGGCGAGTTTCTGGAGTAACCTTAAGTATCTGCTACGTGAAGGATGTCTGAGTTTTCTTAGCGCTTTGACTTCTATCTGCCTTATCCTTTCACGAGTGACACCGAAGTACTGACCGACTTCTTCAAGTGTTTTGGGCTTCCCATCGAGTATACCGTACCTCATCTTTAAAACCATCTTTTCTCTGTCGTTGAGTGTTTCCAATAATTTATCGATTTCTTCTTTCATGAGCGTTCTTATTGCTTCTTTCTTAGGTGAACCAACGGATTCGTCGGCAACAAAATCAGCCATAGAAGAGTCTTCTTCTTCGCCTACAGGTGTTTCCAAAGAGAGTGTTTCAGGAGTTGATTGCAAGATTTCCTCTATTTTTTCAACCGGTTTTCCAACCTGTTCGGCGATGTATTCTAGAGGTGGTTCTTCTCCATGCTCTTGCATGTATTCTCTTTTTATTTTTTGTATTTTGTTTATTGTTTCAACCATGTGGACGGGTACCCTGATTGTTCTTGCTTGGTCAGCTATAGCCCTTGTTATCGCCTGTCTAATCCACCAGGTTGCGTATGTGGAAAATTTGTAACCTTTTGACCAGTCGAATTTTTCAACTGCTTTTATCAATCCCAAGCTACCTTCTTGGATAAGGTCGAGGAAAGAAAGTCCCTTACCGAGGTATCTTTTTGCCATACTGACAACAAGTCTAAGGTTTGAGATGATGAGTTCTTCTTTTGCTTTTTTGTCGCCCATCTGGGCTCTCTGAGCAAGCCTGCGTTCTTCAGATGGTGTAAGCAATCTGATTTTTCCAATATCACGTAGGTACATTTTTATTAAATCCTTGGGTTCTGTGCTGTCGAATACCTCAGGACCTTCGCTTAGGTAACTTTTCAATTCTTCTTCCATGTTGGCAAAATCAGTTGTATCTCTAATTTCTATTTTGTTCTTTTCAAGTGTTTCGTAAACAAGATCCAAATTACCATCGACTTCCTCACTTTCCCCTGGTGGGAATGTGCGGTCAATGTCGTCGTATGTGATGTATCCTTTCCTTTTACCGAGTTCGATGAGCTTCTCGAGCTTTTTCTGTAGTTCGGTGTTCTCTTTTACCGCTGTTTTTGACATACAAAAACACCTCCTCACCATTTTGAGGAACTTTATTTTCATTTTTGATTTTTTATTTTCATCTTCTGCCGGACCAGTTCTGTTCTGGCTTTCAAAAGTATGCGCTTTTCTTCATCGGATGTAACTTTTAAAACGAGGGAGTCGATTTCCGCAATGCGTTTGTCAATACGCCTTAGCTCGAGGTCTTTCTTAATGTATTCCACTATTTTATCATCGACTTCGAAATCAATTTTGTCAAACACCTCTTTAACATACTCGCCCATATGTTTAGACAACGAATCTAACGAAACGTTCAAATCTTTTGCGATTAAAAAGAATTCTCTTGCCTTTCCCTCGAGCAAATCTGGGGTGAATTCAATTTGTTTGAATAATTCTGGGTAGTTGAAATACATGTAAACAAGGTAATCTTCCGTTGTTGGGACTTTTTTGACAGGTGTTTTGGGAAGTTGGATGTTTTGGTGCTGATAGCTTCTGTATTGCAGATTGTATTGATTATTCTGACCACCTTGTTTTTGTGCTTGTTCAGATACAAGTAAGCTTTTTAATTCTTCCTTCATCACACCCGCTGTTACGCTCGCATACTCGTAAAATTTCTCCAAGCTTTTGGGGTTAGATGAGAACAAACGTTCCCAGTTTCTGAGAATTTTTATGAAAGTATTGAACCCACTTGGGTTGGATAAATCGTATTGTTTTGCCAAGCTTTCAACAACGAATTGCTCGGCACCGATGCTGTTGTCAAGGACTTTGACAAGACCTTCCACTCCAAGTTTCGAGTATGTTTCATCGGCATCTTTTGCTTGTTCAAATTTTGCAATGGCAACGTTGAATCCTTCAGGTATGAGCATCTCTAAGCTTCTCAACGCTGCTTTAATCCCAGCGCTATCTGAATCGAAAGCAAGAACAATGTTTGGTGTAAGTTTTTTGAGTTTATAAATATGCGATTTTGTCAGCGCTGTTCCGAGTGTTGCAACCGCGTTCTTTATACCGGCTCTGTGAAATGCCAAAGCATCAAAGTATCCTTCGCAGATAATTGCGTAATCTACTTGCTTTATGTATTCTTTCGCAAAGCTGAACAGATAGAGTGTGGAGGATTTTTTGAAAAGTAACGTGTCTTGCGAATTGAGGTATTTTGGAACGCCTTCACCGATGAGTCTACCACCGAATGCAATGACCCTACCAAAATCATCGGCGATAGGTATGATAAGTCTACCAGCAAATGGGTCTGTGTTTGAAAAGCCGAATTTTTCTAGCTCTTCTTTGCTTAGTCCTAATCTTTGCGCAACTTGCTGTGGGAGTTTCGAATCGACAGGTGAAAAGCCGAATTCATACAAAGAAATTTCCCGCGCATCGTAGCCACGTTTTTTTAGATATTCAATTACATTTTGATTTTGACTTAGTCTGGATTTGTAGAGCTGATGGAGTTCTTTGTAAAATGCGTAGTATTTCGTTCTGACTTCGTCTTCTTCTGTAAACGAAACAGTTATACCTACACGTTCACCAAGCTTTCGAACCGCTTCCACGTACGAGATGTTTTCAATCTCTTGGACAAACTTGATAACATCACCGGAGGCTCCGCAACCGAAACAGTGGAATATCTTTTTTTGTGGGCTTACGTAAAACGAAGGGGTGGTCTCAAGATGAAATGGACAAAGCCCTCGGTAATTTGAACCCACTTTTTGGAGGTTCACGTATTCCGAGATAACCTCAACAATGTCGTTCTTCTCCCGAATTCTTTCGATTATATCCCTTGGTATCATACCCTTCACCGCCCCTTTCTCGAAGCGGGGGAAAGAAAAAGATGAGTGACAGAAAATGGAAAAATCATGAAAATAAAGGTAGCAGATGGAACACGCCATCCGCCACCTGATTTGTAGTCTCGTAGATCGTTAACAGCAAAGTGTAAGTGGAATTTGAGACTTCCAAATTAACGTTTGGAGAATTGTGGAGCTCTTCTTGCTTTCTTGAGACCGTATTTCTTTCTTTCGACCATTCTTGGGTCTCTTGTAAGGAATCCTTTGTCTCTGAGTGTCTTTCTGAGGTCTGGATTGAATGCAACGAGTGCTCTTGCCAAACCAAGCCTGACTGCTCCGGCTTGTCCGTTCTTACCGCCACCTTCGACCCTGATTTGGATGTCGAATGTACCCTCAAGACCTGTTACCTTGAGTGGTTCAATCGCGTGCATTGTCCAGACTTTATTTTCAAAGTATTCATTGAAATCGTTGTAGACTTTGTCGTTTATCTCTATCTTCCCTGTCCCTGGTCTGAGGTAAACTCTGGCAGTTGAAGTTTTCCTCCTACCTGTGCCCATGTAGATTTCAGCCATTTATTTCCCTCCCTATCAGAGAAGTTCTACCTTCTCAGGTTTTTGCGCTTCATGTGGGTGTGTTTCACCAGCGTAGACCTTCAATCTCTTGAATTGGTGTCTGCCGAGTGTTGTCTTTGGAAGCATTCTTTTGACCGCAAGTTCGATGAGTCTTTCAGGGTGTTTTTGGAGAATTTGTTCTGCGGTTTGTGATTTAAGTCCACCAGGGTATCCTGAGTGGTGGTAATAGACTTTCTGCTTGATTTTCTTACCTGTGAGTTTTACTTTTTCTGCGTTTATTACAACAACAAAATTGCCGTTGTCATAGTGTGGAGACCATGTCGGTTCGTTCTTGCCTTGGAGCAAGAGCGCTATTCTTGTCGCAAGCCTTCCAAGTGGCTTGCCTGCTGCATCGACAAGATACCATTTTCTTTCTACTTTTTTCGGGAATGTGGTTTTCTGTATTGGTAATGGCCTTGCCATTTTGTTTTCCTCCCTTCACTTTTCACTTTCTTCGTTTCGACTGTCATTATTCAAATATTTTCTCAATTCGCTCTCTAATTAAGGCAGTTACAACCGCATCTATTGAGAATTTTATCGCGTTAAAACCTGCTATGTACGGTAAATATTTCAGTGTCTCTTTGAGTGGGATTTTCCAGTAGAACGGAACAACTACCATATTGAGAACGGTCATTACACCTGAAACTACGAGCACACCAACTACGTAACCAATTATCTCGAATACCCTATTTTCCCTAATTCGGTAGATGTAGATAACCGGTAACAGGAACGAAACACCTGCTGCAAAGTTCATCATGATGCCTACAATATCTCCGGATTTCAGTAAATAAAAGAGTATATCTTTGATTAATAACACCAAAATTCCGTCGATGGGTCCAAAAATAAATCCTGCAAGCAATGGAAGTATATCGCTTGGGTCGAATTTTAAGAAATTCACCGATGGAAATATGGGAAGTTCTAAGAACATGAGTCCGGTTGCTAGTGCAGACATTATTCCAATTGTTGCAATTCTTACCGCAGAACTGTTCTTCATACTGTGTTCCCCCTTCGATGGGAAGAAGTTGGGGTTCTTATTGTTCTTCGACAACCGTTACGTATCTTCTGTTGTTCTTTTCGACAATCTTCACAATACCGTCTTTGAGTGCGAAGAGTGTGAAGTCTCTACCCATTCCAACGTTCTGACCGGGCCAGAATTTTGTGCCTCTCTGTCTGAGTATTATGTTCCCTGCGATGACTCTTTCACCATCGTATTTCTTGAAACCCAAGTATTTTGGATTGCTGTCTCTTCCGTTTCTGCCTGCGCCACTGGCTTTTGCAAAGAGTTGTATATTAATGCGCATCATCGTTCACCTCCACTCTGACGTATCTTGGATACTGACTTGCGATATCTTCCAGTGTTTTTCTAAGTTCTTCTACGAATCTTTGCGAGATATTGTCTTTCGGAATCTTTTCAACTTTCAGGTATCCTTCTTCAATTTCTAACTGCGCTCCGTCTTCACTCAACGCCCTCGCCGTATGCTGAGAAACCGTACTTACCGCCGCGCAGACTATGTCTTTTCCCTTCTTTGCATACAACGCATGTCCTGAGATTTCAAATGCTTCATAGAAGCCTTTTAATACCTTAAACTTGCACACAATCATCTTATGTGATTATTTCACTTCTATCTTTTCAATCTTGATAGTGGTGTACCACTGTCTGTGCCCTTTGATTGTCTTGTGGCCTTTTCTTGGAATGAACTGCCCAACGAGCACTTTTCTTGCCCTTGCGTGTTCGACAACAGTTCCTGTAACCTTTACGTTTGTGAGGTATGGTTGTCCAACAAGGACTTTACCATCGTCTGTTTTGACCATGACAACTTTGTCAAGCTCGATGGTTTCACCTGGAGCCACGTTGAGCTTTTCTGTGTGTAGTAGTTGTCCAGCCTCGACTTTGTACTGTTTTCCACCACTTTCCACTATCGCGTACACAAAGTTCACCTCCCTGAGTGTTTTACAGGTACTAAAACAACGTAGGTTGGAGACGTGCGGGGAATCCCCAACCGTTTAAGACGCGTTTTAAGTACCCGTTTTTTGCATATGAAACTTGCATACGTGTATTATTTTACCATTGAGGAAAGTTTTTCAAGAAAAATTTTCGTTAATATATGCTTACAGAGATGTTGCTAACCAATCAGGCGGGATAATTAAAGTTTCTTAATTGACGGACGATAATTTGTATGGTAAAATTCATTCAGTGAATGAATATTTTAAAATTCTTGAGCGAGTGTGGGATAATAAAGCTGGCTGGAGGGATGAAGATGAGTTTGTATGAAAAGATTCTAAGCAAGGAAGCGGTTGTCGGTGTAATTGGAATGGGGTATGTGGGACTGCCTTTGGCGGTTGAGAAAGCAAGGGCGGGCTACAAAGTTGTTGGGTTTGATATACAGCAAAAGCGCGTTGATATGATTAACAGAGGGGAAAATTATATCGGTGATGTTGATGACAACGAGTTGAGAGAACTTGTCCAAGCAAAGAAGTTAAGGGCGACTACTGATTTTGATGAATTGGGAAATTGTGATGTGATAAGTATATGCGTGCCTACACCACTTGATAAGTTCAAGCAACCAGATTTGAGTTATATAACCAACAGTGCGAATGAAATAAAGAAAAGGTTGAGAAAAGGGCAGCTTGTTGTTCTTGAGAGTACAACGTATCCGGGCACAACGGAGGAGGTTGTCCTACCAATTTTGCAAGAAACAGGACTAAAGGTTGGAAAGGATTTTTATCTTGCTTTCAGTCCAGAACGTGTTGACCCAGGTAACCCGAGGTACAAGACGAGGAATACGCCCAAAGTCGTCGGTGGAGTTACCCCAGAATGCACAAAGCATGCCGTTGCATTGTATGAAAACGTGCTCGAAGCTGGCGTTTTCCCCGTTTCTTCACCAAGGGCAGCAGAGATGACGAAGATATTGGAGAACACATTCAGACTTGTGAATATCGCACTTGTTCAAGAAATGACAAAGGTTGCTGAAAAGATGAAAATCAATATCTGGGAGGTTATCGACGCAGCGGCAACGAAACCGTTCGGTTACATGCCGTTCTATCCTGGACCTGGTATTGGCGGGCATTGTATACCCATTGACCCGTTTTATCTTGTATACAAAGCGAAGGAATACGACCTGCATATGATGCTTGTGGAAGTGGCAGGAGAAATTTCCGATAGTATGCCATATTACGTTGTTGATAGGCTTACTGACATATTTAACGAAAGAAAGCAGTGTTTGAACGGAAGGAATATTCTGCTTCTTGGAGTTACCTACAAGGGGAATATAGACGATTTGAGGGAAAGTCCCGCGTTGAAGGTGATTGAAATACTCGAAAAGAAAAAGGCAAACGTGTTCTACTATGACCCATTCGTCCCTGAATTCACTCACAAAGGAAAACAGTACAAGAGAATTGAACTAACAGAAGAGAATTTAAAGAAGATGGACGGGGCTATTGTAACATCCGGACATACGATTGGTATCGATTATGAGTTTGTTGCAAAGAACGTGCCATTTGTGTTTGATACAAAGAACGTGACCAAAGGAAAGTATGAAAACGTGATATTGCTTTGATATATGTGATATAACTAATTTGAATCCAATTTTAGGCAGCACACCCTCAATTTCGAGGGTGTGTTGTTTTTTGGTTTGTGATATAATTTAGTAGACGAAGAGTAGCATGAACAGTTTTACGGAAGGGGGATATAAATGGTCTATCTGAGAGTTTTTTCTTCGAAAATAACTAAAGTTTTCTTCGTTATGTTTGTTTTGTTAGTGGTCTTGAGTTCGTGCGTAAATCCTTCAAACTCTAAGAAACCAGAACTTCTATCACCCAGAAACAACGAGGCTAATTTGAATTTCAACAACGTAAAGCTAACCTTTAATACCCCAACAAATGGTGAATATGAAGTGATAGTCAGAGAAAACGGCACAGGAACTACGGTCTTCACCCAAGTTGTTAGCGGTGGGCAAGGTATCCAGGTAGATGTTCCCAAAGGTAGGTTAAAACCTAATACTACCTACCGCTGGTATGTTAGGCTCAAGGGAAACGATTCAGTTGCAAGTGAATATTGGAACTTTAGAACTAAAGAAAATTCTGTGCCGATTGTATTAAATCTAAAACCTGATAAGACCTCTGGTCATCCTTTTGGTGCTCTGGCGCTAACATGGAGCGCAAGTGATCCGGATAACGATGACCTGAAGTTCTATGTGAAGGTGTATGAAGCTGGGAAAGATAAACCAGTTTTTGAAACAATTGTAGCCACAAACTCAGCCGTCGTGAAGGACCTGAAACAGTTAGCAAGTTACGAATGGTCAGTTCAGGCAGAAGATCCCTGGGGAGCTAAAAGCGAGCTAATCGTTGCAACATTTACAACGAAGCAGAACGAGGCACCGGACAGAATAGAACTACTTAATCCACGCGATGGAGAAAGAGATGTAAAGTTCAACAATTTAACACTCCGTTGGCAAGGATACGACAAAGATTACGAAGATTTGAAATATAGCGTCTCAATCAATGACAGTCAGAACCTGCTCAGTAATTCAACACTTACAGAATTCACGGTTACAGGGCTAAAACCAAGCACTACGTACAAACTAACAATAACTGCGATAGATAAGTACAGTGAAACAAAAACGCAGAGTTTCTATTTCACAACTAAAGCAAATACACCGCCTGATAAACCAACGCTAATTGCTCCAGAAAATGGAGCGAAGTTGAACTTTGCAAAGATCTCTAGTGTTAATTTCCAATGGAGCTCGGCAAGTGACCCTGATGAGGATGAAGTTAGCTATGAGTTTGTTGTAGTTTCTGAAAACAAGGTTGTGCTGAGAAAGAGTCCTGTGCTTGGTAACAGTATCAGTCTGAATGTCTCTGGTGTGTTTGAAATTGGAAAGACTTACACCTGGTATGTCTTAGCAAAAGACCCACACGGTGGAAGCACAAAGAGCGATGAATTTACGTTTACCACTTACAGGAACAATCCACCAACGGTTCCTACATCACCATATCCATCGGATAAGGCTGATAATCTCCCTAATAGAATCCCGAGGTTTTCATGGGTATCAGAAGACCCAGACGGAGACCAGTTGAGGTATGATATTTATCTGGGTGAAAATCCTGATAATCTGCAACTGCTGGCAAGTGGACTAACGACAAGTGTCTTTGAAACACCAAGGCTCTTCGAGTTTGGAAAGACGTACTATTGGAAGGTTGTGGTCTCGGATGGATACAACCCACCAGTGGAAGGTCCAATCTGGAGTTTCAAAATAACTGACAAAGACGAGCCACCGACAGCACCTGAGCTTTTGTTACCAACAAACAACTCAAAAAACGTCGCTTTCAACAACGTTACGTTGCGATGGAAAGCAAGTACGGATAAAGAAACTAGCGACCCAGCACAACTGGTGTATTATCTCTACATAGGTCAGCCTGACCAGATGACGCTCTATGCAACAATAACAGGCCAAACTAGTTCTGAAATTTCGCATGTTGTTGCAGGGCTTTCGCCAATCAAGACATACTACTGGAGAGTTGAGGTTAAAGATACGTTTGGTAATTATGCTTACAGTACCACTTGGAACTTTACAACGAAACCAAACGAAGCGCCCGACTTCCCATCAAATCCAAACCCGGCAGATGGAAGTGTAATTTCTTCGTCAAACACACCGACAACCATAATTCTTAGTTGGGGATGTTCTGATCCAGATGGAGATAACCTGACTTATGAGATTTACATCGCACGAACAAACGATTTTACCGGTGTGGAACCGATAAGAACTTCTCAAAGATCTATCCAAGTTACATTGAACGAACCAGGTCTGTATTACTGGCGTGTTGTTGCAAAAGACCCACATGATGGAGTAACAGAAGGAAAGGTTTGGAGATTTGAACTAAAAGTTCAGTAGTAGTCATTTGTAATCAAAATAAGCATGCCGTGGCAAACGCCACGGCTTTTTGAAAGATAGTGTTAACTTGTAGTGATGAAAGAGTGTAAGTGTGAAAGAATGCAATTGATATTGCCATTGTGTGTTTTCCAAAGATTCTTCACTACACAAAATCCTTGAATATATTTCGCTAAATTCTTCGTATTCTTCAGCCCTCGCTTGAGTCGGAAAAAGTCTTTCAACAATGAAAACTTAGATTCACATTGATTGTTTTTACCGAGCGGTACCACTACGTGATTGATATTTCTGAACAACAGCTTTACTGCACTTTCATATGCACCAAGTCCATCAGTAATAAGTTCAATGTTTCTAGGTTTTGAATTACCAAAGAACTTCTCGAGCAATACTTTGACTTGTCCCATATCACGATACTTTGAGACATGCCAACAAAGAATTAAGTTAGTTTCGTGATCAACTAATAGCCAAACATAGTACTTTTGTTCTTTGAACACAAGAACAGTTTCATCAGCATGAACTGAGAAAACATTTTCGATGGTAAATGTTGGGAAAAGTACAGAGAATAAAGTACACAATTTAATAACCCATTTGTATATGGTGACATGAGATACTTTGATATTAAGAGAATGAGCAAGAGAGCGATAAGACATATTGTGCTTCATATACAAAACGAAAGCCTTTAAGACGAAAAAGAGAGGAAAGCGGAAATATTTAAAGTTCTCAGGAATAAAAGTGACTGGTTCAGGAAAGTTAAAAGGTACTCTATCTTTGGTATGACGGGTTCTACAACGGAAAACAACGAAAGAGCGACGGACTTTGTGAATTTCCATAGCTTTACCACAAGAAGAGCATTTGGGATATGGGAAAGGAAAGTTTTTGCGTTTTTGAGAATGGGAAAGTTTGAAGGAATGATGGCAGAGTTTGCAAAGGAATTGTTGGTTACCGTATTTGTCGTGACCGTTTTTGTATAGGCTGGTGGAACCGCATTTTGGACAAGAGAGTGTTGAGTTGTTCATATCGGGATACCTCCTTTGTCGAGAGTTGGTTGGGGGGTGTCCCCTCTTTATAAGGATAATGCGGTTTTTGGAAAGTTTCAATACTTTTAGTTAACATTATCTTTTGAAATAAGGGGAGGAATGATTTGAAGGTAGCAATTATAGGCGGTGGGCCTGCAGGTATATCGTGCGCAGTCTTGTTGAAGAGATACGGTGTGGATGTTACAATTTATGAAAAGGATGAAATTGGTGGGTTGATAAGGAATGCATGGCGCGTTGAAAATTTCCCACCCGTTGGGTTTATCTCTGGGACAGGATTCGTGGATAAGTTAAAATGGTATATTAAAGAGTATAGGATAGAGGTTGTTCAGGATGAAATCTTGACTGTTGATGATTTTGAGATTACAGGTAGAGTGCGAAGATATCAATGCGATATCGCTGTTGTTGCCACTGGCACTGTTCCAAAACGGCTGGTAGACTTAGAGGGACCAAGGACGTTCTATGAATACATCCATCTTCCACAAGATGTTCAAACCGTTGCCATCTACGGTGGTGGGGATGTAGCGTTAGATTACGCTATCCATGCAAAAGAAGACAGTAGAGAACCTACCGTTTTTGTAAGAAGTAACAAGCTTAAAGCTGTTAGTAGGTTGGTTGAGTATGCAAAAGAAAGAGGAATTCCCATTAGACTCGGAGAAGCTATTGCATTTGTTGAACAGAAAGACGAGAAAGTCTACGTTTATACAAAAGCTGGGTCGTACATCTTCGATGCTCTTTTAATTGCGATTGGTAGAATAGCGAATGAACCTAAGATAAACGCGAGCTCTATGAAAGTATTTAAAATTGGAGATGTTGCTCATCCAAATTTTCGGCAATCATCGATAGCAATAGGTGATGGAATTAAGTGCGCAATGGAGATTGTGGAAATTGTAGAACAATTGAATAAATAAATAAATAGAAAATAGAAAGGATTTGTGGAGGTGTGGCAAAGTTATGGAATTTACGGAAGTTAAGGGTTTGCTCAATGATTTGAAAATCGTTGCAAGCTATGGCAAGGAAGACATCGCCATGGTTTATCTTGCCGAGAGTAAAAATGGTGCATTGATAGAGTTCGTTGAATCAATCCAACCCCCGATTCCGAGAGAGAAGAAATGGGTTTTGATTGTGTCGACTATGGACGGTTGTCCTGTTGGCTGTATGATGTGCGATGCAGGAGGGTATTACAAAAGGAAGCTCACGGAAGAAGAAATATTAGCTCAGATTTTGTTTTTAACCAATAAAAGATACGGTATGAGTGTCCCTGTTGAGAAGTTTAAAATCCAATTCGCACGTGTCGGAGAGCCGGCTTTAAACGATAATGTGCTTGGCGTGCTTGAAAAACTCCCACACATGCTCGATGCACCAGGATTGATGCCTTCAATAAGTACCGTTGCACCAGTTGGGAGAGAAGGATGGTTCGAAAGATTGCTTGAGATAAAGAACAAATACTATATAGGTAGGTTCCAAATGCAATTTTCAATTCACAGTACGTCGAAAGAGCAAAGAGATAGGATTATTCCTGTAAAGAAATGGGGTTTTGAAGAAATTACAAAGTACGGAGAACGGTTTGTTCAAAAAGGTGATAGAAAAGTGACACTGAATTTCGCACTCGCGCAGGAAAATGAAGTAGATGCATCGGTAATCATGGAGTACTTTGACCCTGAGAAATTCTTAATCAAAATTACTCCAGTCAATCCCACATACAGGGCTGTTGAGAATGGGTTAAATTCAGATGTTGATGAGCGAGGGCTTGTGTTTAAACACAGAAAGTTTGTCGCAGAGCTTGAGAAGAACGGGTACGAGGTTATAATCAGTGTTGGGGAGCTGGAAGAGAACAAAATCGGAAGTAATTGCGGTCAGTACGTTCAAAGGCATTTGGCAGCACAAAGGAAATTGGAAAATTCATATGTTTTTGTTAGGCAAGATTAGTATTAGTATATATAGGAGCGATGTGTATGAAAAGAATCCGAGTTGCGCTTATTGCACACGATAAGAAAAAATTAGATTTGGCAATGTTTGTTAAGGAGTGGATGCATGTATTTTCCAAATGCGATTTGTACGCAACAAGCACAACGGGGAAGGTTATAGAAGAAAAGATAGGGCTGAAGGTGAATAAGTTCCAGTCCGGACCATACGGGGGAGATTTGCAAATCGGTGCGTTGATAGTTAACAACGAAATCGATTTTGTGATTTTCTTACGAGACCCACTTACCGCTCAGCCCCACGAACCTGATGTAAGCGCACTCTTGAGGGTGTGCGACGTGCACAACGTACCGTTAGCAACGAATCTTGCAACTGCAGAAGCACTTGTGCTTGAGATTGAAAAGAAAATCATTAAGGAGACTAACGAAAATGAAGGAGAGTAAAAAGTCATTGCCGATAATATAAAAGCTGAAAAAGTACCTTACAGAGATATGTTGTTAGTTCTGTTTTATTTTCTGCTTTTCATATTCTTTGCTTGGAAAGTGCCTTTTGTCATTGGTGCACTCGTATTGGGCTATTATTTCTCCGTTATTCTTAGTGTGCCTTATGACTATGTTCTGAAAAAAACAGGAAAACGCTTTCCTGCAATAGCATCTTACGTCTTTGTAATTGCAATATTCGTTTATGCAATTGCTTCTTTCTTCCCGTTAGTTATCAATCAAATAAATTCAGTTATACAAAGTGCGCAATCCGCAAGTCTTAATTTGGATTTACCCGCTTGGGCTTTGAAATATCTTGACGAATTCAAAAGTAATATCTCTTCTTTCCTCGCACAAGTGATAAAATACGTTGCCAATATCTTGCCGTCTCTCTTCACAATGGTTGTTTTGCTTATAGTCACGATGGCTGGTGTGGAGAGTATAAGATTTTATTTTAAAGAGAAAGTTCATTTTTTGTTTATCGATGACCCAAAGTACGGTGAACATTTTGTCGTTCACTTCTTTAATAACGTGAAGCGTTATCTAAGAGGGCAGGTTTTGGTTTCGTTTATTAGTGCATCTCTTACAACCGTCGGGCTTTACATCATTGGTGTACCTTCGGCGCTAACATTGGGTATTTTGTCTTTTATTGGCGGATTCTTCCCGTTCGTAGGGTTGCTGCTTACCGCTGTTCCTATGTGTCTTCTAGTGTTTACTTCTCAAGGGGTAAAGGGTATGGTTTGGCTGACCGTAGTGCTTGTTGCCGTTAATCAAACGGAATCTTGGTTCTACGGTCCAAAGATTCAGAGCAGTAATTTGAAGATTCATTGGTTTGTGATACTACTTTCGATATTCATTTTGGGTAGCGTTCTTGGATTTGTAGGAGTTTTGCTCGCTTTACCAATTTTGATATTCATACGTGATTACTGGAATTTCTATGTGCTGAAGCTAAGAACTGAAAAATAGGTGGTGCACTGATGGAAGATATTTCGGGATATAAAATATGTGATGTTTACACAGACGGTAGTTTCAGAGATGGCATCGTGGGAAGTGGTGTTGTAATCAAGTGTAGCGAAGTGATAGAGGAATTCGCGTTTAGCATAAAATCTGAAGTACTCTCCGTTCACAGAAATGTTTCAGGAGAGATTTACGCTGTGATGTACGCTGTCTTTTACGCTTCAAAGAAAGGCATAAATAAAATACGAATTTTCCATGATTACTCGGGTCTTGCAAACTGGATTAGTGGTGAATGGAAAACAAAGACTGAGCTGACAAAGTTGTACAAAGCATTCCTGGAGCATTACATGAATTATGTTGATATTGAATTTATCCAAGTGCAAGCACACAAAGGTAACCAGTTGAACAATCTGGCAGATAAATTGGCTAAGAAAGCTCTTGAAGGCGAGTTTCATGCCCCTTACTTTGAGGATTTTTTGACCCAGCTTGAGATGTTTAAATGAAAACTGCCCCACGGCATCGGGGCAGTTTTATATTTGGTTTTCACCTGTTATTTTACTCCTAACGCAACGGGTATATTTCTTGGGGTTCCGCTTGTTACGTATTTTCCTGCATAAACCATCGATGTCGAGCTACCTCCATCAAGCATCATCGCTGAATCGTAACCTTTGGATTTCAAGAACTGGGCCGCTTCGTCAAAATTCATACCAACCCCATTTTTGCCCTCTATTGTAATGAGATGAACTTTTCCGTCTTTTATCGCTATTATCGTCCTGTTCGCACGTGTCGTTGGTATGCCTCCACCGTATCTGAGTTTTTCTTCGGCTGCATCTGGAATGATGTTACCGTCTTGCAATAGCAATGGACCTGCACCAACAGCGTTCTTGATTTGATATCCGTCATCCGTGTAAAGTTCAACTGTGACGGTTTGGCCAACCGTGAGATTAGGTAAAAACTTGTTTTTTACATCGTTGCTAATCATTATGACCTCCGAATTTGATGGAACCGCTGAAATGTAGCCAATTGATGCAATTTTTCCATCCTTTACAACCACATACGTTCTAGTTCTGTCGTTGGGGATTTTGAGTGCAAACTCGGAAGTGTATAAGTTCACTTCTCCAAGAGATGTTGTATTGACACCTTTGACTAAGAGTAAAACATCTCCAATCCTTACCGTGATATCTACGTACGCTTTTTTAATAAACACTCTACCATCGGTTGTTTGTATGAACATGGGCCTCAATCCATACCTATGAGAAAGCACTCTTCCATTTGATATGACGATATCTATTGGTAACCCTGTTGCTGGATCAAAGTAGTTTGCATTGACACCGCTAGAAAATCCATGATAGGAAAGGATATTTGCCAATGTCGCCATTGAACCTATGCCTTTCGCTGGCAATAAGGGGGTGATATTGGTATGCCTCGGGTCCGCTATCATGTAATTAATTGTGAAAGTCCTTCCCGCAAATATTTCTGTACGCTTGGTGTATTCTATTTTTCTAATCACGGGTTCTATCCGTACGACTATCTTGTTCTCCGAATACGTAATGTTGTAGCCTGATACAGCTTTTTCAACCGTTATTATTGTAGTGTGATTTGTTCTTGAAACCGATACACCTGCAGGTGTTTTTAAATCACATTGAGCTGGTGAAAGTTTGAGCGAAAGCGTGTTGTTGGAAAGCGATGCACTGAGAAATTCTTTTTTGGCAGGCACTGAGGTGCCGATAGTGAGTACATCATCTGTATAATCAATGAATGTTATCGAAAACGGTTTGTCGTAGTATACATCGTTCATTTTTGATAGTTTAAAAAAGCTTGATATGAAATCCGCCTTTACAAATACTACACCGTTGACAATAGTATAGGCTTTTGGGACATATTCTTGAAAATCGACAAGAAAGTCACTATCTGAACCGATGATGAGCTTTCTGTTGTGTATGAGGTATACTCTCTCATTCTTAACAATGTTGAACCCCATGTCTCTGAGCTGTGACTCTGTGAAATAACCATTGCTTGGTTCGAAGACGTTGTTATTAATTAAAAAAACCTGGGCAGCCATAAAGGTTGCCAAGGTCAAGAAAAACAAAGAAAGTGTTTTCAGTAGCGCCGAGTTTTTTGCGTTCACGAAAGAGAACACCCCTTGGTTTGGATTTTTTATTTCTTTTCACCTTTCGAGCGTAATTATACCATGTTTAAGTGTTTTAATCAAGAACAGCAAAAGGAAATAAAAAGGGGGCTTTGTTCCTCAGCCCCCTCGGGTTCTTTTGTTCTCTTGTTTGCTTTTTTAGTCTTTGAAAACTTTATTTCACAATTCCTAAGATTATCGGTTTGTGTTCAGGTTTCTTGTCACTGAATTTGTAACTTTCCGAGAGCAATTTTAATGCAGATTCTACATCGCTTTTTTCAGAGATATACAGTTTTGCAATAGGTTCACCTTTTTTCGTGTAATCGCCGAGTTTTTTGAGTATTTCGATACCAACACGGTAATCGATAGTGTCTTCTTTCGTCTTTCTTCCTGCACCAAGGTAGTTCGAAGCGATGCCTATTTTTTCGGTATCTATAGCTGTGATGTATCCGTCTTGCGTTGCAATGAAATCTACTGTTTTATCGGTCATGGGCAGAATTTCTGTTGGTCTGTCGACAACCTCTGGATTGCCACCTTGGTATTCAACAAGTTGTCTGAACTTTTCAAGTGCTTTTCCGCTTTCTAAAGCTTCTTTAGCCATCGCAAGGCATTCTTCAAAGCTACCTTTCTCAGCAAGATGACACATCCAAGCAGCTAAATTTAGACACAGTTCTGTGAAATCTTCAGGACCTCTTCCTTTTAACGTTTCTATCGCTTCAAGCACTTCGAGGGAATTACCAACCATCTTTCCAAGTGGCACGTCCATGTTTGTGAGGACAGCTACAGCTTTTTTTCCATGTGCCTTTGCTATTCCAACCATTGCTTCAGCGAGTTCAGTCGCCTGCTCTAATGTTTTCATGAAAGCACCGCTACCTACCTTGACATCGAGCACGTAACCGTCTGCGCCACCTGCGAGTTTCTTGCTCATGATACTTGAGGCGATGAGCGATACTTCATCAACAGTTGCTGTCGCATCACGGAGAGCGTATATCTTCTTGTCGGCCGGAACAAGGTTCGCTGTTTGCCCAACTATCGCGATACCAATTTTTCTCACGTTTTCAAAAAACTCTTCCTCTGATAGGGAGGTGCGAAAACCCGGTATCGATTCGAGTTTATCTATCGTTCCCCCCGTGTGACCAAGAGCCCTACCAGACATCTTTGCAACAGGCACACCAAGTGAAGCAACGATAGGTCCAACAACAAGTGTCGTTTTATCTCCCACACCACCAGTCGAGTGCTTGTCTATCTTTATCCCAGGGATAGAAGAGAGGTCGATCCTATCACCCGAGTCTGCCATAACTTCTGTTAAAATAGCGCGTTCTTCTGGGTCCATGTGGCGGAAGTAAATCGCCATGAGGAATGCAGCCATCTGATAATCCGGAATTTCGCCTTTTACATAGCCATTAACCATGAACTCTATTTCTTCTTTCGAAAGTTTTCCTCCGTTTCGCTTTTTGAGGATGATATCGTAAGCTCTCATTTCCTACCGCCTCCAAATGTAAGTCAGTTACCTACTTTTTGTTTATCCGTTGTTTCAGACGGTTTCTCTTCTTCTTTGTATTTATCGAAAAACACCTTGAAAGTGGTGCCCTCACCAACTTTACTTTCAAACGTAATGGTTGCATTGTGGCGTTCAGCAATCGTTTTTACAATTGAAAGTCCAAGCCCTGTTCCTCCAACTTTTCTGCTTCTTGCCTTGTCGACACGGTAGAACCTTTCAAACAATCTCTTTTGTGCATCTTCTGGGATACCAGGACCTGTATCTTTTACCTCAAAGACGATTTTTCCTTCTTTTTCATAACACCTTGCGATAACTCTCTTTTCACCAGACTCTTTGGTAGATGTATATTTCACAGCGTTATCGACAAGGTTTAGAACCATTTGGACAAGTCTGTCAAAATCTCCCCAGACGACTTTTGGCTCATCGCACTCCATGTCAAGCTCCACTCCATAATCATGAGCGAGTGGCTCAACGATGCTGTAAACCCTATCCATTACCTGACACATTTCAACAGGCGCAAAGTTGAATTTAGTATCGCCAGATTCGAGCTTTTCTAAATCAAGTAAGTCGTTGATTAATCTTGTCATTCGGGCAGATTCGCTCTCTATTACATTAAGGAACTTCCTGACGAGTTCTTTGTTCGAAAGGTCGTCTTCAAGGAGCGCTTCGGCATACCCGTGGATAGAAGTTAGTGGTGTTCTGAGCTCGTGGGAAACATTTGAGATGAATTCTCTCCTTAATTTATCAAGTTGTTTCTCTTTCGTTGTGTCGTGCAAGACTATAATGTAACGTTCGCTTTCTTCGTCGAATTTTATCGGCACAACCTTTGCATCGTAATAACGGGGTTCGGCATCTACAACTAAAGACACATCCGCACTCTGTATTTCTCCTGTCTCAAGTGCCCTCTCGAATAATTCAAGTAGATGGTAGTTCTCGATGATATCATAGACCCTTCTACCCTCGATACCGGGGCGTGTGATATCTCGTGCGGCAATGTTGGCGAATGTTACAACACCATCGCCTCGCACTATTATTATTGGGTCAGTGATGTTATTTAGGATTGTAAATATATTGCGTCTTTCACGCTCAGTCTCGGTAATTCTCTTTTCCAATTCTTCTAATTTTTTCCTCAAGCGCTCATAAACGTATAGGGGAGGAGTACCCGCCTCCTCTCCTATACTTAAAGCTATTTTATCCAAGTATTTCGCGTATGTTCTTTCGTTCCTTCTTGCTAAGCTGTAAAGAATTGCAAAAGTAACGGCAAGGATGATACTAACAATCGTGGCAATTACCATCTACTTATTGTTCTTCCTTTCCAGGATCTCTAAATTTGTATCCTTTTCCACGCACAGTTACGACATACCTTGGATTTGAAGGATCTTCCTCAATTTTTGTTCTCAACCTTCTGATGTGTACGTCGACGGTTCTTGTATCACCGAAGTAATCGTAACCCCAAAGTTTGTCAAGAAGTACATCTCTTGAAAAGACCTTTCCTTCGTTTTCGGCAAGGAATCTGAGTAAGTCAAATTCAAGTGGTGTAAGGCTAACTTTCTTACCCTTTACCCTAACTTCGTATTTGTCGATATCGATTTCGAGGTCTTTTGCAACTATTTTCTTTGGTTTTTCTTCTTTTACAACATTTCCAAGTTGCGTCCTTCTGAAGACTGCTCTAATTCTTGCAAGGAGCTCCCTTATGCTGAACGGTTTAACTATGTAGTCGTCCGCGCCAAGTTCCAACCCGAGCACTTTGTCGAATTCTTCTCCCTTTGCACTAAGGAATATTACAGGGGTTAGTTTGTGTTTTTCCGTTGCACGAATGTGTCTTACGAATTCAAAACCATCCATGTTTGGAAGCATGATGTCAACGATAAACATGTCCACGTCTTTGTCTTTGAGCTCTTGTAACGCTTTTTCGGCATCTTCCACTGGAATGACTTCGTATCCCTCTTTTTGTAAAGTGAAGCTAACCAATTCGAGAATCTCTGGCTGGTCGTCGATAACCATAATCGTCTTTTTTGCCATACTTTTCCCTCCTTAAAATGATATTGAATTTCTTTAAGATTATACCACAAACGTTTACCTTCTGTAAAGAGTTTTTTTATACCGTTGAGTTAAGTTTAAATGTTACATTGTTACAATGGTTAATAAATAAAAAAGCCCTGCGTTAAAGTGCAGGGCAAATTACAAAGTTTTAATGAGCAGGAAAAATTCAGCTTGAACTTGGCAAACTTAGAAAGTATTTTTGTAATTAACTGAGAGGAAGTATTTATCGAAATCGATTGTTTTGTAAAACACAGTGAAGTTCTGCCATGTCAGTTTCAGTGAAAAGATGTTGTAACTTTTCTCCCCAGCCTTAGGTGGTGTTGTTGCACCGGGCTCTGAAACGTTTCCCGGCCAAGAATCCCAGAACCATTTCCACCTTATCGTTCCGTTATCGTCTACCAAGCCTTTAGTCAAAAGGTTGTACATGACTTGGAAGTCTGCACCGAGTAGGTTACCTTCTAAACCAAATGAAAACATCTTTGCATCAGGTCCGTAGATAAAACCAAGTGGGTAGTCAAACATGAATCGACCACCTGGGTTGTTCTCTAAATCAAAGTGCCGAACATTTATTCTCAAATACGGCAGATAATTTGTCACATACATCCATTCAGATGTTTCAGCGTATTCGAACCACAGATTAATACCCCTGAGTTTTATTTTAGCACCGATATCATACGCGGATGCTCCGGGTTTGTAACCGTAACCTACCTCCGTTGGTCCTTCGATGTCGTCAAGAACGTATTCTCCATACAAATTTATAGGATTCCAATTTAGTGTAAAATCAACACTACCGGTAACGTTTCTGTAACCTTCTCCGTACGTGTTATGGTAAATAAGTATAGGGTTCAAGTCTATTAAGTCCAGGTGTTTACCACCGACGATGTTGAGCTCTCCAAATCCCACCCTCAAATTGACATCTCCATACGTGTTGTAAAAATCCAACCTGTGTGCAATTATCCATTTTGATGGCTCGTAGAAGTATCTGCCTGATGTGTGTTGATCAGAGTAGTGTGTTTGAATGTGGTATTCGTTAGGAGAAAGTAGAGGGTAAGATGTTATTGCATGGAATGTGTAAGTCATGCCTGGGAATCTTATCGCAAATGTTGCGTTGTCTTGGTAAGTTGTTGGAGAGATGTGGACTGGAAATTTTGCATCTCCCCATTTCAATGGAAACCGTCCAACTGCGAAAAATAGTCGCTCATTAGCATAGTAGATGTATCCTATGGTTGGGAAATTTAAGTCTACGGAAAGTTTGCTCATATCAAGGGGATTAAGGAGATTGAACGGTAAATTATTACCATCTGAAAGTGTCAGCAACGTGTTTCTGTATTCTTTTTTCAATGGCAGTTCAAGGTAAAATCCCATGTTCCCAGTTGTGTAGTCGAAGATAAGGTTCAAAAAAGGTGGTATTTCTTCGGGCAAGTAAAAGATGTTCTGGGCAGGGTTCGCCGGAACTCCCCACCAACCAGCATCTTTGGTCACTATGGTATTCGACCAATTTGCTGTGTAGAGTGAGAAGTTTAGTTCCAGGCGTGTTTGTGCAATTACTGACGGATTTCCAAGCCACAGCTCAGGTACAGGGTACGCACCCGTTAAGTTGGGTTGGACTTCGTTTGGAATCAAGATATGGGAAAAAGCTGTCGGTAATAATAGGAAAGTTACAAGGACAATGGTTGTAATTTTTAATGTCTTAAATCCTTCTGAAAGCATCGAGGACCGCCTCCGCAACGGCTCTTTCAAAACTACCTTCGATGACAGCTGTTCCGATTATGCTTTCTTCCACGTTATTGTATTGTTTTGTTATATGCACAAGCACATACTTTTTGCCAACAAAATAAACTTCAGCAATGTCATCGAAAGAAAGTGCGAAGTCATGGATTTCCGAAAGTGCATTCAGTACTGCGTTGCCAATAACCTTAGGAATATTTCTCGATGTCTTGGGACCTACGGATTCACCGTAAAATTCTTCTTCTCCGTGTTCTATTGTGACCGTTACGCGAATGTTTCTTTCATCGATATGTTCGACCTTCAAACTGGATATCTGATACGGAAGAACCTTTTGAGTCTTGACATCAGATTCAACTTGTGCAATAGAGATGATTTTTCTATCAAGTCTTATCCCCGTACTTGCAAGTACAACGGTTTCGATATCCCTCACAAGCTGTTTGGGACTTTTGTCACTTGTTGTAATCACATGGATTTCATGTAGTCCAGCTCCATCACCAACAACTTTGACTGCCTTCACCCCTGGGACTTTAGATATTAACTCCTCAATTTTAACAGCATCTACCACAGGCATAATATCCCCCCATTCTGGGATAGCATTCTAAACATCTCAATTGAATTATATCACAATCTTTACTAAAAGATGCTAAAGTTTTTTAACCTTTCATACGATTTGCTTCTTGCTATTTTTCTGGAAAATTGTTAAACTTATGATAAGCAATGCAAAAAAGCAAGGTAATGGTGTTAATGGAGGTGAAATCATGGCTAGATTAATCTATGGAACCGCTTACAGAGGGATGATTAGGTTTTCAATAACTGATTCAAAAGATGTTGTACATGAACTTAGAGAAAGGCACAAGCTTTCGTATTTGCCAACCGTTGTGCTTGGAAGGTTAGTCACTGCTTCAATACTAGTTATCCCTTGGCTTGGAGAAATGGAGACTATAACGTTTGTGATTAGTAGTACAGGACCTGCAGGTAATGTCGTCGCCCAATCAACATGGAAGGGAACTGTTAGAGGATACATAACAAATACGAAGTTCGAGCTGGAAAAGAACGAATTTGGCAAGTTCGACGTTAAAGGTGCTATTGTTGGAGGCGATTTGACTGTTGTAAGGGATGTAGGGCTTAAGACACCCCTGGTATCCAAAGTGCCAATCGTGTCTGGTGAGATTGCCGAGGATATCGCTTATTATTACGCAAAGTCTGAACAAATTCCATCTGCTTTTGCTCTTGGAGTGTTGATGGACAAAGATGGTGTTGCAAAAGCTGGTGGACTCGCGATTCAGATTTTGGATAAGAGCATTTCTGAGGAAATTGTGTCAGGAATTGAGAAAAGGTTAAATGGATTTGCCATCACCAGTTATTTGGGGGAAAAGAGTTTGGAAGATATTGCAAAATACGTGCTTGGAACTGAGGAATTGTTAGTTGAAGAGATGAACGTTGTTTTCAAATGCTTGTGTAGTAGGAAAAAGGCGTTCGAATCCCTGAAGGTGTTGGACCTAAGCGATTTGAACGAGATGCTTGGAGAAGGGAAAGCAGAAGTTACTTGCAAATGGTGTTCGACAACTTATACGTTCGAACCGGAAGAGATTAAGGTTGTGATTGAGGAAAAGAAAAAATTGGTGAATTAAAAGGACATAATGAATAATAAAAAGACAGGAGCGTGTTTTACAAATCCTGCCTTTTTTATTTCTTAGCCATTATTCGCCGCGGCTTACTACATTCACAATCTTTTGCAATAAGTCGACTGCTTCTTTTTCTTTTCCTGAAATGTAAAGTTCCATGGATTTTTTGACTATACTTTCTATCTCATCTGAGTTTAAAGCAATTTGAGTATACCTGACGCGGGAAATTTTGGGATGGTCTGTTGGTTCTGGTTTTTCAAAGTCGTAGAATAACTCTTCTTCTAATTTTTCACCAGGCACAGCGCCTGTGTAAATTACCGGTATGTCCGGTTTTCCCATAAGCTTTGCCAATGTTTTTGCCACCTTTTCGACAGGGATCTGCTCACCCATGTCCAGCACGTAAAGTTCTCTTTTGCTGGAAAAAGCGCCGGCCTGTATGACCAAAGAGACGGCTTCCGGTATACTCATCCAGTAGCGTTTCATCCTTGGGTCGGTTATTGTCAATGGACCACCTTTTTCAATTTGCTTTTTGAATTTCCACAACACGCTTCCTCGACTACCTATAACATTTCCGAAACGCACGATTGCGATACGTGTACTGCACGTTTCTGGAATTGTCAAAAGATAAAGTTCTGCAATCCGTTTGCTAAGTCCCATGTAAGAAGTTGGATGGACAGCCTTATCTGTAGAGATGAAGACGAATCTCTCGACATCGTATTTGCACGAAAGTTTCACTAAGTTTATTGTGCCAAGAGCGTTAACCCTCAACGCCTCGTAAAGATTTGTTTGCATGAAAAATACGTGCTTGTGGGCTGCCGCGTGAAATACAATCTGAGGATTATAACTTGAAAAGACTTGGTCCATGAATTTTTCATCTGTAACATCAGCAATGACAGGAATTAGTTCAAAAACCGTCGTTTTTTCTTTAAGTTCGTTGTATATTTCGTATATGCTGTTCTCACCTCGACCGAGTAAGATGAGCCTTTTCGGTGAGAAATTTGCAACTTGCCTTGCGATTTCTGAACCGATACTTCCACCTGCACCTGTAATCAAAACTGTCCTTCCTGATATGTATCCACTTATTGAATTAAGGTCAACTGTGACAGGTTCCCTTCCGATGATATCTTGGATAGAAATCTCCCTAAGGTCCGCAATCGTTGGTTCTCTATCAAGCAATTGAGAGATTGGGGGGAACGTTTTTACTGTTACATGTTTTCCGCTGACTTTATCTGAAACTCTTTCGATGAGTTCTTTCGATGCCGAAGGAATTGCTATTAATATCTCGTCAAGTTCGAGTTCATCGATGAATTTGTCTATCTCATCGATTGTCCCAACAACTTTTACATTAGCTATCGTCCTGCGCAATTTTGCAGGATCATCATCAAAAAAAGCAACTACACGACCATAATTTGTGCGCTTTATTTCGTTGAGTAGTATGACCCCGGCATCGCCAGCACCGACTATACCTATGCGTTTTCCAGAACTTTTGCGAATACCAAGTAAGAATTGATAAGTAGTTCGAGCACTGAAGAGTAAAAAGTAACCACCAAGGAATGTGAGC
This sequence comes from Fervidobacterium pennivorans, assembly GCF_001644665.1. NCBI lineage: Bacteria > Thermotogati > Thermotogota > Thermotogae > Thermotogales > Fervidobacteriaceae > Fervidobacterium > Fervidobacterium ngatamarikiense. The sequence goes on from NZ_CP011393.1 coordinate 397,631, forward strand.
ATCCCCACAGACCTCGGTAGAACTGTGATTCGTGTAAAGTGTATAAAAATCACCGTTAAAGCGTAGCCTGTGAAGAGTCCTCTGAGAAGTTTGAGAAATTCAACAGGCTGGGCGTAACGCCAAACGATTTTGTATGTGCCGTTGAAAAGATTGGATAAAGATGTAAACACTATCAACATCAAAACACCTGGTGCGTATTTTTGCATTTCTGTAAAGTCGAATCCAAACCTTACAAAAAGAGCGATGGCACCAGACAAGAAAAGTAAGGCAGTATCTATGAAAAAGAGCCAAAGATTTCTTGAGGATTTTAGAAGCAGTTTGATTTTTGAATATTCAAATGTGTTGGTTCTCTGTGAATTTTCTTTCTTTTGTGTCTTATTGGTCAAATTTCCGGAACACCTCCAGGTACGTATTTGATTTTCGCACCAATTTTCTCGAATTTTTCGATGACATTTTCATAGCCTCTAAATATATGTTCAACCTGAGTAACTTCCGTTGTTCCTTCCGCGGCAAGTCCTGCTATCACCAATGCGGCAGTCGCCCTTAAATCCGTGCCCATCACTGTAGTTCCTTCTAACTTTTGAACCCCGTTTATGAAAACCGTGTTGTCCTTTATTCTCATATCCGCACCCATTCTAACAAGTTCACCAACATGTGCAAAGCGTGTTTTGAAAACGTTTTCTGTAACCGTGCTTGAACCATCCGCAAGTGCGAGGTAAACGATTATCTGGGGTTGTAAGTCTGTTGGGAAACCTGGATAAGGTAGCACGTTGATGTCGCAGCCCTTCCATCGGTTCCAGGATTTGACTTCGACAAAGTCTGTTCCCTTCTTAACAACCGCACCTGTTCTTTCGAGCACAAACCATAACGCATCAAGGTGTGCTGGATTTACGTTCTTAATAACCCCTTCACCACGTGTCGCAAGGAATGCAATAGCGTACGTACCCGCTTCAATTCTGTCGGGTATAACCGTGTGTTCACAACCGTGTAGTTGTTTAACACCTTCAACGACTATCCTACTCGTTCCGGCTCCCGAAATTTTTGCACCCATTTTCTTCAGTAAATCCTGAAGGTCCACTATTTCCGGTTCCATGGCGGCATTTTCAATAATAGTGACACCAGGTAGTATCGCTGCAGTGCTCATTATGTGTTCTGTGGCGCCGACACTCGGGAATGGAAGATAGACCGTTACCTCTTCTTGTTTTGTTCCCCGCTTGGCCAATATCTCACCATGGTCATAGGTGACCTCAAAGCCAAGCCTTTTGAGACCTTCAATGTGGAAATCGACAGGGCGAACACCTATAGCGCAACCACCTGGAAGTGGTGTGCTTGCTTCTCCCATGAGTGCCGCTATTGGTCCAAGGACGTTAAACGATGCACGCATCTTTCTTACTAAATCGTAAGGCACATGTGTTTGCTGGATAGGTCCAGATATGTGGACTGTGTTTTTATCTTTTTCAAATAACACCTTTTTACCCGTCGTTCTCAATATATCTATCATCGTTTCAACGTCAGATAAAACGGGTACTTTGTGTAGAACTACCTCCTCCTCGGTTAGAAGTGCAGCAGCCAACAGAGGAAGCGCAGAATTTTTTGCTCCGGAAATCTCGATTTCTCCTGTTAGCTGCGACCTCTCGACAATTATTGACCCCATTGTTAAATCTCCTTTCTGTAGCTAAAATACCTGGTGCTTTACTTATTTGACCATTTTGACAAGTTCTTCAAGGTTTGTTGAATCTTCGGGATACGCTGCAAATTTTACCGTTGCATCGATGTTGTGCAAAGCTAGTGCGTTTTCTATTCGCTCCTTGACCCTCAGTGCATTTTCTTTCGTGATTTCAGTTAACAGAACTATGAACTGGTCTTCCGCAGACCTTCCAACACTGTCGAGTGGAACTCTAACTAGTTCTTTGAGTAGTTTTCCAATGCTTAATAAGGCGTGTTCTTTTTCCATTTGTTCGAGTTTATCGAAATTGTTGATTGTAATCGTTACAAGTGCGTATCCAAAGTTTTCCTCAAATGCTTTTTGATGGTAGTAAGATATGAGTTTTAAAATATGTTCGTGAGAGTAAACCCTTGTGAGCGGGTCTATCATCCTACGTGTTCCAACATCTTTGATAAAATCATCAAAGACCTCGAACTGCTTTTTCATTATGGAGGAATACTCGCTTAAAAGCATCTCAAGCTCAGATTCGCGCATTTTAAGTCTGGAAACTTCGTCTTCCAGTTCTCGCATTCTTTGGATTAGCTCCTCTTTTGTTAATCTGTTGTAGTCCATGTTGCCCGTAGCTCCCATAATTGTTCCCCCCCTGTCATGAGGATTCATCTAATTCAACCTGACTGGTATTGCGCTTTATTGCTCGTTTCTATTGTCGTTCCCATAGCTTTCAAGTAAAATAACTCTTTCTGAAACTTTTGGGATGTTAATTTTGAAAATACCATTCTCGTAATATCCCAGGTGCATGCCGTAGTTTTTTAGAAGCTTTCCATACGGTAGGTATTCAGACATATAGACCTTAGCTTGAAGTTTTTCTAATGATATGTTTGGATCCGGGATAGTGATTCTATAGCCCTTGTAATAACCGGTAATGGTAAGATTGGTTGCTTCTAAAGTTACGGGAAATTCAGACTCCCACCATTTGGAAACATATCCAACATTTCCTGTCTTTTCAACAAATCCAACGAGTTGACCTTTCTCGTTTAAAACTATACCTGTCTTATTTAAATTTCGCACATAGTAACCTTTCAAATCTTCACTCAGAACCAGTAACTCATCCGGTTTTTCGTTGGCAAAAATCTTTATGTTCTGAATTGTTATGTTTTTTTCAAAATATTTTTCAATCAGCACCTTCGCATTGAAAAGTGGTGATGCAACCACTGAAAAGAACGTATGGATAGTCTGTGAAATGCTATTGTTTGTAAACACGTCGAGAAAGAAGAAGGTTAATAAAATTATGAACATCAAAGATATATAGTTAATCCTCATTCTACACTCTTTAACCTCGCCAGTATGTCGATTTTATCAAGGACCAAGCCTGCACCTTTAGCCACACAACTAAGTGGCTCGTCCGCTTGATAAACCTTTATACCTGTTTCTTTTGACAACAACTCAGCAATTCCCCTTAGTAATGAACCACCACCTGTAATAACTATTCCACGCTCAGTGATATCTGCAACAAGTTCCGGAGGTGTTTTTTCAAGTGTTACCTTAGCAGTTTCAACAATTTGCATAGCTGTTGGTCGAATCGCTTCTCTGATTTCACCACCGGTTAGTATCAATCTTTTTGGTAGACCGGAAGATAATTCTATTCCAACAACCTCGGTTTGGAGTTCATCGAATTCTTTGAGTGGGTAAACGTTTCCTATCTCTATCTTAACTCGTTCCGCGGTTCTTACACCTATTGTAACCCTGTATATCTCTCTAACATATTGCATTATTGCTTCATCGAATTCGTCACCTGCTATTCTGGTGGATGTTGCGGTAACTATGGAACCGAGTGAAATAACGGCAGCTTCCGTTGTTCCTCCACCGATATCTATTATCATGCTACCTTGGGGTTCCTCAACGGGAAGTCCCGTACCCAAAGCAGCAGCCATGGGTTCTTCAATCAAGAACACCTTTTTAGCACCTGCTTCTTTACCAGCGGTTAGCAACGCTCGGCTCTCAACCTCTGTCACACCGTAAGGAACCCCGATAACAATCCTTGGACGGAAAAACGAAAATTTTTCTTGTGCTTTGTTTATGAAATATGTAAGCATTGCAAGCGCAACATCGTAATCGGCTATGACCCCGTCTTTCAAAGGTCTGATAGCCTGGATGTACGACGGCGTTTTGCCAAGCATCTTCTTGGCTTCAGCCCCGACCTTTATTATTTCGTTTGTTTCAACGTTAATTGCAATAACCGACGGTTCGTTGATAACTATGCCTTTACCACGCACATAAACCAGCGTATTCGCCGTTCCGAGATCTATTCCTAAATCAGACCTGCCAAACATCACTGCACTTCCTTTCTTATTATCTTTTCAAATATTTCCAATGCTTCTGGTATACTTTGTGGTAACTTTCCACCAGCTTGAGCAAATGTTGGGCTTCCGCCCCCACCACCACCAAGGATTTTCGCCACAACCTTGGCAATATTTCCTGCGTGGTATTCGTTGGTCAACTCTTTTGGCACTTTCACTGTGAAGACCACCTTTTCGCCGATTTTAGAGACAAGTAAGACAACCCCCTTAATCCTTTCAGAAACCTCATCTGTCAGTTCTTTGAGAACTTCTGGGTCAATATCTTCAAACGCAGCGGATACGTAATTTACGTTATTCCAAGTTTTTACATTGCTTGCCACACTCTCTGGGTTGACAAGCTTTTTCTTGAGGGTTGCAAGTTCGCGTTCCAACATTTTCCTTTCCTCAATGAGTTTTTCAACTTTCACACTCAATTCGTTAACTGGAGCTTCCAGCTTATCTTTTAGGCTTTCTAATATCTCGTCTTGCCTACGCACATATGCAAGCGAATTAAAGCCCGTTATCGCTTCTATCCTTCTAACACCTGCGCTTACTGCACTCTCTGATACTATTTTAAATAGCCCAATTTCTCCTGTATTCTTGACATGTGTTCCACCACAGAGCTCTTCACTGAAATCTGCCACTTTTACAACTCTTACGTAATCTCCGTATTTTTCTTCAAAGAGTGCCATGGCACCTTCTTTCACAGCTTCATCGTAAGTCTTTACTTCCGTAACAACTGGAATGGCACTAAGTATTACCTCGTTGACCAGGTCTTCTATCGCTGTTATCTGCTCTTTCGTTAATGCTTGGTAGTGTGTAAAGTCAAACCTCAATCTTTCAGGTTCGACGAGCGAACCTGCTTGACGTACGTGAGTTCCTAATACTTTTCTTAGCGCAGCGTGGAGTAAATGTGTGGCAGTGTGGTTTCTCATCGTCCATTTTCTGATAGGGTCAACTTTGGAGAAAACCTTCTGACCTATGCTAAGCTTTCCTGTTAATTTTCCTCTGTGGACGATAATACCTTCCACTGGGTTATAGACATATTCGACTTCGAATTTGCCACTTTCCCAAGTTATCGTTCCCTTATCCGATACCTGCCCGCCTTTTTCTGCATAGAACGGTGTGACATCCAAAACTAGCTCGCACTGGATTGGTTCTGAAGTCTCTACGTTATCTATAAATTCATTATCTTTTCTGATTTTCATAACAGTTCCTTCGGACTCCATTGTTTCGTAACCTACGAAAACGGTCTCTATGTCAAGTGTTTCGTAACCTGTCTTTTGTGCAAACTCGACCTCACCTTGTGCTTTTCTTGACCTTTCGCGTTGCTGCTGTAAGTATGCCTCAAAACCTTTTTCATCGAGTTCGTAGTTGTTTTCTTGCGCAATATCGCGCAGGATATCTATTGGGAAGCCGTATGTATCATACAGTTTGAATGCATCTTCCGCAGTTATTTTACCCTTTGTCTCGATAATCTTTTGAACAAGCTCAAGACCCCTTGAGAGGTTCGAAATGAATTTGAGTTCTTCCCCTTTGACTATGTTCTCAACAAAACTACGCTTTTCGACTATCTCAGGATATATATGACCCATTTTTTGAACAACACTTTCAACTATCTTGTAAAGGAACGGTTCTTTTGCACCAAGAAGAACCCCATGTCTCAAAGCCCTTCTGAGAACCCTTCTAAGAACATAGCCTCTTCCTTCGTTCGATGGAAGAACGCCATCGGCTATCATGAATGTGACCGCTCTAACATGGTCAGCGATAACCCTTATGGAAACATCTTTTTTCGGGTCTTCTTTGTATTTGACGTTGAGAACATTTTGTATTCTTTCGATAATTGGTGCGAACAAGTCAGTATCGAAATTCCAAAGCACTCCTTGCATCATCGCAGAGATTCTTTCAAGACCTGCGCCCGTGTCTATGTTTTTTCTTGGCAGTGGATGGAGATTACCCTCTTCGTCTTGGTAAAATTCTGTGAAAACAAGGTTCCAAATTTCAATAAACCTTCCATCGGTATTTGCCGGTGTTGGTATACCTCCATCTTTGACAGGCACTTCAAGACCCGTATCGTAATGAATTTCAGAGCATGGTCCACATGGACCCGTAGGACCTGCGGGTCCCCAGAAGTTGTCCTCTTTCCCCATTCTAATTATTTTGTGTTCTGGAACCCCTATACTTTTCCAAATCTCGAAAGCTTCGTCATCGTATTCGTAAATTGTTACCCAAAGTTTTTCCTCTGGCATCTCAAGAACTTTCGTCACAAATTCCCATGCCCATTCAATCGCTTCTTTTTTGAAGTAATCACCAAAAGAAAAGTTACCAAGCATTTCAAAGAATGTATGGTGTCTGGGAGTCCTTCCCACGTTTTCTATATCATTTGTTCGAACACATTTCTGGCAGGTTGTAACCCTTGTATAAACAGGGTCAACCTTTCCCCAGAAGATAGGTTTGAATGGAACCATACCAGCAACAGTGAACATGAGTTGTGGGTCATCCGGTATGAGCGATGCACTTGGTAACCGTTTGTGCCCTTTGCTCTCAAAAAATGAAAGAAACGCTTCGCGTATTTCGTCACTTGTCATGTATTTCATTAATCTTCGCACCTCCGACTTAAACGTTTTAGATCGTTTTAGATTTCTTTTCTCTATTTTATCAATATAACAGATTCAAAACAATGTAAATAACAGGTGTCATGAACAACAAGCCATCGATTCTATCGAGCATTCCGCCGTGTCCTGGCATGAGGTTGCCCATATGTTTAACACCGTAATGTCTTTTTATGGATGATTCGAATATGTCGCCAAATGTATCGAAGATTCCGGTTACGAAGGTAAGTATGAGTGCCAACAAAAGGTCTATATGCATACGGGCTTTAAAAACATTGTTTGCAACAAATTGGTATATCAAGATATAAATGAATGTTCCAAATACCCCACCGTAAAACCCTTCCCAGCTTTTGTTCGGACTGTAATAGCTTCCGAATTTGTGTTTGCCCATAGTCATACCAAACGCAAAGGCAAAACTATCGTAAGACCAGGAAAGTGTTAGTGTGAGTAATGCGATTGCTGCTCCGTGTTTGTCATACAACGGTATGAAAAACGAAAGCAAAAAGCTTATGTAAATTAGGGCTATAGAGTATGCAAAATATACCTCCGTTATTATCTCTCTGTTCTTAACCCTGCTTAGTGCGAAGATTGCTCCAACCATAAAAACGGCAGCCAACAACTCCATCGGATTGTTGCGGAACACAATACCATAAAGAACTGGGTAGGTTGTAACTAAAGCTGTGTAAATTATAGAAAGCCAAGGATCATGTTTCTTCAGTGTGGTAAAGAAAAATTCCCCAGAAGATATCATAACAATGGTTGCAACAAGCCCAACCAAGCTTGGGTACGATACAAAACAAAATACGACAAATGGAGCAACTATGAACGCGCTTATAACCCTTTGTATAGTCTCTCTTTTCAACGAATTGCTCTTTTCCAAACTTTTATTAGTGTTATTTTGCTCCTGCATTTTAACCGTTTATCCCCCCGAAACGTCGCTCACGACGTCTGTAAGATTCTATTGCTTTATCAAGCTCTTCTTCATTAAAATCTGGCCAAAGAAGTTCACTGAAATACAGTTCACTGTAAGCACCTTGCCATATCAAAAAATTGCTTAGTCTCATTTCACCTGAGGTTCTGATTATGAGATCAGGATCCGGAATATCCGGTGCGTACAGGTACTTTCTAAAGGTTTCATCGTCCAAATCTTGAGGATTAGCACTCGATTCTAAGATTCTCTTCACCGCATCTATGATTTCCGCCCTACCACCATAATTTAAGGCGATTATAGCTTGTATTCTATCAAACTGCTTTGTTTTTTCCTCGTACTCGTAACACTTTTGTCTAACGGGTTCGGGAAGTTCGTGAACTCTTCCAATGAAACGTAATCTTACGTGCTCCTTTGCCATCCGTTCGTAGAATTCACCTATTTTTTCAACAAGCAAGCCTAATATAAAGTTGACCTCTTCAGGTGGGCGTTTCCAGTTCTCCGTTGAAAATGCATAGAACGTGGCGTACTTTACGCCACGTTCAGCGCACCATCGGACAACGTCTTCTATTTTGTACGCACCAACGTAATGACCATATGTTCGCGGCCTTCCTTGACGCTTTGCCCATCGACCGTTTCCATCCATTATGAATGCGATGTGCGTTAGCGGTAGTGCTTCTCTGGTCATCAGAATTCCATTATCTCCTTTTCTTTCTTTTCGAATAGTTTATCCAGCTCGGCTATATATTTGTCCGTGAGGTTCTGTATTTCTTTTTCTAGTCTTTTTTCATCATCTTCAGATATCTTTCCTTCTTTTTTAGCATCTTTGACATCTTTCAACACATCTCTTCTGATATTCCTAACAGCTATCTTCCCTTCTTCTACAATTTCTTTAGCCTTCTTGACCCATTTTTGTCTTTGTTCTGTTGTTGGTGTTGGAAAATTAATTCTCACAACGGTTCCATCGTTCACAGGAGTAAGTCCCAAATCACTTGCAAGTATCGCCTTTTCTATCGCAGATAGTAGGTTCCTTTCCCAGGGTTTGACTATGAGTTGCCTTTCTTCCGTTGTTACTTGGGCAACTTGAAGAACAGGAGTCGTAACACCGTAGTAATCTACTTTAATTTCTTCAAGAACAGCGGGTGTTGCCCTTCCCGTTCTGAGGTGTTTAAGTTCTTCTGCAATTTTCTCGACAGATTTTTTCATCTTTTCTTCTGCCTGTTTCAGGAAGGAATTTACCATCTCCCACACCTCCATCTTTCTATTTTTTAACCTTTAGATTTTCAAGCTTCAAACCTTATCAACATTGGTTACACATATTGCAGTTATTCCCCTCATCTCAGACTCAGGGTATACTCCGTTGCCGGATTTGAACTTTATCGACACTGGACAACCTAAAACATTTTCGAGCTTTTCTGATATCTTTTCCCGATAATCTTTCAGCTTAATCGGTGAAATTATAACACAATCTGCGGACGATGGGAAGAAACCGCTTTTATTAACGGTTTGAACAACTATTTCCAACATCTCCAAGCTACTGCGCCCTTTGTTTTCGTCGTTTTCTGGAAAGATTGCTCCTATGTCTTTTTTTAAAGATACTCCAAGTAGGCTATCGATGAGCGCATGGCAAAGGACATCCGCATCGGAATGACCATGGAGTCCAAGTTGAGATTGTATGTCAACTCCACCAAGTATTAATTTCCTTCCCTGGACAAGTGGATGAGTATCCCATCCGAGACCTGTTAATGTATGGTAGTCGCAAAATTTCGAAAAACGTTTCAATTTTGGATGAACATGTGACCCTTCGTTAAAACTGAAACGTTCGTACAAGTCAGGATCTATCGTATCGACTATTACTTTCTTGTACCTACTGGACTTGATGAACCTGTACAGAAGTAGTTCTTTCTGCTCTCCAGCCAGCGATACGATATACAAATCATCAACCGAGAAATCAAACAATATCCTTTCAATAATGTAAATCATCTTTGCCCCTACGGGTATTATCTTCAATCCAAGTACACGGAACCACTTTTGGTATCCGTGACGAAATTCCGCCTTGGTTGCATAGAGTAGAACCGCATCTACATTCTTCCCATCTTGAAGCACGATGCAATTTTTCTTTACAAAAGGCGGTATATCAGATTCAAAAGCCTTTTTCAAGTATTTCGGTGCATTTTTTCCGAAGAGTTCATCGTAAAACTCTTTCTTTTCTTCGTATATTAAACTTACAACTTCGTCAATATTGTCTTTATTTACAACCGTTGTTTGCAAAATACCACCTCTGTTTTTGGGCTTATTTGAGGATTAGTGTTAGTCCAAAGATTACTTACTAAATAAATAGACGATAATAAGCAAGGCACCTGTGATTAAGAGAGTGGTCATAAGCGAGATAAGGAGTTCCGTCCCTGTTGTAGATGGTATTTCAACTTTGATGGTTTTTGGATATTTTTCATGTGTTTGCTTTGGTTCATATTCACGTTGCTTTTTCTTCTTGGCAAAGTATGTTTCATCACTGAGAATTTTCAAAGCCGGGCTGACAAGTGACTTTGCCACTAATCCGTCCTTTAACTCAACTTTTATCAGATACAGGTTGCCACCTTTTACCCTAACAAGCTCTTTACTCAAAAGCGTTGCTTCTATGGAAAGTTTATCTTTGTCGAAATTTGGGAATTTCTCACGGATTTGTTTTTCGTATTTACCTGGGTTAAGAATTACGACTGGGATTTTGTCTCCAACATCAAACTGGACAATCGAAGAACCGTTGATAGGGTCAATAACGGGAAAGACCTCAGGTAAATCCGCCACATCAGGTCGTGTGTAAGCTCTTGTTACGTTTTCATCAGAAAAATCTTCCTGCATCGTAAGGAAAGTGTAAGCTGAGTATTCTTCCAAAAGCATTCCCTGGGCTTTCACTAAGACTTCCATCTTGGGGCTCCATTCTTCGAGCAAGTCACCGATGATAACTTTGAGCACTTCAATGTCGTTTTCTTTTATCGCGGTAGAAAATTCTATACCCAAAGGTATTTTTCCACGCCGATTCATCATGTTGTTGAGATATGCAAGAAATGCTATGGTAACGTCGTAAACACCTGACAATTCCTTTACTTTTTGTTTCGCTTTTTCAAGTTTCTCTTTAAATTCTCTAAGGTCTTCCTCCAAAGTAATGTCATCTATCAATTCAGAGTAACGGAAAGGAACCACCAGAAAGTCAAAATCTGGTGCCCCATTTGTCTTTCCGAAAAAATATCCTACTATTTCTTCCGCTGTTCCCTTACTGCGTGCCCTTACCTTTATGAAGTAAAGGTCCACCGTAATTCCTCCCTTTGATTGCTACGGCTAAAATTGAGTTTTCGCATTGAGACATCACAAGAAGTAACCGCCACTTTCTAGTCTGGTGCCCTTTGGAACAATTTTATCGTTGCCGACAACTACGTTTTTGCCAAACTCACAATCTTCTTCCACCACTGTGTCCATTCCAATGACAGTGATATGCGAATTGTACACTTTCTTATCGTATTTGCTCTCAGCATATTCACCCAATCCTATTTTGCAACCATTTTTGATAATTGTGTTTTCCGCAATAATTGCATCTTCAATTATCACATTATCACCAATTTCTACCTTTGTCATTATCACACTGTTTCTAACTACGCTGTTTTCTCCAATAGTTACACCTTGTGAAATGATACTGTTCTCAACTAGCCCGTGTATTTCACACCCTTCGCTAACGATAGAATTTCTTACCTCACCACTTGGAGAGATATACGCCGGTTGCATCTCTTCGGATCTTGTATATATCCTCCAATTCGGGTCATGAATATTGAATGGCGGAATGGGTCTGACAAGTTCTAGGTTTGTCTCCCAGTAAGACATAATTGTTCCCACGTCTTGCCAGTAACCTTCAAACGGGTATGCGTAAACCCTTTCTGTAGACAATATCTTTGGAATAACGTTCTTCCCAAAATCGTGCTCACTTGCCTCGTCTTTCGCATCTTCGATAAGCACCTGCTTTATGAAATCCCAGTTGAAGACATAAATACCAAGGGAAGCGAGATTAGATTTCGGTTGCTTTGGCTTTTCCTGGAAGTCAATAATCTTGTAGTCTATGTCAGTTACCATTATACCGAACCTGTGTGCCTCTGATATGGGCACTTCCATACAAGCTATGGTTGCCAGTGCACCCTTTGACACATGGTAATAAACGAACTCGCTGTAATCCATCGAATATATGTGATCACCTGATAAAACCACAACATATTCAGGATTGTATTCATCAACAAATTCTATGTTCTGATAAACAGCATCCGCAGTACCTTTATACCAAACACTCTCAGTTAGCGTAGAATAAGGCTGGAGTATAGTCACTCCCCCACCTTTTCTGTCCAGGTCCCAAGGTTTACCAATTCCAATATGTTTGTTGAGTAGATGGGGTCTGTACTGAGCAAGTACTCCCACTCTGTAAATACCGGAGTTAACGCAATTGCTCAGAGTAAAATCTATTATCCTGTACTTTCCTCCGAATTGCACTGCTGGCTTGGGAATCTTCTCAGTCAGCACTCCCAACCTCGTTCCCTGACCACCAGCAAGTATCAACGCAACTACATTTGTCATTATAAACACCCCCAAATTAAACATGGAAAAGCAAAGAAACAACAGCCATGAAAAGTGCGAAAAATCGCTCAATCCGGAATGTTAGACGACCATCCATTTTTCGAGTACAACAGGCTCAAAGTCTCCGACAAGCATCTGTTCAGCCCTTATTACACAGTTCTTATCAATTATCGCATTTCTAACAATTGCACCTTCCTCGATTACCGTATCCTGCATCACTATAGAATTCTCAACCCTTGCACCAGCTTTTACGACAACTCCTCTAAACAACACAGAATTCTTAACGTTTCCCGAGATTATACAACCATCCGCTATTATTGAATTGCTCACTTTTGCAGTATTGGTATATTTAGCAGGTGGATAGTCTTTTAGCTTAGTGTATACTTTACCGTATTTGACGAAAAGCTCCTCACGGAGCGCTTGACTGTTCAGAACTTCCATGTTCATCTTGTAATACTCGTTGATACCTTTTTTCACATTTCTCCAATATCCTTTGAATTCGTACGCATACACACGAAGTTTCGAAAGGTTCGGTATAACAACATCCAAAAGTAAATCGTACTTACCTGCTGGAACTGTGTCATATAGAAGTTCGAGTAGCAGGTATTTGTTGATAAAGTAAACCCCCAAGAAGGCTTTTCGAGTCGGTGGATTTTGGACCTTTTCTTTTATCTCTATAATCCTTCCGTCGGGTTCTGTAACAACCGTTCCATACTGTGTTATATCGTATGTGTCATCCAGCTCCTTAACAAGTAACGTAATGTCTGCACTTTTCGCAAAGTGGTATCTGAACAAGTCGTCGTAAAGCATTTTGTATATATGGTCCCCAGAGCCTATCAATACGTAATCTTCATCACCTCTTCGAAGCATTGTTGTGTTCTGGAAGATAGCATCCGCAGTCCCTCGGTACCAATATTCACCAGTCATACCAATGTAGGGCTGTAGTATGTAAAGACCGCCGTGTTTTCTATCAAGGTCCCATTCTTTCCCAGAACCGAGGTGGTCCATCAGACTTCTTGGATTGTATTGCGTTAAAACACCTACTTTGTATATTCCGGAATTCACCATGTTACTGAGCGTGAAATCTATTGCCCTGTATTTTCCAAAGACTGGAACTGCGGCACTTGCTCTTTTGTACACAAGCTTACCCAGAGCATCGCTTTTACCACCAGCCAAAATTAACCCCAACACCTTCATTGGACCACCCCCAAAGTTTATTAGATAATGTTAACTAAAAGTATTGAAACTTTCCAAAAACCGCATTATCCTTATAAAGAGGGGACACCCCCCAACCAACTCTCGACAAAGGAGGTATCCCGATATGAACAACTCAACGCTCTCTTGTCCAAAATGCGGTTCCACCAGCTTATACAAAAACGGTCATGACAAATACGGTAACCAACAATTCCTTTGCAAACTCTGCCATCATTCTTTCAAACTCTCCCATTCTCACAAACGCAAAAACTTCTCTTTCCCTTATCCCAAATGCCCTTCTTGTGGTAAATCTATGGAAATTTACAAAGTCCGTCGCTCTTTCGTCGTCTTCCGTTGTAGAACTTGTCGTACCAAAGATAGAGTACCTTTTAACCTCCCCGAACCAGTCACCCTTATTCCTGAGAAATTTAAATATTTCCGTTTTCCTATCTACTTCATCTTAAAAGCTTTCGTTTTGTATATGAAACACAATATGTCTTATCGCTCTCTTGCTCATTCTCTTAATATCAAAGTATCTCATGTCACCATATACAAATGGGTTATTAAATTGTGTACTTTATTCTCTGTACTTTTTCCAACATTTACCATCGAAAATGTTTTCTCAGTTCATGCTGATGAAACTGTTCTTGTGTTCAAAGAACAAAAGTACTATGTTTGGCTATTAGTTGATCACGAAACTAACTTAATTCTTTGTTGGCATGTCTCAAAGTATCGTGATATGGGACAAGTCAAAGTATTGCTCGAGAAGTTCTTTGGTAATTCAAAACCTAAAAACATTGAACTTATTACTGATGGACTTGGTGCATATGAAAGTGCAGTAAAGCTGTTGTTCAGAAATATCAATCACGTAGTGGTACCGCTCGGTAAAAACAATCAATGTGAATCTAAGTTTTCATTGTTGAAAGACTTTTTCCGACTCAAGCGAGGGCTGAAGAATACGAAGAACTTAGCGAAATATATTCAAGGATTTTGTGTAGTGAAGAATCTTTGGAAAACGCACAATGGCAATATCAATCGCATTCTTTCACAATTACACTCTTTCATCACTACAAGTTAACACTATCGCAGTATTCCGGAATTCTTTTATGAGAGATATGAATATTAACTACACGGTTGCATTCAAAATAATTCCAACAAGCAGTTCTGGAATCTTCATACCTGCCATAAGCGCGTTTATAGCCATCGTAAGTAAAAGAATCTGTTGTAACAATTTTTCTCGCTCCGTAGGATCCACTGTTTGTTGAAGCTTTCTATACAGTTCATCTATCTTCCTTTCGATTTCGTTTCTTTTCAAATTACTGTCCTCACCTATTTTGTTTTGTTGGTTTTCTTGTGAGGTATTACCATTTTGCTGCCCAGGTACATAGATTAAGACTTTGGTTTTACCTGCAACTGCCGCTAGGAAAGAGCCTCGTTTTTGAACATCAAGGTATATACCGCCGTATATTATAAATCCACCCTGCTCAGCAGCTTGCTTTTTAAAGTCAATATAATTTGCAAATTCTTGGCTCATCACTCTTAGGAAGCTTTGACTCGCCGGTGCACCAAAAGGAACACCGGGTTCTCCGGGATCTAATTTGTAACCCAAGACGGGGTTGACCACACTTGGTGAATTTGTCACGGAAATTCCACCAACAGGACCTACCCCATACTAATACCTTCTTTCTTCATTCTTTCCTTATGTTTCTTTACATCTTTGACAAAATCTTGAGTGCTTCTTTTATCAATTTCGATAGATTTGCATCTGGAGATTCTTTCCTTGCTTGTTTTACTGCATTTTGGGCTTGTGTTTTCGCATATCCAAGTGATACTAGCGCTTCGATTGCTTCAAGTGAGACATTATCAACCTGCACCGGCTCAAATTCATCCTTAAGTTCAGCAACTATTCTTTCTGCCGTTTTTCTTCCAATACCAGGAATTGATGAAAGTCTTTCAATGTCACCATTTGCAATTGCCGTTGATAAAAATTCTATACTTGCTGAAGATAGAATCTTTATCGCACTCTTTGGTCCTAACTTTGATACTTTTATGAGCTTTTCAAATACATCTCTCTTTTCCTTCGAATCGAAACCGTATATACTTATATCTTCTTGCGTTACTATCAGTTTTGTAAACACAATGATTTCTTGTTCTTCCTTTGTTTCCGAAAAACTTTCCGCATCGCAAATAATACCAATTACTAAACTACCGATGTTAACTAGTACTTTTCCTTCGCTACGTCCCAAAAATTTTCCGCGTACTAGCTCTATCATTTTTCATCATCTCCAGATTCCGTGCCTTGTTCAATGTTTTTAAAACTGTCATCAAAGCTACCTTCAAAGATTTCTTTAACATTTTTCCATAATTGTTCCGAGATGTCGTAATTAAATATTTTTTCGAGTTCCTCATAGACATATGATACATAGGCTGGTTCATTTCGTTTACCTCTGTAAGGTTGTGGTGGTAGATAAGGACAATCCGTCTCTGGAACGATATTTTCCTCTCCTATTATTTTGACCACTGACCTTAGCATTTCGTTCTTTGGATAAGTGATGGGACCTCCAATTCCTATTTTAAAGCCCAATTTAACAAAACGCTTTGCCCAAATCTCATCACTACTGAAAGCATGTACTATTCCACGTAAGCTTCCATAAGAAAAGGCTCTAAGAATGTCGTATGTATCATCGTATGCATCCCTGATGTGTAAAATTATTGGTAGTTTTAAGTGAAGTGCCAGTGTCACCTGGTCGGCAAAAATTTTCTTTTGAACATCCACAGGAGATAGATTCCGATAGTAATCCAAACCTATCTCGCCTATAGCAATAACTCTATTTACTTTCGTTGCACTTTTTTCTAAAATATCAAGGTATTCTGTTCCGGTTTTGAAAGCATCTTTTGAATCATGCGGATGAATTCCTATAGCTACGTAGGTGTTTCCCAGATTTTTGGCGACATCAATGCATGGTTGTATATCGTTCAAACTTGTCGAAACGTTCAGGACAAAACGTAGCCGAGAAGTCCTTTCGAGGACACTTTGGAAATCTGATTTGAAATGTGGCATATGTAAATGTGCATGAGTATCTACAAGTTTTTTTTCATATCTTTCTATTTCCATTTTTTTATTCCTCCTTTTTCTGGTATAATTATACCAGAAATGCTAAAATTTTTTACAGTTGCTCTGTTTTATCGACAAAAACTTAACTTTGTGGTAATATGATAAAAGGTGTAAACTTTAACAAACATAGGGCAAAAGAAAAGAGAGGTGTAAATGTTAAACTATGAAAACGATAGGGAAGCTCACTGTAATTACTGGTCCCATGTATTCAGGTAAGACAACCGAACTTCTAAACTTTGCGGAGATTTACGAAATTGGCAAGAAGAAAACTCTGATTTTCAAACCAGCTATCGATACACGCTACAGTGCAGAGGATGTCGTAACTCACAAGTTTCACAAAATGCCAGCAAGAGTTGTTAAAGATTCGACCGAGCTTTTTGAATACTATAATTCTTTAATCGAACAGCCGGATGCGGTCTTCGTAGATGAGGTTCACTTTTTCGATGTTGAACTAGTAGATATTGCCAAGAAAATAACCTTAGATGGAGTAGATGTTTATTGTGCAGGACTGGATATGAGTTATTTGTGGGAACCTTTTGAAACGACTGCGAAATTAATGGCACTTGCAGATGATATTATCAAAAAGAAAGCAGTCTGTGAAGTGTGTGGCGAATATAAAGCGACCTTATCTTACAAGTTAAAAAGCAACGGTGGTGTTTTTGATGTTGGGGGGAAAGACAAATACATCGCAGTTTGTAAAGATTGTTATGAAAGTTATGAAAGAAATGCACAAAACATAAATGAAGAGGAGGGAAGAACATTATGAAAGGGAGAAAGACATTTACACTGATAGGTTTATTTGTTCTGGCAGTTTTAGTCTTAGGTCAAACTACTTCAACAACGGTCACTATTATTCATACTGCCAATATTTATGGTAACGTCCTTCCGTTCAATTATTTCACGAATACTTATGAACCAAAAGGTTTGGTGCAAATTTATTCGTATGTTGCACAGCTCAGACAAAAATCATCAGATTTGTTATTAGTTGACACAGGGAATTTATTATACGGCAGTCCTTTTGGTGACTACTTTGTAGAGAACGACACAATCGAAAATCCTGTCGTTACTTTGTTCAATCAAATTGGATATGATGTGTTCGTTCCTGGCACATTTGAGTTAACGCTCGAAAATCAGAAATTTGAAAAAACTTTGAAGAGCTTGAAAGCTTATGTACTGGCGTCTAATTTAGTGAATAAGTTTGGTTTTGTTAAGAATTACTATGTCAAAGTTTTTCGCAACGGTTTAAAAGTTGCTACAGTAGGTGTCGTTCCACCATATTTTAATTTAGCTTCAGCAGACTATATTAACACGATTAAATCAGTTATACAAAGGTTGAAATCTGAGGTTCAGCCGGATGTTATTATCTTAGCAACAAGTGGTGGAATAACGTATGATCCTGTAAGTGGTAAGCAGATCTCAATTCAAAGTGGTTTGAACATAGGTGATATTTTGATTAAAGAATTCGGCAAAGACGTAGATATTTTCCTTTTCGGTAACCAAACAATTGTTTACACAAACATGAACAAGCAGAATAAAGTTTTTTCAATTCCCGGTAGTGAAGGGGCTTCCGTAAATCAGATAGACATATCTCTTTCGCGAACAGGAGGCAACTGGAAAATCAGTAAGGTAGCAGTACAAAACGTGAAGTTAGAAAAGCTAAAGCCTGTAGAAAACGTAGTGAACTGGGCTCAGCAATTCGAGACATACGTAGAGAAGTGGTTAGATACTCCCATCATAAGGTCGAATGTAACAATAGGATTTAACAAGTACATGGCAATTTTAGAAGACACTTTAGTCACAGAAATAGTTAACAAATCAATAATTGAGTACACAAAATCTCATACTGGAATATGGAATGTATTTAACCCAAGTTTCGGAGGCTTTATTGAAGGAGACGTTACGAGGCGAGACCTTTATGCTTTAGTGGGGAGAACAACTACAGTTAAAACTTTGCAGTTAACAGGAAAACAGGTGAAAGAAATTATCGTAAAGAGTTTGAACATGCTTTCTTTTAAGGATGGAAAGGTTGTTTTTGAAAAAAGTCTCGTAAGTTCTCCTTGGATTTACGATTTGTTCGAAAATTTTGAATACGAAGTTGTAATTAACAAAAAGGAATTGAGAAGGATACAATTTATGGGGAAGGTCGTTAATGACGATGATGTCTTTGTTGTTTCTGTTCCATCAGTGAGAACTTACGGTCAAAACGGTATTATTAGCGGTGTAGTATTAAGGGAATTTGAAATACCTGTTCAAGAAATTCTCTTCTCCCAAGTTAAAAAAATCTTGCCCGAAGGTCTCTTAGATACAAAAGAAGATAATAATCGAGTTTCGTTGGTTCAACTTACTTATACTGTGCAACCTGGAGATACTTTAGCTCGGATAGCTTACAGATTAGGTATTGCAACTTCAGATGAGGACCTGCCATGGGCAATTGTGGAACTTATGACACTTAATCCCATTATCAAAAACCCAAACCTTATTAGACCCGGCTGGGAAATTGTTTACTACAAGAAGTATTTGGACCTTATACCACCTCTCAAAGAGCTTTTTGAAGCAAGGTAAAGGTTATTAGCTTAATACGTGACGCCTTAATTTATAGCAATGGTGCGAGGTGGAAAGTTCTTCCACCTCGTGTTTTTATAGTCAGTAAAGTTTTCACAAGTTTCACACAATAAGATTTAAAGTGTGGTATAATATACGAAGAATCACATTATCATAGACTTTTTGGAGGTGCTATAAAGTGAAAAAGTTTTATATTACAACCCCTATTTATTATGTGAATGCGGAGCCACACATTGGAAGTTCTTATACAACTATAATCGGCGACATTCTTGCTCGTTACAAGCGAATGATGGGCTACGATGTTTTTTACCTGACTGGAACCGACGAACATGGGCAAAAAATAGCGCAAGCAGCGAAGGAAAGAGGAGTTGAACCACAGCAACTGTGTGATGAATTAGCCCAAAAATTCAAGGAGCTTTGGAAAGAACTTGAAATTACTAACGATTATTTCATTAGAACAACCGATGAACATCACATGAAAACTGTTCAGTTTTTTGTTTCAAAGATGATGGAAAATGGCGACATTTACAAGGGAACCTACGAAGGTTGGTATTGTGTGCCTTGTGAAACTTATTGGAATGAAGATGAACTTGAGCACTCAGAGGATGGAAAACATCTTTGCCCTTCATGCAAAAGAGAAGTGCAGTTAATTAGAGAAGAGAATTATTTCTTCAAACTTTCAAAATACAACGAACCGCTTTTGAAACATTTTAAAGAAAATCCAGATTTTGTGGAACCAGATTTTCGAAGAAACGAGATGCTGAAGATTCTTGAATCGGGGTTGAAAGACCTTTCAATAACTCGTACGACTCTGAAATGGGGAATTCCGATGCCAAATGACCCGGAGCATGTTATATACGTTTGGGTTGACGCACTTATAAACTACGTTTCTGCTATAGGATATCCCGATAATATGGAGACATTCAACAAATGGTGGCCTGCTGACGTGCATCTGATTGGTAAGGAAATTAACAGGTTCCATAGCTTGATTTGGCCTGCAATGTTAATGTCGGTTGGTTTGCCATTACCTAAGAAAATCTTCGCGCACGGATGGCTAACGGTAAATGGTCAAAAGATCAGCAAGTCTCTTGGGAATGCCATAGATCCAAGGGAATACGTTAAAAAGTACGGTAACGATGTTGTTAGGTATTACCTTGTGAGAGACATTGTCTTCGGTAAAGATGGGGATTTTTCTGAAGAAAACTTAGTCAAGAGACTAAATTCAGACCTTGCCAATGATTACGGAAATCTTTTACATAGAACCCTTGCAATGATCGTAAAACATTTCGATGCCCAAATACCAGGAATTGGAGAACTGGAGGAATTGGACAAGAAGTTAGTGGAAAATTATGAAAAGACTAGGCAAGCCTATATTGAACTTATGGATAGATACAGAATTACGGAAGCACTGGAAATACTCTGGCAGTTCATAGGTGATTTGAACAAGTATTTTGATGAAGCAAAACCTTGGATACTTGCTAAAGAAGGAAACAAGGGAAGACTTGGAACAGTACTTTCTCTTGTAACTGAAAGTATATTCAAAGTAGCAACACTTGTATCGTGCGTGATGCCGAATTCCTCGAGGGAGATATACAGCAGGCTTTCAGTCAGTGAAGCGTTCTCGGAAAAGTTTTTGGAAGGGTGGAACATACTTAAGGGGAATAAAGTTGTTCATGGAGAACCACTATTCAAAAAGATAGAGAAAACAGAAAAGGAAGTTCAAAAACCGCAAAAATCTAATAAGCAGGGGGATAAACCTATGGAAAAGCAAGAGAGTGTTGTGAGCCAAGCAGAAAATGTGGTTTCTTTGGAGGAACTTATAGATATTGATTACTTCAAAAGGGTTGATCTAAGAGTAGCAAAGATTCTATCAGCCGAAAAGGTTGAGAAATCAGAAAAGTTGGTTAAATTGCAAATCGACCTGGGAGAACTTGGGACACGACAAATCGTTGCCGGAATCGCTCAATTCTACAAGCCTGAAGAACTTGTTGGAAGGTTAATAGTTGTTGTAGCAAACCTAAAACCAGCAAAGCTTATGGGAATTGAATCTAGAGGCATGCTTCTTGCTGCGAAAAAGAATGACAAACTTACACTTTTAACAGTGTCTGGTGAAATAGGACCAGGAGCGAAAATTTCCTAATCGAGTAGCTTAAATTTAAACAAAGTCAAACTAATGTTTGAAAACATTGGGGAGGTAATTTTCTGTGGATGAAAGAGAAATCAACAGGGATGTGTTAGCGAATAATGAGTTAAAAGAGGATAGCAATTCAAATGTAATAGAACGTGTACTCGAGGAAGAGCTTGTTAAGTCTTACTTGAGTTATTCAATGAGTGTCATTATTGGTCGTGCAATACCGGATGTGAGAGATGGACTAAAGCCAGTACAACGAAGGATATTATATTCCATGTATGAGCTTGGATTGCTTCACAACAAACCATTTAAGAAGTCAGCACGTATTGTTGGTGAAGTCATGGGTAAATACCACCCTCATGGTGATGCTGCAATATACGAGGCGCTTGTTCGAATGGCACAGCCTTGGTCGATGAGATACCCACTCGTTGAAGGGCAGGGGAATTTCGGATCCATCGACCGTGATCCACCTGCTGCAATGAGGTATACTGAAGCCAGGTTGCACAAAATTGCCGAAGAAATGCTCGAAGACATAGACAAATCAACAGTTCGGATGCTCGATAATTTCGATGGTTCACTGCAGGAACCAGAAGTGCTTCCCTCAAAGATACCAAATCTTCTTTTAAATGGTGCAAGTGGTATTGCTGTTGGAATGGCAACGAGTATTCCTACGCACAATTTACGTGACGTTGTTGATACTATAATTGCGGTTATAAAGAAACCTGATATATCGATGGAAGAGTTGATTGATATAATAAAAGGTCCTGATTTTCCAACAGGAGGTATCATTATAGGTAAAGCCGGTATTAGGGAAATGTACGTTACCGGTAAAGGAAGCTTCACAATTAGGGGCAGAGTGGAAGTAAAACATGATAAAAAGAAAAAGTCAATCATTATAACTGAGATACCGTATGGTGTGAGCAAAGCAGACCTGATAAATCAAATAGCTGCCTACTTACAAGAAGAAGAGGTTCCTGTTAGAGACTTAAGGGATGAAAGTGATAAAGAGGGACTCAGAATAGTTATAGAATTTCCTGAGGATATAAACGAAGAGGTTATCTTAAACAATCTTTATCAAAAAACAAGTCTTCAGACACGATTTAACGCTACATTTCTTGTTATTGATGCTGACAAACAGCCGAAATTGATGAATTTAAAGCAGCTTGTTGAAGCTTATATAAAGCACAGATTTGAAGTTATCAGGAAAAGGACGCAGTACGCTTATCAACAAGACTCGCGAAAAGCGCATATTTTGGAGGGGCTAATAAAGGCTTCAAGGTCTATTGACACCGTTGTGGATATTATTCGGAATGCAAAAGATATATCTGACGCTATGGCTCAGCTTATGGAAATCTTACAGATGACTGAAGAACAGGCAAAAGCTGTGCTCGATATGAGACTTGGTAGATTAACCAACCTCGAGACGCAAAATCTTCAATCAGAATACAGAGAGGTCCTCTTAAGACTTGAAAAAGAAAAAGAACTCTTAATGAGCGATGAAAAAGTTTACGAAGTGATAGTCCAAGAGTTACTCGAGGTTAAAGAAAAGTATGGAGATGACCGTAGAACGGAGATAACTGAGTACGAAGAAGTTATAACGAAATTTGACAAGAAAGACCTTATACCAAACAAAGATGTTGTTATGACACTTACAAGAAAAGGGTTCCTGAAGCTCATGGATTTGAACGCATTCAGAACGCAAAGAAGAAATGGTAAAGGCGTTACCGGAGCAAATTTAATGGAAGACGACATAATATCTCAGATTATTTACACCAAGTTGCACAATAAAACATTATTCTTCACTTCGCAAGGTAAAGTATATGAAATTGAGAACATAGAAATAGAAGAAAGTGGTAGAGCTACAAAAGGAAAACCAATTACTAAATATATTAAATTAGAACCAAATGAAAGAGTGCTTGCTATGATGGATATCTCGGATTACAAAGGGGATTTGTTGTTTGTCACGAAAAACGGAGTGGTTAAGCGAACAAGTTTAGAAGACTTCAAGAATATTACATCTAAAGGTATAAGGGCAATTACTTTTAAGGATGGAGATGAACTCGTTTCGGTCTTGCTTGTAGAATCAGGGGACAGCACTGTTTTAATCTCTACCAAACTTGGTATGAGTATAAGGTTCTCAGTTGATGAAGTTCGCACAATGGGTAGGAATGCTGCAGGTGTTAGAGGCATTAAGTTAAGAGAAGGGGATCAAGTAGTTTCTGCCACAGTTTTAAAAGACGATAGCGGATATATACTGACGATAACCGAAAAAGGTTTCGGAAAACTTACCGAAGCAAGTGAATACAGAAAACAATCGAGGGACGGATTAGGAATCAAGAATATTGCAGAAGTTGAAAAAACAGGTCCTGTTGTTGGAGTTGCTTACGTAAAGGGAGATGAAGAAGTTGTGGTCTTTACAAAAGACGGAGCCTCCATAAAATTCAAAGTGGCTGATGTTCCTCTGAGGGGAAGAATTGCTCAAGGTGTCAGAGTTATCCACTTAGCAGATGGTGACATAGTTGCTGATTTTGCAGTTATAGGTGGTGAAGAGTAATTTGTTCAAAGAAATCTCTCATACTGCAGACCTTGCTTATGAAATAGAAGCTGCAAACGTAACTGAGCTGTTACAGGATTTTATAACCATGATTATTCAAAATTCTGAAATTTTCGAGACGTCTAACTCAGATGTTCCAGAATCGATTCGCAATACCGTTAGTGAAAGTTACAACCATGGCGCAACAAATTTGCAAAATGTTATGAAAAAATGTTATAATATTAACAATGGTAGTGACGAAGAATTTGTAGACAACTTATTCGACACCGTCAACGATATAATTTCTTTGGTTGACAGAGGGTACTTTCCGATGAAAGTAGAGAATCAATGTGTGTATTTTACCAGAAAGCGCATCATAACGCGTATCAAAGCGCTAACGTATCATGGGCTGGAAGTAAAACTAGGAGAGAGAATAAGCCTAAAGGTGGTGTTTGATATATGAGGGAATTAACCGAAAGACAGAAGCAAATCTACGAGTTTATAAAAGAGTACATGACAATAAAGGGTTATGCACCTTCGATTAGAGATGTTGCACGACATTTTAAAATGACTCCCAGGGGAGCTCAACAACACATTATTGCTCTCGAAAAGAAAGGGTATATAAAACGATCCAGAGGCGCAAGAGCTATAACACTTGCAGACCGCAAGGAGAGTATAGTAGTACCCGTTAAGGGAAAGATTGCTGCTGGTCAAGCCATAGAAATGTTTGAAGAAGTTGACGAAGAGATAGAAGTTCCTATCGAAATGCTTCGAGGCTACGGCGAATATTTTGCTCTCAGAGTTCAAGGAGATAGCATGACAAATGCACACATTATTGACGGGGACTACGTCATACTTAAGAAACAATACACAGCAGAAAACAACTCAATAGTAGCTGCGGTTGTTGATGATAAAATAACCTTGAAAAGATTCGTTTTAAAAGACAATTTGGTGGAACTTGTTCCAGAGAATGAGTCGTATCCAATTATGCGATATGACCCGAAAAAAGTGAGAATCATCGGAAAGATGGTAGGATTAATAAGGATTATAAGATAGATTAAACTCTAGAACGTTTGGGGTGATGAGTATGCAAACAAGTGTGATGGGCGATATTATAAAATTTGTTATCCCAGAGGAGTTAGAATTAACCAATGCACAACAAATCAAGAAAATGATTTATGAGGAAGCTTTTGAAAAAGGGTTCAAGAAGGTAATTTTGGACCTCTCAAAAACAAAGTACATTGATTCTACTGGGTTGGGAGTAATGGTTGCAATACATAAGCAGGCGCTCATGAACGCGGGAGCTGTTGTCTTTTTGAACCTAGACAGCAATATAAAAAGTCTGCTCAAAATGACAGCGCTCGATAGGATTTTGAATATATACGATAGTGAAGAGGAAGCTGTCGAATTTTTAAATAAGTAAACAACTTTGAACAATTCTTGCAAAGGGAGGTATGAGATTTATGTACACGTACACTGAACAATTTGGTGTAATTATCGTTTCTCTTGAAGGCGACATCACTATGCAAAATGCAATGACTTTAAGAAATTGGGTGGTCGACAACCTTATCAAGAAGGGTAAATCAAAAATCGTGTTTGATTTCACAAGAGTTAATTCAGTTGACAGTTTTGGGTTGGGCACATTTGTTAGTTTGCACAAAACTGCATTGTCCGCGAATGGAACTATAGCTTTTGCTAACATCAACGACAACGTCAAAAAGCTTCTTACAATGACCGCTTTGGACAAGGTTATTAAAGTATTCCCTTCGGTTATGGATGCTGTTAACTCTATTAAGTAACGATTATATATCATAGGAGTGCATAGAAATGAAAATAGCAATAGGTAGTGACCACGCTGCTTTTGAATTAAAGGAGAGAGTAAAGGAACATCTTCAGAAGGCAGGTATAGAGGTTATCGATTGCGGCACCTATTCGATTGAAAGTGTTGATTATCCTGACTACGCGAAGAAGGTTGCAGAAAAAGTTACAAGCAAAGAGTGCGATTTTGGAATCCTTATGTGTGGAACAGGGATAGGAATGTCTATTGCGGCAAATAAGGTAAAAGGTATTCGTGCTGCTCTCTGCTTGTTCCCAGAAATGGCTGCATATGCACGCAAGCATAATAACGCAAATATTTTAGTATTACCCGGGCGATTGATGGGAATAGAATTGGCAAAGTGGACGGTCGACGCGTTCCTGAATTCCTCTTTTGAGGGCGGAAGACATGAAAGAAGGGTTAAGAAAATCGAGGAGCTCGAGAAATAAATGTTAGATGGCAAAAAGAATCGTTTGTTTTTCTGCGCTGACTTGAATGAGTATTTTGTTCCAAGAAAAGAAATAGATAACGGAAAGTTTATAAGAAATCCTGAGAACCCAAGCAGGCTGAAGCTTGTTTTAAATTATCTTCAAGAAAATTTTCAGGCGATTCAACCATTTGAGTTCGGCGAAGAACATATCCTTAAAGTGCACAGCGAAAAGTACTTTAACTATTTAGTCAAGAAATCTCAGGAAGTGGAGGACGAATACCTCCCAGAAGTATTTTTTGTTGACCAAATATTTGATACCGGAACCCCTATCAAGAAAGAGATTTTCTTTGCAGCCAAAAGGGCTGTGGATATAGTTCTCAGTGCAACAAAATATGCTTTCGAGCAAAAAGTTATAACGTACGCGCTTACACGACCACCGGGACACCATGCGATGGTCAATTATGGTGGTGGATATTGTTATTTCAACAACGCTGCAGTTGCAGCTAGGTACCTTGAAGAAAAAGGTATGCGGGTTGCTGTTCTTGACTTAGATTTCCACCACGGCAATGGGACGCAGGATATATTTTACAAAGACCCAAACGTGCTTTACGTTTCTATACATGGAGACCCCAGAAAGTTTTACCCGTGGTTCAGCGGTTACGAGACAGAATGTGGAGAAGGGAACGCGTATGGAACGAATTTAAATATTCCTTTGCCTGAGAACTCAGATATAAATGCATATGGCGAGGCTTTAAAAAAGGCTATTCAAAAGTTGAAGGACTTTAAACCAGACGCGCTTATGATTTCTTTCGGTACAGACACGCATATAAAAGACCCCGTTGGAAGATTTGCTCTTTTATCTGAAGACTACAAAACCATTGGCTCTTCGATATCTAACTCCTTGGTGATTGACTATCTAATTATTGTGCATGAAGGCGGTTACAACTCAAGGTCTAACCTTGTAGCAGTTAAAAATTTTCTTGCAGGTCTTCTTGGAGAGTAGCTCGAAGTTAAACTGTTTAAGGACAGAAGGAGGATTCATATGGGACTTAAGGAAAAAATACTCAATGACATGAAAGAAGCTATGAGAAATAAGGATGAAATAAGATTGCGAGTCTTAAGATCCATCAAAACTGCTATCGGCTATTTCGAAGTTGAAGGAGAGAAAAAAGAGGCGTCCGATGAGGACGTGCAAAAGCTTATTCTTAAAGAAATTAAAAAGCGTCAAGAATCAATAGAAGCTTATAGGGCGGCAGGTAGAGAAGACTTAGCGAAAGCTGAAGAAGAAGAGCTCAAAATACTAGAAGAATACGCTCCTAAGATGCTTTCCAAAGAAGAAATAGAACAGATTGTTTCAGCTGTAATAGCAGAGCTGAATGCTACACCTAAAGACTTTGGAAAGGTTATGAAAGAAGTAATGGCAAGGGTAAAAGGCTCTGCCGATGGAAAATTAGTGAACGAAGTTGTAAAGGAGCTCCTCAAGTGAATCAGGTGGAATTAAAAGAAAAAGCAGGTGAAAGAAAACCTAAGATATTTCCAGTCTTTCTACCGAACCTTGGTTGTAAGACACGTTGTGTTTATTGTAACCAGGTTATAATGACAGGTGAAACAATCCCAAATATTGGCAAAATTGCCGAAGAGCTTTCGTCTGTAAACCAAATAGATGAGATAGCGTTCTATGGTGGCACATTTACAGGCTTGAATTTGGAACTAATGGAAAAGTTACTTTCGATAAGACCAGACATACCAAAAAGAATTTCCACAAGGCCCGATGTTATTGATGAAAATATTGTTGAGATTTTAAAAAGAGGGAACGTAAAAACGATAGAATTAGGTATTGAAAGTATAGATGATGAGGTACTTTTTTACTCTGGGCGCAATTATTCGAGACTCGATATCTTTAAAACGATATCACTATTAAAGGGCAATTTTGAAATTGTTGCACATTTAATGACCGGACTACCTAAAGACAGCAAAGAGAAAGATTTGGAAAGTGTCAGGCTCCTTATCAATGAAGGTATCAAAATTTTTAGGATACATCCTACAATTGTTTTTAGAAACACTGAGCTAGAAGAACTTTTAGAGAAAGGTCAGT
This sequence comes from Fervidobacterium pennivorans, assembly GCF_001644665.1. Classification (NCBI taxonomy): domain Bacteria; kingdom Thermotogati; phylum Thermotogota; class Thermotogae; order Thermotogales; family Fervidobacteriaceae; genus Fervidobacterium; species Fervidobacterium ngatamarikiense. The sequence goes on from NZ_CP011393.1 coordinate 425,660, forward strand.
ACAAACCTCAGACACTTGAAGAAGCTACAATTGTTGTGGCTGAAATGGTTGTGATTGCTGAAGCTAACAATGGAAAAGTTATTAGAATTGGCTATCATATTCCGCAATCTCAATTAAGATTTGTTGTTGCTGGTCCGTACCATCCTTCGTTTGGTGACTTGGTGCGGAGCAGAATTATAAGGATGATAGTTGAGAGGTTTGAAGTGAAACATATTGCTTATGGTCGAAGATTCACATCTTGGGTAAAAGGTTACGGAAATGAAAAACTTCAAGTAAAATTTCTCGAACTTGCTGAGGAAGAGAATATATTCTTTGATGGTATACCGCTTTCAGAAATGCTAAAGAAATATTCAGCAGTAATTTGAAAAGATTTTCACAGGTCAAATTGGGGTGGTCAAATGCAAGAACTTATATTCTGGTTGATTTTTTCTGTTGTAGCAGCAACATTGATAATTACTCAAACGGTTGCGTTGACAGAGAGACCGACAGTTCCTCAACTTACAAAAGTTGAGCTACCGGACTTGAGAAAAAAAGATGCTAATGCACAGTTGATATATGAAAATGAAATTCTCAGTGAAAAACTGAGTAAATTTCTCGAAGGGAAAGTTATTATTTATTCATTAGGAGAATTTTCAGGTCCTACTTTTAATGAAAAAAGCGTTAGAGAAGGAGCTCAACAAATAGCCTTTCAGGGGTTAATCGTGCATTTAGAAACTGTGAAAAAAAATCTTATAGAACAGCTTGTTTCGATTTTCAATGCAGAAAAGGGACAAATAATAAGTGTAAAGATTGCAGAACTGTTTGACCAGCTTTACCAAAGAATACCGTTTGATGAGGTTTTGGCTGTTACATACAGAATTTGGAAAAAAAGCAACGGAGAAGTTGCGACGTATTATTATCTTGTTATTTTTGATGACGAATATGCGAGGATACTAATAGAATCCGTAGCAACCGACCTTATTCAAGAACTTCAAAGTTATGGAATTTCTTTTAGCGACTTGTGGCGAAAAGCAATTAATAAATATGCTGAACAAATAAAATTACAGAACCAATGACCCGTGGATTCCAAGCAGATTTATTAAAAAAAATGGCGGAGGCGGTGGGACTCGAACCCACAAGGACCGTAAGGTCCACCGATTTTCGAGACCGGCTCCTTAGCCAGTTCGGACACGCCTCCGTCCAGCAGTAGATAGTATACCATAGCTTTTGTAATTTTCAATATTTTAAAGTTTTGCAATAGGCTGAACCTTAATTACTTTTTGAGCTAGGGGTGGAGTCCATGGAAAACGCTCCAAAAATTCTGATTGTTGAAGATGACAGAAAACTTCGCCGACTTCTAGAGATGGAACTTGAACATGCAGGTTACAAAGTAGCTTCATTTGATAATGGTATAGATGCTCTTGAGAATTTCAAGCAATTAGCACCAGATTTAGTGATACTCGATATAATGCTTCCAGATATGGACGGTTATGAAATAGCGCAAAATCTAAGAAAACTTAGTCCAGATGTGCTAATCTTGATGCTCACAGCTCTTGGGATGAAAAAAGATAAACTTACAGGATTTGAGTCAGGAGCAGATGATTACCTTACAAAGCCTTTTGATAATGAAGAACTCTTAGCTCGTATTAAAGCACTTTTAAGAAGAAAGCATATCGATGTCTCAAGACCATACAGGATAGGTCGTTTAGAAATCTACGAAGATAGAAGAACTGTGTACTATGATGGTAAAGAAATTGACCTAACAAAAACTGAGTTTGAGTTGTTGATGTATTTAGTTAAAAACAGAAATCGAGCTGTTAGCAAAGAAGAAATACTAAATGCTGTTTGGGGCATAGATTATTATGGTTCAGACAACACTGTGGAGGTTTACATAAATTACCTCAGAAAAAAGCTCTCACCTGATTTGATAAAAACAGTGAGGGGAATAGGTTACAGACTGGTTGGTGAAGAACTTGAAACTAACCACTAAGCTTGCGCTTGTAAATACTTTTGCAACGGTCATTCTGGTTTCGTTCGTTTTAGGACTTACTTATCTATACTTCTACAAGCTCGCCATGAGACCTGTCCTTGAAGATTTTTCCAACCCCGGAAGGTTTGTAACCGTTGTTTCTACACCTTTTGGTAAGCAATACATTGTGTTAAGATGGGATGTATATGTTGCAGATTTGGAAGAACGGGTAGTAGTTAATGACCCATATGGAATAGGTCTAGTTGAAGAAACGGGGTTAAAGAAAATAGGAAATCGCTATTTTTACATGATGTCCGTTCAAAATGTGATAGTAGGAAAGGAAATAACTGCAGTAATCAGATTTCTCGAAAACATTCGGAAGCTTTTTATCCTCGCTATTTTGCTTCTTGCAATAGGTGTAGCAGTGTTTACTTACTTTCTGACAAGGAAGAACGTTAAAGAATTGAAGGAGTTCATAGCACAAATTGAATTGCTTGGTGGCACGGATGTTACAAAAAGAGTTGAGATGGCGACTACCACGTATGAATTGAAAGAGCTGGTTCAAAAGTTCAACGAATTGATGGAAAGAATAGAGAGGTCCTATAAAGCTCAAGAAGCTTTTGTTTCGGCCGTATCGCACGAATTAAGAACACCTGTTGCAACGTTGGTAGGTTATGTTAATATGCTTAAACGTTGGGGTATGAACAACGAGAATGTTTTGAGGGAGTCAGTTCAGGCAATAGAGGAAAGTAGTAAAGAGATAAAAGAAATAATTGAAAACATGCTATTGATTGCGAGGGTGGAAACTCTTACAGAAGAGAATATAGAGCTCAAAAGTTTTTGCTATGAATTACTGCAGCAGAAATTTAGAAACAGAAACCATGAATCTACCGATGTGGAAATTCGTGGAGAAGGAGTAATGAAAACAAATAGGGAAGGGCTGGGTATAATTTTGACGATATTGCTGGACAACGCTTTTAACCATGGAGCGCCTCCTTACTTAATTGAGATAAAAAATAACGAAATTGCCGTTGTCAACCATGGTGAAAAGATACCTGAAGAGGTTATTCCGAAAATCTTTGAGCGCTTCTTCAAAGGTGAGAAATCGACAGGAACTGGTTTGGGACTTTATATCGCAAACGAAATCGCTAAAAAATTGGGTTTAAAGATACAAGTTGATAGCACAGAAGAAAGGACTATCTTTAAGATAGTGAAAGACTGACAAGAAAACCGTAAAATAAATTCTGTTTTTGCCGATAATAATACAAGAGGTGATATGTATGACTATTTCTGGTATAAACAGCATTTTAGGACCCATGTACCATCAAATGTCCGTTGGAGTAAAGGGTGTATCAACTTCCGGACCATCTGTTTCTGACGTGAACCAGCAAGTTGAGCAAGCGAAAGAGCTTATGCTTAGAACTTTGGAATTCGCGTTTTACAAACAACAAGACATGAATCTCAAGCTTGTAAGGATTGCTGGTGAACTTTTTCAAGGTAAGAACCTTGATGTAACAGTGTAGTCAGGGATTATATTATGAATTAAACAACCCAATAAAGTTTGTTATACTTAGGAAAAAGCGGGTGTGTTTTTAACACACCCGCTTGATTTTTTGTTGTTTTGTGATTATTTCAAAAGTCCTTTCTTCTTGAGGAAGTCTGTAAGAATTTGGTCAAGTGTTGGTTCACCTATCTCTTGGAGTTCGTATCTAACTCTGACTGCAGGTTTGTTGAGTTTCAAAACCCTTCTCAAATCGATAGGTGTGCCTATTATAACGACTTCTGCATCAGACTTGTTGATTGTTTCCTCTAATTCTTTCATTTGCTTTTCACCATAACCCATCGCTGGAAGTATAACATCTAAGTGGCTGTATTTCTTGTATGTATCAACAATTGAACCAACTGCGAATGGTCTTGGGTCAATTATTTCTTTTGCTCCAAACCTCTTTGCTGCAACGTATCCGGCACCGTATCTCATATCACCATGTGTTAGGGTTGGACCATCTTCGACAACTAAGACCTTCTTCCCTCTTATCAATGATGGATCATCAACGAAGATTGGGGAAGCGGCATCAACTACTATTGCATTAGGATTCCATTTAGCAATGTTCTTTCTAACTGTCTCAATGTCATCTCTATTTGCTGTTTCCTCTTTGTTAATGACTATTACGTCTGCCATAAGTAGATTTGTCATTCCGGGGTAGTAAGTAATTTCATGACCAGGTCTGTGCGGGTCAACTACAACGATGTGTAAATCCGTTTTGTAGAATGGGAAGTCGTTGTTACCACCATCCCAGAGGATAATATCTGGATTTTCCGCTTCTGCTGCTCTGAGAATAGCTTCGTAATCAACTCCAGCGTAAATTACACTCTTTCTGTCGATGTGTGGTTCGTACTCTTCCCTTTCCTCAATTGTACAATTGTGTTTGTCTAAATCTGAGTAATCCGCGAATCTTTGAACCTTTTGTGCAACCAAGTCACCGTAAGGCATTGGGTGTCTTATAGAGATTACCTTGAGTCCTTTGCTTCTTAAAATGTCAAGCACCCTTCTTGTTGTCTGACTCTTTCCACAACCAGTTCGGACAGCACATACAGAAACAACAGGTTTGGTTGATTCTATCATCGTTGAATCCGGACCCATGAGTTTGAAGTCGGCACCTGCTGCAAGGGCAATTGCGGCCCTTTCCATCACATATTGATGTGGTAGGTCGCTATAAGCAAGAATAACTTCGTCTACATCGTATTTTTTAATGAGTTCTGGAAGCTGTGCTTCATCTTCGATAGGGATTCCATTTGGATAGAGTGGACCAGCAAGTTCAGGAGGATAAATTCTACCAGCTATATCAGGAATCTGTGTAGCAGTGAAAGCTACAACCTCATAATCTGGGTTGTTCCTAAAGAACGTGTTAAAGTTGTGGAAGTCCCTACCGGCGGCACCAAGTATAATAACTCTTCTCCTTCTTTTTTCCATGTTGTTCACCTCCGTTTGTTTAGTTGATAGATGATGATAATTAACAGCATTAGAATTATACAAGTAGTAGCTCTACATTTCAATACCAGGTATTCCGAATTATCAATGACAATTTCTTTGTTATTGTTCTATCCTTTGGTATGCTTTAGTATGCTAAAGTATGTTTTTTTTGCGTACAATTATATCAGTACGGCTTAAAAATACGTATTCTGGAATTTTCACAGAGTTCTTGGAAACTTTTCCAAACTAGCGTTCACTTCTAGACAGGTTGTAGTATAATATAAATGGTTTCCACATTATCCTGAAAGGGGAGGTAGAGCGTATGAGAAAGTGGCTAACAGTTGTTTTGGCAGTTCTTTTTGTTTTCTTGGCATTTGCTCAAGCCAAGAAGATCACTATTTGGACATCAGAAGCGCAGGTTCCTATTCTTAAGAAACTTGCAGACCAGTACAAAGCGAAGTACGGTGTTCAGGTTGATGTTATTCAGGTCAATTTCGGGGATATCAAATCAAAATTCTTGACAGCAGCACCAGCAGGTGAAGGTCCGGATATCATTGTTGGAGCACACGACTGGGTTGGTGAACTTGTTGTTAACGGGTTGCTTGAACCAATTAACCTCCCAGAAAAAGAAAAATACTTCCCAGCTCCACTTCAAGGATTTACCTACAACGGCAAGGTTTACGGTGTTCCATATGCATTCGATGGTCCAGCACTAATGTACAACAAAGACTACGTTCAGAACCCACCAAAAACATTTGATGAGCTCATCGCACTTGCAAAGAAAATAGAAAAAGACTATGGCGGAGAAGTTAGAGGATTTATTTACGACTACAAGAACTTCTACTTCAGCTCATTTGCATTCTTTGGTATGGGCGGTTACGTGTTTGGAACTGATAAGACGGGAAAAATCAATGTGAAAGATGTTGGACTTGCAAATGCTGGAGCGATTGAAGGTCTCAAACTTATTAAGAAACTTGTTGACGAAAAGATACTGACACCTGGCGACAACTACAACACAATGGATGGTCTGTTCAAAGACGGTTTGGCAGCAATGATAATCAATGGTCCATGGGCAGTTCCTGGCTACAAACAGGCTGGTATCAATTTTGATGTTGCTCCAATTCCAGACCTTCCTGGTGGAAAGAAACCAAAGCCGTTCTTTGGTGCACAAGGTTTCATGGTTAACGCAAAGAGCAAAAACAAACTCTTCGCACTTGACTTCTTGACAAAGTTCATAGCAACCAAAGATATCATGTACCAGATTTGGCAAGCAGATCCAAGATGTCCATCTAGAACGGACGTTAATGAACTCGTTATGGCAAAAGACCCACTTACAAAGAAGTTTGCCGACTTCCTTGGAAAATATGGTCTTCCAATGCCGAATGTACCAGAGATGGCAGCAGTTTGGGGAGCAATGGGTGATGCTCTAGCAAAAGCGCTTGACCAGGGTGTTCCTGCAGAAAAGGCTCTTGCTGACGCTGTTGCCCAGATAAAAGCACAGATTAAGTAATAACATCGAATAATAAGGGGCACGGGGGTATGCCCCCGTGCTTTTTCTTAAGCAAATGACGCAGAAATTATGAAAACAGTCGTAGTATTGGTTTTCAGAAAAAGTTACAATAAAGCAAGTTCCTCAAAATGATTACAAGGAGGATGAACAAATGAAGTTTTGGAAAGTTATTGGTTACGTAATGCTCACTGCATTCACTGTCTTCAGCATACTTGGTGCCATCTTTCTTTTTGGAAGAGGTTTCTACGAGTTGTCTGTAACGCTCTTTGTTTTGATATTCTTGATAGACTTTTTTATTCTTAATAGGAACGCCTACCCATACCGCTACATGATACCAGCTTTGATTCTACTTTTTATTCTTGTTCTCTATCCAATTGCCTTCACGATAAGAACCGCATTTACAAATTATGGAACCGGTCACATTATGACTCGTCAAGAGGTTGTCGAAAGATTGCTGGTGGACCCGATTTATACTTACGTTGTTCCAGACAGTTCGCCACTAACTTACAGCGTTTATGTGAGGTTTGAAGGTACTCAACCAACTAACGATTTTAGAACTATCGTATTTGATGGTTCAAGTTACTACGTTGCTAGAGAATATCGTGTTCTGAAAAGCGAAGCAGGGCAATTGATATTAGGTGAGGCGGAACTGATAAAGCTTAGTGAAAGTGGATTGAGTTTAGAAAGGCAAAACGGCAAAATAGAGCTTATTCGAGATAGCGGGAAGATTTACAGGTACTTTTATAACCCTGAAGATAGCTCAACATACATAAATGAAGATTATTTCAAATATTCAATACTTTTCCCAATTATGAGTAAAATAGAATTTGTTGACAGTAATGGTAATAGATTTGCAGTCAGGCAAAATGAAGATGGAAAGCTTTTAATGTACAATATCAGACATTTGTATAAACTAGGTCTTGCTGAAACAATAGAAAAGGGAAAAAGTATAGTTAAGACAGTTCTCATAAATACAATCACAAATAGGCCACTGATTGAAGAGAATGGTACGATATACGATATAAATGAAAAGGGAGAGAAGGTAGCTGTTGGTGGATACATTTCTTATTATGGTTTGAAGAATTTTACAAGAATATTCACCGATCCAACTGTTTCCGGTCCATTCGCAAAAATATTTGTTTGGAACTTCACATGGGCTGCTTTGAGCGTCTTGTTCACTTTTGTAATAGGTTTGATACTTGCCCTTGTTCTTAATAATCCAAACCTAAGAGGTCGTGCAATCTACAGGTCTCTTTTAATTATACCTTGGGCGATACCTGCCTTCATATCGGTTCTCGTTTGGAAGAACGGGTTCTTCAATGAAACATATGGTATTTTAAACAAGTTTATAATTACACAAATTTTTGGTAAGGAACCCATCAGGTGGTTTAACGACCCGTTTTGGGCTAAGGTTGCTGTATTGACAGTCAACACATGGCTTGGTTTTCCCTACATGATGGTTGTTTCACTGGGTGCTTTGCAGAGTATTCCTGAAGATTACTACGAAGCTGCTGCTATCGATGGCGCTAACAAATGGCAAAGATTTTGGAAGATTACATTCCCATTGCTTATGACTACTATCGCACCTTTATTGGTTGGTAGTTTTGCGTTCAATTTCAACAACTTTGTCAACATATACCTCCTTACCGGTGGTGGACCTGCAATGCCAAATACCACAACACCTGCTGGTTCTACAGATATTTTGATTTCTTACACATACAAACTTGCTTTCGAAGGAGGACGTGGTCAAGATTTCGGTTTTGCTTCAGCAATATCTATTATCATATTCTTCATAGTCGGAACACTGAGCTTTATCAACTTCCGCCTGTCTGGGTCCTTTGAGGAGGTGAATAGATAATGGTTCGAAAAGAAAGAAAATGGCTCACACATATCATCCTTATAATAGTCTCTATAGTTGTTTTATTCCCAATTGTCTGGGTCGTCTCTACGTCCTTAAGACGTGACAATGCAGCGTTTTCAACTAAATTGTTTAGTAGTAGAATGACTCTTCAAAACTACATAGATCTTATAGCACCCGAGAAAAATGGACCAAGATTGGTTTCTGATATGGACGCACTTATTCTGATGGCACCTCCTCATGATAAGATTACGATCGAAAAAGCAAAAGAACTTTTCCAGAACGATGTCAAAAGATTCAAGATGTACATTCAAGAAACCGAAAAATTGAAAAAAGAAATAGACAATGCAATTTCTTATCTTAATGATTATTTTGAAAAGAATTCGCAGTCGCTCACGAAATCTTACATAGCTGATATAGACAGCATTATTAAAGAACTCCAATTTGAAAAACCAAAAAAATATTTAGAGGTTGCTGCTTATGAATTGTACTCTCAGGGTGAGGACCTAAGCTCTATCCCAGAAGTTGACCCATATGCAGGTCAACAGGACTGGGAAGATATGATTGGTAAAAGAAAAGCGAAATTAGAAGAGTTGAATAATGAAAAGGTGACTTTGCAAAGTGCTATTGAACCTCTGGAAAAAACATATCGAACATACCAAAGTCAATATCTAAGCCTTTCTAGAACCATTCGGTCTTTCTTGGTTCCACAGCTAAAGGAATACTCCTTGGTTCTCAATTCTGCGTCTGACTTGCTCGATGCTGCGAAGGTCTCTAATGTTTTGGCAGAATCATTACCAGAAGAAAATACAATATTAGAAAGTTTCAAAACAACATTTGAACAGATAAAAGGTATCCAATTGAATGTTCAGAAGTTTGATGATTTGAAAGATATTGGCGAAGCGTTGTCAGAATTTCAGAAGGGATATAACCAAGTAATTAACAAATGGGCACAGGCAACAAACAAGGATAAAGCACCATTTGCCGATTTCTTGAATACAATAGATGTCTTTACAACGAGAATAGCAAGTACAATAAACGAAACTGTAAGCTTAATGAACAGGTTAAACAAAGTAACCGAGAAAATGTTACAATTGCAAGTGGAAATAACGAAATACAAGAGCAGGTATGCTAAGATTGAAGAAGAAATCAACAACATTAGTGCTGAGCTTACAAAAGCTTACGAGCTTTTACATGATTCATTGTTGTACCTAAAAGCGAAACTTGCAATTACCCAACTTGAAAAAATAAAAACTTTAGTTGCTAACATGAAACTCCCAGCTCAACTCCAAATGCTTAACATTCAATCTAAGAGGATATTCGGAATCACGACAGATGTAGCAAGCATGATAAATGACCAAAAGAAGCAGAATAAGGTCAGGAAAATAGCTTCTAAGCTCGATTGGCCAGGTACTGCGAAAGACATGTTTACGAACTACGAAATTTTCTCGCAAAACTATGAATCTTTCATAAATGATTTAAAGGTTTACCTTGCGGATATAGAAATTCAGGGTCCTAAGTTTATGCCTGTTTCGAAGACAGGCGTAAAGGTCAGACCTGTTGCTATGGAACGTCTAATCGATACGGTGCTTTCTGTGTACAGGAACAACGTAGTACCTAATATGAATGTTATGTCGAGAAAGTCTTCCGAACTATCTGATAAGCTAAATATAAAAGAACTTTCAGTGAGCTTGAAAAAACTCGATGGGGCGGCATTCAGGATCGACCAAATTTGGCAAAGAAAACCAGACCATTATATGTTGAAGTGGATTATGAACAGTGTTATTGTCTCTCTCAGCGTAGCAATTATAATAACTGCGGTAACTGCTCTTGCAGCGTATCCATTCAGTAGGATGAGGTTTAGAGGGAGAAAGTATGGAATCATGGCGTTATTGCTCATTCAAATGTTCCCAGCAATTATGTACATGATAGCTATTTACACATTCTTATCGTTCGCTGGAAAGTATATTCCAGGGTTTGGATTGAGTAAGCTATCTGGTTTGATATTTGCTTATCTTGGTGGTATTGCATATAATATGTACCTTATAAAAGGTTATTACGATACTATCCCAGACTCACTAGAAGAAGCAGCTTTAATTGATGGCGCAACGAGATGGCAGACATTTGTGAAAATAGTTCTTCCTCTAGCTTCTCCGATTCTTGCGGTTATCGTTATCCTTACGTTCATGGGTACGTTTAACGAATTCGTTCTTGCAAGGATTATATTACAAGATGTTAAACAGTACACATATGCTATAGGTTTGTACACGTTCTCGACAGGTCCTTTTGAAACACAATGGGGATTGTTCACAGCAGCTGCAATGATAGGTATGGTACCAATGGTGATTCTATTCTTATTGATGCAAAAATATATTGTCGGTGGTCTTGTGAAAGGAGCGGTTAAAGGATAATGAGCGTTGGTGATGGGCTGATTTCTCCCCAGTACGATAGTTCTATTGTCAATCTTGTTTCGACATTTCTCAAACACTTTGCGATTCAATCAAACCATCCTGAATACCCCCTCGAAGGCAACTTCGAGGGGTTTTTCCACAATGTGAAAAAAATAGTGATATTCTTGATAGATGGAATGGGATATAACAAGTTCTTAAAAATCAATACGAATATTGGTTTCAGGGATATTATAAAGGTTTCAAGTGTTTTTCCAACCACAACTGTTGCTGCTGTGACAAGTTGGTTTACTGGAAAGACACCAAAAGAGCATGGCCTTCTTGGTTATATTTTGTATCTACGTGAGATAGGTTCAATTACAAATATGATTGAGTTCACCTATCCAGGTGTAGAAGGTGGCATATTTTCTGGGCTCATCAAAAAACGGTTACATAGATTAGATAACGTCTTCGACCTTTTGAAAGACAGAGGGTTTTACGGAGGAGTCTTAACGCATGCTAACATTTCCAACTCAGGTCTTTCTTATCTAATACATAAAAATGCGCACGTGATGGGGTATTACTATATGGGAGATTTGTTGGCTACTTTGAAAAAAAAGCTTGCTGAAGACTGGCAAGGGATTCTTTACATCTACTGGGGTCATCTGGATGGTTTGGGACATAAGAAGGGTCCAGATAGTGAAGCTTACGAAATGGAAATGACAAGGCTACTTTTAGAAATTAAGAAATTCGCCGAAGAACACATACCTAATGATACACTTCTTGTAGTTACATCTGATCATGGCATGGTGCAAATACCAAGTTCGACAAACTATTTCTTGAAACCAACAGATACATTCAACAAACTTTTAGTATCACCTCCAGGGGGAGAGATGAGAATGATGTATTTCTATTTAGTAAAAAAGAGCAACTACGAATTCTTAAGGAACTACTTCGAAGAAAACTATCCTTCGAGCTGCGTATTTCTAACAAGCAGAGAAGCTGTGGATATGGGACTTTTTGGACCTGGGAGAGTGCATCCAGAGTTGTATAACAGAATAGGTGATGCTATAATGATAACGAAGTCGAATAACGCATTCACATATTTGTATAGCGGTGGCGAAGAGAGGCTTGCTGGTATGCATGGTAGCTTAACCGAAGATGAGGTATTTGTTCCCGCAGTTTTTATAAGAAGATAATAACAAACATCACACAAACAGGAGGAAACGGAAATGGTAAGAGTGAGATTTGCACCAAGCCCGACTGGTTATCTACATGTAGGTGGAGCTAGGACAGCCCTATTTAATTGGCTCTTTGCAAGGAAAAACAAAGGTAAATTCATTCTAAGAATAGAAGATACTGATACGGAAAGGTCAACACGTGAGTCAGAACAAATGATAATGAACGATTTAAAATGGCTTGGTTTGTTCTGGGACGAAGGACCAGATATAGGGGGCGAGTTTGGTCCTTACAGGCAAAGTGAAAGATTACACTTGTACAAACAGTACGCATTTGAATTAGTGGAAAGAGGACATGCTTACTTTGCGGTTTACGATAAGAACGATCCAAAAAACGTTCTTTACACAACAACCGAAGAACCAAAAGATGGAAATCCATACACCATTGTTTTCAAAGTGCCGGAGAATGAAATTGTGAAATTCAATGATATGCTAAAAGGCGAAATTGAATTCTCAACAGAACATATGGATGACTTTATAATATTGAAGTCCAACGGATATCCTGTTTACAACTTCGCCGTTGTTATAGATGACCATTTGATGGGAATAACGCATGTCCTTCGCGGAGAAGACCATATATCAAACACACCAAAACAGATACTCATCTACAGAGCATTTGAATGGGAGCCTCCAAAATTTATGCATATTCCTTTGATACTTGGCGCAGACAAGACTCCTTTGAGTAAAAGACATGGAGCAACCGCAGTTGAGCATTTTAGAATAGAAGGATATCTTGCTAAAGCTTTGGTTAACTATCTTGCAATCCTTGGATGGAGTGTGGACGAAGAGATATTCGATTATACACAAAAGATAGATTCGTTCACCCCAGATAGGATTTCCAACAAAAATGTTGTATTTGATTATCAAAAACTCGAGTGGGTCAATGGAAAGCATATGAGATTACTTACGATGGATGAACTCTATACCCATTTTGAAGAATGGAGAAAGTTTGTTGGAGCCGAAAAACAGATTCCAAGAGAGGTCTTAGAAATATGCAGAGAGAAGGTTAATACCCTAAAACAGCTCTACGAATTTGCTCTGCCATTTGTTGATGAAAACTACGAATATTCGCAAGAATACATTGAAAAGTTCGCAAAGAAACCAGAAGCTGTTAGTATCATCGAGTTGGCGCTCGAGAGATTTTCCAGCTTAGAAAATTACGATATTCAAAATGTTGAAACAACGTTGAGAGAAATTGCTACCTCACTTAATATTGGAACGAATAAAGTTTTTCAGACAATTAGAGGGGCATTACTTGGAAAGCTTGTTACTCCTGGGTTGTTTGAAAGTATAGTTGTACTAGGAAGAGCCGAAACAATTAGAAGGTTGCAAAGAGCTCTTGACTTTGTCAAAAAACTAACCCAATGTGACTACCACCGAGAGCTATAAAAAACACATAAGGGGTTGGAAGCCTTGAAGATTCAGAGCGTGTACAAAAACGATAAATTAGAGATTGTCAAAATCGAAGAGAAGAATGGTAGATTTTATGCGTACGCTTTTTCATCACCGTTTTATCCTGATGGAAAAGGTGGACAACTTGGAGATAGAGGAAAAATCGGCAACATCGACGTATTAGCTGTAAGTGAAAGAGACGGTTTTGTTGTCCATGAACTTTCTGGAATAATAGAACCAGGTATATACGATGTGCAAATCGACCAACTTCGTAGGAAAGATATCGCACAACAACATACTGCGCAGCATATATTGTCAGCAGCTTTCATAGAAGTTGCTGAAATTGAGACTGTTAGCTTTCACATGGGCGAAGAGTATTCAACTATAGACTTGGACATACCATTTGTGGAACCAGAGGTCACTGAGGAAACAGAAGATTTGGCAAACAGGATTGTTCAATCATGCACACAGGTAGAGGAAATAGTAACAGATTTCGAAGGAGTTAAGGCTTTCGAATTGAGAAAACCTTTGAGTGACAAGGTAAAGGGAAAGGTAAGGTTAATAAAAATAGCGAACCTAGATATCTCGGCGTGCGGTGGGTTTCATGTTGATAATACCGGCGAGATAGGTGTTGTAAAGATTATAGATCTGGAAAAAGTAAAAGGTAACCTCACAAGGGTGTATTTTGTCGCAGGTGTAAGGGCTGTAAGATATTTCAGAAAGTACAACAATGTGCTTAAGAACCTTTCAAGACAGTTAACTTCTTCAATCGATGAACTGAACCAGCGTGTTGAAAAGATAATCAACGAACTTCGGGAGAAAAGTTCGTTGCTTTCAAAAGTTTCACAAGACTATGCTGAATTATTGAAACAAGCTATTGAAAACAACGATTTTGTCTACTTCGAAGGTTACACAGAAGTTGGAAATTTCTTGTCAAAAATTGTTGACAACCAGTTCTTAGTTTTTTACGATGGTAGCAAGTACATCATCGGTTCAAAAAAGTATGATGTACGGAAATTTGTAAAAGCATTAATTGAAAAATTTGGAGGAAAGGGTGGAGGAAAAGAAGAGTTTGCAAATTACATACCAAATAGAAAGTTGTCAGCAACAGATTTTGAGACTGTTTTTTCCGAGGTCTACAACAAATAGTTATCGAAAACTATTTACTGGAGGTGTTCAGTATGGGTGCGTCAAAAAAGTTGTTCATATTCGGACTATTACTTTTTGTTTCAGTCTTTGCATTTTCTAACGCCTTAAAATTTTTGCCAAAAGACTACTCAGCAATTCTTTACATTCCTGACGTTCCAAAAGCTTACGAAGAGTTTAAGGCATTGCCCATAGGTCAAACTTTATTAGCAGATACAGGAATAGGTTTGGAGTCACTTGTTAGAGGCGTATTAGAACAGCAACTCTTATCGATGAAATACACATTAGATGATTTTGACTTGTTTAGCAAGGAAATGCTCGTTGTCATTGACAAAGATGGAAATATGACTGTTGTGTTGGGACCTGTAAAGAGTCCTACGAAAGTTAGGAAGGTATTGGAAAGTTTCCTGGAGGCAGAGACATTAAAAAAAGTTAAATTTACCGAGAACTACTTTATATATTCTGATGTGCAAGTTGGTGGCGGTAAAGTTCCAGCGAATTTGCTTTCAAATCTCAAGGGAAACCTTGGAGTAACATATTCCTACGTGACAGATGGTAAAATCACATTCGAAGGTTACGGATATATGAGAATTGAAAACAACGCACTTACTTTCTATCAAAAGTTGGATGCCAAAACGGCAGATGCGAAAAATGTGCTCAAAACGTTGCAAAATACAAAACCTATTGATATCTTTGCCGACAAGAATGTAGGTGGAGATTTATTGCTGTTTGTGAACAGACCTATTCCTGATGTGTTGAGAAAAACATTTTTAGATGCCTTAGCCTCTAACTTTAATATAACCAATGTGAATGCGACAGGGGTAATGTATCTTTCTGCAGATGTTGGTGCAGCAGTTAGTGCATTGCTAAGCACTGATACGCAAACAGGAAATTCTAAATCTAGTCAAACAACACCTCAGGTAAGTATATCTGCGTACTCTGTTGTTTTCGGGACAGGTTTCAAAATGCCTGCTGAGGTGAAAAAGTACGTAACGATAGGTTCTGAGAAGTACGGAGTATTAACCACTGAAAATGGAATGGAAAGTTATATACTGATAAAGAACGACAGAATGATAACCTATACGGTAAATCCGACCAAATACAAACCAGGCGACAGAACCTTTTTCACATCAATTTATGATTCAAAATACTTCATGGGAATATTCCTTAACTTTGAACCACTTATCAATACTATGTTGGGCAAAAAAGTTAAATCATCAGGTGTTTTCGTATCCTACATTGAAGGTGATTCGATTATCCAAAAAGGAACTGTGAAGTGAGCATTGCATGACAAATGCCAGTGGTGGAAAGGAAAGTAAGGGTTGTTTAAGCTGTTTAATTTCATTTGTTGTTTTTCTCTTTTTAATCTCTGTACTAGCATCTATACTTGAGGTGCTGATACCTTTCGGTATTTTCAGAGTCTTCCCAACATTAATGCGAGCCTTCGTAGTTGTTGTGCTTATTGCTTTTGCTTTTATGACGTTTATTATAATCTCGTCACTTATCAAAGAAAAGGTCAGAACTCAACAACGTCAGCAGGAAACTGCTGAACAAAAGGAAACTTTGATTCAATCAGAAGGCGAACATAGTAGAGAATACCAAAAAACTTTAGTATATTCGTCTGAAACCAACACAAAAGTGGATAAGTTAGATGTTCAAGAAGCATTTAGAATTCTTGGCTTGCAGCCCGGTGTTTCTTATACAAAGGTGGGCGAGAGATACTATGAGCTTGTTAAGAAAGTAAATAACATGAAAATTAGCGAGGAACATAGGCGGTTGGTGCTTGAAGAATTGGCAAGAGCGTACGAGGTGTTAACTGAACACTATTCAAAAATGAGTTAAAGTTATAAAGACGGGGTGGTATTATGGACTTTGAATTCTATTACTATTTTCCAATACCACCGATTAGTTGGGTTTTTCTGGTTCTTAGGATAGGAGCTATAATACTAATTTTTTACACATTATACGTGCTTCTTAGATTTTTCACAGAACCGGAATCAGAAACGAATGTTGGTAGAAGGCGTGAATTTCAAAAAAGAAGAGGTGCAATAGGTGGTATTGATAATGAAGAACTATTAAGAGCCCTTAAAACCTTTGGGCTAACTCCTTCTGATAATTACTGGGACGCATCTTACAGATATTACAACTTAAGAAAGGCTATACTAGCTTCTAACTTGCCAGCTGAAGAGAAAGAGTCAAAGCTTCAAGAGATAGATAAGATGTTCGAAATAGTTTCTGACTACTATTCGAAAAAGGGTTAAGAAAATAAGAAAAAGGAGGCCATAAAGCCTCCTTTTTCATCGATTGTTACTCAAAATTTGCTTACACAACTTAACGGCTTCCTGGGCATCTTTTGCATAATAACTTCCGAACCTTTTAGCAAGCTCTTCATTCATTGAAGCACCACCAGCTATGACAGGAATTTCTATTCCATTATCTCTAAGTGTTTTGACCACCTGTCCGACCTGGATAACAGTTGTTGTCATCATTGCTGACAAGCCTACTATATCTGGTTTTAATTCCTTAACTTTTTCCAAAATAACAGTTGCCGGCACATCCTTGCCTATATCAATTACTTCAAATCCTGCACTTTCTAAAACTGTTGCCACTATTTTCTTTCCAATATCGTGAATGTCACCTTCCACTGTTGCAAGAAGAATCCTGCCCAACTTTACAGAATCCTTTTCTGTCACCATGGAGAGTAACTTGTTAAATATGGGCTTCGAAGTTTCTGCCGCAAGAATCAAATGAGGAAGATAAATCTTGTTTTCAGCATAAAGGTTGCCTATTTCTTCCATTGCTTTAGCAAGAATTGTTTGAATTATCTCGATTGGTGTTAATGTATCTAAGAAGGACAGTACGTATCTTTCCGCATCACTTAAGTTACCACGAAGGAGTAAATGTACTAATTCGCTACTTTTTACTTCTTCACTTATTCGAACACTTTCCTTTCCTAAAATTCGTTTCATACCTCTTAGAATTTTCATAGTCGCATCTTCTGATGTATTCAAGATTGCTCCTGATAACCCCGCATGCATTGCTAAAGCCAGGAATGAAGCATTTAACTCATCGCGATTTGGCATTCCAAAACTGAAATTGGAAAGCCCTATCATTGTTTTTATTCCATCGGCTGAGAGTTTCTTGATAGTTTCAAGTGTTACGTTGTAATCTTGGTTTGCTCCAATTGGTAAAACTAACGGGTCAACAAAAATTCTTGAACGGTCTACTCCTTGGCTTTCTAGGTATTCCACAGCCATTTTACCTAATGCGTACCTTTCCTCTGCCGTCTTCGGTATCTCCTTATCCATTGCAAGAACAATTAATAAACCACCATGCCTTTTGAGTAGCTTTATCTTCTTGTCGAGTTCTTCCTTCGTTGCTTTGGAAGAATTAATCAACGGTCTTCCAGGATACTCCATCAATGCACTTTCTAGAAATTCGTTGTACTGAATATCGAAAGAGATTGGAATGCTTACAATTTTATCGAGTTCCACAAATGCCTTAGAAAAGTGTTCTTCTGATAAAACAGATTCTATTCCAAAATTAACATCGATTACCTGTGCTCCTTCTTGTTCCTGGGATTTGGCAAGTTTTAAAACGCTCTCAAAGCTAAATTCTCGAATTTCATTATGCAGTTTTTTTCTTGCGGAAGCGTTTATACGTTCCCCTACGACCAAGAATGGTGCAACGTTAACCATATGAACCCTGCTTGTAACTACATTCAGCTCTTCAACATTCCTAGTTTTTGGTTTTTTCAGACCAATATGTTGGACCATGTACTTGATGTGTTCCGGTCCTGTTCCACAACACCCACCTACGATATTCGCACCCATTTCAACGTAATCTTCGATGTATACAGTGAATTCTTCAGGGGTAGTTTTATAAGTCAATTTCCCATCTGCGGACAGAACAGGTTTTCCAGCATTCGGTTCAACAAAAACCGGTTTTTTAGAAAGCGCAACCAATTTTTTTACAAGCGGTACCATCTTTTCAGGAGTCAGCGTGCAATTGATACCTATTGCATCAACATCTAAATCGTTGAACAAAGCAACGTAAACTTCTAAACTCGTACCTGTTACGGAAACGCCATTTTCTTCAAAAGTCATACTCACCAATATAGGCATTTCTGGAGCCACATCTCTTGCCGCCAAATACGCGAGTTTTGCCTCCTTTATATCACTCATTGTTTCAATAATAATACCATCAACACCTGCACCAACAAGGACTTCAACTTGTTCTTTGAAAATGTTGTATACGTATTTTGATTTCAGTTCTCCAAGAGGTTCTATCATTTCTCCGACGGAAGAGATATCACCTAAAACAAAAACCTGCTTGCTGGCTACTTTAGTTGCCTCTTTAGCAATTTTTACAGCAGATTGGTTAATCTCACTGAAATACTCATCATATCCCAATTTCATCAACTTATGCCGATTTGCACTGAAAGTGTTTGTAAGTAGAAAATCAACACCAGCGCGGACGTAATCAGCCTGTAGTGACAAAACTGCTTCAGCATTTGCGATGTTGAGCAACTCAATGGGTTCTCTGGTTTTAATATATCCTCGTTTGAAAAGTTCTGTACCATATGCACCATCTAAGAACATCACTCTCTGCGATAGCAGTTCTGAAAACTTTTGTCTGGTAAGGGGTTCCAATTTTCCTCTCCCTCCTCTGCTCTTTTATATTTTGGTGTTCGTTTTTGTATATATTACCACATATCAAACATTTTTGTAGTATCTTCGCATTTTTTTGGAAACAAAAGGGGATGGTTAGTTCCATCCCCTTTGAATTTTCATTGAATCTACAACTTTTTGATGAACTTATCTTCCAATAACTTTGAACATAGGCATACTTAAGGTGAAAAGAGGTTTTATGTCAGATATGTTTGATATGTCGTAGACTATCAATCCACTGTCAGTCGAGACAAAAAGGTATTTATCATCGGTTGTTGTTAAATTAAATGCGTAAGTCAGTCCAGAGAAATTGACCTCTGCTACTTTTGCTTTTTGGTAAACATCGATTATCTTGTAACCGAAACCCCCTCCTGCAGCAAAGAGTTTACTACCGTACCAAGAGATATTTCTTGCGGGAGCTCCTTCAAAGAGAGGAATAGATGTCATATTGTCATCTTCTTTGTCCAATAAATTAACTCCATTTCTGTCTAACAACCACACACCGTTGTATTCACCGTCGGCAACGTAGATCCTATCAAAGTATTTATCTGCAATAATTCGTTGATCGTACCCAGGATTATATTTTTTTAACGTGTACCCATTTTCGTCTTGCGTAACGACATAAAACCTTGTGTAAAGAACTTGTGCAAAAGACAAATCCGGTGAAAGTTTCAAACTTCCTGCGCGACCAAGAGCAACAAGAATCGCCTGCGTTTCTTTTTGTTTGGAGAGATTGTTAATAACAACCTCTATATTCATTGGAGATACAATTTCCGCAGGTGATGATGTGATGTACGGAATACCCTGAGACACCGTTACAGGCAACGTATATGTTGCATCTGGAGTTGTGCTAAAGCCAGAAGAACTGTAACTAAACTTTGCAACAATGTTTTCTGCCCCATTTTTGAGCAGGGCGTAAACATTGTTCGCACTATCAACTGCAAAGTCGTAAACTTTATCGAATGTGCTCAAATCGAGAACAGCAATGTCTCTAAATCTTAGAGTATTTGCTACATCGAATTCATATAGTTTTACTTCTTTGTTTTGTGAAAGAACACCTATTGTTGGGTTTGAGCTGTATGGATTGAGTTTTATTTTTGTAAAATCACCAAGTATCATATCCCGTTCAACGTAGTTTTTAGGGTCTCTTGCATCTATTGCATGAAGCCCTTCACCGTCCAAACCATCCCCAACAAATCCATCACCTATAAGAAAGATAAATTTATCGTATTGCACATGGTCTTTAGAGAAGTAAATCTTGTTAGGTTCGAAAAGTTCGTATCCACTAGGTTTAGATTCGTTCTTTCTGAACCGCCACAATCCTCTGACTTCGTCAAATAATAAACAATTTTCGTCACCATTTATGTCATACAAAAAGTGGACATCTTGAAGACTAGCTCCTCTCAAGCTTCGAATTAACGCCAATGTTGAGCCATTCCATACGTAGAATTTGTCCATCGTAAGAATGTAAACTTTCCCGTCATGTACTTTGACCTTACGAACCGGTGTGTCAAATGTTTCGCTAAATATTGTTTTCGTTGCCAATGTTGTCTCAGAAATTTCTATAATACCGGCTCTTTGGCCTTCACCAAATGCTAGGACCGGTTTGTTATTAACGATGCCAACATCTATTGTTGAATAGTCACCGGGAATTATGTTTTTTACATCATACACTGTCAAATATGGGAGGTTTGATAGGTCTATTTCCCAAATACCTGCAAGGTCGGCAGCAATGAACGCTTTATCACCGTATAAGAATATATCATTGATACGGCCTTGGGTAATGTTAACAGAATCTTTCTTAGGGTTGAACTTGTTTGTGTTGTTTTTTGAACTTCCAACGTTTGGTATCTTAAATGAGAAGACCTTAGTTCCTAACTTGCTTGAAAATGTTGATGGCGAGGATGGAACTGTTAAATCAACAATCTCTATTCTATCGTAACCAACGCCAGCAATAGCATAGTTTTTGTATATTCTTACAACGGAAATGAGAGAACCTAGGTTTAAAGAATCTTTTATCTTTGGTTGGGCTTTGTCCCTTGAATCGACTATTATTATTTTCTCGTTGCTTGCAAGATAAATGTAGTCTTCAGCAAGGTCGAAATCTTCTATGATGTCGTCGAACACCAAAGTACCGACAGTGCTGATTCTGTTAATGTCATTTGCCTTAAGGATAGCCAACAGACCTTTGCCACCAAAATCTTTTGCGTTTATGTATAGGTAATTCTCTTTTGCACTTGTTCGGAAAGTGACTGCTGCTGTGTCTGAAGCACCTGCAAGGTCGTAAACAGTGACGGTGGCGGTATACGTCGTATTCCTTTCAAGGTTTGGAATAATGATTTCTGTTGATTTTGTCTTACGAATTTTCAAAACCGTTGATAAGCTTCCAGATTTTGCAACTTCAACATCGTACACAAGAATATCGCCACTGTTTTCATCGGTTCCCACGTATCTTAGCACGAGGCTTGGGGGTGTTGATTCGTTTTGAAATGGTTGAACAATTTTCACTTTAGGAGAAATATTTGTTTCTTGGATACCACCACTCTGCTGAATTTCAAAGCTGTATTCCTGCTGGTTTGTTTCGCCGTACAAATCTGTTGCCACTGCAACTATTTTGTATTTGCCCGCTGTGTAACGTGAAACGTCGATATCTCCTTCTTGGAGTGTGGAAAACTCTTTGTCATCTTTGAAAAGTTTGATTGACTTTTCTTTAAAATCATCACCATCTGGGTCTGTAATAGAAACAGAGATTACCTGACCACTCTTTTTGGATATATTAATCACAGGTTTTTGGTTTACTATGATTATAGGTACTTCTAATATCGCGCTGCGTGCTGGTGCAGAGGCTTCTATCTTCAAAAGATGTGTTTGGGTAAAAAACTCAGCAGAAAGGTTAAGCTTATTTTTGTAATCACTAAGTTTTATTGTATTGCTGGGTGTTGCGTCAAGCGTTATACCATCCAATATGTACGTGAAAGTGTAGTTTCCAGAGACTTTCATATTTACAGTTATTGGCTTATTTCTAACAACGCTTATTGGGGTACTAAAATCGGAGTAAAATCTTCCATCATAAGTAATGCCTGAAAACTCGGGTTTTGGTGTATAGCCACACGATGATAAAAAAAGACTCCCTAAGATCGCTGTTAAGAAGATAGCTATAGACATTCGATACCGAGCAACCTTCATCCTTACCCCCTCCTAGTAAGTGTTATTTTAATTTGTTTGATTCCGAAGAATTTTTTGATATAATTACTGAAGAATTTAAAATTTAAAATGGAAAGGAGTTTGCACCATGACACTTGAGGTTTTCTTGGATATAGTGAAACACGGCATTCAGCTTCTTTTAATGCTTATAACTCCCCCTCTGCTCGTTAGTCTTGCAGTTGGTATCTTGATCAGTATTTTCCAAGCTGCTACTCAAATTCATGAGCAGACATTAACCTTTGCACCACGCATCATAGTTGTCTTTTTGACCCTGATGTTTTTGTTTGGTTGGATGATAGAAAATATGTTAGATTTTATAAAGGATATCATCGTAAAATACATGTCTATGATTTGACTAGACAACTGAACGTTTGCGATTTCCTATTTTCTACACGTTGTATAGCCCTTCAAATATCTTTATTATCTGCATATTTATAGTTTTCATATCTTTAGTACCATCAATTAAAACAAAACTTTTATCAGTTTCGCATAACTGCAAATAGCAGAGCCTTACTTTTTCAAAGAACTCCAAACCTTCTTGTTCAATCCTGTCCCTCTGCTCTTTACGTATTCTTGATATAGCTACCTCCGCAGGAATGTCTATATAGAATACCAAGTCCGGGTAAGTATGATCCGTTGCGAAATCGTTAAGCATTTTTACCACATCTACACCCAAGTTTCTTCCACAACCTTGGTAAGCTACACTTGAATGTGCAAACCTATCAGCTATCACCATTTTCCCTTCTTTTAAGGCGGGTTTTATAACTTCCTCAACCAACTGGGCTCTAGAAGCCAAGAAAAGGAGTAATTCACTTCTTGAAATCATTTCTTCGCTAATCAGAAGCTGTCGTATTTTCTCTCCTAATTTTGTACCCCCGGGTTCTCTTACCTTAACAAACTCAATACCTTTGGACTGGAGATATTTCGTAAACATCTCTATTTGTGTGCTTTTACCACAACCATCTATCCCTTCAAAAGAAACAAACACGACATGTTCCTCCTTTTCTGTGTCAGATTGGATGGCAATTCAAAATAAATTATACCACAGGTGAGATACTTTCAAGAAAGGTAATAGAAAAATGACAATTTTTTGAATCCTTATTCACAAATCAAGAGTGTATAGTTTTGTGGTAAAATATATAAAAACACCAAATTCGGGGGTGTAACCATGCGAATAGGAATTATTGGTGCTGGTGTTGTTGGAGCGTTGGTTGCTAGGGAGTTAAGTCGATACGATATTGAAGTGTTAGTTTTTGAGAAGAACTGGGATGTTGGGATGGGGGTGACAAAGGCTAATTCTGCAATAGTTCATGCTGGATATGATGACGAACCAGGAACGGTGCGTTCAAAGTTTTGTGTTCCAGGAAATGCAATGTACACTGAACTTTCAAAAGAGTTGCAGTTCGATTTGAAGAGAATAGGTTCTCTAGTACTTGCTTTCAAAGATGAGGAATTGAGGGTTTTGGAAGAACTTTACAAACGTGGAGAAATGAATGGGGTACCTGGCTTGGAAATTTGGGATAGGGATAGAATTCTTTCGTATGAACCAAACGTAAATCCCGAAGTTGTGGCAGCCCTTTGGGCACCAACAGCTGGAATAACGGAACCTTGGATGGTTGCAATGGCAGCAATAGAAAACGCCATTGAGAATGGGGCTAAACTTTTTCTTGACACACAAGTTCTCGAAATAGTAACGGAAAACCAAAGAGTTAAAAGACTTGTGACTAATAAGGGAGAGTTTGAGGTAGATGTTGTCATCAATGCTGCTGGAATGTACGGTGACGAGGTTGCAAAAATGGCTGGCGCAGAATTTGTACCATTGCATCCAAGGAAGGGAGAGTATATTCTCTTAGATAAGCAAGAATTCGGTGGTTTTGTAAAGAGTATACTATTTCCAACACCCTCTGTGCTTGGTAAAGGAACACTTGTAACTCCGACGGTCGATGGCGGTATCTTAGTTGGACCCACTGCCGTTGACCTGCCACCAGAACGGGAATTCAGGGAGGATACTTCTACAACATTTGAAGGATTTGAAGCTCTCATGTCAAAAGCACTAAAGATGACCCCTCTAATCGATTTCAGAGCCTCTATAAAGACCTTTGCAGGTTTAAGACCTGAAAGTCCTCAGAAAGATTTCTTTGTCGGTAGAACCAGTGTAATAGGTTTTTTCAACATTATAGCTATGCGCTCGCCTGGTTTAACTGCAGCACCCGCAATAGCAAAGTTCATTGTTGAGGAAGTCCAAGAAGCGCTCGGTGAAACTTTCCAGAAAAAATCAGATTTCAAACCTACAAGGGAAAGGATAAAGCACTACGCAGACTTACCTGCTACCGTTTGGGATGAAGAGATTAAAAAAGACCCACTTGCCGGGCGGATGATATGTTTTTGTAATAAAGTGACAGAGCGAGAAATACTAGAAGCTATTAAGCGTGGTGCAAGGACGATAGATGGAATAAAATTCAGGACACGTGCGATGTTTGGTAGTTGCCAAGGGGGATTCTGCATGCATAGGATAATGAAAATACTGGCAAGAGAGCTTGGGACTGATATTTCGGATATAAGACTTCGCAGTGAAGGGAGTTTCATACTCTTAGGGCAGGTGAGGAAGTAATGAAAGAAAAGAGCGTAGACATTCTTGTCATCGGTGCTGGAGCGGCAGGTCTTGGTGCGGCAATAGGGGCTGCAAGAGAAGGTGTAAATGAAGTAGTTTTGGTAGAGCGTGATGATAGAAGTGGCGGAGTGTTGAACCAGTGCATTCACAATGGTTTTGGGCTACATTATTTCAGAGAAGAATTGACAGGTCCTGAGTATGCCGAGAGAATTAAAAGGATAGTTCAGCAATATCCAAACATAGATGTGAAGGTTGAACAATACGTTCACCAAATAGATTACAGAAGGAAAGAGGTTATAGTTGCCTCGACCGAAGGGATAACCGTTTACAAGCCAAAGGCGCTAATTGTTGCAACTGGAGCGAGAGAAAGACCTATGGGAGGAATACTTGTCCCTGGCACCAGACCGTCGGGAGTTTTTACAGCCGGGGTTGCTCAGAGGTTTGTGAATTTGGAAAACAGATTGCCGGGAAGAAGAGCAATAATAGTGGGCTCAGGGGATATAGGTTTGATTATGGCAAGAAGACTTACGTTGGAAGGCGTTGAAGTTGTTGCTGTTGTCGAAAGGATGCCTTATCCAGGAGGACTTGAAAGAAACATTAGACAGTGTCTAAAAGATTTTAACATCCCTCTTTATCTGAGCCATACAGTGGTTGGCATCTATGGGAGAGAAAGGCTTGAGGAAGTTGTTATTGCTCAACTTGACGAGAGTTTCAAACCTATTCCAGGAACGGAAAAGAGATTTAAGGTTGACACTTTAATATTATCAGTTGGCTTAATTCCACAAAGTACGCTCTTTAAAGATTTTCTCAAAATTGACCCGTGGACAAAAGGAATAGTAACGTCAAGTTCTGGGAGGTCCTCTCTTAACTGGATTTTCGCAGCAGGAAATTGTACAGTAATTTATGACCTTGTGGACTGGGTTACAGAAGAAGGTACAGTTGCTGGAAAGTTTGCTGCAATGTACGTCAAGAACAGCTGGGAACCAGCAAAATTTTTTGTTGAAAAAGGACAAAACGTAGGTATCCTCTTCCCGTCATGGTATGAGGAAGGAACAAACTTAAATATCTACTTACGTGTGAAAAAACCTATGGAAGAAGGCACCATTAGGGTAAAACAAAGAAACAACTTACTATACAGCAAAAAACATTTGAATCTCTCACCGAGTGAGATGATAAGCATAAAAATTCCAGAGTCAAAAATCGGCAGTGGTGACATTCTAGTGGAGGTGTTAGAATGAAAGTAGAAGAGATGGTTTGTATCATGTGTCCACTGGGATGTAGGTTGGTCGTCAAGCAAGAAGATAACGGTGAAATCAATGTTTCTGGAAATAGATGCCCACGAGGAATTGAATACGGCAAGCAAGAGATGGTAGAACCTTTAAGAATACTGACTTCAAGTGTTTTGGTTTTAAATGGTGATATGCCTTTGGTATCGGTAAAAACAAATAAACCTATTCCGAGGAGAGTTATTATGCAAGTGATGGATATCTTGAAAAATACTAGGGTGGAGGCACCTGTGAGAGTTGGAGATATAATTATTAAAGATGTTCTTAATACGGGAGCTGATATAGTTGCCACAAGAAATGTCGAAAGAAGAGAAAAATCAAGTGCAACCTGAAATGTTCGATATTTTTCCTGAACCTTCAGTTAACGCAGAAGAATTATCTAGCGATGCGCTGGCTTATCTTGGTGATGCTGTTTACAATCTTTACATTAAGTTATACGTTTTAAAGGATATTAAAGCTAGGGACCTGCATCGGCTTTCCAATATTTACGTTTCGCGCGAAGGTCAAAGCAAAGCGTTGGAGAAGATTTTACCGATTCTTACAGAAAAAGAAAAAGACATAGTTCGGCGTGGTATGAACAGCAAGAGTGCCAGAAAGCACGGTAATGACCGCCTTTATATCAAAAGTACCGGTTTTGAAGCATTGGTGGGATATCTTTATCTCACCGATAGGAATCGTTTGAGATTTCTTTTAAGGGAGGGGATAAAATGGGAAGAAGTGTGATTATTGATGGTTCCATAGTTTACACGGACTCAAGTGAGATATTAAGTAACCCCGGCTTTGAGGCTCTTCTTCGAGAGTATATCGACATTTTAAAAGAAAAGAATTCGCCGCTTTTGAGAACATTGGAAGCTTTTCGCATAGGTGATGATTACGATGTTAAGCATTTTGTTGAATACCTTCATTTGTTGACCTTGAGAAATATCCGTGAAATTACAACTATTATAAATTACGTTAATCCGGACGATTTGGCAAAATTTGTTGAATCTTTCTACTCATTTTGGAGGAATAAGCACAGATTTATGATTAAGAAAGAGAAGTACACTATAGATAATGCAAGAAAAACAAGCATTGTTTTTACCGCCGTTATGATTGCCGAAGAATTCAAGAATTTGGTGAGGAATTTGTATCGAACAATTATGAAGAACATCACAACAAATGATACAAACATCATCAGGCAATTGCCGAGCGGTGCTCAGGTCACATTTTTGGTGGATGATATAGAGATTCCCGATGAGAGATTTCAAGCATTTACAAATATCCCAACAGTTTGGGGTGCTATATTCGACCCACCTGTTATTTTCTACACCAAATCTAATAAAAGAAAGGGGGTTCTACCAGTTGTTGAAAAAGAGATTTTGAGTCAAATCAAGTTAAATAACAAAGAACGCGAGTGGTTTCTTGTGCCAGTCTTGGTAGCCGAGCTTTTAGTTTATGTTTTTGTGCACAGAGAGTACCTCTCGCATGCTGCAGGTTTAGGTAACTTATTTCAATTTGCGGATATCGTTGATATAAAAAGCAAGAAAGCTTCTGGGGTTCTGATATTCGGTTTACCTGTTGAGAAAATTCCAGATTATAAAGCCGAATGGAAAAACGGTGTTGTGTTCAAGGATGGGGAGCTTTACGTAGGTGTAATTCCAGCCTTGGATGAAAACGACTATTTCGGATACATGAAAAAGACAATGCTTACACTTCACAATCTGATAAGGATAGACCAAGGACGGCTTCCGGTCCACGGGTCTATGGCACGTATAGTGTTGAAAAATGGCAAAAGTGCGGTTGCAATGTTTGTTGGTGACAGCGGAGCAGGAAAAAGTGAAACTTTGGATGCATTGAATAGGTTGGAAGAAGTTGCGTATGTGGATGTTATCATTGACGACATGGGCTCACTTGATATACTAAATGGTAGAGTTGTTGCATACGGAACAGAAACAGGCGCGTTTGTGAGACTCGATGATTTACCACCGGGATACGCTTACTACACAATGGATAGAAGTATTTTTACGAACCCGGACAAGCTAAATGCAAGAGTGATTGTTCCATTCAACAATTATAGAGAAATAGTTACGCCCACCCCTATCGACTTTTTCTTGTATGCCAATAACTACACAGAGGTTCACAGTGATGAAGAAAGGATAATTTTCTTTGATAATGTTGAAGAAGCTTTGGAAGTCTTTTCTGCAGGTAAAAGAATGTCAAAGGGTACAACATCCGAGGAAGGAATGACTGAGAGCTATTTTGCCAATCCATTTGGTGCGGTCCAGAGGAAGGAAGAACATCATAGAATCGCAGAAAAGTTCTTGAGAAAGATGTTTGAAACGGGAGTAAGAGTTGGTGAAATAAGAACGATGTTAGGAGTAGAAGGGTATGAAAAAGAGGGCACCTATCTTGCAGCGAAGACGTTGTACAAACTCATCGAGAGAATGTAGAACCATATGTGAAAAATTTTATCACTTGTTAAAAAGCCAAAGCGGTGGATATTTTCCACCGCTTTGGTTTATGGTATTTCAGCTAAATATTTAATAGGGCGATTATCAGAGCAACGTGGCAATAAGAATAGCCTTAATTGTATGTTTTCTGTTTTCAGCTTCGTCCCACACTCTTGATTGTTTCCCTTCGATTACTTCGAATGTAACTTCTTCACCTTTAACCGCTGGTAGACAGTGCATAAAGATTGTTTCCGGCTTACCTGTTTTTTTCATTAGCTCTTCGTTAACTTGGTATGGTTGGAGCAATTTTCTTCTTTCTGCGGCTTTGTCTTCTTCACCCATGGATGCCCAAACGTCCGTGTAAATAACATCTGCACCTTTGACTGCCTCGTCAGGATTATCTGTGAATTCTATAGTTGCACCACTTTCTTTAGCGAACTTCATACATTCGTCAACAAGCCATTTTTCGGGTCTGAGAGATTCTGGTGAACAGATAACGTAATGCATACCCATCTTTGCTGCTCCAACCATGAGGGAGTTTGCCATGTTGTTTCTGCCATCCCCCATAAAAACAAGTTTGATGCCTTTTAGTCTGCCGAACTCTTCTTCTATTGTTTGAAGGTCAGCCAAAACTTGGGTTGGATGGAAGAGGTCAGTTAAACCATTGTAAACAGGAACACCGGAATATTTTGCAAGAATTTCAACCGTTTCTTGTTTGAAACCTCTGAATTCAATTGCATCAACCATTCTACCAAGCACTCTTGCAGTATCTTCGATTGACTCCTTAGCACCTAGTTGTATGTCTTGGATCGAAAGGAAGATGGGATGCCCACCTTCTTCTGCAAAAGCAGTTTCAAATGCTAACCTTGTCCTTGTTGACCTTTTTTCGAAAATCAAAGCAAGAGTTTTTCCCACAAATCTTTGGTGTCTAATTCCAGCCCTGCTCTCTGCTTTGACTTGTTTTGCGATGTCAAGCAGGTAGCGTATTTCCTCTGGTGTGTTGTCCATCAGCGAAAGAATGGAGCGTCCTTTCATATTTACTGCCATACGTGATACCTCCTTTTGAGTTTTTTTGAAAAGTTATTGCCTGATAGCTGTAAATTATACTACTAGAATAATTTCTAATTTTCAAGCTATTATTCCGAGTGCATACTCTTACAAAACAACGGATGAAAAAACATACGAAAAAATGCTCAGAAAATCAGTAGTTAAAAGGTATAACCGATAAGAAATTCAACACCTTCAACTTTTGAATTATCTGACAGATAAAATGAAAAAATACCAGTATTAAAAACAATGTCTCCAGCGTAATATTTTGCGCCAACACGAACTATGCTCGTTATTTTTTCAAAACCAAAATCTGTCACAGGAAAGAGCATTCCACCAGCTCCGTAAAGAGAAACCTTTCCAAAGTTGAGTTGAATATCATATTTAGCAATACCACCAAACATACCAAGCGTACTGTCAGAGAGGTTGGATAAAACCATCACGGTAAAACCTGTGGTAGTATTTGGAGCGTTTACTACCTGTGAAAAAGAATTCAGCTCAACCGCAAATAAAAAGTTTTGATTGAAGGAATAGAACGTTCCTATGTTTAGTTCAAAAGCAAAACTTAACGAAAACATGATAAACATAGCTACAATAATAAATGCTTTTCTCATACTACCCCCTCCTTCTCAAGCTTTTTTGAATGTTTTAAGAAAACAGTTATTTAAATCTGCTTACAAGTTCATTTAACTTCTCTTCGTCTAAATAGGTCCTGTAGTAAATGTTTCCATCGACTGTAATCTTAATTGGCATTGTTGTAAGCAATGGAACTTGAACACTCTCGATACTGAATGTTCCAAGCGAATAGTAAAATTTCGCAAGCGCTGCTTCTGTAATCGCAGATTCCGGACGTAGTGCAGTTATTTGACTTTGCAAAGATAAATAGTCTAAAAACTTGAGACCACGTTTACTGTAGGTTTCAACTAATTGATTCATGTCTCTTACCTTCAACTTCCTAAAAAACTCTTCTTTTTGATAAACAATGTAAGAATAATCTGGTTTCATGGCTAGTAAATCGACAAAATACGTTAGAAAATCCCTAGGACTTGCTTTTGTTGCATCTAACTTCTTTGAATTGATAAAAATCGTTGGTGGAATATCAATCATGTAAATCGTTCTTTTCTGACCGTTCACTATAAAAAGCTTGTTTGCGATTTGTTTGTTCAATACAGCCTCAATGTTTGACGTGCTTATCGGGTAAACAAAGTAATAGACAGAAGTCTTGTTTAAATCAAAATCTGGGGAATTTCTTACAGCCATGATTTTGATGGCGAAATAAAGCCCAGCGACTAAAAGAATAGCAGCAAAGATCAATAACACAATTTTTGCAGAAGTTCCTTCTGTTTGTCTTTTTTGTTTACCAACGTATCTTTTGTTCGTTCTCATAGTTCGAACTTTCACTCCTTCCTTTCAACTAATTCATTCCAAGTTTCTATAGTAAGTGGTAGTAGGTAAAGATTATGAGTAACAGCATATATTATCTTGTTCTTTATTATCTCAAAATAGCCCATGTCCAAATCGTAGAAAGCTATTTCTCTAAGTTGGTTAACTTTTTCGTAATACCTTGTGAATTCCAAGGAATCAGCTAACACAAGGGCTTTTGCATACGGTCCGAAATCTGGATGACCTGACGTGTGGTAAGCAATTCCTAAAAGCACATCTGTGTCTGTTATTTTGTATTTCTTTTTTAGGAACTCAGCAGCAACTAATCCATGTAACAGTATAGGACGTTTTTCATAAACACCTTCAGTAATGATACCATAGCTACTAGCAAATTTTTTTAGCTTTTCAGCAGGTAAATCTCTAAAAAGGTCATGAGCAAGAGCCATGATTTCTAGTTTGTCACTTTCCAGGTTGTACCTTCTTGCCAATTTGAGGCAAAAGTCAACAACTCCGTTCACATGTTCTATTCTTTCGGGCTTTACCAATCTATCAACTAATGCTCTTAGTTCTTTTACGATGAATCGAGTGTCCATGTGTTACCTCCTTATGTCACATCTTTTGACATTTGAATTTAAAAATGATGGTAGTCATAGGTAAACTCTTCTATTGTGTATCTGCCTTCAACATAGTTTTCTATGGTATCAAATTTCGCCTCGGCATCTGCTTCGCTGAGCGTTACAAAAGCGATGCCAATTAGTAGGTAATCTTTTGAATCTTGTCTTCCCGATTCTATGGCAGAGATTTCAAACTGTTTTTTTAAATCGCTTACTAAACTTCTTACAATGCTTCGTTTTTCTTTTAAAGAATTGACCCCAAAAAGCCTGATAAGTATATTCCCGTACGCAACAACCATAGGTTCTATCACGTCCACTAGAGTATCACTCTAATTCTTCGATGGTTATATTTTCATTTGTGTATATACATATCTCACTAGCGATTTTCATAGCCTCTTGTGCAACTTTTCGAGCATCAAGCTGAGTATTTCTAAGTAGAGCCCTTGCCGCGGCTAATGCGTAAGGACCTCCTGAACCAATAGCAGCTACATCCTCATCCGGCTGGATTACTTCACCAGTTCCTGAAAGAATCAATAAGTGTTCTTTGTCAGCTACGATAAGCATTGCTTCTAGCCTTCTTAGTGCTCGGTCTAATCGCCAGTCCTTTGCAAGTTCGATTGCAGCTTTTAACAAGTTTCCGTTCCATTCACGGTATTTTGTTTCAAACCTTTCGAGCAATGTCATTGCATCTGCCACTGCACCAGCAAATCCGGCAAGAACTTTTCCGTCTCCAATTTTCCTGACTTTCTTAGCTGTGCCTTTCATCACAGTTGCTCCGTAAGTCACTTGACCATCAGCAGCCATTACCACTTTCCCATCTTTTCTAACTGCTATAACAGTAGTTGAATGCCAAAGATTTTCTCGTATTCCAAAAGGTTCAGCCATACCTTTTTCCCTCCTACCGAGACTTAACACTAACCGATTTTCAAAACTTTGAGACCGCTTTCTTAATCCTATTCATTATCGAGAAAAATATACCCTCTTCCGGTAATTTCTCAATCACAGCCTCAGGATAAGGACTCTTATCCACTAGCCTTAAACTTTTGTAAAGATTTTGTGCGATAGTGTACGGCTTTGCGTATTCTCCAATTATATGTACATTTTTAGCATTTCTTAGATACTTTTCAAGAGTTTCCAATGTACACAGTATTAAAACATCTTTATCAGCATATTGTTGAATTTTCTCAGGTTCAACCATCTTTAAGACCTTCTCTGGAGCGTAGTGCCTGTATTTCATACCGGGTGCAAGTGGCTTTTCATCTGATTTCGGGATGTAGAATTCAACTCCTCCAAATTCTTTGAAAATCTCGTTCAACTCTTCTATAGTAACAGGACCAGGACGAAGAACAAGAGGCCTTTCTCTTGTGAGGTCGATAATTGTTGATTCTATACCAAAAGCACTTTCTCCTGCATCGATAATACATTCCACAAGGCCAAATAAATCCTCTATTACACTTTTTGCATCTGTAGGGCTAGGTTTGCCTGATAAATTTGCACTGGGAGCCGCTATTGGTCCGGCACACTGAGCTAATCGTTGTGCAATAGGGTGCGCGGGAACACGTACACCTACCGTATCCAATCCAGCAGTTACTTCAGGTGGAATAATTTCCTTCTTTTTGAGAACAAAAGTCACAGGTCCCGGGGTTAGTCTTTTGATTACATTAACATACTTTTCCTCAACAAAAGCTAATTCATTTACCTGCTCGAGTGAAGCAAGGTGAACTATCAAAGGATTATCCTGGGGCCTGCCTTTTACTTCGAATATCTTTTTAACAGCCGTAGGATTTAATGCACAGGCGCCAAGCCCATAGACTGTTTCTGTAGGGAATGCCACCAAACCACCATTTTTAAGAACATCACAAGCATATTGAATATCATCGTTATACAAATCCGAAATTTTAATTATCTTTGTCTTTGTTGGGTTTCCATTCATTCTTACCAACTCCCATTTAACAATGCTTTGAAAGTTTGTTCGTACATCTTAACAATCCTTCGGTCTTTTGTATACCAAATCATCTCAACATTTTTGTGAAAGCCACTTTCTGTGTAATTTGTGGACCCTGTGAATAGTTCGTCATCAACTATAACAAACTTGTGATGCAACAGAGTTCTGCTGATGATTTTGCTATTACCTCGGAGGTATTTAGATATGCGACTTCTTAAAAACCATTTGTCAGTAACAATTTTCACATCTATCCCTTGGCTTTGTTTCCATTTAATCGAAGCCAGTATATTTTCATCGGTAAATGCGTACATGCAAATGTATATTCTCTTGCGAGCTTTCTGTATAGCTTTGAGTACCTTTTCTTCGGGATTATCTACAGGCGAAATCAAGAAGCCCTTGACTGTTCCAATTTTACCATATTCCCATAGGTTTAGGAAGAACTCTTTAAATCTCTCGCTATAACTTTTGGGAAACAAAATAAGGTCATTTAGCCCTGTTTCCAGACCGCTTACACTGAAATTAGCAGAGCCAAATATTACACCATGGTCGTTTACCATAAACTTTACATGGTGCAACCCCTTTGAAGCATCGATTTTCGAAGGAATTCCAATAACTGGTTTTTCGGTAACAATCCTAACATCAACACCTTTTTCATACAGTTTCTTGAGAGCAGAAAGAACTATCGGGTGGCTTACATCAAGTGCGGATACGTAAAGGAAAGTATCAGAAGAGTTCATGAATTCTAAGACCAAATTCTTTAACGCTCCAGTTTCGGTAAAATACACGGAGATGTTTGAACTTGTACTTTGCTTTTGGATTAAGAATATGAGAGTAAGTACAGAAAGTGCAGAAAATACGATAGCTTTTCCTACGTTTTTCTTCATTTCTCCATTCGTCCTTTATGTATGATATATTCTCATTCTTCGGCAACCTTTAGCTTTTTTGAGAATAGTATCAGGTTAATTCCCAAGAGCAGTATGTATATTATCGGAACGAGTACATGTCCTTCCTC
Organism: Fervidobacterium pennivorans; assembly: GCF_001644665.1. NCBI lineage: Bacteria > Thermotogati > Thermotogota > Thermotogae > Thermotogales > Fervidobacteriaceae > Fervidobacterium > Fervidobacterium ngatamarikiense. The sequence goes on from NZ_CP011393.1 coordinate 460,311, forward strand.
GAAGGCGTTTAAGTGGTTTGCTAAGCGTATGGCATCAACGGTGTATGTTAGTGGTAAGAAACGGGCAAAGTTTTTAACTACCGGATTTGCGAACTTCAGTGGGAAGTAAAAACCGCCTGCAAACATCTGAGCTTGGAAGTATATCTGTCCGAAAACAAATACCCTGGATGGTTGGTTTTTAGAAAAAATCAAAACATTCAGACTTAACAAGGTTAGTAAAACACAAGCCAGTGGAACGTGTGAAATCATTGAAGGTAAATACTTACCAACATCGACACCTTTTAAATTTGCAAATAGACTCAGAACAAATATACCTAAAATCAGTTCAATCATATTAACAAGGGCTGTGAAAATAAGGATATTGATGATATTAATTGGCGTAGTGTAAAATCTGCGCAACATACCTCTTCTGTAAAGGTATTCGACTTCGCTCATAAAACCAAAAATGAATACAGATAATATTGCCATTCCAACGACGCCGGGATAGATAAATTCGTTGTATTCAAACTCACCTTCAGACAGTTTGTACGTTTCAACAGGGACTATTTCTTTTGTTCCAAGAGAATTAAAAACGCTTGATAAGATGTCCCCAGCAAGTTTTGATTCCTGTCTTACAGGAACGTAGTAGATATTAACCTCTACTTTTCGTTGTAACTTTGTCTTTTGAAGAATAGTTGCTATTGAAAACTCTGAATCAAAGTTTCTTGGGAGCACTGCATATGCATGGATTTTTCCAGAACGCAGTTCGTTATTTAACTCTTTAAACTTGGATAATTTTTCGGCTTCGTCTGTGAATGTTACGAATTCAGTCTGGAATTGTTTGATGTCACTGAATACTTTTTCTAACATTTTGCTTTCTCCAAGGATTTTAACTTTCAGCTCCACATTTTCTTCAACATTTCCGAAGATAGTTGTAAGAATCAAAAACAATATCGTTGGGAATATTACCAACCAAAAAACGGATTCTTTCGACCTTAAGAAAAATTGCTTAAACAAAGAAATAAATAATTCGAGTAAACCACTTGATTCTGTAGATTTCATATGTTTCTCCTGCCTTCAGTCAATTTTACGTCCTGTGAGCTTAAGAAATACATCCTCCAGTGTGGGATGTCTTAGCACGAAGTTCCTGACGTTGGCTTTCAGAAGTTTTTCAATAATGGGTACTGGGTCTGTTACGGAAACGTATGCATATTCTCCTGTAATTATCATTCCTTCAAGATTAATCTTTTCTGCGTACTGCTTTGGGAACTCGATGACAGAGTTCAATCCCGACGATGAAATGAGTTCCTGTGGTGTTCCATGAGCAATAACCTTTCCGTGGTCCATGATATATACCCTATCTGACAGTTGGTGTGCTTCCTCCATATAATGCGTTGTAAGAATTATCGATTTTCCTTCCCTTTTGTATTTTAGAATCACATCCCAAAGGTGTCTTCTTGCCTGCGGATCCAAGCCAACTGTTGGTTCGTCCAAAAAGACGATATCGGGATTATTCAAAAATGCTAGGGCAACCGCTAGTCTTTGTTTTTGTCCGCCAGAAAGATATTTAGTTCTTGCTTTCAGTTTTTCACCTAACTGGAATGTGTCAATTATCTCTTCGAAATCCGCTTTCGTGTTGTAAAGCGATGCATGCAATCTAATGGTCTCAAATACGGTAAGTTCTTCGAAAAAGAAATTTTCCTGTAGGCAGACTCCTATTCTCTCTTTTACTTCATTCGTTATTTTTTCGTATTTTTCAAAATAGACTATTCGACCACTATCGGGTTTCCTCAGACCTTCGAGCATTTCAACAGTCGTTGTTTTACCCGCTCCGTTTGGACCAAGTATAGAAATGATTTCTCCCTTCTTTAGTTCTATTGAAACTCCATCTACCGCTTTTACTGAAGGGTAATATTTCTTAAGGTCTGTAGCTACGAGTGCAAAATTATTTTCTGTCACACATATCACCTACCAAAATTTGGCTATCTATCCTCTGAATGCAAAAATTTCCTCATAGCAAAACTTGCAATCGTTAGTCCCGAAAAAATGAAGATAGTGTTTATCGTATAGAAGCTGAAATCATCGAGCACAGGTATATTGTAGACCTTTTGAAATAACAAATGTACGTACCTTGGTGTTGTAAGATAAGAAACGGAACGAAGGACCTTCGGTAAGAAATCTATGGGGAAGTAGACACCAGAGAAAAAGATGAAAATCGTGTAAATTATTTGTGCAACGCTCTGTGCTGCGTTTTTGAATAGAAGGCCTATAATCGTACCAAGCGCAAGGTTCACTGAGACGGAACTTATCACAACTAGCAAATACTCAGGTAATTGTGAGAGACTCACGATGAGATTCGCACCAAATATAAATTTTGAAAGTAAAAGTACAGCAAAAGACGAAATGATTCCAGTTATCATATTAGCACTGGCGCAACCTAAGAGCAGTCTTAAAGAAGATATTGGAGTCACGGAAAGTCTTTTGAAAAGTCCGTATCTTACGTATTCGGAGTAAATGCTAACTCCTGCATTCATTCCAACAGAAAGTAAAGAAATAGCGATAACTCCTATCATTATGTACTCAAGAGCTGTCAGCTCTTTACCAACCTTCACATCGTTCAAAACAACTTTCACAGGGGCGCTTGAACCCCTGCTTGTATACCGTAGTTTAAAAACCTGGAGTTCATAATCAATTTGCAGAAGATTGGACTTTGCGAAAACCTGGATTTTTCCATCATTGCCAATGATAATTGCATCGTATGGGCTACTTTTTATCTCTTCATTGGTTGGAATATCTGAAAGCTTAGTCCAGCTCTCAAAATCAATATTTACATCCCTATCTGAATAAAAAGCAACAGACGCACCAGTCTGTTGCTTTCCAAATACTGCTCCAAACAAAATTAAAAAGACAATAGGGAGAAGAATGTTCATGAAAAACAAGAACCTGTTCCTAATGTTAACAAGAAAAAAAGAGTAAAATAGCATGTTTCACTCTCCTGATTGTAGTCTACTGTCTCCTTACTTCCCTATTACTAAGTAAGTAACGATACCAATTATTGCTAAGCCTAAAATAACTAACCAGCTTTTTAGATTTTCATTCTCTGACTTTAGCTCTCTCAGTTGTTTCTGCAAATCGTTCACTGTTTCCGAAACTTGTGATAACTGTTCGCGGTCTGCTTTACTTTCTGAAAGTTTCTTCAATTGTTCATTTGTGAAGATTATGTTTTGCTCATTTTTTTGATCGTATATCTTTAAGGTTTCAACTTCCTCTTTCAGTTTAACTAAGTCGCTTGAATTTTTTTGAGCTGTTTGTTTAACTTCCAAAAGTTCATCGTGGATTGTCCTTTGAGCTAAATCTATTTTCTCAATCTTTTCGGTTAACATTGCTTCAACTTTGCTGATTCTTTCAATTATATCGTTTTGAAGTTTATCGAGGTTTTCATAGACTTTTGTTGTCATGTCGTTGAACTTCGCGTCCACCGTATCATTGGTGGCCATGTTCCCAATTAAAATTTCAAATCTGGAAATTCTCTCATCGATGTTTACAAGCTCATTTTGTATGTTGGCAACAATTTCATGTTCTTCGTCTAAGCGTTTTGTCAAAACTTTTATGTTGTTTGTTACCTCCTCGTTGGTTTTTGTTGTAAAGAGTTCTAGATTACTGTACTTATTAAGCACGTCATTTATCCTCTTCTCATGCTCGTTCAGGATGTTTTTCAAATTTGAAAGTTCGTCTTTTGAAGTGTTTTGAGCAATATTTAATTCATCTATTGATTTTGCAAATTCCTTTGTTCTACTGTCAAGTTCGTTGAAATTTTTTTCCAAAAGGTCCAATTTAGGTTCGAAATGCGACAACTTTTCACCAAGTGCAGAGACTATGACAACCATTTTGTCAAAGTCTTCCTTTGAAAGAGCCTGTTGATGAAATTCAAGCTTCTGAATTTTTCCTTCTAGATCTGAAATTATCATTCTCATGCTTGCGATTGCTTTGTCAGTTTCCTCTGCTTTCTGTGTGAGTGCGTCAAATTTTGCTTCCAGAGCTGATACTTTATCGTCACGTACCTCAACAGTCTTAGTAAGCATTGTGGTTTGCGTTTTGAGATCATCAATTGATTTGGTTATCGAATCAACTCTGTTTTTTAAATCACTGAGCTCAGCATTTATGGTGCTATAGCTTGCTTCAGGCAGCCTTGTAGTTTGATACGCTGCAGTATCAGTGCCTTTGTTCGCATTTTCCTTTGGAGCTTCTACATTTTGCAACCTATTTTGAATTTCTTTTACTTTGTCTTGGAGATCCAAAACCATGGATAATACTTTTTGAACATTTTGGTTAACGGAATTAAGCTGAGCGGTTGTTGCTCTTTTTTGAACGTCGTCTTCTACCTTTTTGACTTTATCCTTCAAAGAGTTTACCTCCGATAAAAGGGCTTGATAACTTGATTCCTGAGCAAGCCTTGAAGATATATTTGCTAACTTCAAAGATAGGTCGTCAGTTATTTTTGAAAGTTCGACATATTTGTCAGAGATAGTTTGCAATTTTTCTTCGATTTCATCAATTCTTTTGTTTTTCCTTTGAATATCTTCAGCTAAGGCTTGGACCTTAGAGTTATCAACAGGAATCAATCGGAGCTCCGTAATCAACTCTTTGATCGACTCTATCTGCAACCTAAGTTCCTCAATTTCATCTTTTTTCGCATAATTTTCATTTGTTAGGTATTTATCCTCCAATAGTTTTACCTTTTCTACTAAAGAATTTATGGTAACCTCGATACTTGATAATCGTTTCAAACTTTCTTCAAAGGCTTTAATTTCAGCACTTTCAAGGATCTTTGCTTTGAGTTCTTCGATTATTGTTTCGCTATATTTTAGTTGGGAAGCAAGCTGTACATTGGCTTCTTCTTGTTTTCCTGAAGTCTTGTCTGAAAGTTTTTGGATTTCCTTTGAGAATTCATCGAGTCTTTCCCTTATCTCTTGGTTTTCGCCAAGAAAATTTTCAAGAGTTTTAGAGACCCTATCTACAGACTGTTTAATAAGATTGACTTGGTTCTGAATATCTTCGTCATTCTTTGAAAGTTTAGCTATAGTTTCCTGTATCATATTGATTTCCGCAAGTACTGTTGATATATCTTGTTCATCCAAGGATTGAGACTGTTGAGGAATCGTTTTTTCTTTTAAAGTTCTGAGCTCTGATATCGAATTCTGGATTTCAATAACTTTGTTATTTAACTTCTCAACGTCGGTTTTTAAAAGTTCAAGCAACAACAATCTCTCTTTCAACTCTTTAATTTCTGTTTCAACTGTGCTGATATCTTCTGAGGTAGGTTTCTGGACTTGAAGACTACTTTCAAGTTCTTTCAGTCTGGAATTCAAGGTCATCTCGAGTTCTTTCAATGTGTTATTTATCTTTGATATCGAATCTGAGAGGGCTTTAGAAGATTTTTCAAGGGTTTCCAAACGGGAACTTAAATTTGAGTATTTGTTGTTTAGTTCTTCTAAGGATATCCTCAAGGAGTCTTGAGCTGCACTTAATTTGTCTACCTTCTGATCTACAGCATTAAGAGAATTGTTTGTTTTATTAAGAGCTGAAATGTAACCTTTAAGATCTTCGGATACTTTCTTCAGATCCTGTGAGAGCTTGTTTAAAGATGTTCTAAGTTCTTCTGTATCACTTTTGAAATTTGATTTCAGGTCGCTTTGCTCATTTTTGAGTGTTTCAACAGACTGCTTAATATCTGAAATTTGACTCTGTTGAGGCATGTCGAGGAGTCTTGCTTGAATGTTTGAAATTTTGTTATCGATATCTCTTAGACTTGAATCAAATAAAGAATACAACCTATACAATAACATGGCAACCTGGAACCTTGTTACAGTTTCATTCCCTCTAAACGTTCCATCTGGAAAACCTGATACGATTCCTAGGTTTGTAAGTTTCTCAACAGCTTCGTAAGCCCAGTGTGATTGTGGAACATCCTTGTATTCTCCATACAAAAGCACAGAAACAAAAAGAACAAAGGTAACAACTACCCTTCCCCAAATACTCTTGCTCATATATATGCCCCCCTTGTTAGAAATGATAATGTTAACTAAAAGTATTGAAACTTTCCAAAAACCGCATTATCCTTATAAAGAGGGGACACCCCCCAACCAACTCTCGACAAAGCAGGTTCCCCGATATGAACAACTCAATGCTCTCTTGTCCCAAATGCGGTTCCACCAGCTTGTACAAAAATGGTCATGACAAATACGGTAACCAACAATTCCTTTGCAAACTCTGCCATCATTCTTTCAAACTCTCCCATTCTCACAAACGCAAAAACTTCCCTTTCCCTTATCCCAAATGCACTTCTTGTGGTAAATCTATGCAAATTTACAAAGTCCATCGCTCTTTCGTTGTCTTCCGTTGTAGAGCTTGTCGTACCAAAGATAGAGTACCTTTTAACCTCCCCGAACCAGTCACCCTTATTCCTGAGAAATTTAAATATTTCCGCTTCCCTATCTTTTTCGTCTTAAAGGCTTTTGTTTTGTATATGAAACACAATATGTCTTATCGCTCTCTTGCTCATTCTCTTAATATCAAAGTATCTCATGTCACCATATACAAATGGGTTATTAAATTGTGTACTTTATTCTCTGTACTTTTTCCAACATTTACCATCGAAAATGTTTTCTCAGTTCATGCTGATGAAACTGTTCTTGTGTTCAAAGAACAAAAGTACTATGTTTGGCTATTAGTTGATCACGAAACTAACTTAATTCTTTGTTGGCATGTCTCAAAGTATCGTGATATGGGACAAGTCAAAGTATTACTCGAGAAGTTCTTTGGTGATTCAAAACCTAAAAACATTGAACTTATTACTGATGGACTTGGTGCATATGAAAGTGCAGTAAAGCTGTTGTTCAGAAATATCAATCACGTAGTGGTACCGCTCGGTAAAAACAATCAATGTGAATCTAAGTTTTCATTGTTGAAAGACTTTTTCCGACTCAAGCGAGGGCTGAAGAATACGAAGAACTTAGCGAAATATATTCAAGGATTTTGTGTAGTGAAGAATCTTTGGAAAACGCACAATGGCAATATCAATCGCATTCTTTCACAATTACACTCTTTCATCACTACAAGTTAACACTATCTTAGAAATTCTGATAATGATTCTATTCTATTATAACAAATATATTATCAATTTTGACAAGAAAAACTCTCGATGTGTTTAAGTTGTATTAAATGCTTTTGGAATAATGGCACGCATTTTGTAAAACAAAAACTCAGTTGTTCGAAAAATGCTCTTGTAAAAACTCCATAGTTTGAACATCCAGTGTAGAAAAATCTTCTGCCTTTATTCTGTGTGCGTTTTTGGAACCAATACCAGGTATTGATGTTAATTCTTCGAAAGTCAATTCAGATAGAGAAACTCTTCTAACACCTGTTAATGACCTGTGTCCATGTCCTACCACAACAATATCGGAAGGCTTATCGAAATCAGCGGGGACACCTATCAAAATAGGGTATGTACCAAGCGGTCTACCAAACGTGACTTTGCCTTCCTTAAATTCTGGAATGACATTTTCTATAACACACCCGATAGGGAATACCCGTTTAAGCATAGGGGTGTCCACGTTATTTCTAGTAAGATATTTGTAGTGTTCGAAAAGCTGTTTGTTTACTTTCAATGTTTTCCTTTTGGAGAGGTGATATATTGGGGTACCTGGGAAAATTATTAACTGGCGCAGGTTTATCCTTCTTAGTAACAGTCCATTTTCCAGATACTCCAACAATTTTTGATAGTTTATTTCATAAGTTTTCTTTGTCTCACCAAATAAACCAAATATCAGATTTATTCCTGGAAGTAGTTTTGGAATGCCGTTCTTATCTCTAATTCCTCCGATTTCATTGACCACTCTTACGGCGGTATCGATGTCTTCAACTTCACCGTCTATGTTGTTCTTTTTTCTAACAACAGGGTCAAAACTCTCCACACCAAATGATAAGATGTCTCCTGCTGTGTTGTATTTAACAATGGTTTCAACGATCCTCGCTGAATGAGGAAGATTACGGGAGATATAGGCGGGGTTTGCGTTGTCTGTATGTAATACTCTAATCTCTGGACACGAATTTCTTATACCACTGTAGAGTTCTTCAAGAGCTAAAGGGTTTATTGAACCTGCATTCCAATCACTACCAAAAGCAATTATATTCGCACTTCTCCCAAGTCTAAATGCACGAACACCGTGTTTGTATAATTCAGATATTTCATCAACAATATCTTGAACAGGTCGAGAGAAAAATCTTTTATGCAATAAAGGTTCCGTACAAAACGTACAATACGTTCTGCGTTCACAACCTAGTGAGACTTCTACTTCAGCGATGATATTAGGAAACCTCGGATGCAGGACTACAATTGCAGCTCCTGTCTGAGATGCTACTCTTATCGCTTTTGTATAATCTTCTGAAAGAGTTTCAGAAATCCACTTTCCGATGTCATCAACAAATTCTTCGGCTTCGATATCTGATGTTTCTCTGGCAATTTTCCCTCCGGATGATGCAAACGCCCTTGCAATAGCTCCCATCAATATTCTGTAAGAGGAATTTGAGTTGGTAAATACCCTATTGACTTCTTCAGGTGTTATGGGTGTTCCACCAACGTACTTTCCTGGTACCGTAGTACCACCAATTATTACAAGGTAATCATAACGAGAAAATGCGTGCCAAAGGTCCTTGGCACGCACATCGTCTATCGTATAATAGTCTACCTCATATCCCTTCAACATAAACACGCCTGCGACGTATCTAACATAGGTGCTGATATAAGGTGGAACGCCCAAAACCGCGGGTTCGTCAACGTAACCATCAATAATTGCGCAACGCATTCTTAATCTCCTTTGCAGTGTTTTCAGATGCTTTAATCAGCTTTACGTAGTAGTTTCCAACCTTGAATTCTCCAGCCAGTTTGTTGATTTCTAACTCGAGAACTTTTCCTTCTTTGTCATAACCTGAGATTTTTATAAAGTCCTTCCCTTCTGACGTGGTTGCCCAAAGGAAAAACTTTGAAAGAGAATATAGCTCTTCAGGGAGCACGAAATTGTCAACAAGTTTGTATTTACCAATCAAGTTCTTTATATCAAACTGCTTTGGAAACTTGTTTATGTACATAGTCGTTGTTACATCTGCAACTTTTCGTACAACACGCATTATTTCGCCAGACACTACGAAGATTTCCAAGGAAAAATATTCTTCAACAAATTTGTACACACCATCTTTTGATATATCCAATTTTTTTGCTTTCACATACTCGTAAGCTATATCTGACAAATCCTTGATTTGAAAAGTTCGCACAAGCACATTTGAGTCCCCTATGTAGTACTTATCTTTCAGTTTTACCCAAACAAAACGTTCAGGACTTGAAACAATCACAAGCTTATAATCTCCACTCTCGTAAACTTCCTCAGCACGCATGAAGGTGCTAGATTTACTAGTCTCATATACCATACGAACATAATATCCATCGGAGTAAGCAACCGTGGAAAAAGAAAATACAAAACAAACAATAAAAGCAAAAAGCAAATAACTCCACTTTAGTCTATTTTCAGGCACGTCAACCTCACCTTACTTTCAGAAAGGATTTGAGTATCACCAATCTCCGTCGCTTGCTATCGCTGTATACCTCAGAGTTTTAAAAAGCAGGGCTTTCATGTTGTTCTCATCCATGTTCTGACCGTTTGTTAACGTTTTCGAATTCGAAGAGAGGGGCTTTTGATTTTCAATTGTTTGTAGTATTGCCGAGAAGTTTTCACTGATTCTAAAAGATTGTGCACTTTCGAATTTTGTGAACAGTATTAGAAATGCGATAGTAACTACGATTCCTATTTTAAAAAACATTCTTTTCAGCTTGCTTCTCTTTATCTTTCGAATAATCTTTTCTTCCATCAATGGACCAGGTTTGTAAGAATACTCCTTAGCGATAAATTTTGTAACAAAACTGGACCCGCCTATGTTTGTAAAGTTTTCATGGTTCTTCCTGCTCATCACCTAATGCCTCCCCTAAAAGCTTCCTCAACTGCCTTTTTATATAATGTAACTTACTCTTTATTGTTCCCTCGGGTTTGTCCAGTATTTTCCCGATTTCTGCATATGTTAAACCGTCAACTTCTTTCATATACAAAATAGCTCTATCTTCAGGATCTAATTTAGCTAAAGCTTCATTCAATTTTTGCATAATTTCCTCATCTGACAAGGTCTTTTTAATATCATCCTCAGAACTGACCTGACTGTGGTATTCACTGAACTCTTCGTCATCCGTTGATTGTTCAAAATCAGTCAGTATACTTCTGCGCTTTAACTTCTTATATAGGTTGTTACATACGTTCATTGTTATTTTGTAAATCCACGTTGCTAACTTCGAATCACCACGGAATTTCTTGACCCCTTTGTAAACTCGAAGAAAAACTTCTTGAATTACATCGTCGACATCATCTGAGCCTAAGAAACTTTTAACTAAAGCACCTATCTTTGGACCGTAGGTTCTATACAGATATCTGTAAGCTCCTTCATCACCCTTTGCTAGGGCTCTTATTAACTTTTTCTCATCGTTCCAATTATTTTGACCATCGAGTTTCTCAAATCGTTCAATATCCGAATTATTTTTCATCTCGGAAAATTTGGAAGATTCCAATTTTCTCACCACCTACAAGGGTTCTAAACATTACAGCGTTTTTCAAAGCCTGTCCACGGTAGCAGTTATTGAAGAAAACAAATCGCTTTGTTGACGGTAACGAAAGAAGTTCGCTAGCAATCTCTCTCAGCTCGGATTCCGAGTAATTGTAATCGTAACGCGTTTTTTCGTCAGCAGTAAACCATTTCGGATTTCGACCATGTAAACGGATATACGTGGAATCTTCTTTTGCACTGTACTCAGTACTAAAAGAATACAAACCTGGTAATTTCGGAAGGTCGACAACGACTATGTGGAGATAAGGACTGAATTCTTTCAGCAAAAGCCAAACATCATCCCTTTTTACCCACGTCGAGTTTCTAAACTCTATGAAAAGTTCAATTTCCTTGCTTGTTATTTCTTCAGCAAGCTTCTTTAAAAACTCAACGTGTTCATTAGAGTATTTAAACACATACGGAAATTGGGCAAGGTAACCTACCATTTTACCTTCCTGCTTTATAACATTTGTATTCTTTAGGAAATCCTTGAGATTTTCTATGTTTCCATCGTGTGTTATAGAACTATGAAGTTTTAGTGCGAATTTGAAACCTGGAGGCGACTTTCTCAATAAAGATACTATGGTTCTATATGAAGGCATTTGGTAGAATGTATAGTTTAACTCCACTGCATTGAAACCGTAATTCTGCCAATAATAATTAAACATCTCGCTGGATTTAATATAATCAGGATACACTGTTCCTACCCAGTCGTCGAACGAAAAACCGCTTGTTCCAATAAACCAAAGAACACGTTTTTCTTTTTCTTTTTCTTCCATTTTGTTTATCTGACCCTCCAATATTCAACTAAGTAAGGAGGTATATCCTCAACAAAGTCACGTTCAATTTTTCCTGTCCTAAAGTAGTCGCTTCGAGAAAAAACGGAATGAGTTATATAAAGCATATCTTTAGCTCTGGTTATTGCAACGTAAAATAGCCTTTCTTCTTCGTCAAGAGAACCATCTTTCAGAGCCAAGAAGTGTGGGAAATCACCTGGATTGACACCTATGACAAAGACTATCTTCCACTCTAAACCTTTTGCTTGATGGACTGTTGTCAACGTAACTTTCCCGCCTTCATCTTCGTTTCTGTCAAGTTCAGCTTCTCTTGCCTCAGATATTATTAGCTCGCTTAAGAATTCCTCTGTAGAATTGTAAAACGATGCCATTTCAATAAGCCTTTCAATATCTTCCTCTCTGTCTCGGAAATCTTGGTAGTGGTATTCAAGAATGCTTTGATAAAAATCTTCATAGAAATTTCTTATCTGCTCGCTTGGACCTTTACCAAGAGAGTTGTAAATAACGTTTTTCAGTACATCTATGTTAGCACTCTTAACATTAAGACTTAAGAACCGTCCTATAGGGTCTTCTGTCGATGTTATTTCATTTGCAATCCTTTCAGCTTTTACATCTCCTACGTTTTCAAGCATTTTCAAGATTCTAATCCATGAAATAACATCGTAAGGATTTTCCAAAATCTTCAAAAATGCTATAACGTCTTTTGCGTGAGCAGTTTCCGTAAATCTGAGACCTGAGAGTATTTTGAAAGGGATGTTATTTTTTGAAAGTTCCAACTGTAATTCCAACGAGTGGGAATGGGCTCTGTAGATTACAGCTATATCACTGTAGTTTGCGCCGTCGTTCACATGCTCGATAATTCTTTGAGCAACAAATCGTGCTTCATCAAAATGGTCATAAGTATTAACAACGACAGGTTTTTGGGAACTATAGCGAACTGCTCTTAACTTCTTAGGCACTGATGACCTTGGTATCATTGAATTCACTAACTCAACTATTTTATCAGTGCTTCTGTAGTTGGTTTGTATTTTAAACACATTAGCACCTTCCATAATCTCTTTAACGTTTTCAAATCGTGCCCCTCTGAATGAGTATATACTTTGCGCATCGTCGGCTACGACAAAGAGATTGTTGTGAACCTGACTTAAAAGCTGAACGATTTTTAATTGTAGTATATTTGTATCTTGGAATTCATCAACTAAAATCCATTTGAATTGAGACGAAATACGTTCACGAACATCAGGTTTTTCTTCGAGAAGCATAAGCATCTTAAGCAACAGGTCGTCGTAATCTAAGACGTTCTGTTTTTCTTTTTCAATGGCATACTCTTTAAATATATTTTCAATCACATCAATGACGTTTATCCATCTTTTTGCACGTTTAACTATGACTTCATATGGAGTTTGAAGGGTATTGTTCATAAATGAGTATAGTGAGTAAAGCTCGTTCGGAGTTGGGAGTGCTTTACTCATCTGCTTTGATGTTACAAAACGACTTCTGACCAACTTCATCAAATCTACAGAATCATCCTCATCTAGGATTGTAAAGTTTGGTTTGAGACCTATGCTTGAACCATAACGTCTAAGCAAAACATTACACACATGGTGAAACGTTCCTGAAAGCATTCCAGAGAGCTCTCTTTTAGTTACTTTCTGTGCTCGCTCTATCATTTCTTTTGCTGCAGCTCGAGTAAATGTAACTAAGAGTATTTCCGAAGGTTTTACTCCATTTCCGAGAAGATATGCAATTTTGTAAGTGATTACACGGGTCTTCCCGCTACCAGGACCTGCTATGACAACACTCTTACCAAAAGAGTTTAAAACTGCATTTCTCTGCTCAGCGTCGAGCTCGTTCATTATCTCGGTGATTATTTTCTCAGTTATTCCATTCGTGTTTTCTAACTTGTAGTCTTTAACTTCTCTATCTCGATTCATTATCACACCACCATTTGTATACTTATTTTCAGAACAACCTGGATAAGAACTTACCGATATGTCTGAATGGAATGTTCATTCCAAGCTTTATATTGGGTCTGTTATCTCCATGGAAGTCACTTCCTGCGGTGACCACCAAATTGTATTTTTCCGCGATTCTTAATAATTCTTCTACCTGACCGGGCAAATGTGTTGAATAATACGCCTCCACACCGTCCAAACCTTTTGAGACCAAATATTTAATCAAATCTTCAAGAGTTTCAATTTCCGGAGCTATTGGATAAGGTTTACCCTCGTGAAGTGTTTGGTATGGGTGTGCCAATATGGCGATGCCACCTGATTCTTTTATCAATTCGATGGCTTCCTCTGGCTTCAGTCTTTTTTTCTCAACAAAAAATAATCCACCATCTTTTAGATATTTTTGGAACGCCTCTTCCATGCTTTGCACGTATCCTTTTTCCACCATCAGACGAGCAAAGTGGGGTCTACCAATCGCTTTGCCCTTTGCCACTTTTTTTAGTTCTTCCATTGTAAGCTTGAATCCGTGTTGATTCATCTTTTCAAGAATTAGTTCGTTTCTTTTGTTGCGATATTCGATTAACTCATTTAATACTTTTTCGACTTTTTCCGAATTGTCGAAGTTGTAACCTAAGATATGCAAGCTGTCGGTTGGATATTCCGCACTGATTTCCACTCCTCGAATAAGTAATAACTTTGGGTCTTTGTAAACGGTCTCATCAATTTGATGGAACCCAGTTATTGTATCATGGTCAGTTATTGCGAGCACCTCTAATCCTATCAATTTTGCTTTTTCCACAAGTTCCATTGGCTTTAGAGTACCATCTGATGCAGTTGTATGCGTATGAAGATCCAAAACCAAAGCAATCCCTCCAGATAAGTTTAACAATCTACTTTTTAAATTTCATGTTTTATTATACCACGTTTTGTGGTATACTTAATTAAAGATACGTAGACAACAGATAAAATTTGAAAGTAATTTTGTTATGGAGGGATTGCTTTGAAAAGAGAAGAAGCTCTGGAGCTACTTAAAACCCATTTATCCAACAAAAACTTGATTAACCACTGCCTGGCTTGTGAAGCCATTATGAGGCGTTTAGCTCGCCATTTTGGACAAGATGAAGAAACATGGGGACTTGCAGGGTTGCTACACGACCTTGATTATGATTATACAAAGGACAAACCAGAAGAACACGGATTCAGAAGTGTCGAGATTCTTGGTGACTCTGTAAGCCAAGAGATAAAAGATGCCATCCTTGCACATTGTGAAAAGAAAGTACCTGAAACTCTTATGGAGAAAGCGCTTTATGCCGTTGATCCAACGAGTGGTTTCATAGTAGCTGCCGCGTTGATAAGACCAGAAAAGAAACTCGCTTTTGTTGATGTTCCGTTTCTGCTAAACAGGTTTAAAGAAAAAGGATTCGCAAAAGGTGCAAATAGGGACCAGATGAAATCTTGCGAGAATATCGGACTTACATTAGAAGAATTTTACTCACTTGCTTTAGAAGCCATGAAAGAGATATCCGAGCAAATAGGACTGTAAAGTTTTGACTTCCATTTAAAGTGTTGAGGTGCGAACATGGAATTTGTGCTGTGGGTTGTTTCCATTATTTCGGTTTTTGTTGATAATGTTTTCAGAGAATACTTTACACTTGTGCCGTTGTATTTTCTTCTTGAATCTCTTCCAGAAATTGATGAGAGAAGCTTAAAGTCGAAAGTAATAAGACTTTTTTTGTTTTCTCTTTTCTACCAAAGTTTTTCATACCAGAGATTGACGATTATCTGGGTTATCCTAACATCTGTCATTATTGTGATAGAATTGTATAGAGACACATTTTACTATCCTTGGAGCGCATCTTTACTACAGGCAGTTTTATTCTTACTTCCATACTACTTTTATGAACCAGTCGCTTTACTTTACGGCTTTCTTGTAAATTGCGCATTATTTGTTTACATATACAAAAAACTCGAGTTTGGAGGTGCCCGATGATTATGCAAGTGAGATTACCTGATGGGAGTATAAAAATTTACGACGGACCTGTAACACCGGGTCAAATAGCGAGAGAAATTTCCGAGGGTCTATGGAGGAATGCCGCAGGGGCTATCGTCAACGGTCAGTTGTGGGATTTGGAACGACCTATCGACTTCGATTGCGAGTTGAAAATAGTAAAGTTAGAAGAACCAGAAGCAGCAGAAATTTACAGGCATACGATGTCACATATAATGGCCCAAGCTGTTATGAGAATTTACGGTGCTGACAAGGTTAAACTTGGTATCGGTCCAACTATTGAAAATGGGTTTTACTACGATTTTGACATTCAAGACGTGAAAATAACGGAAGAAGACTTAGCAAAGATAGAAGAAGAAATGAAGAAAATAATTAAAGAGGACTTGAAAATAGAAAGATTTGAGTTACCAAAAGCTGAGGCAATAGAGTTAATGAAGGAAAGGGGACAGGTTTATAAAGTAGAGCTTATAGAGGAAATTCCTGATGAAAAAGTAAGTTTTTACAAACAGGGTGAATTCATTGACCTTTGTCGAGGACCACATTTGCTAAGCACTGGCAAGGTGAAGCATTTTAAGTTGCTTTCTGTTTCTGGTGCTTATTGGCGAGGTAATGAAAAAAATCCAATGCTGCAAAGAATATATGGTACAGCATTTGCAAAAAAAGAAGACCTTGAAAACTACTTGAAAATGCTCGAGGAAGCAAAAAAGAGAGATCATAGAAAACTCGGACCTCAACTTGAATTGTTCTTTATAAACACTGATGTTGCTGCAGGTATGCCTATATTTTTACCGTACGGTATGACAGTTCTTCTGGAGCTTATGAATCTTTCAAGGAAATTGCACAAAAAGTATGGCTACAAAGAAGTGGGAACTCCTTTAATAATGCACGAAAAACTGTGGCGTCAAAGTGGACACTGGGACCATTACAAGAACAATATGTATTTCACAGAAAAAGAAGAAGTTACCTACGCTGTGAAACCAATGAACTGTCCTGGTCACATCCTGATTTATAAAAACAAACCTGTTTCATACAAAGACCTTCCAATCAGGTTGTTCGAATTCGGTAGGGTTCACAGGTACGAACGCGGTGGGGTTTTACACGGACTATTGAGAGTAAGGACGTTTACACAAGATGACGCGCATATATTTTGTAGAGAAGACCAGGTTGTGGCAGAGGTCACCAACGTTGTTAAATTTATTGACGAACTGTACAGCATCTTTGGTTTCACTTATCGTGCAACACTCAGCACAATGCCTGAAGACCATATGGGTGATGAAGCGACTTGGGAAAAAGCTACACAGGCGCTTAGGAACGCCTTGGAAGAAACAAAAGTTCCGTATGTTGTTGCAGAAGGAGAGGGCGCATTTTACGGTCCAAAAATTGATTTCCATGTTAAAGATGTGATTGGCAGAGAATGGCAGTGTGCAACTATCCAGGTAGATTTCCAAATGCCTGAACGCTTTGATATCACATACAAAGATGCTGACGGAACAGAAAAAAGGCCAGTTATGATTCACAGGGCGCTATACGGTTCCCTTGAAAGATTTTTTGGTATTCTTATTGAGCATTACGCTGGTGCGTTCCCAACATGGCTTGCACCGGTTCAAGTCGTTGTACTACCTGTCTCGGAAAAGTATGTTGATTACGCAAAGCAGCTATCAGAAAAGTTTGACAAGACCGGCATAAGGGTAGAACTTGATGACCGTAATGAGACCCTTGGGTACAGAATAAGGGAAAATCAGATGAGGAAAGTGCCATATATGATAATCGTTGGAGAGAAAGAGAAAGAATCTGGAAAAATCTCAGTTAGGACACGTGAAGGAAGAGACATCCATGATGTGGAAGTTGAAGAATTCATAACAAAGATTACGGGGGAAATAAATTCCAGAAGTATATCTCTGACTTACTAATTTGAGCGGTCAGCAAAAGGTGGTGGGAATTTGTTACCGGAAGAACTTGTAAAACTTTTCAAAGAGGCGTTTGGTAAAGAACCAATATGTGAGGATTCAAGTATTGGAATTTGTATATCGAAAGAGAACGGTTATATAGTGATAAGAGAAAACGGGAAATTGTTAGCACAGTTTGAAGATAACGAATATGATTATGGTTTCATCTTGCAATACTATGCAAAAAAGGCAGGTTTGTTTGCACCCCAAGACAAACAAATGGAAGAGCTTTTGAGGTCACTTTTTGTAAATATAATCGTCCTAACAGAGGTAGAAGACAAGAATGGATTTTCCCATTCTCAACGGGTTGCCAAGCTAGCTGAAGAATTTGCGCGGTATCTTGGCTGGGATGAATCAAATATCCAAGAACTTAGAAATCACGCATTTTTACATGACGTGGGTAAAATAGCCATTGAACAACTGATGCTTTATTCGCCAACACGATTAAGAACATTTGAAGCTCACTACGAGGATCACCCGACGATGGGAACTATTTACCTAACAATACACGAAAGCCTATGGAAATATATCCCAACCGTCAGACATCACCATGAACGATGGGATGGAAAAGGATTTCCGGATAAACTGAAAGGTGAAGAAATACCATACTTTGCAAGAATAATTGCTGTACTGAATTACTACGACGAGGTGACAAATTTTGTATCAGCTGATTGGGACAGTGAAATTAAAACTCCACAGCAAGCTCTAAAGGAAATAAAAAGTCTAGCAGGAACATTCTTTGACCCCACAATTGTCGAGCAATTTGTAAATTTTATGAGGGACGTTTACAACATAAATGTCCAGTAATGTTTAGTTATTAGCCATTGTTGGAAAAGATTAAGGTAGGTTGTAACATTGTGTATTGGTTTTTGTAGCTTTTCCAACGTGGCTTCTAGGGGGGATTTTATGATTTCACCGGTAACGTTTTGGATTATCTTAGGCGTTTTGCTAATGGTTTTGGAGATATTCACACCAACATTTTTCGTATTCTGGTTTGGCCTTGGCAGCTTAGCAGCTGCCATTGTTGCCTACTTTTACGAGAACACTATCTTTGAGCTTCTTACATTTATAGTGGTGTCGGGTATACTAGTTTTGTCCACAAGAAAACTTGCCAAGAAAATAACAGGCGAAGAAGTAAGAAGTATCAATGTTGATGAAATCATTGGAAAAGAAGCAATAGTTATAGAACAAATTGATAATAAGTTGGGAAAAGGCGTAGTCAAGGTAAGCGGTGATATGTGGCGAGCTGTATCTGTTGATGATGATGTAGTAATACAAAGCGGAGAAAAGGTGATAATCGAAAAAGTGGAAGGCGCTCATGTCGTTGTTCGCCCAGTCTTTAAACCGAAAGAGTTTGAGAATTTAAAGGAGAATAAGTCAGATAATTTATAGTATTTCCAAAACCAAAAAGGAGGGGAAAAACATGTATGTCGTGCTAATTGCAATTGCATTTTTACTTCTGATTATTGCAGCAACAGGAATCAGGATTGTAAGGCCATACGAGCGGGGGTTAATTGAAAGATTGGGAAAGTTCAAGAAAGAAGTTAAGTCTGGTCTGCACTTCATAGTTCCTTTCTTCGACAGGATGATCAAAGTTGACATGAGAGAACATGTAATAGACGTTCCTCCTCAGGAAGTTATTACAAAAGATAATGTTGTCGTAGTTGTTGATGCTGTGATATATTACGAGGTAACAGATGCGTTCAAGTCTGTTTACAATGTCAGTAATTTTGAGTTCGCCACTATCAAGCTTGCTCAGACGAATTTGAGAAATGTGATAGGTGAACTCGAACTTGACCAAACACTAACGTCAAGAGAGAGTATAAATACTAAGTTAAGAACAGTTCTCGATGAGGCGACCGATAAATGGGGTATAAGAATTACGCGTGTTGAAATTAAGAAAATCGACCCACCGAAAGACATTATGGAAGCAATGAGTAAGCAGATGAAGGCTGAGAGGACAAAGAGAGCAGCCATACTTGAAGCAGAAGGTATCAGACAATCCGAAATTCTCAAAGCTGAGGGAGAAAAACAAGCAGCGATTCTGAAAGCAGAAGGTGAGGCTGAGGCAATTAAAAGAGTTGCCGAGGCGAACAAATATCGACTTATCGCTGAAGCTGAAGGTCAGGCACTTGCTATAACAAGTGTGTTTAAAGCCATCCATGAGGGTAATCCAACAAATGATCTCATAGCAATAAAATATCTTGAAACGCTCAAGGAAGTTGCTAACGGTCAGGCAACTAAGATATTCCTACCTTTGGAAACATCATCTGTCCTTTCGTCGGTAGGAGCAATAGCTGAGCTATTTAAAGATGTTCAAACAAAGCAAGAAAAGCATTCGGAGGAAAATAAAGAGAAATGATTAAGACATTTTTAAACATAATCTTTGGCTCCCTGATAAGCACGCTTATCGGGAGCTTTTTTGCTGTAGTTATTTCCTTTGGTGTAATTTCTAAAAGACCACGATTTCGCTATCAAACTCTCTATTTTTTCAATGACATAATGACACTCGGGTTACTTACATTGCTTTGGTACTACGTTGACAACTTGATAATTGCCTTTGCACTCTTTGCAATGTTATCGACAGTGTTTCTAATATACAAATTGCTTGTAGGAGTTTATTCCATCGACAGGCGCTTCACATTGCTCATACTATCTTTGGGCGCCAGCCATAACGAGTATTCGCTTTTCATCCTCGAACGTAACCTTGGCAAGCTTTTCGCCAATCTATTGAAATTCTATGTGCTTTGTTTAATAGGTTTTTTAGTCTCACTAACAAACTATGCCTCCGACATAGGCTTTTTCTCTTTAATTGTGGGATTGATTTTGACCTTATTTCAAGCAGACTAACATATAAAAGAACGATGAAAGGAGAAGTGTTACATCATGGAGAAGAACTTGCTGGTAAACTATGCACAGGCTATCTTAAAAGTAGGTGTGAACCTCCAAAATGGTCAAAAGCTCGTTGTGAATGCTTCTGTAGACCATAAGGACTTTGTTAGGATACTTGTAGAACAAGCTTACGACCTTGGTGCGAAGGAAGTTCTCGTTGTTTGGAACGACACGTATATAACAAGACAGAAACTTCTGAAAGCTCCGGAAGATGTTATTACAAATGTATATAACTGGGAAGTTGAAATGGCAAAAAGTTTTCTAGACGATGGTGCAGCTACGATTTCACTTGTAGGCTCCTATGCGGATTTACTATCAGATGTTCCAGCAAATAGAATAGGAGCTGCTACCAAAGCAAGGCAGATAGCATTTAAGGAAATAATGGAAAGGACAATGATGAATAAGAACAGATGGTGTGTAGCAGGTGTGCCAAATCCAGAATGGGCTAAGAAAGTTTACGGAACAGAAGATATAACTCATTTATGGAAAGACATCCTCTTCATGGCAAGGATAGACGAAGCAGGTTATGAAAAACTCCTTGCTCATTTGGAGAGACTAAAAAATCGAAAAGATTATCTTAACAATATGAAATTTGAAGCTTTAAGGTACGAAGGACCTGGCACAGATTTGAGAGTAGAGCTTCCAAAGAAACATCTTTGGTTGAGTGGTATAGAACACGACGTGAATGGTGTGCCGTTCCTCCCAAACATTCCAACAGAAGAGGTCTTTACTGCGCCATCGAAATATGGAGTCAACGGAAGGATATCCAGCAGTATGCCTCTTGTTTACCAGGGTAACATAATCGACAACTTCTGGTTTGAGTTTAAGGACGGTAAGGTAGTTAATTTTGGTGCAGAAAAGGGAGAAGATGTGTTGAAAGAACTTATCAACACAGATGAAGGAGCATCCTACTTAGGCGAGGTTGCTCTTGTTGACATAACCTCCCCAATCTATCAACTCAGTAGGATATTCTACAACACGTTGTACGATGAAAATGCTGCCTCACATTTTGCTCTGGGTAGAGCCTACCCAACATGCGTCGAAGATTTCAGCGGTGACCCGGAAAAGGATGGCATAAATATGAGTCTTACACATGTGGATTTTATGGTTGGAAATGATAAGATGAATGTGTACGGAATCAAAGATGGAAAGGAATATCTGTTAATGGAGAACGGACTTTGGAAAATTTAGTTATACACCATCTGGTATAATGTTCCTAATATGGTATAATTATATGTGAATAATATCACTAAGTTTCGCTATGAATTTTGTTGAAGGAGGTAGACTGTATGAATTTTGACAAACAGGAGTTTGTTCATGAATTAATCTCGCCGAATGCTTCTAAGATTGTTCTGCTTGTTATGGATGGTATTGGTGATTTACCAAACGAAGAAGGTGTAACACCACTTATGAAAGCGAACACACCAAATTTAGACAAGCTTGCTCAACTCAGTGATCTTGGTCAAACGATACCTGTTATGCACGGGATAACACCGGGTAGTGGACCAGGACATCTTGGACTTTTCGGATATGACCCCATCAAATATCAAATTGGTCGAGGCATTCTCGAAGCGTTGGGAGAGGATATAGAAGTAGGAGAGCTTGACGTGGTTGCAAGGGGTAATTTTGCAACTATAGATGGTGACATAGTTATAGATAGAAGAGCAGGTAGGCCATCAACAGAAGAGAGTGCTAAGGTCGTAGAAAAACTAAACGCAAACATAAAGGAAATTGAAGACGTGAAAGTAACGTTCTATCCTGGTAAAGAACACAGGTTTGTTTTAAAGCTTACGGGAGAAGGATTGTCTGATAACATCGAAGACGCAGACCCACAAAAAGAAGGGAAACCAATAAAATATACGACAGCTCTTTCACCAGAAGCTGAGAAAACGGCAAGAATCGTGAATAAACTTCTTGAAAGAATCAAAGAAGTGCTCAAAGATGAACCCAAGATGAATTTTGCACTTGTTAGGGGTTTCTCAAAATATCCTAAGCTTCCACAATTTCCAGAAGTTTACAAACTTAGAGCCGGTGCAATTGCGGTTTATCCAATGTACAAAGGGCTTGCAAAACTCGTTGGAATGACCATTATCCCGACAGGTCAAACCATCGAAGACGAGATAGAGACGCTTAAGAAAGAATGGAATAATTTCGATTTCTTCTTTGTTCACATAAAGAAAACAGATTCCTACGGTGAAGACGGTAAATTCGACGAAAAGGTTCACGTCATTGAAAATGTTGATAAGGTTCTTCCTGAAATCCTAGCACTGAACCCTGATGTACTTGTTGTAACTGGTGACCACTCAACACCTTGTGCAATGAAAGGGCACTCGTTCCATCCAGTTCCGATAATGTTCTTTGCTAAACACACAAGAAAAGGACTTTCAAAAGCGTTTAACGAATTTGAATGTGCAAGAGGCACACTTGGCACAATCCATGCAACAGACGTTATGAACCTAATCTTAGCATACTCAGGTAGGTTAGAAAAGTTTGGTGCGTAATAGATATTCAAACTTAAGATAATATTGGCTGGGGGGAAAGGGTTGGGGGAGAAGTTGAAAGTCTATTCCGCATCTTTTACTTCTTTCTACTACTTTGGTGGAGCAATTATTGGTGCGTTGGTGGGAACTCGTTTGAAGTTCCCACTTTTCTTTTTGGTTTTTCCCGTAGTTTTGGCTCTTTTTAAAAGACCAAAGCTTGGTTTATTTGTCCTTATTTTGATGTTATCAAATATCACGCTTGTTAATAACCTTGAATTTCCAACAAAAAACATGGAATTCGTAGGGACTGTGAAAATGGTCCAGAATGGTTCAAGTATTCTTCAGTTGTCATTTTTCGATGGTGAAAAGTGGCGCAGACTTGGTGTTGATGTTCTTATATATAAGGAAGAACCTCTCGGCACAATAGTGTACTTTGTTGGTGAGTTGAGAAAGAGAAGTTCCTATCCGATATACTATGCAAAGACCGATTATTATGTAACTGCAAACAATTACGAAACTTTCGTCAGCTCGGTCTTTGCTCAGTTCGAAAAGTTCAGAAAATTTTCAACCTTTGTTGAGCCTTTTTATCAAAACTTATTCGGAAATTCTTCAAGAGATGAGAATTTTATCAAGAGTGGCTTATTTCATATATTTTGCGTTTCAGGCATGCACGTATCTTTGCTTTATTTATTCACCTCTTACATTGTAGGAATTTTGACTTACAGAAAAGGGTTGAGGACTGTCTTTTCGTTGTTTTTACCTACGGTTTTTGTCATAGGCTCAGGAATGGGATTACCCTCGTTACGTGCATTGATAATGCTGTATGTGGCTGGATTACTAAGAATTCTTGATTACAAAATAAACGCTGTAAACGTAGTTTCACTCGTCGGAACTGGGATGGTGTTAGCGAATCCGGAAATTGTGTTTTCGTTATCCTTTTATATGACTTTTTTTGCGACCATTGGTGTTTTAATTTCTGAAAATAATCTTTTGTCAAACATTGGAGGGTTTCTTGGAAGTGCTCCGTACGTTTCTCTAATTAACCCTGTGAATCCCTTTTCCATAATAGCTACTATCCTGGTTTCAATACCGGTCCAGGTCCTATTGTTCGGGCTAACAATTAGTTATCTTCTCTTTACGCTTAAGTTGTACTACCTCAGTGCGCTGTTACTTTACGCGTTAAAGCCTTTTTCTTGGTTTATCGAGACGGTGGCTATCGTGTTTGCTAAATTTCCTTTAATACCACAACATCCAGTAGTTACTTTTGCATTTGCCATGTCCTTTATCACTTATATAGGCCTTGTATTTGAATCAAAAAAACAAAAGCAGGAGCTATCTTAGAAAGATACTCCTGCTTTTATTTTGATTAATTTTTAGGAGTTTTCCCTTGTTTTATTTCTTTGAGCATTTTGGACATATTCCTCTGAACTTCAGGTCAATTTCTTCCACGATGTAACCTTTGGTTTTCAAAAAATCTATGTACATTATCATTACTTTATCAGGAGAAAGCTCTCCTTTTAGTTCGTATATTCTTCCACAAGAACTGCAAATAAAATGTGAATGTCTTCCTTCTCTATCAACGAGTTCGTATCTGTATACTCCTTCTCCGAACTGTAATTTTCTCAAAAAACCGAGTTCAACAAGCAAATCTATGGTTCTATAAACTGTTGCTTTACTTACATTGAGCTTCTTGTTTATAAGGTATCTATAAACCTCCTCGGCACCTAAGTGTTCACTGTTGGTTTCTACAAAGACCTTTAAAACTTGTTCTCGTTGAGGTGTCATTCTGTACTTCCTGTCTCTTAGCTCCTTTTTGAGATTGTCAACGTGCATGTTATCGCCCCTTTATTCCGAATAATTTTAAAGCTTACGCGTTCATAACAGGTTTAATATCTATCTTCCAACCTGTTAACTTCGCTGCCAATCTTGCGTTTTGTCCAGCTTTTCCTATCGCAAGCGAAAGTTGATTTGGAGCGACAAGAACTCTTGAGGCCTTTGACTCATAGTCCAAAATTTCGACATCAATAACCGAAGCCGGTAAGAGCGCATTAGCTATCAATTCCTTCGGGTCATCTGACCATTTTATAATATCTATTTTTTCCATTTTGACTTCACGTAACACAGCTGCTATTCTTGAACCTTCGTGACCTATACAAGCACCGACAGGGTCAACTTTTGGATCCTTTGAGGTAACAGCTACTTTTGTCCTAACCCCAGGTTCTCTTACAACTTTGACAATTTCTACTATTCCCTGCTCAATTTCTGGGACTTCAAGTTTCAGAAGTCCCACCACAAACTCTGGGTCTGTTCGGGATACTATAATTTTTGGACCTTTTTTGTCCTTTTTGACTTCCCTTACGTAAACTTTTATCAAATCGGATTGTTCGAATTCTTCACCTGGAATCCATTCTTTCTTTGGAAGGTGTGTTTCAAGCTTTCCAATTCTTATGTCCAACCATTCAGGAGTAACCTTAAGGACCTCAGCAACAACCACCCTTCCAACAAGTTCTGAATACCTTTCGTATTGTTTTTCTTTTTCTATTTCCCTTATCTTTTGGATAAGAACTTGCTTGGCTACCTGAACTGCAAACCTTCCAAGCTTCTTTATATTCATCTTCTTTTTAATAATGTCCCCAACGACTGCGTCTGGCTTTATCTTCAATGCTTCCTCAAGGGAAATCTGAAGATTTTCGTTTTCTACCTTTTCTACAACTTCGAGTAGTTGATAAGCCTCTATTTCTCCTGAGAGCCTGTTTATGACAATTTCGACATTCCTTTCACCTGTTTTGTTCTTATATGCACTCATAATAGCCTTTTCAAGAATGCTTATCGATTCGTCAACAGATATACCCTTTTCTTTTTCTAACTCCCTAAGCGCTTCCAACAACATTGGACTATTCATGCCTTACCAACCTCCTATGCCAATATTTTGATTTTTAAAATACATCTACTTCCAAGTTTGCAGACTTAATATCATTATAGCTTATAGTGACTTCCTTACCTTCAACTTCCAGAACAATTGTTCCATTTTCCAAATCGACAACTTTTATATAACCCTTTAAGGTTTTATTTGTCTTTACCTTTGCCAAGCTTCCTTCAAACCTTTTGAAATCTTCAATACTTCGAAGGGGTCTGTCAAGTCCCGGAGAAGATACTTCTAAGTAGTACCTACCGGGTATCAGGTCACTTGAGTCGAGTTCTTTCTCTATTTCGTACGAAACAAGTTCACAGTCTTTCGTACTAACGTAATCATTCAGTTTGTCTATAACCACTGTAAGTACCCATCTGCCAGATTGCATCTTATATTTCACGTCAAAAAGTACCAATCCCAAACTTTCAACAATTGGTTTAGCTATCTCAGATACCCTCTTTTCTATTTCCTTGGGACTTAAACTCATTTTTTCACCTCCTGAAAACTTCTATTAAGATAACCGAAAAACCGGGACTGACGTCCCGGTTTTGATGCATTCTTTCAAGACCACATAACACCTTCTGGCGGAGAGGGTGGGATTTGAACCCACGGGTGGTTTGTGACCACCGCACGCTCTCCAGGCGTGTGCCTTAGACCCCTCGGCCACCTCTCCTGGGAAGCTCGGAATCCTTACCAAGCTTGCAAAGTCCTACGTAATTATACCATAGCTAGTTTAAAAATCAAGAGCTTTCATTCGTGGTAACCCGATGAACGAATTGATTACTAAGTGGCAATAGTTTTGTAGTTATGTTTTTTTCAAAGCGTACTTTATAAAAAAACATTAATTAGGCTTGCGCTATGTTATAATAGTTAGCGAGGTGAAGAGAATTGGTTGATATACTTTTGAAAACAATAATGTTCGTTCCAAAATTTGGTGTTCATTCTTTACAAGTTGGCTTTATCGCATCAAAAATAGGTAAGCAATTGGGTCTTGATGAATTGGAATTGTTTTATTGCGGTGTTCTCCATGACCTTGGGGTTTTGACACCGCACAAGGGTATTTTACTGGACGACATTAACAATGAATTCCTTATTAAAGAGGATATTCCCACGTTTGAAGCTCCTACTAAGGGCCATACGCTTATCTCGGCCTTTGAAGTTTCAAAGATATCATTTCTTTCCAAAAGGTTTCCGAACTTATCCGCAAGTATATTACTCCACCACGCCTTGCCACATTATCTGAACGAAAGCTCAACAAAAGATATTACGGCTAATGTTGTATCTATCAGCGAAGAAATATCTAAGTACGTTCTTGTGAATGACGAAGAGATGACTTACGACGATTTTATAGTTCCTTTATCCACAATAAAAAACAGATTCTTCGATTTTGTCTACGACGCTGCACTGAGTGTTTTAAAACAAGAATACACAAGATGGATGCTTTACGATATAAAGGCCGGTTTTAATAGGGAAAAGCTTATACAAGACTATTATATCAAGGAGCCTATGAGCTTTGAAGAAATTGTTGAAATAGGGGCGGTTTTGTCTTACATAATTGACTCAAAGAGCGAATTTACACGTGCACACAGTTGGCGAGTGGCTAACTTAGCGGGAGCTATTGCAAAGGAAATTTTGCTTAATGAAGAAGAATTCTTCATTGCTGGTCTATTCCATGATATAGGAAAAATAACAACTCCGATAAGTGTTCTTGAGAAGAAAGGGAAGTTGACAACTTCTGAGATGGATATAATGAAAAAGCATGTTTACTATAGTTATCTCATACTTTTAGACCACCAAAATGAACCGTGGTTTTGGCCCGCTGTTAGACATCAAGAACGGGTCGATGGAAGTGGTTATCCTTGGAGGTTAAAGGGTTCTGAAATGACATTTAAAGATAAAATTCTACAAGTTGCCGATTATTTTGTGGCTGTGTTAGAACCAAGACCTTACAGAGGTCCTAGTAGTCCTGAAAAAGCTTTAGAAGAAGTACAACGGGCAGTTTCTAATGGGGTCCTTGACCCTGGACCTGCAAGTATCTTGAAGGAACTTGTTTACGGTGGATTCAATTTTGAAAGTATTGATTTTATCTCATCTATCCAAAAAGACATAAGTGATTTTGAAAAAAGTTTAACAGAGGAAGGCAAGGTATAAATTCATTTTAGAAAGGTGGGATTTTAAGATGGGTATTAACTTAAGAGAGGTCAAAAGGATAGCTATCGTTGGTGCAACAACAAATCCTGAAAAGTTTGGAAATATTGTTCTAAAGGACTTAAAGAAGAAAGGTTTTGATGTTCTTCCGGTTAGCCCGAAGTACGATGTTATCGAAGGGATAAGAACGTACAAGAGTGTTGATGAGCTACCAGATGATGTTGATTTGATAGTTTTTATTGTCCCACCAGAAGTAGGGCTTGAGGAGTTAAAAAAGGCTTACAACCGTGGATTCCGTAAATTCTGGTTCCAGCCAGGTGCAGAGTCGGAAGAGATAGTTGAATTCTCAAAAACACTGTCAGATGCAGATTTTTCTTTTATCAAATGCATCATGGTCCAGACAAATTGGTGAAAACTTTGGAATGGTTACATTTTATATTCTAATGACTGGAAGAGGTGACGTGAATTGACTTCTGAGATTTTGGAAAAAGTCCAGAAGGTTTTTGCTAATATAAGCGTAAAAGAATTCATGACCAAAGATGTAATTTATGTAAAGCCAGACAGAACAGTCGCACAGGTAAAAGAAATACTTCGGCTGAAAAGAATCTCTGGAGTTCCTGTTGTGGACGACAACAATATTGTGGTTGGTATAATAAGCATAGAAGATATCATAAAATGTCTTGAAAACAGTACACTTAACGAAAGTGTGAACGAATACATGACTAAAAACGTGGTTTGTTTAAGCGAAGATGCTACGTTGCAAGATGTGATTAAGCATTTTGAAAGATATAGATACGGCAGATTTCCGGTTGTTGATGTTCAGGGAAAGCTTGTTGGTATCGTTACGAAAAACGATATACTTGCCGCAGTTGCTACTCGACTTGGTCTGCTTTATTTGCACGATGAGAGACGAAGAGAAGTACTTGAACAAGATGTTTTGAGTAGGTCTTTGGTCACTGGTGAGGAAATTGACAAAAAAGGTGCAGATTTTTATTTCAAAATCGACTACTTTGATGTTAATTTAGCTGGTATAGGTGCAGCTCAGTTGAAAAAGTTCTTGATAAGCAAAGGCATACCAGAACAAGATGTGAGGAGAATTGCGGTAGCCACTTACGAAGCTGAAACAAATGTGGTTATACATAGTGGAAGTGAAGGTGAAATATTCTGTTTTTTAGCCCCTGACAGGATTATCGTTAGAGTTGAAGACCGGGGAAAGGGTATTGAAAACATTGAACTGGCAATGAAAGAAGGTTATTCAACAGCCCCGGATTATGTAAGAGAGTTAGGCTTTGGTGCTGGAATGGGTCTACCCAACATGAAAAGGTTTTCCGATAAAATGGTGGTGCTCTCAGAGAAAGGAAAAGGCGTAGTCGTTGAAATGGTATTCTATTTGGATAAGAATTTTCAAGAACTCTGAACATTTCTTTGAACGGTTTTAGAAATTAGATGTCTAAACATAGTGGTTAATGTTAGTTCAGTATTTTTAATACTATTTAGGTTGAGTTTCTGACTATTAACCAGGCACAGGAGTCAACTATGTAAAATTAAATTTTGAGTAGAAGACGAAAATGTATGATCGATGTTGAATTTCTCGCGCTTTTTCATCATAGCAAATATCGTCCTTAGCAATTTGTGCGCTACACTCATCATCGCTTTTTTGTATACTAACCCTTGCGCTCGTTTTCTTTGAAAATATGCTTTAAAATATTCGTTGTGTCTCACTACATTCACACTCATCAGCCAAATTATTCGTCTCAGGTGTGCATTGCCCCTTTTGGATATACGGCTTTCTCCTTTGTGTTTGCCTGATTCATCTACGCTTGGGTCAAGCCCACAATAGGCAATTAGTTTTTTGTATGTGCTAAATCTTGAAATATCGCCAACTTCGGCAAGAAAATACAGTGCGCTATTTTCACCAATTCCGTCAATGGACGTGAGTATTTCAACATCTTGATTAAGCGAAGCACATTTGCAATATTCTTTGAGCATCTCATCAAACTCATTAAGTTGCTCTTGTAAAAATCGAAGTTCCTTGATAGTTTGAATAAGAATCTTCTCTTTCACTGGCCAATACTGAGCGATGGAGTTGTTAGCAAGCTCTTTAAGAGTTTCTGGAGTAAGTTTTAACTTTCTACCGGTTGTTTTTGAAAAGAAAACACGTAAAGAATCAATGGAGGCTTTTTGGATAGCTTTAGCAGAAGGGAAAGAAGAAAGCAAATTCAAAATAGCATCATTGTAGACGTTGGTCACTTTTTCAAGTTCAGGGAAGAGGAGAGAAAGAAGCTTTTCGATGTCGTTTTTGACTCTTGAAATTTGATGAGTGATGCTTTCCTTTTTCCTTGCAATATCCCGAAAATCTGAGTTGAGGAAAGAAGAAGTAGGAAGAAGATGATGGGTATAGAAGACGGTAAGAGCAATAGAGCGAGCATCGATTTTGTCAGTTTTAGTTTTCCTAAGCCCAACGGGAAGAGATTTATTAACAAGCAAAGGATTAAGAACGACACAAGAGAAATCATTGAGAGAGAGGAAAGAAAGAAGGTTAAGATGGTAACAGCCAGTAGACTCCATAGCGATAAGGACAGAAGACTTAGGGAAAACGGAGAGCTTTTGAACAAAGGAGGAAAACCCTTGTTTGGACATATCGAAAGCAGATTCGAAGATGATAGAATTAGGATTTTGGATAGCACAGGCGTTGAACTTATCCTTGAAGATGTCAATACCGACAAAGATGGAGAAGTTTTGAGACATACTAAAACCTCCTTTCGATTGAATAGGTTAAAAGGCGAGGGCAGGGGCCTGCTGAACCAAACCTCCAGTGTGACGAGGGTTAAAAACCCAACCAACTTATCATGGTTAAAGGCAGGCGACAGACTCCTGTAATGGCTTGAAAGCCAAGGGACACTAAGTCGTCCTGCCCTGCCTATTTTTTGACTAAAATATTTATACCATACTTTTACGTAGGAGGTGTAA
The DNA here is from genome assembly GCF_001644665.1 of Fervidobacterium pennivorans. NCBI lineage: Bacteria > Thermotogati > Thermotogota > Thermotogae > Thermotogales > Fervidobacteriaceae > Fervidobacterium > Fervidobacterium ngatamarikiense. The sequence continues at coordinate 491,095 of NZ_CP011393.1, forward strand.
TTATGGATAACACATTAACGTGGGTTTTGGTTGGGGTTCTTGTTGCCGCGGTTGTTGTAGGTGGGATTTTTCTTCTCATGCCAAAGGATAAGTACATTGAAGTTGATGGCGTAAAAGTGTGGAAGATTCCAAACGATGCGGAGATTATTTTTGTTGACCAGTCGAAAGCTTCGAGCGTGAAGACTCTTGTACAAAAGGGTCAGCTGATAGCATTCGAAGGTGAGGCACAAGGTTTGGGAACAACACAAGACAGAGAAAAGGCAAAGATACGTGCATATCAAAAGATTGCAGAGTTTTTGAATGCAAAGGTTACAACATTTGCGCAGCTTGTGGAAGGTCAGCTCCAAAATGTGCAGGTATCCGGCAGCAAAAAGCAAGAGCTAGTGAGTGCGTCAGTGGATGCATACAAAAGAGTTACGGAATTGTTTGCTGAAGGAAGGGTGTCAGGCGCGTACGAATTTGCCGCTTGGAAAGTCAGGAGAGACAACCTGGTTTACACATACGTGTTACTAGTTTACGACCCAGCTCAGATTTTGAAATTGATAGAGGTTGATGCTTTGGTGAAACAAAAGATAGACGAGCTTGGAAAGCAAGGGGTCAACTTCTTTGAGAATTTGAATGCAGTCTTACAAGAAGCAACTAAAGGAACACCGATGGAAAAGAAATAATAAGTTGGTGTGCGATGCCCCCTGCTATAAAGCAGGGGGTTGTTTTATTTGAGTTTTTAAAGAGGTGGTGTTCCTATGGATTCGACAATTCTGTTGATAATTTCGGCTTTGTTGATAGGTATCCTAGTTGCAGGTTTTTTTCTCTTAATACCCAAATCTGAAGTTAATCAACCTGATACATCGTTAGCTATTAAGACTACGGAGGACATAAATAAGACAATAAGCACAGCTACAGGTTCTGGCAGTTCCCAAGAACAAGTTCAGCCGCCCCAAACAACACAACCATCACAATCTTCTCAGTCTTCGTCACAACCTCAACAGCCTCAGCAGTCGGTTCAAATATCACCAGTGCAACCTCCAGCACAGCTTTCGAATGCTTATATCGAAGTCTTTGGTGAAGGTTACGGGAAAACAGAATTAGAAGCAGAAGAGACTGCAAAAAACAATGGATTCCAAAAGCTGATTGAACAACTGTACGTGGAGGTAAAATCATCCGCTGTACTAAAAGAAAAGCTTACAACGATGGTTCAAGATGGGAAAGTAAAGGAAAGATTCGAAAGTCAATACGAAAGGACAATTCAAACGAGGTCAGAAATGGAATTACTGGGGGTTTCTTACAGAACTACAGAGAGGAAGAAAGTTGGAAACCAGTATTATGCAAAAGTCCAAGTATATATAGAGGCTGAGAAAGCGAAACAGCAATTAGAGGCTTTTCTTGCTATAAGACTAGGTAAATCATTGCTCGACTCTAAAATGATATTCTCCGCAAAGGCTATTGCTGATAAATACGAACCTCTTTTGTCAGCAAATATTTTTCCTCCAAAGACTGCGCAAGAGCTGGTTCAAATTGTAAATGATATCAGAAGGAGATATGATAGGGTTCAAAACCTCATCGCTAGTATAAACTCTGCACAAGTTAATGACAAGAAAAGTGCACTAGAAGTGGCTAACTATTTAAACGAATTGTTCTCAATGGTTAATGACTTACCGCTTGGTTCTGTGGATGTTGACAAACTTAAACCGTTTTTAAATGACGTGAAAATATCGATTAAAGGCCCTCAGGATGTACTACTTGGAGAACAAGTCAAACTTGAGATTATTGTAGAACCTACTCAGGCAAAATCGGTGTGGATTTTCGGAGAACAGGTTGAAGCTCAAGATTTGGTAACACTTAGTGAAGGGACTGCTGTGTTGTCTGTTCTTGTCAAATCCAACACGTCCAGAGTAACGGTTTCACTCGCAGGAGTGGTAAATGCTACATGGGCTCCAGGAAGCGTTAGGATTAACCCTGACATCCTGAAAACGGTCTACAAAACAGATGATGAGCTGAAGATTTTAGCTAGTGGGACTGCTAAGATAACATCGGACCAAAAGTTAAGGCATGAGAATGCTTTGAGGGATGCGTTAGTAAAAACTATAAAAAAAGCTGCGTCTGAATTACTTGTCGGCAGTGACAGGGAACTGTTGGACGTTCCATTGGATGAATATATTCTCACCAAAGTTATTGGAGCTATCGACTATGAAATATCGGCAACGGGAGAATACGCAGGTTTATATTACGTTCTTGTGAGTTCAACGATTAAGAAATATGATTTTGAGAACAATCTTAAAGAAGCTTTGAGAAATGCTCCGGTTGGTTTTGCGTTGGTTCTAACCGAAGGGGATAAATTAGGATACGTCGAACCTGCGATAATTAATGGACTGCTATCTTCCGGTATAAAGCTCGTGTCTAAAGACTTCTCAAGGAAAATACTCGAGGCTCAGCTAAAGAGCAATCTACCACCAAACTTGCTGGCAAGAGTAACAGCGTTGAGTGCTGCAAGATACTTAATTTACGTGATTGTTAACAGCGCAACAACGTACTTGCCAGATTACAAAGTTTATTCTGTCAGAACTTTGATTACGACACAGATTATTGACACTATAACTGGTAACATGCTTGATAGTGTAAGATTTGAGGAAGTTAACACAGGAGCAACTGAACAAGCAGCTTTATCTAAGACAACATCTGGTCAAAAATTCAAAGAATATGTAAATGCTATTGCACGTTCTCTCAAGTTCGAAAACGCACAACCCTTTGCTGTTTACAAGTACACGTTTGTGCTTGAAAGAGCAATCTACGGTTCGATTTTGCTTGATTACTTAAACGCGAAGTATGATAAAGTTAGAGTTGTTGAAAAGACTGATACAAAATTGATAGTGGAGATAGAAAACGTTCCTATGTCTGATATGGAAAAATTCCTTTCCGCAATTGATGCTGTAAGAATTAAAAAGATATCGGATTTTAATTATCAAGTGACTAAGTAAAATTAATTTAGTTTCCTGTAAGGAGGTGTGCTTGTGTGATATTTGAAAACAACTGGGTTTTATGGACTGTAGTAATAGTATCGGTTGTGTTTGGAGCGTTTCTTCTTTTTATGTTACTTCAACAAGACCAATACCAATGGATAACTGCTAACGGATATAAGATTCAAAATATTCCTAGAGATGCTACTATTGTCTTTGTGAACAATAGTATTGAAAAAAGGGTTGGTGAGCTGTACAAAACTGGAAGATTAGTCGCTTTTGTGGGCCAAAGCATAAGTGGAGGCATTGACACGGTAAGTGCAAGAGAAAAGGCAAAGATTAATGCATACAAAGAACTTGCCGAGTATTTCAATGTCAGAGTGCAAACTTTTGCAGCACTTGTTGAAGGGCAATTACAAAGTACTTCGGATTCAAGAGCACAACAGGTTAAAAGTATCGCTCTTGAAGTGTATAAGAGAGTAACGCAGATTTTCTCTGAAGCTCAAATTTCTGGTGCTTATGTATACGCGATATGGGAAGAAAGAGTGGGCTCACTCGTTTATACTAATGTATTGCTTGTATTTGACCCGGAAGGTGTTATCGAGGCTCTAAAAGCGAATGAAGAGATAAACAAGCAGATAGCAGAACTTGGAAAATCCGGAGTAGATTTCTTCAAAGCACTTAATTCAGTAATCTGGGAAGCAAAGAAATAGCCAGGTGCGAAACCAAAAAAAAGAAAAAGCGGGATGGTTTGTGTCTCACCCCGCTTTTTTTGTTTATGCGCACTTACTTTTTTATATCTACTAACGGTTGGATAGGACCAAACGCTTTGAATGGCCACACTCTTAAAATGGGTCTACCAACGACGCAATCTTTTGGAACAAAACCAAAATACCTGCTGTCTAAACTTTGAGAAGAATTATCTCCCATAAAGAAATAGAAACCATGAGGAATTTTCACATATACCTGTCCATTTTCCTCCCACACATAATCTGAAAATTTTATCCCATAGGGTTTCAAATATCGGTCTACAAAAACAGTGTAATCTATACCGTAGGGTACAGGCTCAAGTCCACCTAAAATACTGAAGACAATATTTGTTAACTCTGTTCCTTCTTTAAATGCTAGTTCAAAAAGATAATTTCTGTATTGATTTTTATCGTTCTTATACTTGCTCGCTTCAGCTAGGTATTCCCAAAGTTTAGGATATCTAAAAATGCCCTCTCTTGTGTAATTAACATCTTTCAGATGCTCAGGTATATGACCGTTGACGAACAATTTCCAGTTTCCGTCCACTTCTTTCAAAGTGATTACGTCTCCTTCTTTAGCGACCAACCGTTTTACATACTTTACCGAACCTTTGAATTGCCTTGGTGTGAATAAATCCATGAATTTATCAAATGCTCTAAGCATTTGCTGAGCGCGTTCATCCGGGAACGGAGTATAAAAGACGACAATTTCGCCAACTTCCGGTTCACGTGCAGAATACGTTATCTTCTCAACAAAAAGACGGTCCCCCACATTTATTGTGGGGACCATCGATGGAGTGGGAACAAGCATTGTTTCAAATACGAAGACCCGTATGATTGTTGCGGCAACAATAGCGTATATAAGTGTTATGACTATCTCTTTTGCTAGGTTTTTTCCTTTATCCAATTTGCTGTTCTCAGCTTTTTTCTTTGAGGACATTTTATTTTCTCTCCTTAATCTTCACCTTACCCTTGACATTTCTGAGGTAATAGAGTTTTGCCCTTCTTACACGACCTTTTCTGAGAACCTCTATCTTCTCGATGGTTGGAGCATAAAGTGGGAAAATCCTTTCGACTCCAATACCACCTGCAGCGATTCTTCTAACCGTGAATGTTTTGCTAATACCGGAACCTCTAATAGCAATAACTATGCCTTCGTAAGCTTGAATTCTTTCCTTGTCTCCTTCTTTAACTTTGACATGAACTCTTACCGTATCTCCGGGTCTGAATTCTGGAACTTCTTTGAGTTGACTTTTCTCAATGATTCTCACAAGGTTGTCCATGCTCATATGTATAACCTCCTTTTCAGATTCTTATTTTTCCGTTTTTTCTAGAACGGACTCTCCGATTAATCTGTCCAAGATTATCGCAACAGCTGCTCTAACTGATAAGTGGTTAAAATCACTTTTACCACGGATAGGTTCCAAGGAATAATCACACATGTCTTCTAATTCCTTTGGCATGCCCCAGCCTGTTCCAAAGAGCAACAAGATAGGTCTTTGCTCATTTAATATGATTTTCCTACCTTCTTCATACGTTATAGTGTTTGGTCTGACCTTTGCTGAAGTAAACATCATTATGGGTTTCTGACCTTCGTTTTTCTCTATATCTTCGATTACATCTTCAAGGTATGATTTGAGCTCAACTATAGACAGTGCATCCGAACGGTTGGGATTGTAAGTTTTCCCGAATCCGTCGGTCCAGTATCCAAGTACCTTTTTTACTATATCCTGTTGAGCAGGAAGATGCGTTACGACATAGTATTTTTTTATGTTGTATGTCCTTGAACTGCGAGCTATGTCATGGATGTCAAGGTTTGTAACTGCAGTTGTTATAATCCTACCGTCCCTACCAAGGACAGGATAGTGAATTAGAGCTGTATATATTTTATCGAGCATCCCTAATCAGCTCCTTAAAAAGGTTTATTAAAGCCTTCTTGTCTAATTCGTCGAATTCATGTTTCATAAAGATATCAGGTCTCTTTAGCATCGTTTTTTTCAATGATTCTTTCCGTCTCCAAAGTTCTATTTCTTCGTGGTTACCACTTATTAAAACTTCAGGAACAGACATACCCTCTATTTCCCTTGGCCTTGTGTAATGTGGATGGTCTAACAAGTTGTTGTAGAAAGAGTCGTTCTTAACAGATTCCTCTTCTACCACACCTGGAACAAATCTTGAAACTGCATCGACAATAACCATTGCGGGGAGTTCTCCACCTGTTAGTACATAGTCACCTATCGAAATCTCATCGTCCACGAATTTCATAACGCGTTCGTCGATTCCTTCATATCTTCCGCATATGATTACAATCTGTTCTTTGTTAGCAAGTTCCATAGCAACTTTGTTGTCGAGTCTTCTACCTTGAGGAGAAGTGAGAACAACGTAAGCTTTTCCATAGTTACTTTGAAAGAACTCAAAGAATCGAAAGAAGGGCTCAGGTTTCATAACCATGCCGGGACCGCCACCATATGGATAGTCATCGACGACCTTGTGTTTGTCTGTTGTGAAATCACGCAGGTTGAATATATCGATGTGTAAAAGGCCATTTTCAACTGCTTTGGCAATTACCCCGTATTCTCGTATAACTTTTACAAAGTCTGGAAATATGGTGACAATCCCAATCCTCACTCTAACCACTCCGGCATCTTCACATGAATTTTCTTTGCTTCTTTATCTATTTTTGTAACATACCTTTCGATAACTGGTATGAGAACCTCTTCGTTACCCTTCTTTACTACTATTACATCGTTGTTCCCTGTTTCTATAACATCTTCTACAATACCTAAGGAGTTTCCGTTTTCATCTATGACCTCGCAATCGAAGAGTTCGAAAAAGTAATATTCGCCGTCTTTGGATTTTGGGAAGAACGACTTATCAACATATAGGACGAAACCTTTGAGTTTTTCTGCCTCAGATATGGTGTTAACACCAGCTATGTGAACTATGTAATAGTCATGAGCTTTTCTACTCGTTTCAATTCGTATATAAGCAAATTTTTTCTGAGACTCGTTGTAAGCAACGACTTCTGTTAGTTTTGAAACAAGCTCAGGCATGTTTGTAAAAAGGTGTAGTTTTAAATCGCCTTTCAATCCATGGGTGTTACTCAAAACACCAAGGGCTACCTTGTCTTTCAGTAACTCTTCAACTCGTTTCATCATCTTATCACCTTCAGGATGAAGTCAGAATCATCGGCCATAGCGGACAACAAGATTTTGATTGATTTAATAGTTCTCCCATCCTTGCCGATAATCTGACCTACATCCTCTGGATGCACCGAAATATCAAAAACCTTTTTTCCGTCCTCTGTGTATTCGACAACTACTACATCATCTGGATGTTTAGCGATAGATTTGAGGACGTACTCAAGAAAATCCTTCACACTTATGCCTCCTTCTTGGCTTTGGCAGCTTCAAGTTTTTCGTAGAGGCCTAATTTACCAAGCAGTTTAGAAACAGTTTCGCTTGGTTGTGCGCCTTTGAGCATCCATTCAACAGCTCTGTCGATATCAACCTTAACTTCGTAGGGTTCCTTAAGTGGGTTGTAGTAACCAAGACTTTCAATGTAAGCTCCGTCTCTCTTTTTTCTCTGGTCAACAACAACAATTCTGTAGAATGGTTGTTTCTTCTTTCCCATGCGTGTAAGTCTAATCCTTACCACCAACAACACCTCCTAAGCTTTCTTTGTGATGAGATTTATTAAATTCTATTTCTTAAAACTTCAAACCTCGAAGACCAAATGGTAATTTTCCCTTCTTCATCATTTTCATTAACTTTTTCATTTCTTCGTACGACTTCAGTAGTTTGTTTATATCCTGAACAGTTGTTCCGCTTCCCAGTGCTATCCTTTTTTTCCTACTTGCGTTCAAAATAGCTGGATTGTTCCTTTCTTCTGGGGTCATTGAATTGATTATCGCTTCAATCTTTTTTAATTCCTTTTCACTGGTGTTTAGGTCAATATCCGGGGTTCCAGGTAATGCTTCGAGAATTTTTTCGATCCCTAGCTTCTTTATCTCTTTTATCTGTTCTCTGAAGTCCTCAAGTGTGAACTCGGCTCTCATAAATTTTTCGCCCATTTTTTGCATCTTTTCTTGGTCAAGTTCACGCTCAACTTTTTCAATCAAAGAAAGCACGTCACCCAAACCTAGAATACGGTTCGCTATTCTGTCCGGATAAAATTCATCGAAATCGTCGATTTTTTCACCAACGCCGACAAACTTGACAGGTTTACCTGTGATGTATCTGATAGTAAGTATTACACCACCACGAGAATCACCATCTAACTTTGTAATGACGAAGCCTGTTATATTTAGTCTTTCGTTGAAGACCTTGGCTGAGTTTACAGCATCTTGTCCAGCCATCGCATCAACAGTCAGGAGTATCTCGTCTGGGTTTACCATTGCCTTTATCTTTTCGAGTTCTTCCATCATCTCATCATCTATGTGCAAACGTCCAGCTGTATCGAGTATGACTACATCATATCCGCTATCTTTGACAGTCTTCATAGCTTCTTCGACGATTTTCAATGCGTTTTTCCTGTCTCCGGTAATTACAGGGACACCTATCTTTTTTCCTAACGTTTCAAGCTGGTCAATTGCTGCCGGCCTATAAGTATCTGCTGCCACTAAAATTGGGTGTTTACCTTGTTTTTTTAGGTAATTAGCAATCTTTGCAGCACTTGTTGTTTTTCCTGTACCTTGCAAACCTACCATCATGACGTAGGAAGGATGGTGGATAAGTCTGAAAGGTTCTCTTTCGCCAAGTAGTTTTATTAATTCATCCCTGACAATCTTGATGAACATCTGGTCAGGTGTCAGTGATTTTAAAACTTCTTCGCCAAGTGTGCGCTTTTTTACATTTTCAACGAACTCTTTGACAACTCTGTAATTAACATCAGCAGCTAGAAGTGATGTTTTCACAATTTGTATCGCTTCTTCTATATTTTTTTCAGTAATTTTACCTTTCCCAGATAGCACCTTGAAAGCGTTCGATAGCTTGTCTCTCAAACCTTCAAACATAAAATCACCTCACCAAAGTCTTACAGAAAATATAATACAGCCTCGTGAAAAAAAATCAATTAACTGGACAATACTAAAGTAACATAAATGGAAATTTCATATGAATTTTGGGTATCAAACAATGTGTGTGTTTACTTAACGTACATAATTTTTGTTACAGAAAAGAAATATAAATTACTCGACCTAAAGTGATATAATTTTTGATGTGTGCTATTCATGATAATATTGTATCTATTGAATGTTTTTGTATTCGTTAATAAATTTGAAGCATTTTCACGAGAGGTTCACAATAACATTTTTCGGGGGGAGTCTTTTGATTTGGCTTGTTAACAGTTACACATTCCTTGTAGGTCTGTCTAGGGCATTTTACACTGCACTTTTTAACCTATACCTAAAGGAAAACCAAATTACTAACCAAGCCATTGGAACCGCAACGTTTTATTATTCTTGGGGGCTTGCCTTTGGCGGTTTCCTCTTTGCAAGTTTATCTGATAGAATTGGGAGAAAGAAGACTATTCTTTTTACGATGCCCATATATACTTTATTTGGGCTTTTGCGTCTTTTCAATGTTAGCGTAGCAGGATGGTTGTATGTCGTTTCGTTCCTTTTTGGTTTTTTTGATACTTCTGTTATCATGCCGACTATAACCGTTATAGAACATTCTGATGAAAAAAAGAGACTGAGAAATTCAAATATAAACTTTGCGATAGTTCTTGTAACGGGTGTTATTGGTTACTTTGGTGCTGGGGTGCTTGGAAAGTCGCTAGGAATTTTTCCCACACTTGTTTTATCGATGATATTAGCTTTTGTCTCTGTTGTTCCAGTTTTTGCGTTTCCGGACGTTAAGGTCAGTAAAAAAAGAGTAAAAAAACAAAATCTTACAAAAACTCAAAAAACAATGCTTGTTTACTATTTGCTTTCTGGTGCTTTGGTAAGTCTTGCGGCGGGTGTCTTTATAAACTTTGGTAACGTGATATTTTACGATTTGTTCAAGTTCTCAACTTTAGCAATTACAACAGTTCTTGCTGTATCCCAGTTATCAACAGCAGCAACATCTTTGTTTTCACACAAACTAACGGCTAAATATGGGTACAAATTAACTTTATTCTTGATATATCTCAGTGTTACCTTGCTTATATTTACGATGCCATTATTTACGTTAAACTCCTTAGTTTTTAGCATTGCTTACGTACTCAGGTATGTGCTAATAAACATTTCAACACCAATGTATATGGTTTTCTGTTTATCTTATCTTCCAAAAGCGAGTTTAGCAACATATTCAGGTCTTAGCTACTTTCTTAATAACGTCATGAGGGCTTCATCAGCACAACTTTTCGCAAGTCTTTCGAAAAACGGAGTAACAGACTATAACAAATTATTCCTTGTATCAGGTTTCTTCTACTTAGCTAACACGCTGATAACATTACTTGCATTTTATTTAATATACAAACTTTCCGAAAACGAGACTACATCCAGTAAGAAATTCACAAAAGAAGACCATATGGGAGAAGGTAAGGCGTATCAAAGAAAGAATTATTTCACCTACAGACCTTCTAAAAAGACCAAGAACACAAAAGTTAGTGTACATTTTCATAACGCACGATTTTCAAAAGGCAGGTTTAATTCAGAAAAGTAAATCAACAGAATGGCACGTATTTTTAACTTAGGAGCGCAATTTTATAGTTTGACGGAAGAAGGCATAAGAAAAACGAATAAAAGCTTAAACTTCGACCATGACTTGGGTACGAATTTTTCTTTTTTTAATCTTGTGGTATAATGAATATAGGTTTTCTTAATTTTTTTAGAAGGATGTGATTATCCATGGGTATTAAAAGTGGTGACAAGGTGAAGGTCCATTACACAGGTATGTTTGAAGACGGGCAGGTTTTCGACAGTTCTTATGGCAGGCAACCTCTTGAATTCGTTGTAGGTGCAGGACAAGTTATTCCAGGTTTCGAAGAGGAAATTTTGGGATTAGAAGTTGGAGATAAGAAGAGATTTACAATACCTTATGAAAAAGCTTACGGACCCGCAAGAGATGATTTGAAATTCTCGGTTCAGAGAAACGTTTTACCTGAGGACGTTAATGTTGGAGATTTGCTTGAAGTTCATCAACCCGATGGTAATTTTTTTGTTGTCCGTGTCGATGAACTTGGTGATGAGGTTGCAATTCTTGATGCTAATCATCCATTAGCTGGTAAAAACCTTGTCTTTGAGGTTGAAATCATAGAGATTTCTTAACGTAGTCGCTTAAAACGTTATTATAGCTGACTTTATGCGTGTATGTATCTTAGTTGAAGGCACCTATCCGTACATAACCGGAGGAGTTTCCTCTTGGATACAGATGCTAATTGAAAATATGCCGGACATTGAATTTGACGTTGTCCACTTGGCTCCATGGAGGTGGACACGTCTTTTTGGTTATAAACCACCAAAGAATCTGAAATATATATACGAATACCTTCTCTTTTCAAGCGACTACTCGAAAACAAATATCGCTTTTGATGAAAGAGAATTGGTAAGATATGTCAGACAACTGATAGAACTAAAAGAGGAAAGAGCAAAGTATTTTGCGAACATTCTAAGGGCAACCGCAGGCAAGCACATTGATTACTTGTTACTTAGCCGAACTTTTTGGGACTTTTTGAACGACATATACGTCAGGTACTTTCAAGAAGAAGGTTTTCCTGGCTTTTACTGGACTGTCATTGGTTTCATAATTCCCATTCTTGGTGCAATCCAAGCCTTACCTCCAAAAGCGGATATTTACCATTCTACTACAACAGGTTACGCTGTGCTAAGCGCTCTCACTGGAAAGTATTATCACGGTGGGAAATTGATAGTCACGGAACACGGTATATATCATAGAGAAAGGGAGATAGAAATTACGAAATCAAAGAGTGTACCAGAAGTGTATAAAAAACCCTGGATAGAGATTTTTAAACTTATCAGTGAGACCGCTTACGCAGAGTGTGATGCCTTGACCACTCTTTTCGAGAAAAACCAAATCTTTCAATTTGAATTAGGCGCCGATTTTAGAAAGATGCATGTCATACCAAACGGTATAGACATAGAAAAATTCTCAACTATAAAGAAAGTTGAACATGATACATTTAATGTAGCAATGGTTGGAAGGGTGGTTCCAATAAAGGATGTGGTAACTGGTATAAAAGCGTTTGATGCCTTAGTCAAGGAAGTTCCAAATTCACGACTATACGTTATAGGGCCAACAGATGAAGATGAAGAGTATTATCAAAGGTGCGTAAATCTTGTAGAACTATTAGGTTTAAGCGGAAAAGTTATCTTCACGGGAAAAGCCAATGTAATCGACTACTATGGAATGATGGACGTATTACTGATGAGCAGTATATCGGAAGGTCAACCGTTGGTCCAGCTTGAGGCTATGGCTGCGGGCTTACCAGTCGTTGTTACAAATGTCGGTAACTGCCCTGAGATTGCCCTTGATCCAGATGGGCAATCAGGTTTTGTGGTGGAACCGAAAGATTATGTTACTATGGCGGAAAAGTTAATTATTTTAGCTAAAGACAAAGGTCTTCGTGAAACTTTGGCTCAAAATGGCAGACGCGTGGTAAGTCAAAAGTACACGTTAGAGCGTATGATAAATTCTTACCGTCAACTTTACGAGGAGGTTTTAAGAAATGCTTAGGATCTTCAAAAAGTGGTTTTTTGCTTTCATCATTATCTTTCTGACTTTAATGGAGTTCTCAAGCATAGAGGCAAAGGTTTTGCTACTTTACAAAGGTTCTGAACAAGGCTATGGTTACAATATTTTAGTGAAATACTTCGCACCAGTTTTGAAGGAACTAATAGAAAGCTACGATGTTATCGATGTAGAAGGCGTTGATTTTTCTAATATGGACCTCCAGCAGTACAATTTGATAATAACATGTTATTACAGTCCTCAGATGAGGGAGGCAAAAAAATATCTTGAAAAACTCACACATTTTTTGATAAATGGTGGGAAAATTCTAATTGTAAACAACTTAGGTGCAAGTATCGATACATCAGGTTCAAACCATCCCGGACTTGCTGAAATTAACTCGGTCTACAACCTTTTAGGCATTTCTTACACTTTCAGTTGGAAAAAGGTAAAACCACTAAGCGTAAATATAGACAACGAATACTCAGCTGCTAAAAGTTTTAAATTCGAAAATTTACGCGACGTAGAGCAATTTAAAATGATAAGTCCATATGCAAAGAGTTTGATTAAAATAACGACAGAGGATGGTAACACTTACGACATGGCCATCCTGAGCAATCTTGGAGGGTTAATCAGCTACAGTTACCTTTTCGACGACGAAGGAAAAGTCACGCTCAATTTATACTTAATGATATCAAAACTTCTTTTCGGTGAGAATGATACTTTCAGTTTTTTAGTAGTCGGGCAGGATAACCCAGATTTAAGGAAAGCTTTGGATTATACTCTTTTAAGCTATGACTGGAAAAGTGCAGTGGTACCGGTTTTATCGGTTTACGATGCGGTAATTCTTGTCAACGGGGTTTTTCCTGTTTCAGACTCCAGATTATTGGAGTATATTACAAATGGTGGAACTGTGGTCGTAATTAGTAGTGGAGACGTTCAAAAATACATACCAGACTTGATAGTTGATAACAATGTTTTTCCAATGCCAAAAGATTACAAACTACCCTTTTCAAAATCTATTTCCATAAAAATACCACCGAATGGGGCTATAAATCTTATAACTTCCTCGTCACGAGACAGCCTTGTGTGGAAAATTAAAGTCGGATTAGGGCAAGTTATATTCTATCCACTCGACTTGCTTAAAAAAGAATATCGTGGACTACTAATACAAGTTATTTTGTCACAACTTCCAATATCGATTCAGCCAATAGTAAATAGTTGGTCAATGTTCATTGACGATTTTCCATTACCAGCCTACAACAGAAAGTTGGATATAATCACTAGGGAGTTTGGTGATATAACGGACAACGAATTTTACTACAACGTATGGTGGCCATCGATGAAGCAATTGTCTAAAGAGTTTGACATAAAATACACGACATTCTTGGTTACCAATTACAACGCGTCTGTCACATGGCCATTCAGCTTCCAAGAATACACAAACACGCCTCAGCAACTGCTTGTGCTAAAAGAACTATTAAATAGTAATTTTGAACTAGGTATACATGGTTACAATCATATTCCGTTGACGGCTGACCGATGGTCAACAGAACAATTGGATTTGGTTTTATCTATTTTGAAGATATTCTTGAGAAACACGCTTGGTGAAAGTTACATTCCTTATAGTTATGTAGCACCTGACAACATAATAGACTTGTTTGGGGTTGAAAAGTTGTTAAAAGCATTCCCAAGTATAAAAGTCATAGGAACGACCTACAAAGGAGCAAATACGCTTTCTGAGTTTGAGATATTATTTGACAAGGTAGTTGTAATACCAAGAACTACTTATGGATATTATCCGGAAGACGGACTGATTGCCAATTCTGTATTAGCACTTATGTCACTTGGAACTTATCAGTATTTCTTACACCCAGATGACCTATTCTCAAAAGATAGGAATCCTGAGGACAAAACGTGGAAAGAGATGTACGAGAGTCTGAGAAGCTTCCTTTCTACCATGAAGCAGTATTATCCTTTTCTTAGAAATCACTGGGCATCTGAAAGTGGGGATGTGATATACACTTTCTTTAAAGAACGCCCGATTATAAAAAAAGAATCAGACAACATCTCTGTTTTGCTACCTATTGGATATCATCTTCCAAGATACTATTATGTGCGAGTTTCAGGACCTTTTACACTTTACGGTGGAAAAATTGTGTATTCTTATGGAAACTTGATAATTGTTGAACAAACAGAAAATAAGATGGAAATACGAAAATAGGAGGTTTTATTAGTGCAGTACAGGTTTATAGCCTTAGACTTAGGTGATGACATTGACATTAAGAGATTGATGCAGGAAAAATCATCACATATTGAATACATAAGATGGGAAGAACCTTTTAAATTCAAATATGCACAAGGCACTGTTTATGTTTACTCATTCGGAGCTGTAGTTGGATTAAATGTACCAAGCAATCAGTTTAATAGCCTTGTCTCTGAACTCGATGAATATGTTATTGGTAACGTGAAGCACACAGCAACGGAAATACTCGAGGTGATAAACAAAGATAGCAAAGACAAGGAAATCGAGATTTTTGAAGATAGAGTCTACTTACCAAGAATAGACGAGGGCGTGCTATCAACAGTTGCTTTCGTTTTGGCTCAAAGTGTCTCTTTACACAGGATAGAGCAGAAAACAGGACTTTTAATAGATGAGATAGAGAAATTCCTCTCAGAAAAGGGCAAAGTGGCGAAAGGCAGAAAGGCTTTAGGACTTGCAATGAAAATATTAAAAACAAGGCACGAGATACTCTCAGATGTCATGATACTTGACAAACCTGACATTGCCTGGGAAAACGAATTGTACGACCAGCTGTATCAGAAACTTGCCAGGTATTACGAACTTTCAAGAAGATACAAGAACGTGACAACGAAATTGGATCATGCCTTCGAGGTTGCAAGTGTTCTTTTGGAAATTCATAGTGAAAGCAAAGCAAATTTCTTGGAATGGATGATTATACTGCTGTTTGTTTTAGAAATCGTTATAAGTCTTATCGAGAAGCTTTTTTAGAATGTTTTGTCTTAACAAAATAAAGGTTTATAATATTAATCACACTACATATTAAGGAGGGATAGCTATGAAGCGATATTTTGTTATACTTTTGTTGTTAGTGAGTTTACTTGTTCTCGCGGTAAGGATTACAGTGTTCCACATTAACGACACTCACGGACATGCTTGGCCATTTACAGACTCTGCAGGAAATATCATAGGTGGTTTTTCAACCGTTGCCACAATGATTGATGCAGAAAGAAAGGTCAATCCTCACGTTCTCTTCTTACATGCGGGAGATATAAACACAGGTGTTCCTGAATCGGACTTATTAAATGCTCTACCCGACATATTTGTCCTGAATAGAATGAAACTCGATGCTGTTGCGGTTGGTAACCACGAATTTGACAAGCCAAGAGAAGTGCTTTTCAAACAAATAAGCTGGGCGAAGTTCCCATTTTTAAGTGCAAACATTTACAAAGATGGAAAGCCATTCTTTACGCCTTACATAATTAAAAACATTGGCGGAGTAAGAGTGGCAATTGTAGGTTTCACAACCGAGCACACGAAGATACTTGAAGGTCCAAATTCCGAAGATTTGGAATTCAAGAACGTAATTGAAGTTGCAAAAACACTGATTCCGGAAATCAGGAAACAAGCAGATATTGTAATTGCATTAACACACCTTGGCGTTGGTCAAGGTTATTCGGAACTTTACACAACCGCTGACCAATTGGCTCAGCAAGTTTCTGGCATTGATTTAATAATCGATGGTCACAGTCACACAAATCTTACTCAACCTATAGTAGTTAACGGAGTTCCTATAGTTCAGGCATTCGAATGGGCAAAGGTGTTGGGAAGAGCTGATATTTACTTCGAAGATGGGAAAGTTACGAAAATAGAATGGCAAGCAATACCCGTGGTTCAAGCAAAGGTTGTTGGAAAAGATGAAGCAGGCAAAAATGTATACCAGGTAATTACTCCTGAAGCGTCATATGTAAAAACAGCTCTCGATTATTTCAAAAAACTCGGTGGAGCAAAACTTGATACAGTAATTGGTTATACAGAAATCCTACTGAACGGGGAACGTGCAGATGTTAGGTCCAAGACAACAAACCTCGCTAATCTCATAACAGATGCTATGCTTTGGAAAACGGGAGCAGATGTAGCACTTACAAATGGTGGAGGGATAAGAGCTTCTATTAAACCTGGTGAGATTAAGATAAGAGATGTCCTAACAGTGCTCCCATTTGGAAACACATTGTATGTGTTTGAAATGAAAGGCTCAGACCTTCTCAAAGTCTTTGAATATGCTGCATCAGTTCCAAACGGACAGGGTGCGTTCTTACAAGTCGCCGGTGCAACGTGGAAGGCAGAGGGAGGCAAACTTGTTGAAGTACTCATCAATGGGAAACCAATAGACCCAGAAAAAGTATATAAGGTAGTCACTAATAACTATATGGCAGCAGGTGGAGATGGATACGCAATGTTAAAAGGTCAGAAAGGATACGACACGTACTACGTCATGGCGGACGTTGTAGTAGAGTACATCCAAAAGGTCCTCGGCGGAAAGATTACAAGTTACGATGACAAACCAAGAGTTGAAAGAAAATAAAACCAAAAAAACAAAATCTACGGGCGGGGTTGCAACCCGCCCTTTTTATTTCTTCTCACCTTCAGATAAGTTGTGGCTGATATTAACTTTCTCTGTAAAATATTGTATAATAGATTCGAGGTGATGCGTATGGAAAGAAAGTATCAAATTTTGGAACTGCTCAAGAAAAGTAAGACGCCAGTCAAAGGCAAATACTTAGCAGAACTCTTTGATGTGAGTAGGCAGATTATAGTTTCTGACATTGCGCAGTTGAGAGAAGAGGGGCATAAGATAGTTGCCACGAGAGATGGTTACCTTTACGATGCAGGAAACAAGGTGCGAAGGGTTGTTGCTGTGAAGCACTCACCTAAGGACATACACGACGAACTTAGACGAATAGTCGAAAATGGTGGCAAAGTCTTGGACGTTATCGTTGAACATCCTGTGTATGGGGAAATTATTGGAAGGATAGATGTTTCAACTCTTGACGAAGTGGAGAAATTTGTTTCCCTCCTAGCTTCGAGCGGTACGAAACCGCTTTCTGAGATTTCAAACGGTGTACACCTTCATACCATAGAAGCCCCAGATGGGGAGACTATGGAAAAGATACTTAAAGCAATTAGTAAGTACAGACTTTCAAAAAGTGATGCAAAGAAGGATGAAAAAACAGAATGAGTAATTCATCTGACGGGAGGTGCTAAGATGGAGGCATTGTTGATAGTTGATTTGCAAAATGATTTTGCAAAACCAGGTGGTGCTCTTTATTTTCCAGGTGCCGAGAACGTTATCCCTCCGATTGTTGAGTTAGCAAAAGAATTCAAGAAAAGAGGCTTGTCAATTATATATACAAGAGATTGGCACGAGGACAACGACTACGAGTTTAGCATATGGGGTGTCCATTGCTTGCACGATACAAAAGGAAGTGAGATTGTGGATGAGCTAAAAGAAGTATTAGATGGGTATGAAAAAGCTTATGAAATAAAGAAAAGCAGGTACTCTGCGTTTTACGGAACTAATCTTGAGAACTTGCTCAGAGAATTGGATATTAGAAAAGTCTACGTCGGCGGACTTGTAACTCATATATGCGTTCTGTTTACTGTTGAAGAATTGAGGAATCGAGGTATAGAAACAGTTGTATATTCTACATGCGTCGACAGTTTCGACAAAGAAATGCACAATTTTGCACTGCGCGAGATGGAGGAAGTTTTGCTTGCAAAGGTCATTTAGGCAGTTCTTGAAAGCGTAATCAATCTTAATCCAATGTTAATTGTACTTATCTAAAAGTATGTTAAACTTACTTAGCATGTGCATACGAACATAAGATACGCACAGATATTTTTTCCGCTCCTTTCTCCTTGCGTGTGAGGTAATCCACCCAACTAACCTGACAAGTAAGACGGCAAGGTGAGGGGTGGAAATTTCTAAATCCCGCAGGGAAGAAAGGTAGGAGTAGATATGAAGAACACAGATGTTACGAAAAGCGTTGAAAGAGGAAGTGGTTTCGAAGTTTTTAGCTTAAGTGAGGAAACACTCTTAGCTATTGAGAAGAAAGGTTATACTCAACCCACTGAAATTCAGAAGTTGGTGCTTCCTGTCGCTCTTGGGACTGATAAAGATATAATCGCTCAAGCTCAGACTGGAACAGGAAAGACAGCGGCATTTGTGATACCAATACTTGAACGTATCGACTTTAAGGTAGATAAGAGTATCAAAGCGTTGATAGTCACACCTACAAGAGAATTAGCACTTCAGATATACGAGGAGATAAAAAGCCTGAGAGGGAATCGTAAGATTAAAGTGGCCACGGTTTATGGAGGACAATCGATGGAACGACAACTTAAAGACCTAGCAAAAGGTGTAGATATTGTTGTTGGAACACCTGGAAGATTGCTTGACCATATAAATCGCAAAACGCTCGATTTGTCCAATGTGAAGTACTTGGTATTAGATGAAGCTGACAGAATGCTTGACATGGGATTTTTGGATGATGTGCTTGAGATAATTAAACAAACACCTGAAACCAAGCGCACATTTCTCTTTTCAGCAACAATGCCGAAAGAAATAGTAAGCATTGCAAGAAAATTCATGAAGGATTATGAACATATATCCACTGTAAAAGAAGAACTCACAACAGAGAATGCAGAACAGCTTTACTTCGAAGTTGAAGAGGGCGATAAGTTACCACTCTTGTGTAGAATAATTGATATGAATCCTGAGTTCTATGGTATTGTCTTCTGCCAGACAAAAGTCGAAGTCGATGAGATTGCTAAGAAACTGTCGGACCTGGGGTATAACGCAGATGGGTTGCACGGTGATTATTCACAATCTCAAAGGGAACGAGTGCTTGATAAATTTAGAAAAAAGCAGTTGAACATACTTGTTACTACGGATGTTGCGGCAAGGGGAATAGATATAGAAGGACTCACCCATGTCATCAATTACTCTGTTCCAAGAGATCCGGAATACTATGTACACAGGATAGGTCGAACGGGAAGAGCAGGGAAGAAAGGACTTGCAATTACTTTCGTAACAAGGAGCGATTACTATCATTTTACTAGAGTAAAGAGATTCGCAAAGGCAGAGATAGTAAAGGATAAAATCCCCTTGGTTGAAGATATACTTAACAGGCAATTAGAAAGTGTTATCAATAACATCAGGAAAGAATCATACGTTTCGAATGAACTCTTCAGACAAGTCGCTCAAAAATTGATTGAAGAGATAGGACCTACAGAAGCAGTTGAAATGTTACTTCATACCCTTTTAAAAGAGAAGATAGATATTACACGTTATGGAAACATAAAAGTGAAGGATTTTTCAAAACACTCAGAGAATAACTCGACTGTGAGGTTATTTGTGGCACTTGGTTCTTCTAAAGGTTTGGATAAAAAGAGGCTTGTTGAATACATATCTGAAAAAACGGGTATTGAACCAAAAAACATAAACAACGTGCGAGTCTTTGAGACATATTCTTTCATAGACGTTAACGAAGCCGATGCAGATATTATTATGAGGACTCTAAACAAGACCACAGGAAAGAGTGGAAAATATTCGAAATCCTCCAAACCTTTAGTTCAGAAGGCACGAGAAAAGAAATCGAATTGACGATGTTTAATTAAAAAGGCTCGCACAAGCGAGCCTTTTTTGATTATCAGTTACTGTTGACACTCGATTGTTTCACCCGGTTTCATAATAACACACTTGACTCCTATCTTTTCTGCTTCTGTTTTGAATTTTTCGGGATCTGCTTTGATGATGTCCCAAGTGTTGTAGTGTATTGGAACAACTACCTTTGGTTTTATCATTTCAACAGCTGTTATTGCGTCTTCTACGTCCATGACAAAATTCCCACCAATTGGTAGGAACGCAAGATCTACACCTTTAATTAACTCCATCTCCTTTGTCAGTCCTGTGTCACCTGCATGGTATATGGTTTTGCCTTCTGCTTTTATCAAAAAGCCACAGGGATTACCTCCGTAAATAACCTTGTCTCCATCATGTATGCCGGAACCATGGATGGCAGGTGTCAGTTTCACTTTGCCAAATTCAAAATAGTAAACCCCTCCAACGTGCATTGGATGAACTTTGCAGCCTTTTGACTGCAAATAGCTGCATAGCTCGAAATTTGCAATAACAGTGGCGCCGTACTTCTTTGCCAATTCAACAGTATCGCCTAAATGGTCACCATGACCGTGAGTCACAAGGATGTAGTCTAACTTTGGCAGTTCAAATTCCCTTGGATAAACTGGGTTACCGCTGATAAATGGGTCGATAATTACGTTGTACTTTCCTTCGATTTCACTAATCAATACGGCTGCGTGTCCTAAGAACGTTACCTTCATACCTTTCACCCCCATCCAAGACTGATAATGTTAACTAAAAGTATTGAAACTTTCCAAAAACCGCATTATCCTTTAAAGAGGGGACACCCCCCCCAACCAACTTTTGACAAAGGAGGTATCCCGATATGAACAACTCAACACTCTCTTGTCCCAAATGCGGTTCTACCAGCTTGTACAAAAATGGTCATGACAAATACGGTAACCAACAATTCCTTTGCAAACTCTGCCATCATTCCTTCAAACTTTCCCATTCTCACAAACGCAAAAACTTCTCTTTCCATTATCCCAAATGCACTTCTTGTGGTAGGTCTAAGGCTTTTGTGTAGTGCAGAATCTTTGGAAAACGCACAATGGTAATATCAATCTCATTCTTTCACAATTACACTCTTTCATCACTACAAGTTAACACTATCAAGACTTTTTGGCATCTTTCATTCATACAAGACAGCTTTAATCATAGCAGGCTCTAACCTGAATTTTGACCCCTTACCTTGCAAAAAGTGGTGAGCAGCAAGCAAATGAATAGATAACTCACTGAACATAAGCTCTTTACCGTTATTCAAATTCTTTACTAACGCTACTCTTTTTCTAAAAATCCCATCTTGGAATGGACATGGTAAAAATCCCCTCGCCTCGTCTACTCGTATCTCCCATTTTTCATATTTTATAGGTTCTCCTAAACCTTTCAACCCCTCTTTCATGAGTTTTCTCATAAGCTTGGCTACTTCAACAAAATCTAAACCGAGGTATTGAAACTCTTCTTCGTCAGCAGTGATTATGTCTACAATATTTCTGTCGTCATCTCCCAAAAATCCATCTGCTGTAATCTTTCCTGGTTTCATGTTTTCTTGTGCTTTAATATACTTGGGAGTCATTTTCATTTCGATCCCCCCTATCGTTAATTATGCAAACTTGTCGTAGTAAACATCCTTTATGCCGTACTTATCAAAGACTTGAACACAAGCGTTTATCATCCCTGGACTGCCACACAAATACCCTTCTTTTGGTGTGTCTTGTGGTATAACTGTTGCCAAGTACTTGTCCAAAACGTTTGTTATGAGACCAGTTTCGCCTTGCCAGTCATCTTCTGGAAGAGGATCTGAGAGAGCAGGGATGAAATGAAACTTTGGCCACCTCTTTTCAAGTTCTTGGAACAACTCCACGTAATAAAGGTCTCGTTTGCTACGTGCACCAAAGAAATACCACACATTTCTCTCTGTTATTCCGCGTTCCCACATGTCAAGTATAATAGATTTTATAGGTGCCATTCCGCTTCCACCGGCAACCATTATCATATCAGCGTTCGTTTCTCTCATATAGAATTCACCGAAAGGTCCAACTACTTCGACCACATCTCCTTCTTTCATATATTTATGCACGTAAGTCGTTGCAATTCCACCTGGAACTAATCTTATTAATAACTCAATATGGTTCTTGTCGCTGGGCGAGGAAGATATAGAATATGCCCTTTGTGTAGGTTCTTTAATGTTCTCATATGGCGGAATAACTAATTGGACATACTGACCTGCCTTAAAGTTTATCTCGTTAGGTTCCACTAAACGGATTCTGAGTTCCTTGATATCGTAAGTTACATCTTTAATACTCTCAACAATACCCCTAAACTTTTTGATGTTGAAAAGCTCTTCTGGCAAATATATTTTTATGTCTTTTTTCAATTTTATCTGACAAGCCAACCTTATATTTTCAGCCATTTCTTCTTTTGACATATAAGGTAGTTCGGTTGGTAGATGAGGACCAACGTCAGATAACACTTTCACTTTACAGGCACCACAACTACCTCTTCCACCACATGCAGAAGGAACGAATATCCCGGCTGAGCTAAGTGTATGGAGAAGAGGTGCTCCACCTTTCACTTTTAACTTCTTCTTTCCGTTATTAATATCAATTTCTACTTCTCCGTAGTTGTTGACAACGCCATCAACAATGACTATCATCAAAGCCAAAGCAGAACTAATTATTGATACCACCAAAGGGGCAACGATTATTTCCATACTTATCACCACCCAACATCACTATAATCACTGAACGTTTATCATACCGGCAAAGCCGATAAATGCCATTGCCATTATCCCAATGGTGATAAGCGTTATACCAACACCCTTAAGCGGAGCTGGAACTGGCGCATTTTCTGTCTTCTTTCTGATAGCTGCAAGAAGAACAATTGCAAGCCACCAGCCAATTCCACTACCGAGTCCAAAAAAGACAGATTGAATGAAGGAATAGTTTCTAAGTTGCATAAACAAAGCTACACCGAGAATCGCACAGTTAACTGTTATTAAGGGTAGAAAAATACCAAGGACCATGTAAAGATTGGGTGAAACTCTGTCTATTATCATCTCAAGAACTTGGACAACGGCTGCTATTACGATGATGTAGATTATGTATCTAAGATAACCTATATCTAGAGGGGTTATCACGTATCTTTCTAGAATCCAGTTAAGTCCAGTTGTTATTGTCATAACAAGCGTTACTGCAATGCCTAAGCCATTGGAAGATTTCAAATCCTTCGAAATGGAAATAAACGAACACATTCCTAGAAAGTTTGTGAGTAGTATGTTACTAGTAAAAATGGAAGCGAAAAATAACACTAATGGATTAATGTTAGGATAAATCATTTCTTTTCACCCCCTGTGGACTGGTTGACATCCTTTTTAATCTGCATACCTCTGACTATCCAAATGAAGGAGGCTAAAACGAAGAACGCACTTGGTGGCATAACCATTATCGTCCACTTTGGGAAGGAATTAGGAAGAACTTGGAAACCAAGGACTGTACCAAATCCCAGAAGTTCTCTAAAGAACGCAACAACAACCAAAACGAACATATATCCAAGCCCTGCTGTAAAACCATCCCAGAACGAAATCAACGGTTTGTTCCCCTGAGCAAAAGCTTCTGCACGTCCCATGATTATACAGTTCGTAATAATCAAACCAACGTACGGTCCGAGTGCTTTACTTACGTCAGGAGCGTAAGCTCTGAGGACTATATCGACCATAATAACGTAGAATGATATGACAAGCACTTGTGTAATCATCCTGACCTTTCTTGGAATTAAGTTTCTCATCGCAGAAATTGTGAAGTTGGAAAGCGCGGTTACAAGTGTAACACCGATAGTCATTATGAGTGTATTTCTCAAATTGTTGGTAACGGCGAGTGTGGAACATATACCTAATATCTGCACAATTACTGGGTTTTCGAGCCAAAAGTTATTTTTCAAAATCTTTTTGAAATCGGACATATCAGTTCACCCCCAGTAACGATTTAAGAATAGGGATATACGTTGCAATTATCTTTTCTATAGACTTAGATGTTAACGTAGCCCCAGTTATTGCGTCAACTTGTCCATCATCTTTGGAATCAGGAACCTTCGTTGTCGATACTAAAACCTTACCATTAACGATTGCTTCGTTTCTAAATTGTTCTTTGAACCAACTTTCCTCAATTCGGCCTCCAAGACCAGGTGTTTCACTTTGTGAGATAAAATCTATTCCTACGATTCTTGAAACGTCACTATTAACAGCTAGTACACCAGAAATATTCCCCCACAAGCCACTTCCATTGAAAAGAATGGCATAAACTTTCTCACCATCTACTTCCGCAGAAAACAGATTGTATGAATCCTTCGTTTCCATAGTAACTTTTGATTTGAAAATATCGATGGCTTCATCATCGCTCGTATATGGAATTCCCATGGCATTAAGAACAGCCCGAATCATGAACAATTCTTGATTCTTTTTCACTTGCTGTGAAGTCATAACATTTAAACCAGAAAGGACAACAAGAAACGCAAATGATACTATGAATGTGAAAATAACAGTGTAAACTTTACTATCTCTATCGAATCTCATGCTTCCACCTTCTTCTCAGAAGCATCATTGCTTATGCTCTTTTTTGGCTTTTTAACTTTTTTGTCCTTAACAATCTCATCAAGAAGAGGAGCGAACATATTTCCAATCAGTATTGCAAAGCTCCATCCCTCGGAGAATAAAGAAAATGTTCTAATAACTACTCCAGATAAACCTATAATTATCCCATATATCCACATTGACTTGACTTTCTTAGGTGCCGTTATAGGTTCTGTTGCCATGAAAACAGTAATAAATAGCAAACTTCCAGACAACATCGCAGGAACCGTAGGTAAGGATTTTGGAACGTTGAAAAGATCCAGCAAAAAGGTGAGAAGCACGGCTGAACCATAGGTTGAAACCATCAATCTCCAGTTTGCAGTCTTTGTCCATATCAAATAAATTGCAGCCAATAATATGAGTAAAACAGGTGCCTCGCCAATGGCTCCAGCCCGCCAACCAAGTAACAAATTAAATAAATCCACATTCTGCCCATTTCGGAGAATTTGCAACGGCGTTGCAGAAGTCGTTGCGTCCAAGCCAAACAAAGATGGTTTAAGCCAACCAGATGTCATATAAAGTGGGAAGGTTATGTATATAAACAACCTGCCAACGATTGCAGGATTAAAGACATTTCTACCAAATCCGCCATATACCTCTTTTCCAAAAGCCACACCAAAGGCGATTCCTATTATCGCAACCCAAAATGGGACAGAAGGTGGTAAAGAAAGCAAAAACAACATGGCTGTTACCAGAACTGCCTCGCTTACAGGCTTATTCTTACGTCTTTCAAAGAGATATTCGACAAAGATAGCAGTGAGAAAAACCCAGAATCCTAACAAAATAACGCGCAATCCATATGCAAAGATGGAGAACAACAAAATAGGTGTGAGTGCATAGAGCATCTTTCTCATCATGGGTTGTTTCTGGAACTTTATAAGACCTGTGGAACCCATTCTCACATCGCCCCCTTTCTATGGAAGTTATGGCATAACTGAAGATAATAGCTTGATAACATCTGGATTCGTAATCAAAACCACTAAAATTATACCATGGTTTTAACAATGTCTAACATTATCTATTTGAAACTTTGGGACAATGTTTTAAAAAGCAGAGTTTCTTGTCAATGGTATTTTAGAAATATTGAATTTTTTACATTTAAAGTAGTATTAGCTCTAATTAGCCTGTTCTAAGTGACTTAGTTATATTTGGTATATTCCGTGCTGTATGGTATAATATATAACACGATGATAACTATGCTACTTTAAATTTAAGAAATTCAAAGTTTAACCTAAGAAATTCAAAGTTTAACCGGATTTCTAAGTCTTTTTTTGTTAGAATAAGTCCAAGGTTTATCAACATTCAACTAGGAGGTGGAAGTATGAGTAAGTACAGACTGATTTTTGTGTTACTAAGCATAGCTATCTTTACAGGTTTTCTGTTTGCGGGGCATCTTGATAAGTTTTTTGACATTCAGAAGTTCAAAGGAGAATACAAAATAATTTCCTCTGAAACTTTGCAGAAGACTTCGGGATGGGTTTCTGTGGAAGGTGTTGTATATAACCTTGGAACTTCCGCACCAGCTAAAAAATTTGTCACGTTATCAGAGGTAGATTCAAAACTTCTTACAAATGATAAGATTGTTGGATTTCTTGGTGTTACGATTTCTGAACTTTCGAAGTACAATGGAAAAAACGCACCTATAATGGTTGCTGTTAACGGGATAGTTTACGATCTTTCTGCTTCAAAATCATGGGCAGGAGGAACACATAAAAATCAGCACGTTGCTGGTCAGGATTTGACTTACGACATCTTAAAACTCTCACCACATGGCATTTCTAAAATAAAATCGTTCCCATCCTACGGTGTTCTCGTTTTCACCCCAGATGAGCTGATTAAATACGACGGAAAGCAACAAAAGAAAATCTACGTTTCTGTTTACGGTATCATCTATGATGCCACCCAGTCCCGTAAATTTACAGGTGGTGAGCATTATGGTCATGATATGGGAGTAGATCTCACGAGTGAAATACTCTCGCTTCAAGGACACGTTAATTTGCTCAGCAAGTTGTATCCTATTGGACTGTATGTTTTCAACGAGAAAACCATCTCGAAATTCAATGGAAAAGAAGGTAAACCTTTTGTCATTGTAGAAGACATTGTGTATGATGTGTCCAAAAATGCACAAGGAATAAAAGCAGGAACGATTTACGATGGTCAACATCGCAAAGAGTGGTTGCTTGTGGGATTTAGGCTGAACTGAAGATAACTTAAGCGGAGTTGGAAATAGATGGTTTACAAAGTATTGGGAACAACAAGTGCTATACTTTTGTTTTTACAAATATCTCTTTTTGTTATGAGAAGAGCTTACAAGTATCTTCCAAAGAAACCGAACTGGTTTCCACCAATTCTTAAGTTTCTAAAGAGTGCTCATATTTACACAGGTATTGCCTTATTAATTATCGGATTTATCCATGGTTACTTTGCTTTGGGAACGATAAAATTACACACGGGTCTTATTCTTTGGATGGGTATACTTTTTGCATTTTTAGGTTTCTTGTTCAAAAACAAGTTTGGTAAAAAGTGGATAGTATACCACAGAACTTTAGGATTCATCTTGATTGGACTGTTTTTCTTGCATTATTTCTTCCCATGGCTCATAAAATAAGATAAATAACAACCATAAATAAAGGCAACTCTGGAGGAATTCACTACAAAAATTTAACTTATGCTGGGCTTAGTTATTTAATTTTAACAGAAACTGATCTTTTTTTGGAGGTGAGTATGATGAAATTTCAAGGAACGTGTGGGGAAATTGAGATAACTGAAAAAGCATTAAAGAAAATAGTCTACCATGCTTTAACCGAACTTTCAGATAGGTTGAGCGTTGCAGCAAAGAACTGGTTACAGAAGTTCCTAAACGTATTTTCGTCAGAAGAGTCCAACGTTGTTATTAACGAAAACGGAGAAGGTGTTACAGTAGACCTTTATGTTGCTATTGGTTATGGTATAAACATTCCAGAAACTTTTGCTATGGTGAAAGAAAAAATAATAGAATCATTTAGAAAACACCTTGCGTTGGAAAATGTAGAGGTCAACATGCACGTGACGGAAGTTAAGTGATTTTTCCCTTGAAGAAGGAGGCATTTATATGGGAAGAATAGAGATTAATGCTAATGTTTATCAAGAGATAGTTTACAGAAGTGTCTGCGAGTTTTTTGGATTAGAAGATGCTGAAAAGGCAATTAGTTTCAAAAAGAGTAACGTCATTGTTGAAAAGCTTCAACTGTCGGAAGACGAAGAGAAAGAGAGAGTAAGGTTCACAATACAAGTGCCGGCAAAGTTTGGCTCGAATTTCCTGGAATTTTCTAACAATGTCGCGTGTCACGTGAAGTCAAAAGTAGAAGAAATAACTGGTATGATTGTAGAAAGTGTTAATGTCAAGGTTGTTGATGTTATAACAGAAAACGAGAATGTTTGAGATTTTTACTTTTTGAATGTATAAAATCAGTGGCTATTCCAAAGGGCCATTGGGATTATGGTTTTTCCAATGGCCTTGTTGTTGAGTTGCTAATAGTATATACAAATTCGAGTGCGGAGGTCACAACATGAAAGACAAAGATAATATTGAAAAGTATTCTTTAGGGGAAGAGATAGCAAATTCTATAACGCACGGCATCGGAGCTTTGTTAAGCGTTGCGGGGACCACTGTTTTGATAGTGATTGCATCAGTTCAAGGTGGTGTTGCAAAGATAATTTCTGCTGTGATTTACGGACTTTCTTTGTTTTTGTTGTATATAAGTTCTATGTTCTACCACGCGCTTCAACACAAAACAGCCAAGCATGTTTTTGAAATTTTGGACCATTCAGCGATTTATGTACTTATAGCTGGTAGCTACACACCTTTTTTGTTACTTTCAATAAGGGAAACCCTAGGGAGGGTATTCCTTATCATTGTATGGCTTTTGACAGTTCTTGGTATCATATTCAAAGTGTTTTTTGTGAGAAAATTTGTTTTCCTATCTACAATATTTTACATATTAATGGGTTGGATGGTTGTTCTAATCTTTAAACCTTTGACTAGTCGTATTGATTCTGATGTCGTACTGCTATTGATATCTGGTGGTATAATGTATACGTTTGGTACTGTATTCTACGTCTGGAGAAAATTCAAATTTCACCACATGATATGGCATATTTTTGTTCTATTTGGAAGCCTGTTTCATTATCTTGCTATTTTAAAAACCATCGTAACCAAAGTTTGATGTCAAGTGAGGAAATTTGCAGAGAGGTGGAATTTTGAATAAACTGTTTTACTTTTTGACAATTGTTTTGTTACCATCACTATTTAATGTCCTCACTTTTAGCCAAGAAAGTTTTACGCTCAATATCTCATTAAAATTCCCGATGGACTTTGAAAGTGATGCGCTGATAAACAATTTGAAAATCGCCGGTGCTGAACTTTCTTATGTTTATGAAATTTCTATCTTTGGTGGGGATTATTCTGCAACAATTTCCTCAACTTCTACTGTTCTAAGTTTAGAAGTTTCACAGCAAGGACTATATGAAATTAGCGCATCCGTAATGGTTGGAAAAGATACTTATTTCAAAGGTGTGGCTACAGCTACAGTAGACTACAGTTCTTTAACTCAGGACATAGAAATTCTTCTTAAACCTGTCATGTCGAAGATGCTTATTACACTAGACATTAACGATGTAGATGAGCTTAAAGGAAAAAGAATTTTGATTACTTCCAAGGATTCATCAAGAGTAGTATTTAATGAACTACTTGACGTTAGTATCTTTCCATTAATGATTGATATAACTCCAGGTAGTTACAAAGTTGACATAGTAGCAGAGAACAACGTTACTTCTAATTCTACAAAAGCATTACTTTCTACTACGGAGCTAAAAATCCAACCTGGCCGATTTTACCCTTTGATGGTTTCCTTCAAAAAAGAAACTCTTACTTTATCAAAGAATTTAGCAAAAGTATCAAAATTAATAGCCTTTGATATTAACACACGCGAAGTTATTTTTGAGCGAGAAGGTAAATACAAGCTGTCAAAAAGTCTATCAATCAACGGAAAGAATAATTCAAGTTGGTCAAATGTACTATTTCCGGGAATTTGTGACTTGTATCTCGTGTTTGAGGATGGTGAAATAACGAGCATTAGCTACGAAGAAAACTTTCCTTCTAGAGTTCGTGTTCTATTGAGTTCAAAACAGACTTCTGTTGGTGGGTTGCTGTCGAGTGGTTTCGAGCAGGTTGCTGTGAAACCTCACCAGGATTATTTGCTTTTTGTTTTTGACAATACGTATTACCAAGTTATGAAAATACAGTCTGGGTGCGTTGTCCGATTTCAAAATAGTTCTGAAGGACTCAGTGTTGAAACTGCAGACGGGATAATTGGACCTTTTCAAAAAAGCTCGCGTTTTTATATAAGACCGCTGTCTAAGGATTCATCAATAGAAATTGCTGAAAAGGGCAAAAATAAATACTCTGGAACCTTTGAAATAATCATAGACAATAATGGGAGGCTTAGCATAATCAATGATTTATCAATAGAAGAATATCTAAAAAGCGTTGTATCAAGTGAAATGCCGAGCACCTATCATCCTGAAGCATTAAAAGCTCAAGCAGTAGCATCTCGAACTTATACTTTGAGCAAAATTCTATCTGACAGAAGATATGCAAGACTTGGTGCGAATATTGATGATTCTACCAACTTTCAAGCTTACAACTTCCAGAAACCTAATGAGAAAGCTTCTAAAGCTGTTATGGAGACAGAAGGTGAAATCCTTGTGTATCGGGGCAAACCAGCGGAAACATTTTATTTTGCAGTATCAGGTGGTTATCTCATGGATCCTGCGGACGTTTTTACATCAAAAATAATTTATTTGACACCAAAGATAATGTCTTTTGGAACTGAAATGCCACTTTCACTTGATGATGAAATGGCACTGCTTAATTTTCTAAAAAATTGGAATTTTTCGTTATTAAGAGATTTAGGTTTTCCAGAAGCTATCAACGGTTATTTTCGTTGGAAGGTTGAGTACTCTCCCGAAGAACTGTTACGAATTCTCAAATCTCTTAAGGGTGTAACGACATTGAACCTTGCGAATGCTGAAATTTTAAAATCCAAATACAAACCTACTGAGTTATTAACTGACTTTGTTAACCTTATTTTAAAACCAAGACTTTCATCCGAGACAGCGAATACGAATATCACAAAAGTAGAAAACGATTTCTTTGAAATTATGAGTACTTTACCTGAGATACAAGTTCAAGTGAGCACAACACAACAATTTCAAGACATAAGTCAGGAAAGTATCCAACACTACGGAGATTTTTCAGATATACAACAAGAAAGAATTATTAACGTTTATGTCACTCGAAGAACCCCTGGAAAGTATGTCAAAGAGGTAATCGTGGAAACAAATAAAGGGCTGTATAAAATATCAGACGAGCAAGTACTGAAATTATTCTCACCGCAAGGAAAAAAGGTGGTATTACGCAACGGTATAGTCAGGTCTGATTTCTCTTCTCTTCCTAGTTCCTTCTTTACCGTAGATGTTGTTAAAAACGATTACGGTTATGCGGAAAAGGTAGTGCTCTACGGAGGGGGATTTGGTCACGGAATAGGTATGAGCCAAGTGGCTGTAAACTTTCTTGCAAAGGATTATGGATGGGATTACATTACTATATTATCGTTCTTTTACCCAGGGACAGTTTTGTCTAAGGTTTACTAGGGTCTATTAGTTTAGCCAGGAAAAAGAGCAACAGTTACAACTTCCTAATCATTTCGTATTGTGTCAACAATATTTTGAAACCATTCTTTTCTAGTGCACTATGTAATAAATCATCTTCAGCTACGGCAACCACAGATATTATTGATGGCCTTGTATTCTTTGCTATATAATCGACGCAAACTTTTACAACCAAATCCCAATCCTCAGGTACTGGAGACCTTGGTGCACAGTCGACTATATAAGAAGAATTTTCATCTGTCTTGCCCCACACCAAGTATCCTTCGATGTTTTTGTAGTGTAATCTAACTAAGTTGTATCTTCCGTCAGACAACATCAACGTTATTGGTTCGCGCTGCCAATTTACTTTTCTTGGTATATTTATCTCGTTACTAAGTGCGATTGAGTAAACCAATCTGTTGTCGGTCTGAAGGGCAGAGTAGTGGATATCATACTCTTGGGGATTCTCTAGAACAAAGGTGTCAAGACTTCTCAACTTTCTGAATCCGTTTTTGTCATAGAATCTCACCGCTCGCTCGTCTGAAGCTGCAACTTCGAGTGTTACCTGTTCGATGTTTTTCATCTTCAAATGCCTAAATGTATGTTTCAGTATTCTATCTGCCAACCCTTTTCCACGTTCGTTTGGCACAACACCCATAGCGTCTATTCTTGCTCTATTTCCACGTATTGCAACAAGAATAAAGCCAACAGGTTCGTTATCCTTGATGAATACAAAGGAATCACTGAAGGAAATAGAGTTTTCTCTAGCGTCCATTTTAAACGATAGGACGTTCCAGTTGATTGGAATCACATAATCGGAAAAGACCATGTTTACTAACTCAACGAAATCTATAAGTGGAAACTCCGCAAGAGTAACTATTCTCTCTTCCATAGTTTTTACCCCCTTGGAAGGCGGAAATCTCATTCTGAAGACATTTTACTCGGCTTGAACCACCTTAATAATTGCTTCCGCAAGATTTTCATCGAGAATTCCCACTGCTGACAAATTAGTTTTTCCAACAGCTTTTGCCAGCGTTTTTTTATCAGCGATTTCAATGTAAGGAACTTTGTTTATATCGCATCTTATCCTCAAATCTTTCTTAACCCTTTCCCCCGCATCTTTCGCTACAACTAACACCTTTTTACTTATCCTTTTATCGCTTAGATATTCCTTTAACATATCCTTTCCAAAGGCAATCTTATTCGCTCTAGCTGCAAATCCCATATATGTTAGTATCTTGTTGATTTTTTGCTCATCCATATAATCACCTTCTTGTAAACGCTTGTCTTTATCCTTGCAGTTCATCACTTGTTACGCAGGCATAGGCATTGTGTGCATGTATCGATTCAAAGCTCTCTACTTCTACTCTGTACCATTTAATTTTATCATACTTTTTCAACTCGAGTGCAACATCCCTTGCTACATCTTCTACGAATTTTGGATTGTCGTAGGCGAGCTCTGTTACATACTTCTCGTCGGGTCTTTTAAGTAAAGTGAATATAGGTGCACTTGCCGATTTTTCCACAATCTCTACGATGTCTTCTATCCATATCATTTCCTTACTTTCGTAAGATACTTTGCATATAGCCCTCTGGTTGTGAGCACCTCTCTCACTGATTTCTTTTGAGCATGGACATAGCGTGTGGATTGGAACTACAACCGAAGTTAGAAAATCAAACCTGCTATCGAAGATTTCAGCTTCAAAAGTGCAGCTATATTCAAGATAACTTTCGCTCTTTGTTACAGGTGCCTGTTTTTTAATAAAGTAAGGGAATTCAACCTCTATGACTGCTCTCTTAGCATTTAAAACGCTCTTAAGTTTGTATAAGATATCTTTCACACGTTTAGGATTTATCTCTAAGTGGTACTCGTTTAGAACTTCGATAAACCTACTCATGTGTGTGCCCCGATAGTTTTGTGGGAGGTCTACGTACATATTTATCGTTGCTATTGTTGATTGCGAGCCATTTGTCTTATCGAGAACCACAATGGGATACCTGACACCCTTCACCCCTACTCTTTTTAGATATACGTTTCTTAAATCGTATTCGCTTTGAACATCTCTAAGAACCATTTTCTTTCCTCCGATTCTTATTCTTTGGATTTTTCCATTTTATTTAAAATTTCTTCGACTTTTTCCTTCAGGTCACCATCAGAAATTTTGTGTAGCATCACAAGTGCTTCCTTACGGTATATAGAATACTTAAAATTGTCCAAAAACGAAGATAAGTAAAATTTTGCACTCTCACTTTCCCCAATTTTGTACAGTGCGGAGCCCAGATAAAAGTATACCTCATCAAGCCAGGGGTTTTCAATATCCTTAATTTCCCTAAGTAAGTCAACAGTCTCAGCGTAATTGCCACTTCTGAACGCAAGCTTTGCCATGTCTATTTTGGTTCTCACTTGCGATTTTATCTGTTTTTCAACAAGGTAAGTCAGTTCCTTTAGGTTATTATCCTCAATGTATTTGGAAAAGTCTTTACTGTCAGACACGTATAATTCATAAGCTTTTGCTATCTTTTGGAGCCTTTGGAGTTGCTTAATGAGGTTTACGTTGTAAAGATAGGTGGTGACGAACAGAATGCAGAAGATAGTAGCGAGCAAAAGAGGCAACTTCTGAGATTTCATGCTGAATAACCACCCTCTGAATTTCTTATTTTCTCTGATTCGGTCACATCTTTAGAGAGACCGGGAAACTCCAAATGGTTCAAAACAACTTCTTTGAATTTTTCAAACAACTCTTCGTCAAATTTTGTTCCAACCATGCTTTTCATTAATTCAAGTGCTTCCAAAGGACTTAAAGCGTTTCTGTAAGGTCTATCTTCCGTCAATGCGGTGAAAACATCGACTAAAGCAACTATTTGTGCTCTGAGACTCAATGTACCTTTCGAAAGGCCGTCAGGATAGCCACTTCCATCGATATTCTCATGATGATGCCGGACAACATCTGCCACGAGTTCCCATCCTGGAATTTGCAGAACGACCCTTTCTCCTAATATGGTATGGGTTTTCATTATTTCAAACTCTTCCGCGCTAAGCTTCCCAGGTTTCAAAAGTATCTGGTCGGGTATACCGATTTTCCCTACGTCATGAAGTATCGCCCCATATTTTATTGCGTTGAGTTCTTCTGGGTCTGTTATGTTGAGTTTTGTCGCTAATGCAAGTGCTAGCTGCATAACCTTTTTTGAATGTTCTCCGGTGCCTACGTCCTTGAGTTCAACAGTTTCAGCAAGTGTATTTATCAAAAGGAAATTTCTCTCTTCCAAAGCTGATTGCATTTCTTCTATTTGTGCCATTGTATTTTCCAGTTCCTCGGTTGTTGATTTAAATCCAGCTATTGCTTCCGTATACCGTGAGAAAAGATTGTGGATAGCATTTTGAACTTTTAACAAAGGTTCGTGTTTTGTTTCAATTGGTTTGTACTCTACATATTCACCAGTTTCTACCCTAAGAATCATATCAGAAATTATACTCTGCAATGCCGATGCAGATTTTTCAAGGTCTTCTTCCTTGCTTGAATAAATGTTGTTCAAAGTCACTAATGCTACCCAAGGGACCAACCCCCAAAGAAAACTGAACAAAATGCTTGAAATCAAAAACTCTGGATTTGGCGAAGTTCTTACGTTAAATTTGTATTTTGTTGTTTTGTATTTTGTTAGGAAGCTTGGAAGATTATTAAAACTACCACTAGCTAAACTGCCAATCAATCCTTTTTCAGGTGAATAAACAACTCTACCATCTGCTTCAACAATGATTTTGAATTCACGTGTTGGGAACCTTATCAATGAGATTGGTATTTCCAGTAAGAACAGGTTATCTTTCTCTTTATAAACGTACTTAAGTGAATAACCTTTGAAAAATATGCCTTTCAAATAAGAATTGGGACCTATCTTCAGATGCTGAGAATAGTCCAAGCCGCCAATTATCAAATCTTTAGGTAATTTCACAACAACACCAATGTGATTTTCAATGTAACTGTCAAGCATTTCGGAAAAATCGTTTAAATATATTGTACCTTCTTTATCAAGTCTGATAAAAAAAGTAGCTAAGAAGACAATAAAAACCACGGCGACTACTCCGTTGACAATAGAGCCAAGCCTTCTTGTTTTATTCACTTCACTGAACCTCCTTGAGTTCCCCATCTTGAACAACGTAGAGTATAATGTCTTTTTTGACCCCTTCTTTAGTGAAATAAACATAGCTATTGTCTACTTTGACGATATGTGTATTTATAAAACGACGGAATTGTTGAGTAGTTAAAAACCTGTGGTTTTGAATAAAGCCAACCCAATTATCAATCATTGCCAATTCAACTCCTTCCGTTGAATACATTTTGGGAACTAGGAAATATACTCCTTGTAAAAAAATCCCTCCAAGTTTCAAAAACTCCTTACTGAAAGAAGCTTCCGTGGCAAAAATTCTAATGTTCGTATTTTTTGTCCTCAAAAACTTTATTATTTCAAAGGAATCTTTTTCTACAGTTGTGAGAACAGCAGTGTCGTAATTTTCAACAGGCACATTTTTGATGGAAGATAACTCTTGGTAATAAACAAAATCTCCTGGGAAGTAACTTAAAAGGTCTTTAAACTCGTCGCTATATTCTCTATTTGAATCGTCAAGCACTAACAAAAGGTTACTGCATCCAAACTTCTCCAAATATTCTCGAAATGCCTCAACAATAGATTTATTTGACGGCGTAAGTGAGAAAATATAACCGGATTTCAGCAATTCTGTGGAACTGATTGTAGGGGAGAGTGCCAAAATGTCGTATTTTTTGAGATAAGGAAGGACTTTTTTACCATCAACTGACATAGAGGGACCTATGACGAATTTAGCACCTCGACTTGAGAGATATCCAAAAAATTTTTCTAAATCACTGTCGATATTGGAGGCGATAAAATTTACTTTATGGTTCTTTAAGCTCAGAAACTCAGCAGCGTTTGTTGTGGGATTATAGACGAAACCCACCGTTGCCGAGGTGTAATTAAACCAAATGAATATGACTGCGAGCATACTTATTAAAAGCATTGTGAGTTTGTGCATCACGCAACCTCCTTAAGTGATTTTTCAAACGTTCGAATAAACTTACAGGAAAATTCTCACATCATCTGTTATAATGTAATCCACATATTCAGAAATCCTTGCGATGTCATTTTTATCATTGACCGTCCACAGTACTATTTTGATTTCTCTTCTCTTCAATTCCTTAATAATGTTTAGCAAGCGTTCAGGAAAGTAAAGCAAACCAACTACAGGTAAATGTGCACTGTAAGTATTTTTGTCAAATAGCGCAAATATTTCCTCGTCACTCATACTTGTGTGTTGTTCGTCAAAAAGGTAGCCAAATTTTAAACCATTGTACTTTTCTTTCAATTCATTGATTAAGTGATGGTTGAAAGAGCTGAATATGATTTCCCCTTCGTAAAATTTCCTACAAATCAACACCGACAATTCACCCGCTTCGTATTCCTTGATTTCAATATTTAAACAT
The DNA here is from genome assembly GCF_001644665.1 of Fervidobacterium pennivorans. Taxonomy (NCBI): domain Bacteria; kingdom Thermotogati; phylum Thermotogota; class Thermotogae; order Thermotogales; family Fervidobacteriaceae; genus Fervidobacterium; species Fervidobacterium ngatamarikiense. Next base: position 528,006 of record NZ_CP011393.1, read on the forward strand.
TTGTTTCTAGGTGCGAATTTGAGAAATTCCTCAAGTGTCGGAACTGTTTCACCATCACTTTTGTATTCTCTTAACTCGGCAAGTGTTAAATCCCTAACCCTAACATCTGTGCCACAGAAATTAGTCAAGGTCTCGTCGTGGATTAAAACGGGGACACCATCTTTTGTCAATCTAACATCTGTTTCTATCCCATCAGCTCCAAACGAGAATGGTGCAAATAGCGATTGTAGTGTGTTTTCCTTGTACAGCACAGGTATCCCTCTATGACCAAGTATTTTCAATCGTTATCACTCTCCATGGTAGGTTACTCTATATACAGGCAATTCAATTATACCAGACAAAAAGAAGTTTCTATGCAAAATATTTTATGACTTTCCATAAAAGAATTATAAAAAACAAAGACCCTGAGCTACGCCAGGGCCTCGTAAAGCCATTACTATTTCTTATTAAAGCTTGTTAGTTCTGCTTTTGAATTTTGGATTATGAACGAAGTCTTATTGCTTCCACAACATCCTTCACCGTTTTTATTTTCGACAAATCTTGATCGCTTATCTTCACACCAAACTCATCTTCAAAAGCCATAACTAAATCTACGACATCGAGAGAATCAGCACCCAGGTCTTCCATTAAGTTCTTATCTGGTGTAACTTCCGAGATATCCAACCCAAGTTGTTCTGCTACGATTTCGCACACTCTCTTTTCCAAATCCATAACCATTCCCCCTTTTGACTTGATAGTTTAACTGATACTAAGTAAAAAACACCTCCAAATTTGACACAAGTTAATATACCACAATAATTGTTTTTTGTCAATAATAATGTTAGAAGCACTCAAAAAGTTTTATATTGACTAATTTTGTTGTATGTAGTATAATTCTTCCTGAAGGAACTACCACATAAGCCAGAGAGGAGCGATACAATGATTACTTTTGTAACAGATTCTGGATGTGATTTACCAGCAGATATGAATTTGCCTTTTGAATTGAAAATCCTGCCGCTCAGAGTGTATGTACGTAACGAAGAATATGAGGACAAAGTTACACTGAAACCCGAAGAGCTTTACCGAATGGAACTACAAGGTGAGGTTGCCACAACCTCTCTACCCAAACCCAACGTTGTGGAGAGAGTTCTAAAAGAAGCATCTGAACGTAGTGAGAAAGTATATGTTATAACGATTTCTTCAAAGCTAAGTAACACTTATGACCTTGTTCAAAGTGTTGCCAATTCGCTCGGAACCAAAAATATTGTGGTTTTAGACTCAAAAACTGCTTCCATAAAGCAAGGATACATTATTTTGAAGGCAATGGAATTTTTGCGAAAAAATGGTAACCTAACCCAAAAGGATATTGACAAAGCAGTTGAGAACTCGCAGCTTGTTTTCTTCGTCCCAACGCTTGAATATCTATATAGAGGCGGTCGCATAGGAAAGGCAAAGGCTTTCTTTGGGAAACTACTTAACATAAAACCTATCCTTACAACAGACAACGAAGGTGAAGTTAATACCTTGGGAACAGTGAGGACGTTGGAATCTGGAGTCTCTTCTATGGTAAAGATAGCACAAGACTTTGTAAATCAAAAAGATATTGGAGGGCACTACTCTATTATCGGTGGTTTTACTATCGAGAGTATGAAAAGCTATTTGGACAAATTGATTGCAAGTTTTGATGAAAAAGCTGTACTTGGAATTTCCAATATCGGTGCAGCAATCGCTGCCCATGTAGGACCAGAAGCTTTTGGAGTGGTGATTGGTGAAAAAGTAGAGATTTAGTCCTTCAAAAGAGGGTTATCAAACGAAAATGGGGGTGGAGGTTTTGAAAAGAAGAGTTGTAGTTACCGGAATAGGTGTTGTTTCTCCAATTGGATGTTGTTTGGAAACATTTTCTCAAAATTTGAGAAAGATGAATATTGGTATTGACAAGATAACATCTTTTGATGCCTCGAACTTTCCAGTACAAATTGCTGCCGAAGTAAGGGATTTTAAACCTGAAGAATATATGGACAGAAAACTTGCCAAGCGTCTTGATAGGTTCAGTCAGTTCGCCGTTGCAGCTGCGAGACAAGCAGTGACCATGAGTGGGTTAGATTTCAATGGGATTGAGGAAAGAGTTGCAGTGCTGGTTTCATCGGGTATGGGAGGATTCTTGACACTTGCAGAACAAAACGAAGTGATGAAAGAGAAAGGTCCGGATAGAGTTAGTCCGTTCTTGATTCCGATGATTCTTATAAACATGGCAAGTGGTGTTATAGCAATGGAATTTGGATTAAAAGGTCCAAACTTTGCTCCTGTAAGCGCTTGTGCAACATCTGTTCATTCAATAGCATTAGGTGCCATGCTAATTCGGCACGGCTATGCGGATGTTGCAATTGTAGGTGGTTCAGAAGCTACTATCGCACCACTTCCCATCGCTGGATTTGCGTCTATGCGAGCACTTTCAACAAGAAACAACGAACCCAAAAAGGCATCTAGACCTTTTGATAAGGCAAGAGATGGATTTGTAATGGGTGAAGGAGCCGGAGTTTTAATATTGGAGAGCGAAGAGTTTGCTAGGGCACGTGGTGCAAAAATTATAGCCGAAATAAAGGGTTATGCGATGAATGATGATGCATACCATTTTAGTGCTCCGGACCCTGAAGCAAGGGGGTCAACAAAAGTAATGAAAATGGCAGTTGAGGATGCGGGACTTTCGATTAACGAAATTGACTTTGTGAGTTGCCATGCAACAAGTACTCCCGCAGGCGATGAAGTAGAGTTAAAAGCTATAGAAAATGTTTTTGGTGAAAGGGTCAAAGATATTTATGTCAACTCAACAAAGACATTAACGGGACATTTATTAGGTGCTGCAGGTGTTGTCGAGACAATAGCTTCCATCATTCAAATGAACGAAGGATTTGTTCACGGAATGCCGAATTTGGAAGAATTGGATGGACCTGATTATTTCAACATCCCACGAACTACTGTTGAAGGAGTAAAAATACGGAATTTCATTAAGAACTCTTTCGGTTTTGGTGGACACAATGCTTCGTTGGTGGTGGGAAGATATGAATGAAAAGAAAACGCTAAAAGGAAAAGAAGAAATTCTAAAAATCTTGCCACACAGAGACCCTATACTTTTGGTTGACGAGGTGATTGAACAAGGAGAGGACTACATCATCGCAAAGAAAAACGTTAGCGAAGATGAACCTGTATTCAAAGGACACTTTCCAGGCTATCCAATATATCCGGGAGTTTACATTATCGAAGGTCTTGCTCAAACTGCTGGAGTTTTGTTATTGGAGAATGTGGAAAGAAATTCAATTCCCATCTTCATTGGCATAGATGAAGCAAGGTTTAAGAAAGAAGTTAGACCTAACTGTGAGCTGATATACGAAGTTAGAGTGCTAGATAAGAAAGGACCTATAGTAATTGTTGACGGGAAAGCCAAAGTCGATGGTCAACTGGTCGCAAAAGCAAAATTGATGGTGGGGGTAAAAAAAGGCGAAGGCAATGATTCATCGTCAGCCGTTGAGGATAAACTACAAAGCGAGGCGGATGGAAGATGAACTTCAAGGAAAACAATCGAATTTGTCAGTTGTTGAATATCGAATACCCAATTATCATGGGAGGTATGTCGTGGGCTGGGACTCCAAAACTAGCGGCAGCGGTCTCAAATGCTGGGGGACTGGGAGTTATAGGTTCCGGTGCGATGAACAGAGCGCAGCTAAAAGAGGCTATTGAAACCATCCGTAATTTAACAGATAAACCTTTCGGAGTCAACATTATACTAGTATCACCTTATGCTGATGAGCTGGTCGATTTAGTTATAGAAGAAAAAGTACCTGTTGTGACATTTGGAGCTGGTAATCCTTCGAAGTATATGTCAAGATTGAAAGAAGCTAAGATAAAGGTCTTACCTGTTGTTGCTTCAGATAATATGGCAAGGATAATGGAACGTATAGGAGCAGATGCTGTTATCGCGGAAGGTATGGAATCCGGAGGCCATATCGGCGAGGTTACCACGTTAGTACTGGTTAATGCAGTATGTAGGGCTGTGAAAATACCGGTAATCGCCGCCGGGGGAATAGCCGATGGAAAATCCATGGCTGCAATGTTTGCTCTAGGGGCTGAGGGAATCCAGATGGGAACAAGGTTCATCGCATCCACTGAAGCAGACACACATGAGAATTTCAAAAAGCTTATTCTAAAATCATCTATACGAGATACTGTAATCACAGGAGCTAGACTTGGGCATCCTGCTAGGGTAATTGAGACAAGGTTCGCGAAAAAAGTGAAAGAGTTAGAAACAAAGAATCTTCAGGAAGCTGAAGAAGTCTTGGTTGGAAGCTTAAGAAAGGCGGTGGTTGATGGTAATATTGAAGAAGGTTCGTTCATGGCAGGTCAATGTGTAGGGTTGATAAACGAGATTAAGTCCGTGAAGGAAATAATTACAGACAGTGTTAATGAGTTCTATGCAACAATTCAAGGACTTTGTAAACTTTTAAAATAAGGAATAAGGAAGCAAATAAGCAAAAACTTCTGGAAATCGAGTCTAAGTGGGGGTGATTTTTCATGAAACTTGCTTACATTTTTCCGGGACAAGGTTCACAGTACAGCGGAATGGCAAGTGACTTTTCCAAGTATGAGTCGTGGGATAACTATGCAAAAGTTGCAAATGATGTTTTAGGTTTTGACTTGATAGAAATCATGGATGGTGACGAGGAGGTTTTAAAACTTACCGAAAATGCTCAGCCAGCTATATACTTGGCAAGTTACGTGGCATTTACTGAGCTGAGAAAGTATTTTAGAGAACCTGACTTTGTCGCCGGTCACAGCTTAGGTGAGTACACAGCACTTGCTGTGGCGGGGGTCTATGACTTTGAAACTGGTATATATCTAGTAAGAAAAAGAGGAGAGTATATATCACAAGCAATGAAGCCTGGAGAAGGTAGCATGGCAGCGGTCATAGGTGTGTCAATAGAGGAAATAGAAGAACTCGTTCGCAAATTCGAAGGTCTTTATGTAGCTAATTACAACTCCGAAGAACAAACGGTTGTAAGTGGAAAAAGTGAAAGTATAAAGAGTTTTGTAAAATATCTGACTGAAAATGGAAGGAGAGCACTCGAACTAAAAGTATCTGGCCCGTTCCATACACCATTTTTGGAGAGTGCAAGAGAAAAAATGGCTGCAGAAGTTGAGCATATAAAATTTAAACAGCCAAAATATCCAATTGTTATGAACAGTGTAGCCCGAGAAATAACGGACCCTGAGCAGATAAAACATTACGTTCTTGAGCAAATTAGTGGACCTGTATATTGGAAACAATCAATTGATAGGATGATTACTCTTGGTGTTAACGAGTTTGTAGAAGTTGGACCAAAAAATGTATTGACTTCCATGTTGAAGAAGGCCAAACTCAATGCCAAACATTTTTCAACATTGATCGAAACCAGAAATCTGACGGAGGGAGTTACCGGTGGAAGGTAAGAACAATAAGGGTGCTAAGATTAACAAATTAAGGAAAATAGCTAATACTGCTTTGTTTGCAGCATTAACAGCAGTTGGAGCACAGATTGCGATTCCTGTTGGGAATGTACCTATAACATTGCAGATGTTTTTTGTTTTCCTTTCTGGTTTTCTGTTGAGTCCTTTTGAAGCTATGACCTCTATGCTGCTTTATTTGACACTTGGAGCATTAGGTCTTCCTGTATTCGCAAACTTTTCTGGTGGTATCGCTCATTTGGTAGGACCTACATCGGGTTATTTGTGGGCTTTTCCGATAAGTGCTTTTTTAATTGCGCAACTAAGAAGGAAATTCAATACTGTTTTATCCGGAATTGTCGGTCTTGTCGTAGTTTACATCATCGGTTGGATTGTTTTAGGGCTGCATATAGGCAGTTATAGAAAAGCTTTTATAGTAGGAGTCATACCTTTTGTGTTAATTGACTTTGCCAAGTTGTTTTTGGCTAATCTCGTTGCTTTGAAAGTTGACAAGGTTATGAGGGGGAAAGAGTATGGGCAGACTTGATGGAAAGGTTGCAATCATCACAGGCGCGTCAGGAGGGATTGGGAAAGCGATAACAAAAGAATTTATCGAAGAAGGATGTATTGTCGTTGGATTCAATTACACACCTTCAGCTGAGAATATTGATGCCCAACTTTATCACGAATACATCCTTGATATTACCGATAGAAGTGCTGTTGAAAGTGCAGTTAAAGATGCGGCGCAAAAGTTTGGGAGGATAGATATACTTGTCAACAACGCGGGAATAACGAAAGACAATTTAGTGTATCGAATGACTTATGAAGAATGGGACAGTGTGATAAACACAAACCTAACAGGTGCGTTCAATATGGTTAAAGCGACGATAAGAGAAATTGTGAGGAATGAAGGTGTTATAGTTAATATCTCCTCCGTCGTAGGATTAGAAGGTAACATTGGGCAGGCGAACTACGCTGCATCAAAAGCAGGATTGATAGGCTTAACAAAGTCCTTGGCAAAGGAATTTGGAAGAAAAAACGTTCGGGTAAATGCCATAGCACCAGGCTTTATTGAAACACCTATGACGGAAAAGTTGCCCGAAGAAGTTAAAAAAACAGCGCTCGAAAAAATCTCTATGAGACGATTTGGAAAACCAGAGGAAGTAGCAAAGCTCGTAAAATTCTTGGTCCTGGATGGGACATACATAAATGGACAGGTGATAATTATCGACGGCGGGATGGAACTTTAATCACACTTGGAATTCCTCCTCTCTGGAATCTCTCATCTTTTTTGGTATCAAAAATACGTCGTGACCCCATACTGGTGGGGTCGCACTTTTTTCTATTCTCCTTTCAAAAACGCTTTTACTTTCTCTAATGCCAATTTATTTGCTAGGGGCATGTGACCTTCGTTTGGAATCAGTACAAATTGAGAATCCTTTATGTTCTGAGATAAGTATTTACCAATTGATGGAGGAGTTATGTTGTCCTTTTCGCCATAAATGATAAGTGTTTTTGCAACTATATTAGAAAGGTCAATGTTTACAGGTTTCTGGAAGGTTTTGTCTTTAGTGAATTTAATTAGCACTTCTGCCGGTAAAAAATAGTTTTGCGCAAAAATACATTCAAAATGCTTTGTGTTAAGAATGGTACCAGTTGAAAGAGATGTTAGGTAAAGGAATTTAACCAAAGGATATGTTTTTAGACCTATGTCCAAAAATATTTGGTAAAGTTTAGTCTGGTTCTCGTTTTCCAACTCAAAAGGAGGTTTAGAACCATTTAAAGTTTCGGAATTATTCATATACGCTGCATCGAACAAAATGAGTTTTTCCACTCTTGCTGGGAAAAGACTTGCTATTGCTAATGACAAATAGCCCCCCATAGAATGACCGACTAAAATGAAACGATTTATGCCAAGATGATTCAATGAGTTCATTATAAGCCTTACGATTGACTCGTCCGAGTAATCAAAATCTGGTGCCTTTTCAGACAAACCAAAGGGTGGTATATCGAATGCTATGCAGTAGTAAGAGTCAGAGAGTTCATCCATTATCTCCTTCCAGTCGTAAGATGACCCTCCGAATCCATGCAAAAATACCACAGCTTTCGAATAGCTTTGACCTAATTCTCTGTATGCAACCTGAACCGAATCGATGTTGATTTTTCTAACATCTGATGAAATCGTCTTGACAATACTCGAGGATGAAAGATAAGTTAACAAATAGAATGCGACAATTCCTATCAACAAGGTTTTGAGAATATTTATCATTATACTTCTTTCCACAAGCTCCACCATCCTGTAATTCTCTATCACACTATTCTAAGTAATTATACATCAATTTTCCGTTTAAATAAAAATTCGTGTGATGCTCACTGTTATAAAACAGAAGCTTTTTGAAGAAATTAACATAAAAGAAAAAAACAATTTATCACAGTGTGTATACGACAAATAGGAAAAGTATGGTACAATTATACAGGTACTTTTCTAAATTTTTCGATGTGGAGGTGTGAAAATGGGTAAAAAGTGGGTCTACTTCTTTGCCAACGGGCAGGCTGAAGGTAACGCCCAGATGAAAGACATACTGGGTGGTAAAGGTGCAAACCTTGCTGAAATGACGAACGCCGGAGTTCCAGTCCCTCCAGGCTTTACTATTTCTGCAGAAGTTTGTAAATATTACTACGACAACAACAGAACGTATCCAGAGGATTTGAAAGAGCAAGTTGATGCAGCAATGAAAAGGTTAGAGGAAGTAACAGGAAAGGGGTTTGGAGATCCCAAAAAGCCACTTCTTGTTTCTGTTAGATCAGGTGCTGCTATTTCAATGCCTGGCATGATGGACACAATCCTCAACCTTGGTCTTAATGACGAAACGGTTAATGGTCTTGTCGAAATGACAAACAACGAAAGATTCGCATACGACTCTTACAGAAGATTCCTTCAGATGTTCGGTGATACTGCTCTTGGGATTCCACATGCAGATTTCGAAAATGCACTTGCCGAAATGAAGGCACAAAAAGGTGTAAAGCTTGACACAGAGCTTGATGCAGAAGACCTCAAAAAACTTGTAGAAATCTACAAAGAAATTTACAAAAAACATGGAAAAGAGTTCCCACAGGATGTCTACAAACAATTGTGGGCAGCAATTGAAGCTGTTATTTGGTCATGGATGAGTGATAGGGCTATCAAATACAGAGAAATTCATGGCATCAAAGAAGGTCAGCTGCTTGGAACAGCTGTCAACATCGTCGCTATGGTCTTTGGTAACATGGGTGACGACAGTGGTACGGGTGTTTGTTTCACAAGAGACCCGAACACTGGAGAAAAAGTATACTACGGAGAATTCTTACCAAATGCACAAGGTGAAGACGTTGTTGCTGGTATAAGAACTCCATATCCTCTTGAAAAAATGAAAGAAATGATTCCGCAAGCTTACGAAGAACTTATCCAAATAATGGACAGACTTGAAAGATACTTCAAAGATATGCAGGACATCGAATTCACTGTTGAAAAAGGAAAACTATACATACTCCAGACAAGAAGCGCAAAGAGAACGAGCCAGGCTGCGATAAAGATAGCTGTTGACATGGTTCACGAAGGGCTCATCGATAAGAAGACCGCTGTTTTGAGAGTCCAGCCATCCGATATTGAAAGAGTGCTCCATCCGAAATTTGATGAGAAAGAAAGAAAGAATGCAAAAGTAATTGCAAAAGGTCTTCCAGCATCTCCAGGTGCTGCAACAGGTAAAGTTTACTTCGATGCACATAAAGCGGAAGAAGCAGCAAAAACAGGAGAAAAAGTTCTCCTTGTTAGACCGGAGACAAGTCCAGAAGACGTTGGTGGTATGAATGCAGCCGAGGGTATACTAACAGCACGCGGTGGTATGACATCTCACGCTGCAGTTGTTGCAAGAGGTCTTGGTAAACCAGCAGTAGTTGGTGCGGAAAGCATTTACGTTAATGAAGAAGAAGGCTATCTCAAAGTTGGCGACGTAATTGTTAAAGAAGGCGAATGGTTGTCGATAGATGGAACCACTGGTGAAGTGTTCCTTGGAAAGATAACGACAGTCAAACCACAAGGGCTCGAAGGACCAGTTGCCGAACTACTCTCATGGGCAGACGAATTCAGAAAACTTGGCGTTAGGGCAAATGCTGACGTTCCAAGAGACGCAAAAGTTGCAAGAGAATTTGGAGCAGAAGGTATCGGACTCTGCAGAACTGAGCATATGTTCTTTGAAAAAGACAGAATACCAAAGGTTAGAAGAATGATAGTCGCAAGAACAAAGGAAGAAAGAGAAGCAGCTCTTGCAGAACTTCTTCCACTCCAAAAAGAAGATTTCAAAGGTCTGTTCAGAGAAATGAAGGGTTACCCAGTTACAATAAGACTTATCGACCCACCACTACACGAATTCTTGCCACAAGAAGAAGAGCAGATGGCAGAAGTTGCTCAGCAAATAGGTATTACCGTTGAAGAGCTCAAGAAAGTTGTTGAACAACTCCACGAGCTTAACCCAATGCTCGGACACAGGGGCGTAAGGCTTGTCATCACATACCCAGAAATTGCTGTAATGCAAACAAAAGCAATAATTCTTGCAGCCATTGAGCTTAAGAAAGAAGAAGGTATCGAAGTTGTTCCGGAAATAATGATTCCTCTTGTAGGCCATGTCAACGAACTTAAATACATCAAACAAGTTGTTATGGAAACAGCAGACGCACTCATTAAAGAACACGGCGTTGACCTCAAGTACCTTGTTGGAACAATGATAGAGGTTCCAAGAGCAGCGGTTACAGCAGACCAGATTGCTCAGGAAGCTGACTTCTTTAGCTTTGGTACAAACGACCTCACACAGATGACATTCGGATTCAGCAGAGATGACGTTGGAAAGTTCTTGCCAGAATACCTTGAAAAAGGCATACTTGAACACGACCCATTCAAACACATTGATACACAAGGTGTTGGTCAGCTCGTCAAATTAGCTACGGAAAAAGGTAAGGAAGTAAAGCCAACGCTCAAATGTGGAGTCTGTGGTGAACACGGTGGAGATCCAAAATCCATCGAATTCTTTGCCACAACAAAACTTGACTACGTCAGCGCATCACCATACAGAATCCCAGTTGCTAGACTTGCAGCTGCTCAGGCAAGTATTAAATACAGAAGCTAATAATCTTCAACTCTTAGGGGCGCTTTGCGCCCCTTATATTTCTTAACATGTTACTTCTATCTTCTATCAGATGGAGTGATATCCTATGATGGCTTTGATACTTTCCATAGTAGCTTCTATAGCTTCGTTCTATTTAACAAGAAATCCCAGTTACTTTTCACTCATATTTGTAGGATTATACTTTTCGTTTAGAAAAAACGACCGCGCGGAGTCCTTAGCAGGGTTAAATCTTCTTCTGATTGGTGCGATAGCCATATTTGGCAAGTTTCGACCATATAGTTTAGATGGGCTGAATTTCGTTGTTTATGGAACGTTTTTTGCAATTTTCTATGACATACTCAAGACTTGGTATAGTCTCATTCCAATGATGTTGCTGACCGGAATGGGTATAGGTGCGATAGGAGCCCATAAATTTGGCGTTAAAGGATACCTGCTCGGACTTATTCTCATTCCGGTTATTTTTAGAGAGTACTCCTTACAGAAAAATTCGAAGAATAACAGTGAAGAAATCAAAAATGATTAGATGGATAATAAAAAACGATTTTGGAGGTTCAGAATATGAAGGTGCTCATTCTTGCAGCTGGATTGGGCAAAAGGATGAAGTCAAAATATCCAAAAGTAGTCCACAAGATACTTGGCAAGCCGATGATAAACTGGGTTGTGGACTTGGGAAGGAAATTTGGAGAAGTAGGTGTTGTGGTTGGCCACAAGGCGGAGGTTGTGAAGTCGTACCTCCCAGTAGATGTTAAAACATACCTTCAAGAGCCACAACTTGGAACAGGACATGCGGTAATGTGCGCTAAAGAGTTTATATCACCAAGCGACGATGTGCTGATACTCTACGGTGACGTACCTCTTCTAAAGGAGGAAACAATTCAAAGACTTTTAGAGACCCACACAAATGCCAGAGCAGATGTTACAGTTTTGACGTTCATTGCGGATGACCCTACCGGTTATGGAAGAATTGTTAGGGAAAATGGGAAGATTAGAATTGTCGAGCATAAGGATGCTAATGAAGAACAACTAAGGATAAAGGAAGTCAACAGTGGAATTTACGTATTTTCCGGAAAATTCTTGCTGGATAATATAGATAAACTCTCCAACAACAATGCGCAGGGCGAGTATTACTTGACAGATTTAATTGGAATGGCAAATAATGTTGAAACAGTGTTGTTAAATGACCCCGTACAAGTATTTGGTGTAAATGATAGAGTTCAGCTTTCTCAACTTGAGGCTGTTGCAAGGGATAGAATTTTAAAAGAGTTGATGCTCTCAGGAGTTACGATAGTGGATCCAGCTTCAACTTTTATAGGACCGGATGTGAAAATCGGTATTGACACGGTAATTCACCCATTTACAATTTTAGAAGGAGAAATCACAATTGGTGAAGACTGCGAGATAGGACCATATACCCGAATAAAGAATTCAATACTCGGTAACAATGTCAAAGTGGTACGTTCAGAAGTTGAAGGAGCAGTTATAGAAGATAACGTATCTGTGGGACCGTTCTCACGGTTGAGAGAAGGAACAATTTTGAGGGAGAATGTAAAAATTGGAAACTTCGTGGAAACGAAGAAATCTACGATAGGAAAGAACTCAAAGGCACAGCACCTTACTTACCTGGGTGATGCAACAGTTGGTGAGGATGTTAACATTGGAGCTGGAACTATTACCTGCAACTACGATGGTTACAAAAAGTATCAAACATTTATTGGCGATAACGCATTTATAGGTAGTAATTCTTCGCTCGTTGCTCCTGTTAAAATAGGTAAAGGAGCAATTGTAGGTGCAGGCTCAGTTATCACGGAAGACGTGCCTGATGATGCTTTGGCACTTGGGAGAGCGAGACAAGTTATTAAAGAAGACTGGGCAAAGCTGAAAAGGGAGGCCATGAAGAATGCAAATCACAAGGAATGAAATGAAGATTTTCACGGGTAATGCGAACAAGGTCTTGGCAGAAAAGGTTGCTAGCTACATTGGCATGAGACTTGGAGACATTACAGTCGGAAGGTTTGCGGATGGTGAAATCAACGTTCGTATAGAGGAAACAGTCCGTGGTCACGATGTCTTTGTTATTCAGCCTACTTGCCCACCGGTTAACGAAAATCTAATGGAATTATTGGTTATGATAGATGCATTTAAACGGGCTTCTGCCAATAGCATTGCAGTTGTAATTCCTTACTACGGTTATGCAAGGCAGGATAGAAAGGCAAAAGGTAGAGACCCAATTACAGCGAAGCTTGTTGCAAATTTGCTCACAGTCGCAGGAGCAACTCGTGTGATGACTGTTGACTTACATGCCGAACAGGTCCAAGGATTCTTTGATATTCCTGTTGACAATCTTTGGAGCTTTCCTGTGTTTCTTGAGACATTAAGCAAAGATGGAATACTGAACGACGATGCCGTTATCGTTTCACCAGATGTAGGTGGTGTCAAACGAGCAAGACAAATAGCAGAAAGGGTGGGCCTCCCTCTTGCAATACTTGACAAAAGGCGTCCAAAAGACAATGTAGCTGAAATTCTTAACATAATCGGCGATGTTAAGGATAAGACAGCGATTATCGTAGATGATATAGTTGACACTGCACGTTCCTTGGTTGAAGGTGCAAATGCTGTAAAGAACGCAGGTGCAAAGAGAGTTATTGCTTGTATAACACATCCGGTTCTCTCATCTGGTGCAGTCGAAAGAATTGAGAACTCGAGTATTGAAAAGATTTATATTAGTGATACAATATATCATCAGAGTCTACCTAACAAGTTCCATGTTGTTTCTGTGGCACCTTTGCTTGGGGAAGCGATAATTAGGGTTAGAAAGAATCTCTCTGTCAGTATACTCTTCAAATAAATCTAACCCGGTTGAGGGAAAAAATAAAAAGATAATATAAACCTTAAAAATAAAAAAGAAGGAGGAGTTGACATGGAGCACGTAGTTAACGCGCAGCTGAGGTCTATAGTTGGTAAAAAGCGCGCAGTTAGAAGATTGAGAGCACAAGGTGTTATACCCGCTATTGCGTACGGACCTGGAGTCGATAAACCAGTTAGCTTGGCTTTGGAAAAGAACAGCTTCTTAAAGTTGTTCAAAGAAGTCACGGAGTCGACACCACTAACACTTGTTGTGAAAGATGAAAACGGAAAAGAAGTTCTCAAACATATGGCGTTCATAAAAATGGTCCAATACGACAAAGTTACAGACGAAGTTAGGCATATTGACTTTTACATCCCAGAAGCTCACCACAAGATGAAGATTAACGTTCCACTACACATCGTCGGTAAGGCGATAGGTGTTGAAAAAGGTGGAATTTTAGAAGTTCTCCACCACGAAGTTGTAGTCGAAGCACTGCCTGATAGAATACCTGAGACGATAGAAATAGATGTGACAAACTTAGACCTTGGGGATTCATTGAGGGTTAAAGACGTAAAGCTTCCTGAGGGCGTTAAAATTGATATGGAACCAGAAGATGTTTTGATAACAATAGTTGTGCCAAGGGGACTTGAAGTAGAAGAAACTACAACAGCCGAGACGTCTGAACCTGAAGTTCTTAAGAAAGGTAAGAAAGAAGAAGAGGAAGAAAAATAATTCACTTTCAAAGTCCATTGTGAAAAGTCCCCCGCAGGGGGACTTTTCGTTAGTTTGGTGTTATACTCGGATATCCGGATTACAAAGTAAGGGAGGTACTAACGTTGATAATAATAGGGTTGGGAAACCCGGGTGAAAATTATGCAAATACTCGCCACAACGTTGGATTCATGGTTTTAGATAGATTAAGTAAGTCGTGGAAGTCTGGACCTAATTATCTTTATTCAGATATCAACATTTCTGGGCAGAAGGTAAGGTTGGTCAAACCTTTGACTTATATGAATTTGAGTGGAGAGGTATTTAAATACTTACCACATGATGATATAATAGTAGTGTATGACGACCTCGATTTACCATTGGGAAGAATTAGAATCCGCAAAGATGGTAGTGCAGGCGGGCATAACGGGATTAAATCAATAATATCGTACATCGGTCAAAATTTTCCAAGAATAAGGATAGGCATTGGACCGAAACCAAAAGAAGTTGATGCTGCGGATTACGTTCTTTCAGATTTCTCGTCGGAAGAGTTTGAAAAGCTACGTAAGGTTATTGACTTAACACTGCAAGCAATAGAAACGATTGTTTCTGAAGGCATTGATAAAGCAATGAACAAATACAATTCAGTCCAAGTCGACTAGCGTGCAAGCGTCGAAAGATTATAAACAAATACTTGAAAAATTTGAGAAGGTGATAAATTGGAAAACGAAAAGTGTATCAGATGTGGCAACAAGGCGGAAATACATCAAAATGTTTACGTTGATGGTACGATAAAGAAGATATCGTATTGTAAGACTTGTGTTAAAGAGTTACTAAAGTACGAAGTTGAGCGATATACACGTGCTGGCTTGCAAACCATATTGTCACACAAAAATCTTATGGAAGAATCTCCGGCGAAGAACAGGAAATTTGTTTTTTCCCTGGAGTTTTTGTATTCAGAACAACCTAGCACCATTCAGTTAACGATGTTCCCAAAAGATTCAAACATTTACGGCAAGGTGGTCACCGACATTCAAAAGCGACGGTTAACGTTACTTAATCATAAATTAAAAAAGGCTCTGAGAAGAGAAGATTACAAGGAAGCTAAAAAACTCAAAAAGATAATAGATGAAATCGACAAAAGATTAAAACAACAGCCCTGGTGAGAATCAAACGTTTCATAGCTAAAACCAGGGCTGTTGTTTTAATACGTTAAGAAAAAATATAGTTCATGGCTGAAAATATCATCATTCCAGCTACAACATACCTTATAACCTTCTTATTTACCCGTGTGTTCAAATAAGAGCCGATGTATCCTCCAACAAACGAACCGGCACCAAGAATTAACCCTGGCACAAATTCGACCTTGTTCCTAAAAGAAAACAAAGTCAGTGAGAAAACCGTAAAAATGAGTGTCAGGAATATCTTCATTGCATTTGCCTTTCTCACATCGTAACCTTCCAAAAGTGTTAAGGCATAGATTAAGAAAAATCCAACCCCTGCTTGGATATATCCGCCGTAGATTCCTATAAGGAAGAAAACCGCAAAACTGATGGTTCTGTTTGATTTCTTTCTCCTTCCCTCTTCCCACACCTTAGGTGTAAACAATACAAAGTAAGACATAATGATAAATATAATTCCAACACTCAGCTTAACTAACTTCTCAGGAAGGCTCAGGACTATTGATGTACCCAATATAGCACCCATTATCGTTGGAATAGTTATAAAAATAGCATTTTTCAGTTCCAATTCTCTTTTAGCCAGAAAGCGCCATGTTGCTGAGATGTTTTGTAAAAGTATACCTATCCTATTGGTTCCATTAGCTACGGTTGGACTTAGACCATACAAACCGAGTATTGGAAGCGTTAGAAAAGAACCACCACCCGCAAGAACATTGACTACTCCTGAAAAAATCCCTCCCAAAAACAACAACAATTCAACCACTCAGAACACCTCCAAGAATTTCGTGAGCAATTTGATAAGGTTTTCTAAATCATTCAAGTTAATCATTTCAACTTGTGAGTGTAAGTATCTCACGGGAACACTCAGAGCAACCATAGGCACACCTTTCTCAACGAAAACGCTCGCATCGTTGCCGCCACCAGTTACACCAATTTGTATTGGTATTCCTTCCTTATGCGCCAATGAGACAATGAATTTGGTAATCTCATAGCTGGATATGGAGCTATTATCGAAAGCCCTTACCACCGGTCCTTTCCCAAGTTCTATGTGGGCATTTTGCTTGCTACAGCATGCAAAAGAATCTATCGCAATCGCTAAATCAGGAATATATTGATTCGCAAGAGCCTTTGCACCACGAAGCCCAACTTCCTCTTGTACTGTCCAGGCAAAGATAACTTTTGAACGTGGATTCAGATTACGTGAGACTTCAATAAGTGTAAAACAACCAAACCTGTCATCTAAGCTCCTCATTGCCAGATAATCATTGTTCAATAATGCATAAGTTTTCCTAAAGACTACATAATCCATAACATCAATTCCCAACTCTAAGATTTCATCCCTATTTTTAGCACCGACATCTACAACCTTTTCAAAAGAAACTCCGTCTGCTTTAAGATGAGGAGGAACTGCACCAATTACGCCGTCAATTACTCCAGTTTTTGTAAACACTTGAACGAAAGAACCAGGTAAAGTTTCTTCAATAATTCCTCCAACGTTCCTTACTTCCAATTTTCCATCTGCCCTAAGTGAGGAAACATAAAAACCTATCTCGTCCATATGTGCCATTAAGAGTATCTCTTTTTCATTGGACAGACCTTTCTTCTCAAAGATTAAATTCCCAATCTTGTCAGTCCTCAGCTCAGATTTCTCTACACCTAACATAACAGAGATTTTCTCTCTTACACGTTCTTCCCTACCGGATATACCAGGGACTTCACATAACTCGATTAGTTCACTATGGTCAAATAATCTACGTTTCACGCGAATACCCCCCTATCACGCTTCGATAATGTTAACTAAAAGTATTGAAACTTTCCAAAAACCGCATTATCCTTATAAAGAGGGGACACCCCCCAACCAACTCTCGACAAAGGAGGTATCCCGATATGAACAACTCAACGCTCTCTTGTCCAAAATGCGGTTCCACCAGCTTATACAAAAACGGTCATGACAAATACGGTAACCAACAATTCCTTTGCAAACTCTGCCATCATTCTTTCAAACTTTCCCATTCTCACAAACGCAAAAACTTCTCTTTCCCTTATCCCAAATGCACTTCTTGTGGTAAAGCTATGCAAATTTACAAAGTCCGTCGCTCTTTCGTTGTCTTCCGTTGTAGAGCTTGTCGTACCAAAGATAGAGTACCTTTTAACCTCCCCGAACCAGTCACCCTTATTCCTGAGAAATTTAAATATTTCCGTTTTCCTCTATTTTTCATCTTAAAAGCTTTCGTTTTGTATATGAAACACAATATGTCTTATCGCTCTCTTGCTCATTCTCTTAATATCAAAGTATCTCATGTCACCATATATAAATGGGTTATTAAATTGTGTACTTTATTCTCTGTACTTTTTCCAACATTTACCATCGAAAATGTTTTCTCAGTTCATGCTGATGAAACTGTTCTTGTGTTCAAAGAACAAAAGTACTATGTTTGGCTATTAGTTGATCACGAAACTAACTTAATTCTTTGTTGGCATGTCTCAAAGTATCGTGATATGGGACAAGTCAAAGTATTGCTCGAGAAGTTCTTTGGTAATTCAAAACCTAGAAACATTGAACTTATTACTGATGGACTTGGTGCATATGAAAGTGCAGTAAAGCTGTTGTTCAGAAATATCAATCACGTAGTGGTACCGCTCGGTAAAAACAATCAATGTGAATCCAAGTTTTCATTGTTGAAAGACTTTTTCCGACTCAAGCGAGGGCTGAAGAATACGAAGAATTTAGCGAAATATATTCAAGGATTTTGTGTAGTGAAGAATCTTTGGAAAACGCACAATGGTAATATCAATCTCATTCTTTCACACTTACACTCTTTCATCACTACAAGTTAACACTATCCACGCTTCGATAATGTTAACTAAAAGTATTGAAACTTTCCAAAAACCGCATTATCCTTTAAAGAGGGGACACCACCCAACCATCTCTTGACAAAGGAGGTTCCCCAAAATGAATAACTCAATGCTTTCCTGCCCGAGTGGTATTACTTTGTAAAAACATGTGTGAATCTAAGTTTTCACTACTGAAAGACTTTTTCCGACGCATTTTTCATAATTGCGCTATTTCATCACTACAAGTTAACACTATCACGCTTCGAGTGTGTGTATTTAAAATTATACCACAAATTCATTCGCTTTCCGAATTGTTTTTTCACACAAAATTATTTAACCTATTGACAAAAATATTTGAAAGATATAAAATATTTTTGCCTGATGACAAAAAGTGTAAAAGAAGGGGGGTGAGTTTATGGTAGAGGAGCTGTACAAGTATGAGAAACGGAATTTAGCGTTGATAATTAGTGGACGATTCGAATCTATTTTGGGAGCTGCGGCTTTACTTGTTGCTATGCCGTTGTATATTTTAGATAAAACCGGTTCGGGAACAATGATGGGAATATTCACTGTTCTTGGAATATTACCACGATTGTTTGCAACACCTATTGGAGGAGTAATCGGAGATAGGCTAAACAGAAAGACTATTATGGTCATTCTTGATGAACTGAGGGGATTCTTGTTATTTACTTTATGGCTTATTGCTACTAATAACAAGATGAGTGTTGGGGTACTTCTTGTGTTTAGAGCGATCCTCTCGTTCTGTGACGGACTTTTTGATGGACCCACTGGTGCTATGTTTGGAGATGTTGTGAGGAAAGAAAATCTCAAAAGAGCAACATCGTTAAATGCCATGGCAAATAGTGTTGCAAACATAGTTGGACCAATAGTAGGCTCTATGTTATATGGTTACTATGGATTGACTAATGTCCTTCTTATGACAGCAATATTGTACATATTATCAGGAGTTAGTGAAATGTTCATTATTTATAATCATCGTCCACGAGAAGGAAGAGTCAATTTTGTTGGTGAGCTCTCTGAGGGAATCAAATTTGTTGTTAAAAACCGAGGTTTAAAGTTTTTATTTACTTTCGCTATAGTTATAAACTTTCTTATGTCACCTGTTTTTAGTGTTGTATTCCCGTATATTCTTCGAACAATACTAAAATTTTCCGCAACACAATTTGGTACGTTACAAGTACTTGGAACAATAGGGGCGTTATTGGGAAACATAGCGATTATGTTCTTTCTTCATAAATTTAGCTCCAAATTTCTAATATCTAGGGGGCTATTACTTGAACAAACATTTGCGGTACTTTTTTCTATATTTATTATGCCCTATTTTGGACTTGGCAAGGGAACATTGTATATACTGTTCGCTACTGGTACAGTTGTTGTTAGCTTCTTCAATGTATTGGTCAACATCCCTATTAACGCTAATCTTCAAATGTTAGTTCCATCTGAGCTGCGCTCAAGAGTTTTTTCCGTTTTGTCACTTTTGGCGATGGGAAGTGTTCCAATTTCATCTGCATTGTATGGGTATCTTCTTGACAAAATTGATGCTTTTTGGTTCTTCTTAGCAGTGAATATCATTTCTACAATTGTAATCATTGTTTTCCTAATCAAGGCACCGGATGAAGCTTATGACCCTAATCTTGCAGTGGAGCAAAACATTTGAATCGAGGTAAATATATTGTTTAATTTTGTACTTTGTGTTAGAATACTTAAAGGTTAAGCAATTAATAATACCAGAAGTTGGGGGTATCAGTATTATTGAAGCTCAAGAATTCTTAAAGGGGACAATTCTCAGTACACTAGCTGGGCTTTCAACTATGCTTGGTGCAATACCACTGTTGTTATTTCATAAACACCTTGGGGAAAAGGTTATAGATTCCTTAATGGGTATGGCTGCAGGCATAATGCTTGCAGCGAGTGCTTTTAGTTTAGCGGGGCCTTCGCTTGAAATCGGTGGAATTTTGCGCTTCGCCGTGGGTTTCTTGCTTGGTGCTGTTCTCGTAGACTTAATGGATAAATATTCACCACATGAACATTTTTTGAAGGGTCATGAAGGAGCAGATATTAAGAAACTATCAAAGATATGGCTCTTTGTGATAGCTATAACAATTCATAACTTCCCGGAAGGTATGGCGGTTGGGATAAGTGGGTACACACCACAAGCCTTAAGTGTTGCTATAGCTATTGGGACACAGAATATTCCAGAAGGTGCTGCTACAATGGTTGCGTTAATGAACGCGGGATATTCAACTCCGTTTTCGTTATTGGTTACTTTGCTTACAGGAGCTGTTGAAGTTCTCGGTGGAATATTTGGTGCTGGATTGATATTAATTAGCAAGAAACTTTTGCCATATATGTTGGCATTTGCAGCAGGTGCTATGGTGTTTGTTGTGAGCGATGAGGTGATACCTGAGACACATTTACGTGGAAATGAGCGGCTATCTACTTACTTTCTTATATTCGGTTTTCTAATCATGTCTGCTCTTGATGTTCTACTTGGCTGACCAGAACGTTGTTTTTTGGAAGGAACATATAACTTGCTTTGTCTTTTCCAGTTTTTTTCGAAATATACAATAAGTCGTCCGCCGCTTTCAATACCTCTGTCGGGGATTCATATCCTTCCGAACTCACAACACCACAAGAAACAGTGCATTTACCGTGCGGGAATTGAGTGTTTCTAACCCTATCTAATATCTTCTCAATTAGCTCAACGACTTCGTCGGTGTTTGACACTTTTGTTATGATAAGACAGAATTCTTCTCCACCATACCTCCCTGCTATACCTTTTCCTGTTGTTTCCTCTTTGAGAACCGTAGCGACACCCTTTAACACTTCGTCTCCTACTATATGTCCGTATGTATCGTTCACCTTCTTAAAGTTGTCGACATCGAACATTGCAACGTAATATATCGTTTTGTTTATTTTGGCCAGGTTATGCGTTTCTTCAAGGAATCTCAGTAACTCCTTCTTATTGAATAGTCCTGTCAAACCGTCAACGGTGGATGCCACCTTGAGTTCCCTGAAAATATTCATTGTATTAAAAAGAAGTGATATGCTTTCGTTAGCTTCATTTAGAACTTTGTTTAGACTCCACTTATCTGATGGATTTGCGTATGCGATTAATCCTATCTCACTCTCTTGATATTTGATAACAACGGTTTCCAAACCGTCTACGTTGAATTCTGAACCGAAATTACCAAAGTAAGACCAATTGGAAGGCTCTAAGGGTTTTTCGAGCGAACTCAGAAGTTTTTCTTTACTCATCATCTTGCTTAACGGCAAGCCAAAATTGTAAATTCGTCCCTCAACTGGTGATAAAAGAAGGAAAGTCAGCCCAGTAAAACGAGAGAAGAATTCTAAAAGATTCTTGAGCTGCTGGATGACGTACAGTTCATCTCTAGCGAATTGAATGAGAGAAAGTATCTCTCTATTCAGTATTTCTTTTCGCATCTTTTGTTCAAGAACATCATAGATACTCGTTGCGTAAAACATCTCTTTTGATTTGGAGGAAGAGTAATCACCAGAAAGAAATCTTTGAAGTTCCTTTTCAAGTACTTCTTTCGAAAGCAGTTTCGAGATAAATTTGTCCGCACCGCTATGCTCAGCCCAGAATTCATTTATCACATCGTCAGAACCAGTTAAAACAGCGATACCCGCGTTTTTAAACGCGGGTATCGACCTCAGATAAAGGCACATTTGAAGACCTGATATTCCGGGCATATTGTAGTCGGTAATGATTATATCAGGTAATTCTTTTAAGGCAATTTCTATACCTTTTGTTCCATCTTCAGCTACGATTATTTGTTTTACTCCTAATTTCTCTAAGATGCTTTGAAGAACCATCCTCCAAAATTTACTGTCGTCAACTATAAGGACTTTCTTGTCCATTTCACTACCAGCGCCCCTCGAAACCAGAATGCTTTTCTTATTTTCTAATACTACTTAAATTATACCACGTTTTTCTCTCTTTCCAAAACCTGCCCTTCGAATCTTTTTATGTCAAGGTAGGAAATATCAGTGTGTAGTGTCTTCCCAAATACTATCAATTCTGCAAGCGCTTCACCAACGGCGGGTGCTACCATGAAACCATGGCCTGAATAGCCTACCGCGTAATAATATCCTTTTACCTTTTCGCTTGCACCAATTATCGGCTGAGCATCAGGTGACATGTTGTACATCCCGCTCCAGTGTCGTATTATCCTGACATTTTTTAGGAATGGAAAAATCTTAACCATTTTACTTGCTAGTTCTTTTTCAAATTTGTACGTGACATTGAAGTTGAGGCCTGGTTTTTCATCTTTATCACCTTGGCCCATTATGAATTGCCCATGGAGGGTTTGACGCATGTAAAAATTACCGGAAAAGCTTATCGCCATCATTGGGAAGAAGTTTTCTAGTGGCTCTGTCACCAAAATTTGATGTCTGTAACTCTCAGTCATAAGGTCAACGCCGACAAGTTTTGAAACCTCATTTGACCAAGGTCCAGAAGCATTGACAACTATATCACAGGCAAAGTACCCAGCTGTCGTATCGATACCTATAACTTTCCCGTTTGCAACATCAATATTCTTTACTTCTGTGTAGGTATATATATGTCCACCCATTCTTCTAATTGCTTGTGCATAACCAATAACGGCTTTGTGCGGGTTGGCATGACCATCCGTTTGACAAAACGTAGCCATAACCAAACCTTCGGTGTTTATGTACGGGTATCTTTCAGAGACCTGTTTAGGAGTGAGAATTTCTACGTTAAGTCCTTCTTCACGTTGCATTTTAACGTTCTTTTCAAATTGTTCAGCTTCCTCTTCGATGTATGAGAGCACCAAATATCCACCCTGTTTATATTCTATATCCATACCGACGTCTTCTTTGAATCTTTCGAATAATTTAACACTTCTCATTGCTAAACGCACATTTGGTCTGGTTGACCATTGTTGTCTAATTCCGCCCGCACATCTACCCGTTGACCCTGATGAAAGATACGATTTTTCGAATATTGCAACGGAAGTTTTTCCAAGTTTGCACAAGAAATACCCCAACGCAGTTCCCGTTATACCTCCACCTATTATGCATATATCATACTTTTTAACCTCACTCATCTTTGACACCCCCTGGTATGTTCTCAGAAACCTCACTGTTCTCAGTCAATACGGACTTAACCACAGCTTCAAATGGAGTTGGCATTGTTGGAGGGCGGTACGCACCAAGTTCTATTTCAGAAACAGGTCTACCTGTCTTCTCTGAGAGAATTTGTAAAGTTAAAGTCCTACAGGTCTTTCCACCACACGGTCCCATACCTATTCTTAATACTCTCCTGAGCTCTTCGTAATCTGTAATGCCCATGTCGATAACTCTTTCGATATCTTCTTTTGTTATTTCCTCGCATCTACAGATAAATTCCTCTGACTTAGCAAGTATTCGGAAGCTTCTAACTACATCTTCGAATCCTTTTGGTACCTTGAGAAAGACTATGTGTGTTTTTCCCTTGTTGTTTAGAGCCACGTGGTCTACTTCTCCATCTGTAACATCCTTACCTTCTCTGTCCAGAAGTTTCACCTTTGTTCCATTGCTGGGTATTGGGAGTAGCTCATATGGGATACCAACGAGAGAGTACTCATCCTTCTCCTGAATCATAAATATCGCAAGACCCGGGCATTTCATAACACAGACACCACAGCCGATGCACTTGGTATAATCTATTTGAGGGATGCCATTAATATTACCACCGACATTTATGGCTCCTGTTGGACAAGACGTTTCACATGGATTGCAAGGTATAGCTTGCGGACACTCTATAACTGCCCTTAATTTTCCCATGGGTCCTTTGTCAACTTGTTGTTCTTCCCTGTATCCACCTTCAGGAAACACAATTCCCATCTTTTTTAGTCCGTCTCTAACCTTTTTGGAGAAAGGTCCTCTTCTAAATTCTTCGAGTTCTTTCTTCATTTTTTCAATCTTTTCTTTAAAAGATTTTCCTGTTAATTCCTGCGCAATATTGTAACCGGCAATGTAGCCTTCAATCATAGCAGTTGTTGCTTCTTCTATTCCAGCCAGGTCTCCAGCAACAAATACGTTGTGTACGGTTGTTCTCATATTCTCGTCACGCAAAGGCACATACCCTCCTAGTTCGGGTATGTAAACAAGCTTTGCGCCAGTTTGAGCAACAAGCTCAACATTTGGTTGCAAACCAACAGCCAAGCATATGGCATCAACAACAAATTCCTTTTCCGTTCCCGGTATAGGTTTAAATCTTTCATCGATTTCGGCTACAACTGCACCTCGGACTTTGTCTTTCCCTATCGCCTCAAGAATCGTATGCCTAAGCAATATTGGTATCCCAAGTCTTTTGACCTTATTCGCGTGAACAGCGTATCCGCCAACACGTGATGAAGCTTCAACAATAGCCTTCACTTCTGCACCTGCTTGGACTAACTGATATGCAACGATAAGTCCTATATTACCTGCACCGACTATAAGAAACGATTGACCTGGGAGAACTTTGTATTGGTTCATAAGTGTTTGAACAGCGCCCGCTCCATAAACACCTGGTAGTGTATTATTCTTGAATGCTAGAAATTTTTCCGTTGCGCCCGTCGCGATTAGCAGATAATCTGCTAAATACTCATTCACAATGTTGTTTACTCTATCATAAACGGTTATTACGTCTTCATATATACCTGTTACTGTTGCTTGCTGTATTATTTCAACTCCAAGACTTTTAACCTTTTTGACAAGTAAGTTTCCAATTTCAAACCCCCTTACTGAGGCATAAAATCCTTCGTGACCAAAGAATTTGTGTGTTTGCTTTGGAAGTTGACCACCAGGTTCGATTCCTTCGTCTATAATTACCACATCTTTACCATCACCAACAGATTCTGCAATAGCTATTGCTCCGGTTAATCCAGCTGGTCCTGAACCGACAACAAGTGCTTTGACGTGTCTTACCATTTCGGTTTCCCCCTTCCAACCTGCATTTTGACCTGCATACCTTCTCTTACGGGAGTTATACAAGCACGAACGTTAGGAATCCCGTCAACTTCCACGAGGCAGGCTGAACACTTACCTATAGCACAGAAGAATCCTCGAGGATGCTTGTGCTCTGTGAACCCGAACACATCAAAGCCGTTTGCAATGAGAGCACTTGCAATCGTATCTTCAGAGGTTGCGTAAACAACTCGCCCTTCAAAGTAGAACGTTAAGTAAGTTTTCTCACTTGGAACACTAAGAATAGGATGTTCCTTTATCCGCATGTTGCAGCCACTCCCCTTCCCCAGAGTGTTGAGTTTTTTCCACGAAAAGTTTTATTCTAGGACATTTTTCAACAAAATTATAAGCCTCAGGACCCCACTGTAGAAAATCCCGAAATAGCTTGCTATAAGAATCTTATAACGTTTTATCGTTTAGACCATTTAATACCGAGAGTTTACTTAATTTTTTTCAAAATACTAACACGATTGAGAAAAGTGAAATCTATGCTATAATTTAACCGTACGTGACGGTTATAAGACATGCTAAGAGGTGAATTAGGCGGTGGGTAACAGAAATGCGAAAGTTATTTTAAAGAAAGACATAAAGCGTCGTGTATTTAACGGACATCCGTGGGTCTACGATAACGAAATTGAAAAGATAGAGGGCAATTTTGAGGATGGAGATATAGTCCTTGTATACACTTTCGCAAACCAGTTTTTTGGGATTGGATACATTAACACAAAATCCAAGATAACGGTTAGATTGCTCTCAAGAAAACCGGTGGATATTAACCGGGAATTTATAAAGAATAGAATCTTGCAAGCAATGAGAAATAGATACAGTATCACAAGAGAGAATGCCTACAGGGTTATCTTTGGTGAAGCTGACGGATTACCTGGACTCATTGTGGATAAGTTCAACGAATATCTCACAGTTCAATTTAATACACTTGGAATAAACAAGCTTAAAAACCTCATTTTGGATGTTCTCATTGAAATTTTCTCCCCGACAGGTATATTTGAAAGAACCGAGGGAAGTGCAGTTAGGAAAGAAGGTCTTGAAGAATTCTCAGGTTGGATCTACGGTTCTGGCCCAGAACTCATACCATTTGAGATAAACGGGATAAAGTTCTTGGCTGATACAAAGGGACAGAAGACAGGGGCATTCTTAGACCAGCGTGAGAATGCGAGGAAACTCAGAGAGTTTGCTCATGACAAGATTTGTCTCGATTGCTTTTCGTATACCGGAAATTTTGGAATGCACTTACTTAGTGGTGGAGCGAAGCATGTGACTTTTGTGGATTATTCGGAGCGTGCGATTGACGTAGCAAAAGAGATTGCAAAATTAAACGGTTTTGATAAAGATAGAACGGACTTTGTCGTTGCAAATGCTTTTGATTACTTGAAATCCAGTTATGAAAAATCGAAAAAATACGATATAGTAGTTCTTGACCCTCCGTCTTTTGCTAAGAGTGCCTCAAGTCGTGATGCAGCATTTAAGGGGTATAAAGAAATTAACTATAGAAGCATGAAACTACTGAAAAGTGAGGGTTTACTTGCAACAGCTTCCTGTACGCAGGTTGTATCCCAGGGTGAATTTGAGTCTATTTTGGTTGATGCTGCAATCGACGCTAAAGTTCTTCTGAGGTTAATTTACAGAGGTGGCCAGCCTGTTGACCATCCTCAAGTTTACAATATTCTTGAAACGATGTATCTAAAGTTCTTGATTCTACAGGTTTCACCTATAAATAACTAAACGAAATTTGCAGGCAGTATCATAGAGACTATCAGGGGGTATAACGCTGTGCGAAGGAATTTACTGGCAGTTATTCCATTATCTTTTTTGTTTGCTACATTACTATTTTCCGGGGCTCTTATTGTTACAACTTCAGGTATTGTCGATGAAGCTGGTAATGTTCTTAGGAGTGTATCAGCATTGGATGTGCTCTTCGATGGTACGCAGTATTACTATGTAACAACCGATGGTATTTACTCTCTTGATGGGAAGACTAAAATAGACATTAAAAATGCCCAGCGTGTAGGGATTAACTACGTATTATCAAACTCGAAAGTATACAAGATAGAAAAAGGTTCAGCAACAAGTATAGGAACAGTATCATCAAAGATGAAGAGCATTTACGTTGTATCAGATTACATAATTGGAATCGAAAGTAACCAAATAGTATGTTACTACGCTGGCAACGTTGTATGGTCCGTCCCAACAGATGCTGCTTTCTTTAAGATTTCCGAACAATACATGGCAGTTTTTGGCTCGCAAACGCAACTTTTTAATATTTCAAACGTTAGGTTTGTGAAGCTTGAGAGAGTCTACCCGAAGTTTTCAGATTACGTTTACTTTGCAGGTTATCATGTTTTTAGTGACGGAAGTAAGATTTACCTCTACCGAGGTTCGGCAAGGTTGAGCACTACTTTTCCATACAAAGGGGCACTTTTTACAGATGGAAGGTACCTGTATTCTGGAAATTTATTGATTACAGCAGACCTTGTACAAAAAGAGCTGAAATTTACTGTAAAATCTCTTGTTCCTGTTTACACTGATGAGAAAGAAGAGAATATAGTTCAAGACACAGTAACGGTCCAGCCTCCACTTCCGACGCAACAATCAACTACACCTTCGACTTCGCAAAAGCAAGCTGATGAAGAACCACAAAAAAAAGAAGAAACGACTATTGTAAAGCCTTCGGAACCTCAACAGCAACCAAAAATTCCAAAGTTATACGAACTTGTATGGAAAGTAGTCTTAAATGATTCCATTTCTGGCAAACCTGCTGTAAAAGGGACTGTTTCATATGTGCCTACAACGAAGGGAACGGTTATCGCAATTGATGGTGGAAAAATAGTGTGGTCATACCGAACCAACTTTGTAATAACTGGGCATATTACAGTTGGTAATCATATTTACGTTGGGTCTTGGGATGATACCATCTATGCATTGAAGGAAGATGGAACGCTTGCCTGGAAGCTTTCACTTGACAGTGATATTGCTTACGGCCCTGCTTGGGATGGATATTTACTTTATGTGGTTACTGACAAAGGAACACTTTACATTATCAAAGACGAAGATAAGACAGGTGTTATAAGAAGCTCTTACAAAGTAGGGACCTATCCTTCAATACCGCCATCGGTTTCCCTTGCTGGGAAAGTTTATGTTGTCGATGGTGCTGGAAACCTTTGGAGGGATAAAAGCGTAGATAGTTTTGCAGGGAAACCTAAAAACTTACCGATATACTCTGAAACACCTTACATCAGCAAACAGGTAGGGTTTTCGCTTATAGATGAATACGGTAATCCTTATGAATTCATACCTATGAAAGACAGCACAGATATTTTTAAAGGGCGAACCAATTTCTTGACTATTTCGGCCGAAATTACCGACGCTGTTTTGGGAAAAGAAAGGCTCTACCTTATAGATTCAAACGGCAAATTTCAAGTTATTGATAAAAATACTAAGAAGGTTTTGTTCACGGATACTGTTCCAAATGGGAAATACATAAGTTTAAGCAATGGATATTTATTTGTTTTTGGTAAGGAAGTGAGATGCTATTATGTTAACGATACGCCGTCTGGATACTGGAACAGTCTTTACGGAAATCCGATGAACTGGAATTCTGCCGTTAAATAAATCCACCAAAATTTTTAAGAACGATTTTCGAAAGGCAGAGGTGAGTTTTTGAAACGTTTCCTTGGTGAGTTCAATTACTATGCAGTATGTGTTCCCGTGTATGAGCATAAAATTCTTTTTGAAGTTAGGTCAGAAAACATTCCACAGCCGTTAGAAGTGTCGTTTCCAGGTGGGCACATTGAAGAAAATGAACAGCCATATGAAGCAGCCTTAAGGGAGCTTAAGGAAGAGATCGGGCTTCAGACTGTTCAGTTGCTTTTTGAAGTGGAACCGCTTATAACACCTTTCAATTCGGTCATATACCCTTTTGTTGTTTCTGTAGACCTACGTGAACTTTGTATAAACACAAGTGAGGTGAAGGAAACCTTTTTAGTCCCACTTGAACACTTTGAAAAACCCTACTCCACTGGTTATGTTGATGTGGAGCTCAAACCGCATGAAGACTTTCCGTATCATCTCATACCTTTTGGAAGAGAATACAACTGGAAGCGAGGGGTTTATAAGGTCACCTTTTATAAGTACGAAAACTATGTTATTTGGGGGTTAACCGCAAGAATCGCTCAAAGGGTCTACGAGTTAATGAAGGAACAAGGGGGATAGGGAGATGTTTTTCAGCACGAAGTCGGCAGTTATTGTGGGTATAACTCCGCTTTTGGTAAACGTGGAGGTGGACATAAATGCACGAAGTGTAAAAAGAGACATCAACATTGTTGGACTACCAGACACCGCAGTTAAAGAGAGCAAGCAAAGGATTCTCAGTGCTTTCAAAAATTCCAATGTTTCTATGCCTGATGGACTTATCACTGTTAACTTAGCACCTGGAGATGTTAAAAAAGAAGGCACCTTTTTAGATTTTGCAATAGCGTTAGCTATTTTAGGAGCTGCAAAACACATACCTCCATTCAACGCAATTGTTATTGGAGAGCTGGGTTTAGATGGAAGTGTCAAAAGAGTTAAAGGTGTCCTTCCTATATTGTTGGAATTTCAAAATCCTTTGATTACCTTTATCATCCCTTCGGATAATATCCCTGAAGCTGCAGCTACTAAAGCAAAATTCCTACCATTTAAGAATCTCTACGAGGCAGTCCAAGCAATAAAGACAGGAAATTTTCCCCAGGTCAAGTATGAAACACCAAGCTTTGATACTGAAAACCATGAAGTAGACTTTTCTGATATCCGTGGGCATTTAGTTCCAAAACGAGCTTTAGAAGTTGCAGCAAGTGGTGGGCATAATGTTTTGATGGTTGGACCACCGGGCACGGGAAAAACAATGTTTGCTCGAAGATTTCCAACGATACTGCCACCTATGAGTGAACAGGAAATCATCGAAACTTCAAAGATATATAGTGCCATTGGTTTGTTGGATTCAAAACTTATAACTAAAAGACCCTTCAGAAGTCCTCACCATACTTCAAGTGCGGTGGCTATAATTGGCGGAGGTACCAATGTCAAACCTGGAGAGGTAACGCTTGCTCACAATGGCGTATTGTTCTTGGATGAACTTCCCGAATTTCGGAGGGATGTTTTGGAAGCGCTCCGTGAACCTCTTGAAGACGGCGTGGTTACTGTTTCTCGCTCAAAGGCAACGCATATCTTTCCTGCCAACTTTCAATTAATTGCGGCAATGAATCCGTGTCCATGTGGTTACTACGGAGACAAAGAAATAGCTTGCAAGTGTTCTCCTTATGAAATCAGAAAATACTGGAAAAATATATCAGGTCCCATACTTGACAGAATAGATATCCAAATCCAGGTTCCTAGAGTGTCTTACGAAGAGATACGTGGAAAAACTTTACAAACGGACGGGGAATCAAGCGCGCAAATTCGTGAAAGGGTAATGAAAGCACGAGAAAAACAGCTGCATAGATACAAAGAAGAGAACATAAAGCTAAATGCAAAGTTGACTCACAAAATGGTTGAGAAATATATTAAACTAGACGACAAAGCAGAGGAAATTTTGAAACTTTTTGTCACAAAACACAGGCTTTCAGGAAGGGCTATAGATAAAATCTTGAAAGTTTCAAGAACCATCGCTGACCTCAACGGTGACGATATTGTCGATGCAAAAGCTGTTAGTGAAGCTTTGCATTACAGATTGAGCAGCATTGATTTTGAATTTGTACTTTGATAACAGTTTTTGAAAAAGTTAGGGGGAGTTTGTATGGAAGAGCTAAAGAATTACTACAGACGTGTTGCAAAGTATTCCAGTGCAGCTTCTTTGCTTTACTGGGATATGCAGACTTACATGCCAAAAGATGCAGGTCCCTACAGGGCAGAGGTTTTATCCGAGATAGGTACTTATGCTTTCAAAGCCATGATTGATGATGCTCTTGGCACACTTTTAGAAAGAGCTCAACCCCAAAATGAAATAGAAGAAAAGATAGTTTCTGTGGGGAAGAAGGAGTATTACAAGTATAAAAAAGTACCTCCTGAACTCTTTCAGGGGATAATGATGACATCAACAATGCTTGAGCAAAAATGGGAAATTGCAAAATCAAAAGGGGATTTTGAAGAAGTAAGACCCCTGCTTGAAAAACTTGTAGAACTATCTAGAAAGTATGCAGAAATTTTAGGTTACGAAGAAGAACCATACAACGCTTTGCTAGACCTCTATGAACCTGGTATGAAAGCAAGCGACGTGGAACAGATATTTAGCAGTGTTAAGACCTTTATTCTCGAAGTTCTTAAGAAAATAGAGAGCCTACCAAAAGCAGAAGACCCGTTTGATAGAGAAATCAGTGCTGAAAAACAAAAGGAATTTAGTATTTGGTTATTGCATTACCTTAAGTACGACTTCAACAAGGGTAGGTTAGACGTATCAACCCATCCATTCACAAATCCCATAGGTCTAAACGATGTTCGTATAACAACAAGGTATATTGTGAACGACATGAGGAACTCTATCTATTCAACCATTCACGAATTTGGGCATGCGTTGTATGCGCTCTCCATTCCGGCAGAATTTTACGGTTTACCAATAGGTAGCAGCGCTTCTTATGGTTTTGATGAAAGTCAATCCCGATTTTGGGAGAATATAGTGGGCAGGAGCCTGGCATTTTGGAAAGGAATATATCAAAAGTTTGTGGAAATTATTCCAGAAATGAAAGAGTATACGGTTGAAGAGCTTTGGAGAGCAGTAAACAGAGTCCAAAGGTCCTACATTAGAACGGAAGCTGATGAGGTAACGTACAATTTACATATAATCATAAGATTCGAAATTGAACGTGCATTAATCAACGGTGAGTTGAATGTAAAAGATATACCAGATAAGTGGGCTGAACTATTTAAAGATTATATGGGCTTGGAGGTTCCGAATAACACACTTGGTTGTATGCAAGACCCGCATTGGTATGGTGGAAACTTTGGTTACTTCCCAACGTACGCACTTGGCAATCTCTATGCCGCCCAAATATTCGAGAAGTTAAAAGAAGAAATTGACTTTGATGGTGTAGTTTCAAAAGGTGAGTTTGACGTTATTAAAGACTTTCTGCGAGAAAAGATTCACACGAAAGGGAAGATGTATGAACCTGCTGAATTAATCAAGATGGTAACCGGTAAGCCACTATCTTATGAACCATTTGTTAGATACGTGAAAGAAAAATACTCTAAGGTGTATGGAATAGAACTTTGAACTTCTGAGCATTAAACTAACGAAAAACAACGGAAAATGCCGGGATAACCCGGCACTTTTCTTTTGTAAAAAAAAAAGTCCCCGGTTTGGTAACCGGGGTGGGAAGGTGTGCTGGCCGTTGTGAGGTCGTTCCTCACTATATATATGCGCGTGGCGCATTATTGTTCGAATGTTCGAAGGTTAAAAACTGCTTGAAAACTATTTAATTATCATTTAGACGCGAGATTTTGTGTTTTGTTTACATTTTCAGCCTTTAGCCTTTCTTTTTCTGCTAGCATATGTTTCAGTCCAAGCAATCCCCTTGTTATATCCTCATTTTGCACAATTATATCTTCTGGTACATCCAATATCCTTGTAGAAAAGTTCCAGAGAGCCTTTATTCCATGGCTTACCAGTAAATCGGCAACTTGCTGTGCAGCATTTTCTGGAACACAGATAGCTGCAATCTTCACTCTAAATCTTCGAATGACCCTCGACAAGTCTTTTAACGGAAGCACCATAAGTTCGCCAACCATTGTTCCTATCTTATTTGGATCGTTATCGAATATTGCTGCGACCCTTATGCCTATATTTTTGAACCCCTTGTAATTCGCAAGCGCACTTCCAAGATGCCCTGCTCCGATGATTATAATGTTCTCGTCTACCCCTGTTCCAAAAAGCTCATCCAGTTCATTGAGTAATTCCTTAATCACGTAACCTACCTTTGGCTTTCCTTTAGTCTCGAGGAAAGAAAAGTCTTTCCTCACTTGCTCTGGAGTGATGCGAAGTAACTCTGCAATTTCTTCGGACAACACATACTGCTTTCCTTCAACAAGAAGCTGGCTCAAAAGTGCGTGATATAGTTTCAGACGTTCAAACGTTGCTTTTGGAAACCGAAGAATCCCCTTTCGTTCTTCTAAGTTCATTCAAAGCCACCTCTTTTACCTTTTCGATTGTTGCCTCGGACACTATTATATCATTTACCACGACGTTTGGTGCTTTTCCACATTTTTCTACGCAGAACGTTCCTTTAATTTCTAAGTTCCTTGCCCATTCTTCCTTGTTTGCGACTGAAATGAGCTTTTCAAGAATTTCATATGAACCCTTTGAGTAGCAAGACGTACCCAAGCATACACTTACCTTGACTTTGTCCTCGGCTTCTTCTGGAAGAGGTAATATGTCGATTTCTTCTTCTTGAACTCTCCTTCTGTGTTTGTAATGTGTGTGAATTACCTCATGTGCCTCGTGACTAAGGGGTTTATTGAGATATTTTTCATACAGTTGAAGCATGTGGAAGTTTTCTGTTGGTGAAATTAGTACATCGATACTTTGAACTTCTCTGAGTATCCTTGCTCTCTTTTCTCTGGTTCTAAAATCATTTGGATATGGTTGTCCGCCACCACCAATACAACCGTAATTGCACGCCATAACTTCGACAATATCTACATCCAGTTCTCCCGCTCTTATTGAATCAATAATTTTTCTGGTGTTTCCAAGTCCGAAGACCGCCATACCTTTTACGACCTTACCGTTGCTAAGTTCAATGGTCGTTAGTCTAACACCTTCGGAAATTTGTTTTGTTTCTATGCTCTTTATTCCAATTATCTCGTTAATGACATTCACAACGCTTCCAAGTACTCCTCCACTCTTACCAAAGCTCAGACCAGATTGTGATGAAAGTCCAAACGGTCTGTCAAATGGTTCAGGCTCTACCATTCTTATATCAATTCCCGTGGATTTAATTATCTTTACAACTTCTCTCGTTGTGAGAACAATATCAACATCACCGTTAAATTCTTCTCTTTCTGCTTCAAACTTCTTAGCTGTACATGGCATTATTGAAACGAGCACGATATCTTTTGGATCGACACCTATTTCCTTCGCGTAGAACCTCTTAATTATTGCTCCAAGTGCCATCTGTGGTGATTTCACACTTGATAAATTATCCAGATATTCTGGATAGTATTGTTCAGCGAATTTAACCCATCCGGGACAACAAGATGTGAATTGTGGCAATTTTTCTCCTTTTTCCAATCTTTCAATGAATTCATGTGCTTCTTCATAGGTAACGAGGTCAGCGGCAAACGCAACGTCAAAGACCTTCTTAAATCCTATCATCTTCAGTAGGGAGACCATCCTACCTGCTGCAGCTACATCATCTTCCAAGCCGAATTCCTCTTGTAGAGATGCCCTCACTGCAGGTGCTACCATACCAATTACATATTTTCCGTCTTCGATAGCCTTGTAGACTTTATCAACATCGTTTCTAATTGCTAATGCGCCTGTTGGA
Organism: Fervidobacterium pennivorans; assembly: GCF_001644665.1. Classification (NCBI taxonomy): domain Bacteria; kingdom Thermotogati; phylum Thermotogota; class Thermotogae; order Thermotogales; family Fervidobacteriaceae; genus Fervidobacterium; species Fervidobacterium ngatamarikiense. Next base: position 562,714 of record NZ_CP011393.1, read on the forward strand.
CAATATGCAACACATTGGCCACAAAGGACACATTCTGTGTTTTCTAGCTTCTCTTCAAAGGATGGAACAACCTGAGCTTCGAATCCTCTGTAAGCGAAATCTATAGCAGCAATTGACTGGATTTCATCACATGCTCTCACACAATCTCCGCAAAGGATACACTTTGAATTATCTCTGACAATAACTGATGATGTATCTGTAATTGTCTTCTTTGAAATCTTTTCAAATCTGTTATTAGTCAACCCAAACTCTTGTGCATATTTTTGTAACTTACACTTTCCGTTCATCTCACATGTTGTACAATCACCGTCGTGAGATGCAAGCAGAAGTTGAAGTATACCTTTTCTCAACTCGTAAATTTTTGGTGTATGTGTCTTTATTACCATTCCTTCTCTTGGTTGTAATGTACAAGATGTCACTATATCTTTTCCATCGACTTCAACAAGACACATTCTACAAGCTCCGTATATCGACGTCTCTGAGAGGTAACAAAGGTTTGGAATCTCGATACCGACTTCTCTGAGAGCTTCAAGCACATTTCTTGCATCGTCACGTATTTCTATTTCCCTGCCATTAACTACTATCTTCATTCTCCATCACCCTCCCGAACTGACAATCAGGACTCACAAATCAGCCAACAAGTTCTATTGCACCGAACTTACACTTTGTTACACACAGTCCGCACTTGATACACTTTTCTTGGTCAATTACATACGGTTTTCCTCTCTCTCCGCTAATAGCGCCATTTGGACAGCTTCTTGCACACAGACTACAGCTCTTACATTTTTCTGGTATAATTACATACTTCTTGAATGCAGTACACATTCCGCTTGGACATCTTCCCTCAATATGTTCAATGTACTCTGACCTAAAGTATTTAAGGGTACTGATAATTGGGTTTGGAGCTGTTTTCCCAAGACCACAAAGAGAAGCTGTCTTAATGATGTCCGATAAGTATTCGAGGCTTTCCAAGTCTTCGTAAGTTGCTTTACCTTGTGTGAATTTTTCGAGTATATTGTAAGCCTGCATTGTTCCTTCTCTACATGGAACACACTTTCCACAAGATTCGCGTTTTGTGAAGTCTAGGAAAAACCTTGCTACTTCGACCATACATCTGTCATCGGTGATTGCGACTATACCTCCTGAGCCAACCATTGCACCAACGGATATTAGTGAATCGTAATCAAGTGGGAGGTCGAAGAGTTCCTCCGGCAAACAAGCTCCCGATGGTCCACCAATCTGAATAGCTTTTATCTTTCTACCGTTTGAAGTTCCACCGCAGATATTTTCAAGAATGTATCTAATCGTAGTACCGAATTGAATCTCAATGATACCCGTCAACTTTAATGGCCCAGTAACAGAGAACATCTTCGTACCAGGTGAATTCTCAACTCCGCGTTTTCTGTAATTCTCAACACCATCCCTGATTATCTTTGGAACGTTTGCATATGTTTCAACGTTGTTTATAAGTGTTGGTTTACCCCAGAGACCTGCTTGTGCCGGATATGGTGGTCTTGGTCTTGGAACTCCACGTTTACCTTCTATCGAGGCAAGCAAAGCTGTCTCTTCACCACAAACAAATGCACCTGCGCCCTCTTTAACGTAAAGCTCAAATGAGAAATCCGTTCCGAGTATATTTTCGCCGAGAAGACCGTATCTTTTTGCATCCTCAATAGCTTTATTGAACATATCAACAGCAATCGGATATTCCGCCCTGATGTAAGCGTAACCTTTCCTTGCACCTATTGCATAAGCTGCGATAATCATTCCTTCGAGAACCGAGTGTGGGTCTCTTTCAAGAAGTGTTCTGTTCATGAATGCTCCGGGGTCACCCTCGTCCGCGTTACAAACAACGTATTTGATATCGCCTTGGCTTTTATATGCGGCTTCCCATTTCAAACCTGTTGGGAACCCTCCACCACCACGTCCACGCAATCCAGAAGCTTTTACCATATTTATTATCTCAAGTCTATCCATCCCAGAGAGAACTTTTGCAAGTGAAGAATAACCACCTCGCGCCATGTAATCTTCTATGCTTTCACATTCACTTGTTCCAACAGCTTCCATTATGTAGAATGTCTGATTCTTGAAAAATGTAGCGTCTTCCAGTCTTTCTACTTTTTTGTCCGTAATTGGGTCTGTGAGAAGTAAGCGCTCAATAGCTTCACCTTTTATAAGCGTTTTCTCAACGATTTCCTCCACGTCATCCACTTTAACATGACTATATGTGATGCCATATGGCATTATCTTTACCAGCGGACCAAGTGAACAAAGACCACAGCATCCTGTTTTCTTTACTGGTTCATCATCGTCATCAACCTTTTCGATTTGGACATCAAGACCTTTTGCCTTAACAACTTCAACAAACTTCGCATAGACCTTCCTTGAACCACTTGCTGTACAACCAGTTCCAACACATACATAAACGGAGGGTTTTTGGAGCTTTTTTTCTCTTTTCTCTTTTAGCTTTTCTATATAATCAAGCAATTCTTGAGGACTTTTCAATATTGGTTCATTTACAACAACTGTGCTCATTGTTCCTCCTCCTTTCTCTCTCTGAGCTTTCTCAGAATTTCTTTAACTTGTTCTGGAGTCAGTTTTCCATAAACTTCATCGTTTATTACCATTGCTGGAGCAAGAGCACATGCACCAAGGCAACCAACTTTATCGAGGCTGAATTTCAAATCAGGCGTAACTTCACCAGGCTTAATACCTACTTCTTCTTCTATAGCTTTTACAAGACTCATTGAACCTTCCATGTGACATGCCGTTCCATCACAGATAAGAATTGTGTACTCACCCTTTGGTTTTAGAGAAAACTGGGCGTAAAATGTCGCAACGCCATAGATTTTGGCAGGAGGGATACCAAGCGCGGTGCCGATGTAGTATACAACATCCTTTGGGATGTGCCTGTATTCTTTTTGGACTTCGAGTAAGATTTTGATGAGCATCTCTTTCTTGTATTCGTACTTCTTTAAAATCTCTTCAACTTTACTGTAGGTTCTGCTAATCATCGCCACACCTCCACAAAAATGAGATTGTTCTACGGAAATTCAGGGCTAAATGGATAGAATCTATTTATCAATACGTATCAACTCATCCAGCTAAACTAATTTTCTTTCGTGATACTTTTCACGAAAATCATAAAACAAAATATTGCCTCTGTCAAGGGGCAGATTAGAAATTTTTCACGATATAAATGCATAAAAGCCTTGATTTAAGAAGGTAGGCATACTTATTTTAAGCATTGCAGATATGATTTCACAATGGTAAAGAAAGAGTGGAATATAAAAAAGTATTTACTTTTTTTGAAACGTAACTCCTCTTTCGACAACTAAGAACGACTGAGAAAATTAAAATCTAAGACCACTTCCAAACATGAGGTAAAAAGAAAGTTCAGGAATGTTTTTTGTAAGATCCAACACACTCCTTAAAAATAGTAGAGGCCTATAAGGAATCCAATTGTCCGGTTCAATACCTATGTCGAAAGTGAGCAAAGAGAGAGGGAGGTTAATTAAAGGTGTTGTGAGTTCGAAAAATATGCCGATGGCTAAATTAAATTGTTCAAAAAAATGGTAATCGAGACTTATACCAGAATATAACTTTGTTTGGGATTCATTTTCTGTTCTTTGATTTGATACAATGCACTCCACACCAATTCTGGGAAAGCCTGCATAATTAAAAAGCAGCGAGAATGTAGTCAGTGTTGGTGAAGAGAAATATCCATAACTGTTTGAGATTTTAACTAAAAACCGCGTTTCATTCTCCTTTATGTCAGCAGAATGGTTGGTGAGCTCTTCGAATGTCTCCAGGTTGTAAAGATGCATATTTCTTTCTAATTCAGCTGTCACATTAAAGCTCTTAACATCTTCGTTTGGTCCCTTTACATAGAGTTCTATAATTGCTTTGTTTGATACATTACGAACAACAAATGATGTGCTCCAAACTGTAGATTGCTGTTTAACATTTTGGAGTATTGATAAAATATCATACGGAGTTAATTCTACATCCTTTAAGTTTTCAAGTAAGGCTTTTGCTCTTTTGTAGCGACTTATAGATGTTGGATTATCAGGTTTGATATAATCAGCTGACAGGTAATGGTTTGTTAATACGTTTTCCCCTTCTATTACGTGCAGTTGATTGTTGACAAACTCAACAACAGCGGTGTTTCCAAATCTATCAGCCAAAAAATAGTGTACCATCGGATTGCCAAACAAAGTTCCAAATATTATGGACCTTTTTTTAAATAATGCTACAGCCGACTGTACATCGCTAGAAGTTTCTAAAATTTCTCTTAGTATTTGCAAACTTATGCGCGTTGGTCTGAATAAATTTGGAATATTCCAGGAAAATGGTACAGCGGTTATTGCGATATACAAACCAGAGCTGTTTATACCTTCATATGGCATATCGGCTCCCAGCTGTTCCAAAAGTACCATCCCATACTTTTCGTTGTTTGGCGGAATGAACAATAAAAAGCCTTTTGGTGAATCCAAATCGCTGTTCTTTCCAATAATTATAGTTCCGTCGTTATTCCTATGATATACGATTGTACAAGCATGTAAATTTGAAGGTAAGAGATTTAAAGTCATTGAAAGCACAAAGAATACAACAAGCCTGGTAAACACCTTATTAATGATTTGTATGACACTCTGTAATAATCCATTCTCCATTTTAATACACCCCCAGTACAAAGCGCGAAAAATTCAAATACAACTGTACAGTATCGCTTGGAACAAAATTACTCCCTAAGACCTAATATCTTGAAGAAGTTGTACTGGTAGTTTCTTGAGACTTTTATCTCATCGTTGTTGTCCATTAGTACTATGTATGTATTTTGAAACCATTTTTTTATCTTTGAAATATGTTTTATGGAAATAATATAACTTTTGTGAACTTGAACAAAATTGTTTGATGGAAGTTTTTTAAGTAGTACGTGAAGAGGCATGGTACATTCAAATATCTTATCTTTTGTTACTATGTGCACGATTTTGTTGTTTGCCTCGAGATAGATAATTTCATCGGTGTCTAAAAGATAAATTTCATCGTTGTGTTTCACGGGAAGTTTTGAAAGCTTAGATATGTAGTATTCTGGTTTCTGCTTTTTCAAACCTAGTTTATATATTCTCTCAATAGTTTTATTCAATCTGTCTTTGGAAATAGGTTTTAGCACATAATCTATAGCACATTCTTCGAAGGCTTTCAACGTGTATTCATCGTACGCAGTTACAAATACGATATGTGGTTCGTACTCTATGTGCTCAAGAGCCTCAAACACGAGTCTATCACCAACATTTATATCGAGAAAAAGTACATCTGGTTGAAGTAGATTGGCTTTTTTTATAAATTCTTCGCAATTAAATGCTTCAAAGAGTATTTTAATATTACTATCAATTTCGTTGATTAGTCTCTTAATTCGTTCCATTGCCATGGGTTCATCTTCCACAATTCCACAAGTAAACATTGCTCCACCCCTTTTGTTTCAATGCGATTTAATCAATGGTATATGAATTGAAAAGATAGTAAGACCATTTTCCACATTAACCGACATTTTACCTTCAATAAAGGATAGTTGTTGACTAACTATAGAAAGACCTGTTCCAAAGTGCTCTGGTTTAATTTCTCTTTGTGGGCTTCCTGTGTTAAGTATATCGATTCGTACATTCTCATTCTCTAAGCCTGCATGTATTTCTATAATTCCTCCGGAATTAATCTTAATACCGTATTTTATAGCATTTTCGACAACAGGTTGAGTAATACCAGAAGGAATGATAGCATCTTTGACTGTCTCTTGAATTGTTATTTTGTATTCGAATTTAATCGGTAGGAGCATTTCTTTTTGTATTTCAAGGTACTTTTCTATGAAATCTAACTCTTCAAAAAGCGACCACTGTTTCTTAAATTTTAGTACTTCTCTGTAATAATCGGAAACTCTAAGAGTGAATTCCTCTGCTCTCACTGGATTTCGCCTGACCGCTTCTGCAAGAAAGTTGAATGTATTAAATACAAAGTGTGGGTTTAGCTTCGCTCTCAGTAGTTCCATATGAAGATTTTGCAGTTCCTTTTCCAATTCTAATCTTCTCACCCTTTCCTTAAGAGCTGAGAGGTAATTTGCAGCGGATACGGATATTAAGAGGATAATTATCCAGTATATGTCTTTGACTCCTAAATTACTGTTTTGGAAATACGAAATTTTTAATATACTCTCAGATACAAATACACTTAACACAATGCTGTATGCAATATTTATAACGGAGTAAAACAACATCTTAGATATTTTTTTCTCCGTTCTGTAGACTTTTGAAAAGACAGAGTATAAGAAGATACATAAGTTTATCAGCACAAAAGATAGCACAAATGGTGTATAGTAGTCCTTGAAGTCTACTGATTTGAGTAAAAAGAAGTAGGGAATGAATATTGATGTTTCGATTACGATAAATTTAGAAATGGATCTACTCACTTTCCATTTCATTTATATTCTCCTTTTCTAAAGAAATTAGAAGTTTTTAGAAACCATGTTTTGAAACCTCTTCTTTAAATCTTCGACGTAGGTCTTTGAATCTTTCATATTTTGAAGCTTTTCAAAATAAAATGCAAATTTTACAGTATTCCTTTTCATTCCATAGGCATAAGTTATCATGTAGAGGATCTTTTTTTCACTTTCCAAGTCTATCTTTGATTTCTCTTTCAACAACAACAGAAACTCTCCATCTTCGATAATCATGTCTTGAGCAAGTCGGTTTGTATCAATGAATCTGAAAAATGCCTCCATCCTTATTATCCTTATATCCAGATTAAAAGGTTCTTGCTCTACAGCTCTGGAAAGTTGTGCACTCCCTACGTAGAAATAGAGAATGTTAAATGGAAAAAGTGCACTCGCACTCTTTTCAAGTGTGAGCGCACCTTCCTTAGCAACTTCAATCACAGTCGAAGCAAAACCAAACGTTAGAAGTACGTATGCAAAGATTGTGCAAATTAAGGTACGAACAAACAATACTTTTAACACTTGTGACAATTCCAAAGATTTAGACCTCATCAAAATCCGAATCCAACTCCTCCGTAGAATCCGTATGTCAGCAAGAAATTGTTGTATTGTGTTAATCCTTGCAAAGGCTTACCGTTAACAAGCCATCCGTCTGGGGAATATCCACCAATTGCAATTGTTCCAACTTCAAGTTGCATAAAATCTGTAACTTTGACAGCAATGGCAAGATTTGCTGCAATGGAAATGTAACCTATGGAAGTGGTGAGATAGCCTTCGAGGGTTCCATCTTCGAGGTTGCTAACGTTTGTGTTATTTTCATTCACCTTTCTTCCAAGAACTATGTCAATACTTCCAAAATACACGCCAGCAAGCAAGCTAACATTACCAAAAGAGATATTTTTGAGCCCACCGCCAAATCCACCGCCAACTTCAATTTTGTACTTCTTTCCGTCCTTTGTGACCTCTTTCTCTCCACCAAAACCGAACCCACCACCGTAAGTCATACCGGGAACGCCACCATAACCATATCCACCAAATGCAATTATACCATCTGTAAATTCTGGCAAGTCTACAACCGGAATGTTTATGTTCTTCAGTCCGTATAGGGTGCCACCAGGAATGTAAACAACTATCGGACCACCACCACCAAACTCGAACGCAAACCCAACAATACCTAACAGCGACAACCATAAAACAACCGCCAAAGATACGTTTTTCCTCATACAATCCACCTCCAAAAGTCTTTAGGTTCGCCCACTACATACCCTCTCTAAAAACAGCCGCTGCTGTCAAATCACCAGTTTTTCACAATGATATTTCTACCCTGAATGGTTACTTTATTCTCGTATCTCTTTTTGACATATACCGTTAAATTTGTTGATGCTGAATCAACGATTATTTCGACCTTTCCATCAGACGAAAATTCATCGATGTATAATTCACCCTTAATCGTTGCCGTAGAAATCTTTATCTTTACAGGTCCTTTGATCAAAAGATTCTTAGATGTAACGTTAACCGAAGAAATATCAACAAAAACATTATCTAAGACCCCTGATATAAGAACGCTCGCGGCGGAAATATTAATGTTCTTGAGCCCCCTAATACCAATTATGATACTCCCAGAGGCTTTGTTTAGTACTGTTCTTTCAGTATTGGAAGAGATATCAATTTTCTCACCTCGACCGTATAAAATTTCATCTTTCTCATTGTCAAACTGTATACTAAAACTTGCACCTAATATGTTAAGAACTGGATTTGAAACTGGAATTTTAATTAATCCCTCGGAGGAACTTTGCTTTGAAATCATAAAATCCGTCGGCAGCAGAAGTATAAACAAAAACGTGAATAATAGCACACCTGCAATAATCTCCCTATATGTTATATCCATTTCTTCCACCACCTTTTACAGTTTAGAATGTTAATCACTTACAACAACATTATCTCACTAAAATTTACGCGAACAACAGAAATTTCGTCAAAGGTAAAAATCTTGGTGTAAGATGCAATTTTAGAGAGTAACCGAACAACTTAACGATAAATAAAAAAGAGGCTGTTTTTTAGCCTCTTTCCATTGTTATTTTGAAAAGTATCATGAAGAATCAATAATACTCTATCTTAACAACTTTACCACGCTTCTCAAGTATCTGAGAGATATCGTGAATAAGCCTAAATTTGAGTGAAATATCGTGCGAAAAGAGTGGATTTTGATGAGCGGGGTTTATAGCCCTACCAACAAAAAAGGTTATCACATCAGATTCATCGAGCAGGTCTATCAATTTTTGCGCACCAACGCCAAGAGTTGAATCTTGGTTTTCGTAATACCTGAAGACCTGTGAAAGTGTTATTATACCTTCGGTTACAAGGTCTACACCTTCCATATATCCTATGGGTGGAGAATATTCTGATATACTTGAGAAATCTATCTCAACCTTTTTACCAAGTATTTTCTCAACAATTTGACTCGTCGTCCCACCACAAATCACTTTTTTACCTTCCGCACTCATCAGTTTCTCAACAACTATCTTGTCATTCTCTTTGTTTTCAGGCGGTCCAACCATGATTGTCAGATTTCTTCTCTCCCTAATTTTTATAGCACAGACGGTTGCATCATCGCCTTTTGTGTCTCTGTCAAGTGCTTCTGCAAGTCTAACAAGATGTTTGGTGATACTATGCAAATCAACCTTGTTGTCGAGTAAATTCTTCAATTCTTTCCTAATGTTATCTACCCCAAAACCAAATGGGTACTTAATGCTACCCATACCTGCCTGTGAAATGCCATCTGTCATCAAAAAAACGATATCACCAGGTTTGACTTGAATACTGCTTTCGAGGACTTTTCTACCCTGTATTTCGTGCACTTTCTTTTTAAGCTCAACAAACTCACCTTCTCTGTAAAAGAGAACTACAGGAAAATCGTATTCAAAGATATGACAATCTCCATTCACATGGTTAACATAACAAGTGGCTAGTGTTGCGTAGCTTATTCCTCGAACTTTACACGTTGGAAGTGTTGAAATAATAGATGAAAAGACTTCAGAAATAGGTACATCGTTGAGTACCATCGTTGTAGCCATGGAAGCGGTCAAAGTTGAAAGTATACTTGCCTTTATTCCGCTACCTAGTCCATCTGATACACTTACAACTGTTTTTTCTTCGGTCTTTTTCAATTTTATCGTATCGCCGCAAACTTCTTCTCCACTCTTATTCTTTTGTGCGTAATATATATCACTTGTCAACATTTTCTTCCCCCAGGAATTTCTTAAATTCTGCAAACCTAGATTTTGTTTCAGCTATCGATTCACCAAGTAGACTTGCTATGTTTTGAGCTAATTTCATCTGCTCGTTCAAAACTTCATCAATCTTTTCAATAGTTCGTCTTCTCAGCTCGTTCATGTGTTCCCGTTGTTGGACCATTTCTGTAAGGTCTACAAACAGGACAACTGTGCCTCCATCGTCTGGTAAGTCGAAGACCTTTGGATACAGATAGACCTTTCTAGAATTAATGTAAAGCTCATGTATTCTATTCGAGCTTTCTTTTACCCTTTGACAAATACTGATAAGCATATCTTCTGTATAATTCGCAAACAGAATTCTTGCTGAATTGTTGATATACAAAATCTTTGAATCTTTGAATATCACAATTGCATTTGGTGTTTCCTCAACAACAAGGTTACTCACAGAGGAAACCTTTTCAACTAAATATGCAAAACACATTTCCTTTTCTGCTTTACCAACGGCGACAGCAATTGCCTTGTCACGACACGTTTCATATCCACATCCGGTGCAGTCTAATATCTTTTCGGGATTCGTTTTTCCCATCTGGGCAAAAATCCGTTCAATCTCTGACTCGGGTATATTGTATTCCACCTTTCTTATTTTCAACGAATGTTTCAAATCAATAGGAACCGAAAATCTGTCCACTTTCTTTACATTTAAACTTTCTAAAACACGGATGGCGTTTTGTAGCCTTGAACGCCGTAATAGTATGTTGTCTTCTCTTTTCATAGTGGGACCGTTAATACAGCCTCCGACACACGCGGATGCTTCTATAAATATCTTTTCATTGAAACCATTGAATGTCTTAAAGAAATTTATTATGTTTTCAACACCTTCAAGCACGTAGTACGGGAAATTCTCCCCAACATACGCAGTAGCGGAATCAACAACTCCTCGAGAGGATGGATAAAACCTTGCTCTGCTTGGATGTGGCGAATCTGGATAGGTTTCCGCCATCTTTTCTAACAGGGTGTCAATCCCTTTGGTATTATTATTACCATCGTGAAAGATTTTTTCTAATCCCCTTTCGAGTTCTTCAAAAGTCAAGACTACATCAAACACATCTTCAAGTTCCTTCTTTTTCGCAATGCACGGACTGACAAAAACCTTTGGCAAATTTCCGAACATATGTTTCAAAAACTCGGCATGAGCACTCGCTGGAGATTTAACTTTAAATAGATAATCCGCATATTCGGGAAAATACTTCTCAACGAGTTCTACAACAACGGGACACGCCGTTGTAATTAAAGGTTTATCGCTACGTGAAAATATCTTGGCGTACTCTTCTGACACATATTCTGCCCCAATAGAGGTTTCCGAGATGTATACACAACCTAATTGTTTAAGCAAGGACAAAACCTTGAAAGCTTCTTTGAAATAAGCATAGAAAGAAGGAGCTATTGACAAAATAAAAGGTTTCCTCGCAAGACTTAAAAACTTTTCAATATCATTCCTGTATTGCTTTGCTTTTTGCGGACATGTATTGACGCAAGTGCCACAAAGTACACATTCCTCTTCAATAACAAACGATTCACCATGCCTGAAACTGATAGCTTTTACTGGGCAATTCCTGAGGCATTTGTAACAGTACGTACAGTTAGCTTTGTCAGATAAGATATACCGGCTTTTTGTCATTGTTATCATTGCTTTTCACCTGCTTTCCTTGCTTCCATTTATGACATTGAGGCTTTCCTTTATTTTCTCAATCAAGCTTTCCACGTTCGATAAACTTATATTTCCAACACATATATCACCAACTCTTACATTAACCCCTTCCGAACAGTTGCCCATGCAAAGACTGCCACGTAGTTCGACACGTGGGTCTGTAAGAGATTCTTTGAGTTTCTCAACTACCTTGTATGCACCTTTTAAATGGCACGAACTTCCTAAACATACGTAGATTGTTAGTTTACTTTCGTCGCTTTTTGAATACTCCATAATCTGTCCCCTCGCCTTGAGATGGGAAGTAAGTTTGTTATATTTTATGAATTCGTGACTACTTTCACGATATAGTTTAAAACATTTCTTTTGTATAGTCAAGTAGCTTAACATACACAAAAGAAGTATAAAGAAGCGCTTAAGACAGATTTTTGGAAATATTTATTTAAAAAATTATCATACAAATTCACAACTAATTTTCATAGTAAACATAAAGGTTATAAAAATCCCTATTGACAACAATGGGAAGTTATGGCAAAATTATGCACGGTCAGTGAAGAACTGGCTCAAACAAAAAAAGACGGGGACGTGGTGCAGCCTGGTTAGCACGCCGGTCTGTCACACCGGTGGCCGCGAGTTCAAATCTCGTCGTCCCCGCCAATTAAGACGGGACCTTTAAAGGTCCCGTTTTTGTTTTCCTAGTCCTAAAACTTCCTTGGAGGTGTTCGCATGCGTGAAGAACTTTACCTGTGGAAGTATAAGGCACTTGCCGAAAAACTTGCCAAAGAAATGAAGAGAAGACATTTTGAGGTTCACATTGTTAATTCAAAAGAGGAACTACTAAAAAAAGTTCGTGAACTTGTGCCTGAAGGTTCAACAGTTGCAAACGGTGGGTCGTTGACGTTAATTGAAAATGGAGTTTTGGATATCTTCCGGAACGGGAATTATGTCTACTACGACAGGTACGCTGCAAAGACACCAGAAGAACGTAGAGAACTGGAGCTGAAGGCTTTTACAGTGGATTACTACCTCTCAGGTGCTAACGCTATCACGGAAGATGGAAGACTTGTATTCCTAGATGGCAATGGAAACAGGGTAGCAGCGATTGTTTATGGACCAAAAAACGTAATTATTGTTTCCAGTGTGAACAAGGTAGTAAAGAGTATGGAAGATGCACGTGAAAGATTAAGATTTATCTCACCCATGAACAGTAAGCGACTTAACTTGTCAACTCCATGTGTTCAGAAAGGATTTTGCTACGACTGTGCCAGTTCAGATAGAATTTGCAACTATTTCGTCGTGGTTGAATCTTCAGCGAGAATCCCTAGCAGAATTAAAGTAATATTAACAACTTTTGAAACAGGTCTTTGATTTTTGAGCATATTTGTGAAATTTTCCCCCCTGAAAGCTAAAATTCTCATCAATTAGTTTTGTTGAAGATGTTGCACTTCACAAACAAAAGTGGTAAAATTCAATTGTGAAAAGGATAACATGAACAAATTCACCAAAAAAGTGAAAACTAGAGTAGGGGGAGCGATATATGAAAATACCAAAACCGACAGTCAGAAGGTTAGGACTTTATTATCGTTGTTTAACAAGGTACAAAGAAGAAGGTGTGAACTTCGTATCTTCGCAGGACATAGCGGATAGGTTGAATATTAAACCAAGTCAGGTCAGAAAGGATTTGTCGTACTTTGGAGAATTTGGTAAGCGTGGGCTTGGTTACAATGTGAGCAAGTTGATTTCGGAAATAGCGTACATCATTGGTGTGAATAAAGAATGGAACGTTGCGATTATAGGTGCTGGAAATTTGGGTAGTGCGCTTGCGAATTATCCTGGACTTGCAAAGCACAAATTCAATGTAGTTGCTATTTTCGATAACGACAGGCAAAAAGTCGGTAAAAAGATAGCTGGAATACCTGTTTCCCACATCAGTGAATTGGACGAGAAAGTGAAAGAGCTTAATATCGAGATAGCTGTTATCGCTGTTCCTGAAAGTGCCGCCCAATATGTTGCAGAGCTAGTTGAAAAAGCTGGTATAAAAGGAATTGTGAATTTCTCGCCAATAAAACTAAGGACCAATATACCAGTTGAAGATGTTGACATAACGCTCTCATTTGAAACACTAGCCTACATGATATTAAAGAACTCACCTGTGAATATCCAACAAGAAGAGCAAGTCTAAAAAATAAAAAAACACCCCGTGAAGCTTTTGATTAGCGTACGGGGTGTTTTTATCATTGGCCGTGCTCAATTATCAGCTACACTTACTCCAGCCACATTTTCTACAGCTCGTACATCCTTCCTGTTTGATTATACTATTTTTCGAGAGACATGATGGACAATACGTATTTCCATCCGCATCTACGTAGTAACCTTCTGCCCATTGCAAACCGTTTGCAGTAACAAATTTCTCAATTTCTTCGGCTGTTTTTGCAGTTCCATCTATCACAAATGTATCGATAGTTTCTGCTGGAGTTTCACCCCAGAGTTCAACAAAGTCATCGATGGCGTTCTTAATTTCTTTTGCCAGAGCGGGCGTATATGTTCCTTTAACCTTTCTTAATTGTTCAAGAATTTCCTCTGCTGATACCCCCGCCCTTAAGGCAATTGAACTAAGTCTTCCAATCGCTTCCGCAAGTTCAGTTCCGTTCGACAAGAATATTTCAACAGCTTCTCCGTTATCATCGAAGCTAACGGTGATGTATGTGGTACCTGACTCTGTTTTGAATTTCCTTGTGACACTTCTCAATGTATCCTTTCTTGGTTTAGGCCTTAATTTGTGCTTTTCGTCAAGCACAAAGAATTGAACCTTTGGTGCATCTTTCGTTTTCAAATTCTTTGCGGAGGTAAGTACTTGCGTCTGCAGTGAACCATCGCGGTATATGGTCAATCCACGAATATTAAGTTTCAGCGCTTCGAGGTAAATGTTCAAGACATCTTCTTCGGTAGCACTATTTGGCATGTTTATTGTCTTTGAAATATTGTTATCAACATACCTTTGGAACGCATCCTGCATCAGTAGATGGTCCATTGGTGATATATCCATTGCGGTAACGAAAACCCTTTTAATGTGTTCTGGCACTTCGGGTATATCTTTTAGTGAACCTTTTTCTACTAACCTATCTTTAATTCGTTCCAATATCTCCTTATCAAGTTTTTGTTCAAGGACTTTGTTGACGTAGAACAATGCTTCTTTTCCACCATCGTGTTTGTTCATATACCTAACATACGCGAGGAGGAAGTTTGGTTCCAATCCACTACTTGTGTCTGCGATATTTGATATTGACCCAGTTGGGGCTATAGTTAAGACCGCGACATTACGCTTACCGTACTTTGACTCCGAAAGAACTTGTCTTAACTCATCGTCAAATTTGCTTATACCCATTGCAAATGGGGCAAACCCTTCTTCACGATAGTATCTACTCTTTTCGAACAACGGGAAGTTGCCTTTTTCTTTTGCTAACCTGTTCGACTCGCTATGGCCTTGTATTGCCATGAACGCAGTCATATCCGCTGCAAATTGCCTTCCTTCAGGAGAATCATACGGGATGTCAAGTAGGTAGAGCAAGTCTGCAAATCCCATGATTCCAAGACCTATTCTTCTGCTATCTTTTACTGCCTTTGTAATCTTTTCCAGTGGGAAAACGTTCACATCTATTACGTTATCAAGGAATCTGACGGCAAGTCTTGTTGCCTCACCAAATGCTTCCCAATCGAATTTGCCATTCAAATAGAACTTCGCAACATCAATAGAACCTAAGTTACAAGCTTCGTATGGCGCAAGTCCTATTTCACCACATGGATTGGTACTCTCAATAACCATTTCTGGATACATGGCGTAGTATTTGTTCATCTCACTTAGGAATGCCAGTCCTGGGTCTCCTGTTTTCCAAGCATTTTTAGCCATTTTCTTAAGTAGCTCTCGAACCTTTACTTTTCTTGTAGTATTACACTTTGGATGCTTCAATTCAATTTCTCCATCTTCCATGTAAAGTTTCAACAGCTCTTCCCTGGGCATTGTTATTCCAACTGATATATTGAAGAATTTTAATACTTTCTCTCCATCGTTACCTTCTTTTGCGGTGATGAACTCTTCGATGTCCGGATGGTCGATATTCAAAATTCCCATCAGAGCACCACGTCTTCTGTAGCCTTGTTCGACAACACCAACGGCTGAGTTGAAAACATGCATGAAAGAAACAGGACCACTTGCTTGCCCGTGTGTTCCCGCGACAAAACTTCCTTTGGGTCTCAACCTCGAGAAGTTACTACCGATACCACCACCAGCTTTGGTAATTAGTGCGTATTCTTTAACCGCATCGAATATACCTTCGATACTGTCTTCAACTGGAACTACAAAACATGCAGAAAGCATATGGAGATGGTTCCTTGAATTGTAAATTTCCCAGTAATCTTCAAGTGTCATTTGTTCGATAGGTTTCCACAGTAGTTCGTGCCTGACACCCATGCCGGCGTTAAACAAGGTGGGACTGTTTGGGATGAATATCCTTGAGAGTAAAAAGTTGTAGAATGTTTCTTCCCAGAATTTAACTTCGTCCAGTTTCTCGCTGTCACTTTTACTTTCCATGGCAGGATTGTTTACCAATTCCGCTGTTGCGATTACACGCGCAACTCTATGGCAAATGTCCGACCACTTGGTCTCAAGATACTCACCAGATGGAGTTTTTAGAAAGTATCTTTCGGAAAGTATTTTGTAGGCATTTTTTGATGGTTCAATGTTTTTCCAATAGTCGATAAACTTATTCAATGTACTATAAACAGAAGACATACTGCTTTCCCTCCCCGAATTTAACATAGTATTTCTCCCTAACTTAGCGACGTATATTATACCACATCTTGTGGTTCGACTGCAATAGTATACAATGAATTGTAGAATTTTCTTTTCAGTGAGCACGAAGGAGAGATAGCGGGTTAATCTTCCTTAGCGGGCTTTATTGGAAATTTTTTGGCTGTTTTGAAAGGTTGACTAACGGGAAGAGTCTTGAAATCGAAAAGGAGAGCAATATTAGACCCGAGAGAATGTAGACGTTTCTAACCCCTAGTAAATTACCCAGTATTCCTAAGATAAAGGTTCCAGTTGGTGAACCGCCGGTGTTGATAAATGAATACAGAGATATTGTCCTTCCCTTCATATTTGAAGGAGACAAAAGCTGTGTCCTACTGTTTGTGATGTTAAAAAATGAAGACTGACAAGCACCTATTAAGAACGCTGCATAAGGTGTTAGGGCAGGTTTGATGGAAGCAATCAGAATGCTTGTTCCGATTACAGCCAGCAAAAACTCTTCTCTTAGCTTTATTAAACGTTCCGGATTTATAGACGCTACTATGTTAGCACCAATAAAAGCCCCTACACCCATCATTCCCATAATCAGCCCGTAACCAAGTATATCTGATTTCACCACACTTTTGACAAAAGCCTGCATCAACATGCCAAATGGCATTCCGAAAAGGGAATACATGGTTAGTCCTACGAATGTATTAATTAATACAGAGTTTTTTGATACATAACGTACACCTTCCGTGAGGTCTTCAAAGAACCTTTTAAAACTCAAATTACTGTAAGTTTTGGCGTGGTTGTCTGGAATCAATAACAGTACAACTATCAACGGTAGAAATGAAATAGCGTTGACTATGAACCCAAACTCCAAACCATACAACTTTACAACAAAACCCGCAATTGTTGGTCCTATCATCCTTGCAACGTTAAAAATCATTGAGTGTAACGCAAGTGCATTTGGAAGCATGTCTTTCGGAACGATGTTTGATATAAATGTGTTCCTAGAAGGAAGATAAAAACCGCTTGTAATTCCCATCATAAGGCTGAGGAAGAGCAGAAAGAAAGGACTTAACAGTCCCTTCCAAACAAGGTAAGCCATGAAAAACGCGTTAACAGCATCCAAAAGCTGCGTGTAAAGCAGTATGGTTTTAGGACCGAACCAGTCTATCAAAACCCCAGCGATTGGTGAAAAGAAAACCGACGGGAAACCTTTAAGAAAAGCTATAAACCCTATGAAACCTGCGGCTTTGTCTTCTGAAAACAAGTTAACAGCCACCCAGCCTCTTAGAGTTGTATCTATCCATGTGCCGATTAAAGAAACACTCTGGGCAAACCAGAAGTTTCGATAGTGTTTGTTTTTAAGAGCCCGATACGGATTCATTACCTTTGCCATGAGTACAACCCCACCTAAAAATGAATTAATTCGTTTCACGAACTATTGTAACACTGGTTCTTACTGATTTCAAACAAGAATTTCGTTAATTAATGAAGATTTAGTATGTATAGAGTAAATAGATTCAGATAATCAACAAAATTTGTCAATATTGATGGTTTGAAATCTTAGAAATATTTGATTAAATAGCATTAGGATGTTCGGTAACGTTACCGAACCACTAACAGAACATTGAAATTAGAAAGAGTCTAGAGGCTTTTTTGGAAAAGCAGTAATGAATACATAAATAACGTAAATTTCAAGGAGGTTTTACATATGGACATTTATGGTGCGGACTACTACCCAGAACATTGGGACAGGTCATTTTGGAAGAAACACGTTGAATTGATGAAGGTTTATGGCATTGAGTGGGTTAGGATAGGTGAATTCATGTGGAGTGTTGTAGAACGAAGCGATGGCGAGTTTGATTTTTCTTTACTTGATGAAGCGATAGAACTACTCTCTGAAAATGGTATCAAGATAATCCTGGGAACGCCGACCGCAACGCCTCCCGCTTGGCTTGTGAGCAAATATCCAGAAATCCTACCAGTTGACTGGAATGGTAGGGTTAGGGGGTTCGGAAGTCGTAGGCATTACTCCCCAAACTCGAAAGCATATCTTGAATACGCCTTACGAATTGTTGAACAATACGCATCCAGATATGGTGATGTAATTGATGTATGGCAAATTGATAACGAATTCGGGTGTCATGGCACAACGTACAGCTTTGGCAACGAAGACCTCGTTGCGTTTCGAGAATGGCTAAAAGAAAAGTATGGGACTTTAGAGAATTTGAATAGACATTGGGGAACGGTTTTCTGGAGTCAAACATACAAAAGCTGGGACGAGATTGTCTTTCCAATAAACACCCCAACATTTGAGAATCCTCACCAGATGCTTGACATTTATAGATTTATGTCTGACAGTTCCATACGTTTCTTAAAAAGTCAGGTTGAAGTAATCAGAAAGTATTCCTCAAAGCCTGTAACTCACAACTTTATGGTTGATTTCATGGATTTGGACTATCGAAAGATGGCGAGATACGTTGATTTTGTTTCTTGGGATAATTATATAGCAACAGAAGAATACGACCCACTAAGACAGTCGGCAAATCATTCTTTAATGAGGTCTTTGAAACACCAACCATTTTTAGTTATTGAACAACAACCGGCAAGGGTGAACTGGAGGCAAGTTAACGAAAATTACGAATCCGAATATCTTGCAATGTGGACCAAACAGGCGTATTTAAATGGGGCAATGGGTGTAATGCCGTTTCGTTTTGACCAAATTCGGTTCGGGGCTGAGCAATACCATGCCGGGTTATTGGACTACTACGGAAGACCAACAAAACGGTTGGAAGCTTATTCAAAAGCGAAAAGTCAAACGCCGGGGGTTATCACTCCAAAACCCGAGGTGGCTATCTTCTTCGATTACGAAAATGAATGGATACATAGAATAAACCATCTGAATCGAAACTTTAAGTATTGGGATGCAATTGTAGATATTTACAAAGCCGTTAAGAAACTTGGATACAATGCAGAGTTCGTGTTTAATGAAGATGAGGTTGAAGGGTACGATGTATTGATAGTTCCTTATGCTTCTTATATTTCTGAAGAGTTCTTGGAGAAAATCAAAAAATTTGAAGGTCCAGTGTATCTCACCGCAATGTCGTCGATAAAGGATAAATATAATTGGCTAACTGAAAGAATGCCGTGGCATCTTATTGATGAATTCGGAATTGAAGTAGTTGATTTTGGTGGAATCAAGAAAGAAAAAGGTTATCTCTTCTCTCAATGTGTTAATAGTTTATTCTGGAAAGATGAGCTCGAAGTTTTCAGCGCGAAAGTTATCGGCAGTTTTGAAAATGGGACCCCACTTGCGACAGTTAAAAACAACCGCTACTATGTAGCTTCTGTCCTTGATGAGAATGGTTGGAAATTATTGCTGTCTGAAAATCTGAAACCCAGGGTCTTAGGTAAAGGATACGAGTTGGTGAATGTGGAACGAAATGGTAGAGAATTGACAGTTGTTCTGAACACATTACCAATTGAGAACAACGTGTATATTGATGGAAGCCTACATGTCTTGAAACCATTCGAACTTAGTTTCGTTGGTTAAAAGATAATCTTAAACAGGAGGTGCTGAATTTGAAAAAGTTTGTAACGATACGTGATGTTGCCAAAGCGGCTGGTGTATCGATAAATACAGTTTCAAGAGCACTTAATAACAAACCAGACATAAACAAAGAAACAAAAGAAAGGGTCTTGAAAATAGCGAGAGAGCTTGGGTATATAAAAGATGCGACTGCGACGTCTTTGAGATACGGGTTGACCAAAGTCATAGGTGTGATACTGGAGGATAGTTCGAACCCGTTTTATTCAGAAGTGCTCAAATCAATAGAAATGGCAGCCAGGAAACGTGGTTTTAACGTCATTTTTATGAACACGGAAAAAGATTACAGCTTAGAGGAAGATGCGGTAAAAACTATGCTCAGCAGGAGGGTCGATGGGATTATCATTTCTCCCACGCAAGAAAAAAGCGAGGATATTCAACTGCTTATAAAATCCTCTGTTCCTTTTGTTATCCTTGGCGTTCATTTTGAAGACATGGAGGTTCCAGAGGTTTACAGCAACGATGTCAAGGGAGGTTATTTGGCAGTAAGTCACTTGATTGAAAAAGGTAGGAAGAAAATCGTATACCTTAGTGGATATTTGTACAAATCCGTCGCTCGTATGAGACTTGAAGGATATAGAAGGGCACTCTATGAACATATGTTACCCTTTGACGAAAGTTATGTCTTTGAAGTGGAAGAAGGTGTTGAGAATGCGTATAAAAAAAATGCTTGATATCATAGAATCCGGACTTCAGTTCGATGGGGTTTTCTGTTTTAACGATATCTCCGCAATTGGTGCAATACAGGCACTCCGTGAAAAAGGTTACTCTATTCCAGATGATGTGTCAGTTGTAGGATATGACGATATAGCATTTGCGCATTTTATACAACCGAAACTGACAACCGTTCGTATAGATAAGCAGAAAGAAGGAGAAGAGGCGTTTGAACTACTTTATGAAATGATAAAAAGAAAAGAATTTGTAAACAAAAAGCTGGTTTTGGATGTTGAACTCGTTGTAAGGGAAACAACGTAAAATCTTTTTGAAGAAAGGAGTGAGCCTCTGTATGTATATCCAAAACTTATCAGAAATAAGGCAGATAATGGGTTACCGCAAGTCTGATGGCTATGAGATGATATTAGAGGTTTATAAGGTTCCAGCTGGCTACAAGATTGCAGGAGAAATAAAAGGAATGTTAGATGATGTAGAGTTATTCTCGTTCCCAAGACCAGATAGGGTACTTGCCAACAACTGGCAGTCATGGGGACCTGCCAGGGTTATAACAAAGGATTTTAAATTGAATTTCCCAAAGGACCTGATTGAAAAATTCGGTTTCAGTGCATCCATTATGCCGGAAGTTTATTTTGATAATCTTATCAGCGATTATTTCTTAGCCGCCGATACCTTCGTAATAGGAGCGCTTAAATCCGAGATTGGTCATGTTTATTTCAAGTTGTCTGATGATACAGTATCCGTCCACGTAAGGTATTTTGGTAAGATGTTCGATGAATGGACGTCTATTGAACCTATTGTGGTAATCAATTTGAACCCTGATGACGGGTTCACATACTATGCCGAACTTATTGCAAAAGAAAACAACGTTACATTTTCATCACACAACCCAGTCGGTTGGTCGAGCTGGTATCAATACTATCTTGACTTCAATTATGAAAGAATGATTTCCGATTTGGAGAAGTCTAGAGAGCTCGATTTAGGATACGAAGTCTTCCAAATAGATGATGCTTGGGAAGTTGACATTGGTGATTGGGTACCTAATGAAAAGTTCCCAAGTCTAAAAGAAGTTGCAGATAAAATAGCATCATATGGTTACAAACCAGGAATTTGGCTTGCTCCATTCAGTATTTCGGAAACATCAAGTGTATTCAAAAACCACCGTGATTGGCTTGTTAAAAACGAAAGTGGTGTACCTGTTGTTGCGTATGAAAATTGGAATAAAAAGATTTACGCCCTAGATATAACGCATCCTGAAGCTGTGGAGTGGTTGAAAAACCTCTTTGTTGGTTTAAAAGCGAATGGGTTCGATTATTTCAAAATTGATTTTCTTTTTGCTGGAGCAATTCAAGGAAAAAGGTACGCACATAATGTTTCGCCAATCGAAGCTTATAGAAAGGGTTTGAAAGTTATTCGAGAAGCTGTAGGAGATTCGTTTGTTCTTGGATGTGGTGCTCCCCTTCTACCAAGTGTTGGTTTAGTCGATGGCATGAGAATTAGTGCTGACACAGCCCCATTCTGGGACCCAAATAGTCCAGATATAGGATACCCAAATGCCTATTATGCTCTAAGAAACGTTATTACACGCAACTTTATGAACAACGTACTATGGTGGAACGACCCTGACTGTCTTATGCTGAGAAAGGAAGATACACAGCTTAGTGATGCCCATAGAGAACTTTACGCTGTCACGTCGCTTTTATTGGATAATATGATAATACAGAGCGATAACCTTTCATACGAAATTGATGAAAATTTGTGGAACTTGGTTAAAAAATACAAGACCTACGGGCGTAGAAAGTTTAAAGTTCGTGGTTTGATGAGTGGAAGATACAAAATCACAAGTTGTGGTATCAATGGCTGTGATGAACTCGTTATAGAAGACCTCGCAACTTTGCAATACAAGGTCAACTACGATACACCAAGGATTGAGTTGTCAAAGGTTGTTGAAAAAAGAACGGACGGTAGAACCTTCAATTACTATATGGAGAACAATAAATAGGAAGTTAAGGGTGGTGATAATCGATGATGGAACGAAGATGGAATCTTCTCACTGGAGAATGGATTATGGTTTCAGCATACACGCAAGCAAGACCTACAAATCCAACGAATTTCTGCCCGCTTTGTCCTGGTGGTGATGAGTTTGAAACAGAGTACGATTTGGTTTCGTTTGATAACAGATATCCTTCAATGAAGTTGGATGCTCCTGAAGTCCAAAGCACTGGTATATATAGAAAGGCACGTTCGAACGGAAAATGCGAGGTTGTTGTTTATACAATTGAACATGAAAGTGCTATGAGCATGATGCCTATTCACCAAATTGAAAAGCTAATCCAGATGTGGGTTGATAGATACCTTGACTTATCACAAAACCGGTTTATTAAATACGTCTTCATATTTGAAAACAGGGGAAAGGAAGTAGGAGCGACACTTCCACATCCACATGGGCAATTATATGCCTTTCCATTCATTCCAAAGCGTATAGAAGCAAAACTGCAAGCTTTATCACAATACTACGATGAAAACGGCACTTGTGCAGTTTGTGATATTGTTGATAATGAGATAAAATTAAAGGAAAGAATAATCTACGAGAATGAATCGATTATCGCACTTGTTCCGTTTTATGCACGTTGGCCCTACGAAGTCCATATATATCCTAAAAGGCACGTAAGTACTCTTGTAGAACTTACAAACACCGAAAGATATCACTTGGCAAAGGCTCTAAAAGTTGTTACAATGAAATATGACTTACTTTTCAAACAAGCGTTTCCATACATGATGATGCTTTTCCAAGCTCCAGTTAATGATGTGAGCTATCTGCATGCTTTTCATTTCCATATTGAGTTTAACCCTGTAAAGCGAGACAAAGACAAAATTAAGTGGATGGCAAGTGTTGAAACCGGAACATGGGCGTTTATAAATCCAAAAATCCCAGAAGAAGCGGCAAAAGAACTAAGAAATGTGGAGGTTGAGTTGTGATATGACAGACCAAAAGATTGTGGTTTATTCACCGGGGCGTGCAAATCTTATAGGAGAACACACCGATTATAACGACGGCTTTGTCTTACCATTTGCTATAAAAAGGTATGTAAAGATTGAAATAGAACCATCGAAAAAGTTTAAAATTTTCTCACATCAGTTGAAGAAAGGAATAGAGTTTGATACCCCTACAAAAACAAATTCATGGGCTGATTACGTAATAGGGATGGTTCAGAAGCTAAGAGAACATGGATACGAAGTTAAGCCATTCACTATGAACATTGATTCTGACCTTCCCATGGGGGCAGGATTATCAAGCTCTGCCGCTTTGGAAGTCGGGGTAGGGTATGCTATTTCTCAGATGATGGAATTTGAGATTGACCGTGAAGAACTTGCAAAGATTGCTCATGAGTGTGAGGTTGATTTCGTTGGTGTTCGATGTGGGATAATGGACCAATACGCTGTTGCACTTTCAAAAGAAAACCACGCCCTTTTTATAGACACCATGACAAGAGAGTATAAATACGTACCTCTTAGGCTCGATGATACCAAACTTTACCTCATTAACTCTGGAGTTAAGCATGAGCTTGGTTCGTCTGAATACAATAAAAGAAGGCATGAATGTGAACTTGCGTTGCAAGCGCTTAGAAAATCATCTTTTAGGGAAGTTACTCTCGAAGATATTGAAAAGATTCAAGACCCTGTTTTGAAAAAGCGAGCACTGCATGTTGTTACAGAGAATGAGAGGGTTTTAAAGACACTATCGGCACTTGAGGATGACAACTTGGTTTTGGTTGGAAAGTATCTGTATGAATCTCACTACAGTCTCAAAGATAATTACGAAGTTTCTTGCGAAGAGATTGATTTCCTTATCGAGAAGTTGCGTGAGTACTCAAATGTTCTAGGTGCAAGAATAGTCGGAGCAGGCTTTGGAGGAAGTATCATAGCGTTAGTGAAGGGAAATTTTGAAAGCATTTTTGAGAAAATTTCGGAAGCTTATAGAATTAAATTTGGTATTTTGCCAACACTTCTTAACGTAGATACAAGCAATGGTGTGTTCAGGGCACTTTGAGAATATTTAGATGCTTTTAAACAATACGAAAGGGGTAAGTAGATGGCGAAGAAGATAAAGAAAAATGCGGAAAATTTTTCCTTCAGTTACGATATAGCCGAATCGATAGTCAATTATGCCCGTAAGGTCTCAGAAGAAGGTCTTACAAGAGGCACTTGGGGAAATATCAGTGTACGAGATGGTGGATATATTTACATCACACCATCTGGTTTCCCATATGACAAGTTAACACCAAAACATAT
Organism: Fervidobacterium pennivorans; assembly: GCF_001644665.1. NCBI lineage: Bacteria > Thermotogati > Thermotogota > Thermotogae > Thermotogales > Fervidobacteriaceae > Fervidobacterium > Fervidobacterium ngatamarikiense. The sequence goes on from NZ_CP011393.1 coordinate 587,503, forward strand.
AACGGTTGTAAACGGCGAGGGCAAGAAAGTCTACGGTGAATTAACACCCTCTTCGGAATTACCTTTGCATATTGAAATTTATGAAACACGAGCAGATATTCACGCGATAATACACACTCATCCTGTTTATTCAACTATAGTCTCAGTGACTTTAAAAGAAATTCCCCCAATTGTCGAAGATGCTGTTATGATTCTTGGTGAGTGGCTTTTTGTTTCAGAATACGCGCTTCCGGGAACAGAAGAGCTTGCACGAAACGCTGTAAAAGCTCTTGGAAATAACCATTGTGTATTTTTAAGAAACCACGGTCTTGTGACCGTGGGGGAAAATCTTCAAGAAGCCTTTACTGCAACGCTCGTTGCAGAAAAAACTGCACAAATTTACATAGAAGCACTCAGAGTTGGAACAGTTTCTATTCTCCCAGATGAGCATGCAAAGCTATTGAGAGAAAAATATCTCAAATCGTACAGGCAAAAATAACCTTTACTTTGCGTTCATCTTTCTGCTTCCGGGTTTCACAGCAGGTATACCGGATTTACAAAGTGGACAATCTTCAGGGTTGTAAGTAGGGAAATCGAACTTCACAAGATAGAAGTACGGCTTCCCTTTAAATTTTTGATTGATTTCTTCAAATGGATTCTCTTTTCCTGACCTGTTTATAACACTTGCAAATCCTACGATTTGCCCGCCGTAGCTTTCAACAACTTCTACAACTTCGAATGTTGATTTTCCTGTCGTAACAACATCTTCGACAATAAGCACCTTTTCACCTTTGTGTATTTCAAATCCCCTTCTCAATTTCATGACATTGTCTTCACGCTCGGCAAAAATCGCGCGTGCGTTCAACTTCTTTCCTACTTCATATGCTACGATAATACCACCAAGTGCTGGACCGACAACAACATCAACATCCACTCCAGCATCTAAGATTTTCCTTGCTATTAATTCCCCGATTTGTTCTCCATATTTCGGATATTCGAAAACCTTAGCACATTGGACGTAATTGGGGGAATGTAAACCAGAAGAGAGTATGAAGTGACCATCAAGCAAAGCACCTGTCTTTCTGAGGATTTCTAAAACCTTTTCATTTATCATCTCCATAATCTCACCTTCTCCTTTATAGATTGTATCTTTTCTCCAGGGTCTTTTGCCTTGTACACTTCTCTCCCAAGTACAGCGAAGTCCGCTATTCCAAAAATGTCCCATAACGATACCACATCTTTTTGGTCGTCTTTTGATTGCTCCATACGTATACCGGGAACCAGTATAGCTCCACCTATCTTGCGTCGCATCTTTATCGCCCACATACCAGGTAGCACAAACGAAGAGCCCAACCTCGCAAGTCCTAAAATGATATGTTCGAAGTCCTCGAGCTTTCCTGGTAGCGATGTTAACTTTATCACGGAGAAAATCATCTTGTCAGTTGATTCAAGAGCAGCTTTAACGCTCTCTAACCCAGCGTTAGCGTGGACTGTGAAACCAATGATTGCAGGATGTTCCCAAGCTTTTATCGACCTTGCTACTGTTGACGGTATATCAGAAAATTTCAAATCAAGAATAACTTTATATCCTTTTTCGTAGAAATAATCGAGCAGCCTTTTTCCTTGCACTGCAAGGTTGTGCCCAACCTTAACATAATCAAAACTTCCGTATTTTTCGATGAAATCGATAGGGTCTTCCATGTCTAAGCTAAGTACCGGTTCTGTTACAACCCAGTTTTTCCTCTCGACTTTTTCCATCTTTTCGCTATCGACAGGAGTGACTATCAACATAAAACCCCCTCCTCCTTTAGAAGTTATTATTTTTTTCATTCTTTAAAAACTCCATAAGTTCTTTTCCTATTTTGTTGATTATTTCCTCATTTTGGAACAGCGCACTTCCTATGCTCACTGCGTTCGCTCCAAATTGGAGCATCTCTTTTGCTTGTTGAGCAGTGTATATACCACCGGATGCGATTATGAAAATATCCGGTAAAACCTTCCTCACCTCGTAAACAACTCTAAGTGCGATAGGATAAAGTGCAGGACCTGAAAGCCCTCCAAGTAAAACTTGTCCTTCGGGGTTCACGATAAGTCCACGGATAGTATTGATAACGGTGACACCATTCCAACCTTCCAGTGCAACAATCTTTGCCATTTCTTCAACAAACCCACTCTCTATTCCAAGTTTTGCAATGATAAACGCATCCGTTTCTTTTCTTATCTCCTTCAGAAGTTTCTTCCATTCTTCTCTATCCGACATGATTGAAAGTCCGCCGTGATGAACGTTTGGACAGCTAAAATTGTATTCGATAGCCAAAAACTTATCTAAGTAAGGTTTCATAAGTTTGGTTATCTCAATGTACTCTTCGAACGAATCCCCTCCAAGGCTCAAAATAGGTGGAACCTTTGAAAGTAAAACATCTAATTCCCCACTATCTATCATCTTTTTGAGACCATCAAAACCAGGATTCTCGAGTCCGATGCGGTTTATCATGAAAACGTTGGATGCGTATATCCTCGGTGGTTTGTTACCAACCTTTGAATGTAGAGTTATCGTCTTCAGAGTGTATGCACCAACGTACGACCAATCTATTGAATCTACATTGAGATACTCACCAAAACCCCCAGGTCCGGAGGCTATAACTATGGGTGTTCTCAGTTTGAGTGTCTTTGAACTTGCCATACATTATCACCTCTAAAAACAGGTCCGTCTGTGCAGACGTGTTTTATACCATGGATTGTTTCCACAGCGCATCCTTTGCAAGCACCTATTCCACAAGCCATGTACTCGTTCAGAGAAACGTAAACAACCTTATTTGGCATGTTTTTTACAGCAAGCTCTTCCATGACTTTGGAACCGCTCACGAATATCCAGTCGTAGAATGAGTGATTTAATTCACTGAGCAAATTTAAAAACCCTTCATTTCCTACAACTACTTTCATCTTTAATTTCTTCACAATTTTGTCGTTCAGTTCAGTTCTTGAGGCCACAATTAATGGTATATCGAAATGTTCGGAAAGATGGATTCCCTCGGCAAGACAAGACGGCGCCACAATAACTGCACCGTTTCCGCTTTCAGGGACAAACGGATTACCAAGCGGTGCAAGGACATTGAGTTTTTCGTTGGTCTTAACTATGTATTCGCTTCCCTTACCTGCGATTTTTACTGAGATAGCAAGCTCCATTTTGTTTAACCTTCCAAGCGTATAAGGTTTCCTTGTTAGTCCTGCACCATCTACACTTACCATGCAAAACTGTCCTGGTAGAAAATCGAAATCTTCTTCAAAGGTGATTAAGTAAGTATTTTGGGTTATCTCTTCAACACTCCTTTTAGTCAGTAGAAAGGCTTTGTACTTTGTTTGCTTTTTCACTTCAACGGAGAAATTCGCCATTCCAGAACACCCACCTTCCATTTTTTCTTATTCCAAGGACCTTTCCTTTCAATTTATAACCATTAAATGCACAGTTTTTGCCTTTACTAAAGAATTTGTTGCTTTCAACAATATACTCGGCCCTTTCATCAATCAACACAGCGTCGTTGGGGAATCTAAAACCAAGTTCTTCATAACTTTTTCCTAACACACTAAGCGGATTTATTGTAAGATTTTTCAAAACGAGTTCGATATCCTCGAACACTTTCAGATACACAGAAAACGCTACTTCTATATGTGAACTTCCATATGGAGCTTTTTCAAAATCTGCTGGCTTTTCAGGATGCGGTGCATGGTCTGTTGCAAAGCATGTTATTATACCCTTTCTCACGGCATCTACGAGGATGTGTCTATCTTTTGAAATCGGGGGGTTAATCTTTTGGTTTGGATTGTTTATCTCCTCTGGGAGGAAGAACACGTGATGAGGGGTTACTTCACAGGTAATCTTCACCTTTTTTCTTAGATACTCTATAGTCTCCAAAGATTGTGAGGTCGAGACATGCTGAATGTGAAATCTATTAAAGCCGAACTCAAGCCCTGTTAACACTGTTCTGAATATCGCAATTGCCTCGTTTGAGTATGTACGCACTGCGTTAGGTACTTTCGAACCTATGTAGAAATCTCCTGGAACTTCGTGCAATTGTGAATGGTCAAATACCAAAGCACTCTTTTTCTCCGAGAAAGCTTTTACTAAATCTGGATTTGTGTACCGAATTCCGTCTGTTGAGTAACCAGCGATGTTGTTTGTATAGTTCCCAAGCTTATTTAAATCGTTTATCTCTCCAAATAAGCTGATAGTATGAAGAAAGTGAACATCTTTGTCTTTTGAAAGTTCAAAGTGATTCTTTAGAACGTCTAAATTTTCTATGGGTGGTCTTGTGTTAGGTTGAATTACGCATACTCCAAAACCACCAGCTAAAGCTGCATGAGAGAGTGTGTCGTAATCCTCTTGGTCATTTAACCTAACATGTGTGTGTAAGTCTACAAATGGTGGTGTAAGTATTAACGAATCAACGTCTTGGTCTATTTTCTCTGGGAAGTCAATCGGAATTTGTTCACTTTTAATTCTCCCAGTTGATATATCAAATACTCTCATGCAGAAGCCCCCTTTGGTGTTGATGACATACACATAAGGGTAATAAAAAAGGGACCTCAAAAGAGGTCCCTTTTCTAACAAAACCAAATATTGATAACTTTTCGAAAAGGTTTCTACAAAAACCTAAGATTATACTCTTCAAAAGAGCCGGTACAAAATTTACAAAGTTATTGACGTTGTTTGCCACGCTTCTCTTTCTCTGGTTTTGGCCTCGCTGGACCAAATTAACCATATTTACACCTCCAAACTTTTCGCAAGGAATTTTACCATAAAGGGTTTGATAGTGTCAAGGTACGAAAATAAAAGTTTCTATAAGTTATGTGAAAACTCTCTGAAAAGCTACTAACTAATTCTCTAAGAAAAGACCTTTGGGTTTCGGTTGTGCGAAACAAAAGCCCTCTTGACAAATCAACCACTGTAATAGTACAATATTACAGTGGTATACGATATGAGCACATATCAATAGAGGTGTTACGTGTGTGGTTTGCTGTGGACTATCATTCTCCGGTACCGATTTATGCACAAATAAAAGAAAAAGTGAAGGCACTTATTCTTAGCGGTAAGCTAAAACCAGGTGATTTGTTGCCTTCTATCAGAACGTTGGCTAAAGACTTAGGAGTAAATGTGAACACGGTGGCACGTGCTTACAGAGAACTTGAACTCGAAGGGGTTATACGTGCAGAACGTGGTGAAGGGTATACCGTTGTTGGACTTGAAAATACTGTCCACGAGAAAGTAAAACGTCAGATACTCACGGAGCTCGAAAGTGTATTGCGACGTTGCAAAGAACTCAAGATAGAAAAGTCTACTGTTTTTAGCCTTGTTGAGAGAATATATCAACAATCGAATCAATCAAGTTATCAACACAAGGAAGGTGAAGATGATGGTAAATGAAAGCATGTTGGTTTTGAGCATTAAAAACTTGAAAAAGTACTACGGCAACATCCATGCTGTTGATGGTATCTCATTTGAAGTCTTAAAAGGTGAAATCTTCGCACTTCTTGGTCCAAACGGGGCGGGTAAGACCACTACAATCAAGTGTATCCTTGGTTTGAGAAGAAAGGATGCCGGAGAGATTGTCTTAAAAGGAAGTATTTCATTTGTGCCTGATGGAAAGGAATTGTATGGTTCGTACACTGTGGAAAAAATGGTAAAAGTTGCTAAAGAACTAACCGAGAGGTTTGATGAAAAGAAGTGCTTTGAGTATGTTGAGAGATTCCAAATACCATTAAATGAAAAAGTTTCCAGTTTGTCCAGCGGTCAAACAACACAGCTTTACTTATCAATTGCGTTTTCTCAAGATGCCGAGCTTTACATCTTTGACGAACCAACATGGGGACTCGATCCGATAGTAAGAAGCCAGGTGCTTGAGATGATAAGAGATTTACCATTAGGTGATAGGAGCGTACTCTATACAAGCCATATCTTAAGCGAAGTTGAGAAAGTAGCCGATAAAGTTGCAATTATGAACAAAGGAAAGATACTTGATATGGGTTATCTTGATGAGATTAAGGAAAAATACTGTGCTGTTACCGTACCAATGGGTTCAGAAATTGATGGTTACAAGTACAAGAGTACGAAAAATGAAGATGTCTATGTTGTAACAAGAGATTATGCTATTTCGAATAATTTGGAATACACTCCTGTTCCTTTTGAAGTGATATTTGAAGCACTTGTAATGGGGAACAACGATTCAATAAACATGCAATAAATCTTAAAAGGTGGTGCTGAATATGAGGAAAGAGTTTTATGATATGAAAGTCAGGTTTATTGGTGTTCTAATAGTTACAATAACACTGTTTTTCATTGTGGCACCATTCCAAAAGTTTACAATCTCCATGCTCGAAGGTTACTCGGGGAATCCCCAGGTCGAAAAGTTTCTACCGGGCGCGATGCTAAATAAGTTAAAAGAGTGGAATTTCTACATAAATTCTCAGTGGTATGGTAAAAACTTCGGACAAATGGTGGGTATTATAGGTATAATAATGGCATTTCCCCTTTTTGCAAGAGAATTTGAGAATGAGACAATAGTGTTTTTACTTGTTAGAAAACCAAGGAAATGGATATACTTTAATAAACTCTTCACTGGAGCTGTCGCAACATTGATTGTTATGTTAGTAGGTTCGATACTTCCGGCTATATATTCAGCGGTTGCTGGAAAGGAGTATAACTACTCAGTCGTACCTAAGTTTATGATACACTCAATTTTCGGAGCACTTTTATGGTATTGTGTTGGGGTGTTTTTCTCAGTGCTTTTCAACGACCAAGTCAAGCCTCTTCTTGCCAGCTTGGGTTTACTTGCTTTAACCACAACAGCGGGTTTGATAAAGGCGATAAAATTTTTGAATACTTTTCCATATCAGCTTGGAGTAAGTATTTTTGAGAAGGGCAGTGTTGATTTTTGGTATACGCTGGGAATAATAGTCGTGTGCGTAGTGATTACCTGGATTGGTTACTTAGTTTTTGAAAGGAAGGAAGTTTAACAAAAAAGTGCTGTCAAAATGGGGGTGTGAGTATGATAGTTGTAACGACAGATTTTGTGCCAGGATATGAAATAGTCGAGACACTCGGAATTGTGACAGGAAGTATCGTTAACTCAAAGCACTTAGGAAAGGATATCGCAGCTGCATTCAAAACACTCGCTGGCGGAGAGATAAAAAGCTATACAGAACTACTTGTAGAGAGTAGAAACATAGCACTAAAGAGGATGATTAGCGAGGCTGAAAGGCTTGGGGCTGACGCAGTTGTAGGTGTGCGATTTGGTTCATCATCGGTGATGCAAGGTGCTGCAGAGTTATTAGCTTACGGAACAGCTGTGAGACTAAAGAAAAAAGAGTAGCAGATAGGTGCAATCATTGAAATCAAAAAATCCCCCGTCGGTTCTATGCTACGGGGGATTATTTTTTGGATAATTATAATACTTTTTTGCTTAACGTACTACTTTTACGTCTCCTTTTTTGACAAACTGAAGTGTTAGAACAGCTAATACGAAGAAAACTAAAGTTAGTATTATTAAAGTGCTGTAGCCTATTTTATCGATAAAGAACCCAGCGAGTGGTGGTGCAATAATGTTTGCTGCCATTGAAAAGAAGTAATACAACCCCGTATAGCCTCCAACTTTTTCCTCTACAGTCATATCAACTATTGTTGGTAGAGAATTAACGTTAACCATCGCCCAACCAAAGCCTCCAATTGCAAATAACTCAAAGAACACTTTTGTTAGTAGTCCTACATCTGTTATTATCCTTGTTGATAGTATCGTGCCGATGAGTATAGCGATAACTATTGACAGCCCTATCGTCATTGTCTTCTTCCTGCCTATTTTTGAGCCTATAAACCCTGCAGGAATTGCAAAGAGCATAAACGTTAATGAGAAAAAGCCAAGTACAAGTGCACCGGTGCTTTCTTTAATCCCCATTTGGAATTTTGCGTAACTTGTGAAGAAAGTTTCGAGTGCGTTGTAACCGATGAACCACAAGAGTATGGAAAGAAGCATCATCAAAAGGCTCTTTTCTTTGGAAGTAAAGACATCTTTCATGTTCTCTTTTAATTCATCTATTGTTTTCTTGTAGACATTCTCAAATCTTACTTTCTCTCCAGTTTTTACTTTGTATTTCTCGTCTTCTCTGATGAACAAAACAACGAGCAACTTGGCAATAAGCATTATTATAGCTCCGACGTAGAATGGCAGACCGGGATTTTTGTCATACAGCGGTTTTCCTGCGAAAAACGCAAGAAGTGCGCCTACGCCACCCATGAAATTGATTACACCATTTGCTTGACTTCTGTACTCAGATGGTGTTATGTCAGGCATGAGTGCAATAACAGGAGACCTGAAGAGAGCCATGAAGAAATTCATGAAGATAATGTTGAGCATCATTAACCATAATACGTGCCAAGCCTTTGTTATAGGTATCAGCGAAAATGTGATAGCAGCAAGCGGTGCACCAACAAGTATGTAAGGCATCCTACGACCGAGTTTTGTTCTCGTTTGGTCACTTAGAACTCCTATAAGCGGAAGCATGATAATAGCAAAGATGTTATCAATGGTCATCACAAAACCTATGAGAGTTGATGACAGCTCGAAGTCTTTCAAAAATATCGGAACGTAGGAGTTATACAGTGGCCACACTAAGCTTATCCCGAAGAACCCAAAACCGAGAAGTAAGAGCTTTCGAAATGAAAACTGTGATGAACTCACAATGCATCCCCCCTTGTTGATTTTGAGTGCGTTTAAAATAATTATATCGCATTTACGATTAATTTTAGAACTTGATACTAAGTCCACGAAATAATATAATTTTAAAGTGTTAAAGAATTATTTTTTTTGGAAGGAGCTGAAAGTATGTCCTACGATGCAATTATTATCGGTGGCGGTCCAGGTGGATACGTTTGTGCAATTAAGCTTGCACATTATGGAAAGAAGGTAGCTCTTGTTGAAAAAGAAAACCTTGGTGGCACGTGTACAAACTGGGGTTGTATCCCAACAAAAGCACTTTTAACCGCAACGCACTTACTCGACGAGGCAAAGGAAAAGGCTGATAAGCTTGGTATCAAGCTTTCTGTTGAAGGCTTTGACCTTTCAAAAATCATGGCTCATGCGAACAAGAGCATAGTGATGTCAAGAAAAGGTATCGAGTATTTGATGAAAAAGAACAACGTAACGGTTATTAAGGGAACTGCAGAAGTTATTAATAAGAACAAAGTAATAATAAAGGAAACGGGCGAAAAACTCGAAAGTTCAAACTTAGTCCTAGCACATGGTTCTGTGCCAACAATATTCCCACCTTTCAATCAAGTGGAAGGCATATGGACAAGTAACGATATTTTCCTTATGAAAGAACTTCCATCATCTTTGTTGATTGTTGGTGGAGGAGTAATAGGAGTTGAGTTTGCGACGTTCTTTAGTTCGCTTGGCGTAAAAGTGAAGATTGTTGAACTTGCCGACCATATCCTTCCATATGAAGATGATGACGTGGTTGAAGAGATTAAGAAATCATTTGCCAGAAAAGGTGTCGAAATAAAGGAAAAAACGAAAGTTGAAGGTGTCAAGAAAGTGACAGATGGATATGAAGTCGTACTAATTGATTCAGAAGGGAAAAGTGAGAGCGTTGTAGTTGATAAAGTACTTGTCGCAATTGGAAGAAGACCAAATATTCATGACGATGTAAAAAATCTCGGAGTAGAAATTGAGCGAGGAATTAAGACTGATAGGAGAATGAGGACCAATATTGAAGGTGTTTATGCCATTGGTGATGTGAGAGGGCAAATAATGCTTGCTCACGTTGCTATGTATGAAGGCATCGTTGCAGCGAAAAATATTGCAGGCATAGAGACTGAGATGGACTATTCAGCAGTTCCATCGATTATATTCACAACTCCAGAGATTGCTTCAACAGGACTTAGAGAAAAAGATGTCGATAAGGATAAAGTTAAGATTTCGAAATTCCCGCTCTCGGCGAATGGAAGGGCAAGAACTATGCTTGAAAACATAGGATTCGTAAAGATAATTGCCGATAAAGAAACAGAGACAGTCTTAGGTATGTCAATTGTTTCCCCAGTTGCAACCGAACTTATTATGGAGGGCGTTATCGCTGTTAGGAATAAATTAAAGGCACACGAACTTGAGGAATCCATACATCCACATCCAACTCTAAGCGAAAGCGTTCTTGGTGCGCTGGAAGGGATAACAGGTTTGCCAATACATCTGTAATTTGTTAGTTGTAGAATTGTGAGGAGAAGAAGGGGCTGGTGCCCCTTCTTTTAATTTCTTTCATTTATTGTTTTTCAACTCTTCCTTAACCCTGAATAACTCATCTCTAATTCTTGCTGCGTCTTCATATCTCAGTTCAGATGCCGCTTTGTACATCTCTTCTTCAAGAAGAGCAGCGTAATCTTCCAATGGAAGAGATTCTTTCAAGGCAAAGATGCTATCTTCGTAGACTTTGTATAGCTCTTCTTCTTCCTCTTTGAACGGTGCGAAGATATCTTCCATCATAGGTTTAACGATTGTTTGAGGCTTGATTCCATGTTTTTCATTGTACTCCATTTGGATTTTTCTTCTCCTGTTTGTCTCCTCAATCGCTCTTTGCATTGCCGGAGTGATTTTATCTGCATACATTATCACCTTTCCGTTTTCATTTCGTGCTGTTCGTCCTATAATCTGAATCAGTGTAGTCTCGCTGCGTAAGAAGCCTTCTGTATCGGCATCGAGTATAGCGACAAGCGAAACTTCCGGCAGGTCCAACCCTTCCCTTAACAAGTTCACACCAACGACAACATCGATTTCACCTGAGCGGAGTTTTTTTAACACTTCAAATCGTTTGATAGCATCGAGTTCGGAGTGAAGATACAAAGCTCTAATGTTGAATTCAACCAGATATTCTGCTAACATCTCTGCGGTTTTCTTTGTTAGGACTGTGACAAGGGCGCGTTCGCCTCGCTTTTTTACTTCAACGATTTCTTTTACTAAGTCATCGATTTGATATCTCGTGGGTCTAACTTCTACAAGGGGGTCAATTAATCCGGTTGGTCTTATTATTTGTTCAATAACTTGTTCAGAAACTTCCAATTCAAAAGGACCAGGGGTAGCAGAGACAAATATCACTTGATTTACTTTCGACAGGAATTCTTCAAACTTAAGTGGTCTGTTATCATAAGCACAAGGCAGCCTAAATCCGTATTCAACAAGGCTTCTCTTTCTAGACATCTCGCCGTGATACATCGCCCTGAGTTGTGGGATTGTGATGTGTGATTCGTCTATGAATACGATGTAATCTTCGTCGTAGTAATCAAGTAGTGAATAAGGTGGTTCTCCTGGTTTTCTCCCATCGAAATGACGCGAGTAGTTCTCGATACCTGTGCAGTAACCCAACGTGCTCAACAGTTCAATGTCATTCATCGTTCTTTGATACAGCCTTTGAGCTTCAAGCTCCTTGCCTTGCCTTCTAAGTTCTGCGAGCCTTTCTTCAAGTTCTTGGCGTATGCTTTTTACAGCCATTGCAATCTTTTCTTCGGTTGTAACGTATTCTTTGGCTGGATATATCGTTATCCTGTCCAGACGCTCAATAACATCTCTGTTTAATCTATCGAATGTGTAGATTCTGTCAATTTCATCACCAAAGAACTCTATATGGATACCTTCGTCTTGGTAAGTCGGAAAGATTTCAAGAGTGTCACCACGTAAGCGGAAGCTTCCAGTTAATCCTATATCTTCTTTTCTTTCGTACCCTATTCGTACTAAGTGTTTGAGTAAGTCATTGAGTTTGATACGCTCCCCAACAGCGAGTTTTATGTTGAGGGTATCGAAATCACGAGGGTCACCGCAAGCGTATATTGCTGAAACACTTGCTACGACGATAACATCCCTTCTGGTCATTAGCGATTTTATAGCACTCATCCTCATTCTTGCTATTACTTCGTTTATGTCAGCGCTCTTCTCTATGTATAGGTCCTTAGTAGGTACGTAGGCTTCAGGCTGATAGTAGTCGTAGTAGCTTATAAAGAATTCTACTTTATTCTTCGGAAAGAAAGATTTGAACTCTGTGTATAGTTGTGCAGCCAGCGTTTTGTTTGGAGAAATCACTAAAACGGGTTTTTCTATCTCCTTTATAACATTTGCCATCGTGAATGTTTTCCCGCTACCAGTAACACCTATAAGCGTTTGAAATCGATAGCCTTTTCTTAAGCCTTCCACCAACTTTTCAATAGCTTGAGGTTGATCACCTGCGGGCTCGTAATCACTGACAAGCTCGTAAAGCATAATCTCACCTTCGCATCTTAGCAAACTTTTGTGTAATCCACCTTTTCATGAGTGCAATTGTTTTGATAGTTCTTGTCATTGAAACTTCTCATCAGGGGTTACAAAAAGAGTCTTAAAATTTGAGTAAAGAACTAGCCCAGGCTTAAAACCTTTGGGTTTTTTTACGTACTTTATGTATGTGTAATCCACCGGTACTTTTGTAGAATACTTCCCTTTACTGAATTGTGCAGCAAGTTTTGCAGCATATAAAAGAACATCTTCATCGACAGGTTGACCATTCGTCTTTATTACGACATGTGCACCAGGCATACCCTGTACGTGGAGCCATATATCGTGCTCATTGGATTTTCTAACCAGTTCGTCGTTTTGCTTGTTATTTCGTCCTACAAGAATTGTAAAACCGTTATACATGTACTTTCTCGGTTCAGACACTGCTTGTTCACTTTTCGATTTATTACTCTTTCTCTTGTGCGTTTTCTTTATTAAGTCGTTTTCGAGCATTTCTTCTTCAATCTCTTCTAATTCTTCCAGTGTTTCTGCGTTTTCTATTGTATCTTGTAACTGTTTCAAGTATTCTAATTCTCTTTTAATCACAATTTCGCGTTTGCTTAATCCCTCTAACTTTTTCTTTAATTTATTATAGAGCTTGAAATACTTCACACTGTTCTCTATAGGGGATAGGTGTGGTTCCAGTGGTACCGCTACATTCTGATTCGTTTCCCAATCAAAGAGTTCCACGCTATCTACTCCGTGTGGTATTTGGTAACTGTAAGCTTTTATCAGCTCCCCGTATTTCCTGTATCTATCGGATTCTAAGCACTCCTCTCTTTCTTTTTCAATCTGTGTTAGGATATCTTCCAAAGAATAAATTCGACTGTTAACAATACTTAGCATTTGGAAGCGTTTTTGAACTAGTTTATCCTTATTTTCGACAAAATCAAAATACTCATTAATACAACTGATAGCATTATCACATCTTTTTAGGTCCTTATATTTGTGGAGTCTAAATGCTGAGATATCAGTGGGCTGTTCGTTTTCGTAGTATATGTAGAGGACTTTCTGTCTAATTTCTTCTAATACACTTGAGAGACTTTTGGCTATGTTCCCCAAATCACTTTCACTGACGAAAGATAGTAGTTTATCTTCTACTTCTGAACGAAAAAGAATTTCTTCGGCAGTTATTTTTGAGAATCCCTGGATGGTGGAATAAATAAACTCTGAAATCATCCGTTGTTTGTTTTGGAACCTATAAAGAGCATTTGTTAGTTTTTCTAATGTTACTTCATCTATTGAAAGTTTTTCAGATGTAAACAACACGAATGGTTCTCCTGGTGATATCTTTCTGATGCGTGTTTCTATCCTTTTGTAGGCATCGACTATCAATCCATTTTCGACCAAAACGGCGTTTGAATGCTTCCCCATGATATCGAAGTAGATTTCATATTCATGTCTTTCTCCAATTTCGTCAAATTTGCGCAGTTTCATAATCATCGTTCTTTCATAGCCGTTCGTTGTAAGTTCTGTAACCATTCCGCCACGGATTCTACTGCGCAATAACTCCACAAATGGATGTTTTTCAGGTTCCCTAACTATATGGTCCGTAAATGAGACGTGCGAATAATTCGGATTCAAGGATATTTTCAAATCGCCTTTGTCAAATGAGAAGTATATCACTTTATCGTAAAGGTATATGTTCCTAACATGCTGTCCAAGAATAAGGTTCCTAATTTCTTCAACAACGGTTTTCATTACAAAACCATCGAACGGCATTTGGATGCTCCTTTCCAATGCTTTATTTCTTATCAGTACTCACTTTTCAAGTCAACAATGTTCTTTGGCATTCCACCAGAAAGAATTCTTCTAAGATTTTCAATAGTTTCATCTATTCGTCCCACTTGTCCTTCTATCGTAAAACCTCCAACATGTGGTGAAATAACCACGTTTTTTAAAGTATGGATTGGATATCTAGATGGGAGTTGAACCGTGTGGTCGGAATCAGGATACAAATACCATGTGTCAATTGCAGCACCTGCAAGAATTCCATTTTTCAGGGCATAGTACAACGCCTCTTCTTCAATAATCTGTCCTCGACCGACGTTCACCAAAAACTTTCCTTGCATTTGTGATATGATTTCTTTATTTATAAGATGATATGTTTCCTTTGTGAGTGGCAAAGTTACGAAAATAACTTTCCCAAATTTTATTGCTTCTTCAAGATTGTTGGTTACATAGTTCACCCCTTTGACAGGTTCAACATTCCTCTTAAATCCCATTATTTCACACTCAAAACCGCACAACAACTTAGCTAAGTGTTTTCCAATAGTGCCAAGTCCAAGAATTGTTACGCGCTTTCCTTGAAGCGAATACCAGAAATCTTCAGGTTTTGCCCCTGCTTCGTAACCGTGCCAAACACCTTTTGCAAGGTCGTTGTGGTATTCTACAATCCTACCCAAAAGTGCTAATGCTAATCCCAAAGCTCTCTCCGCGACAATTTTTCCATTACCGTGGTTATTTGCAATGATAATATTCCTTTCATCTAATAAGTCTAAAGGTAGTCCATTAACCCCTGCCCAAGGAACTAAAACGAATTTCAGTTTCTTTGCGTTTAAAACTTGTTCTTTTGTCAAACTTCCACTCACTATTACATCCGCATCTTCAATGTGTTTCTGCGCTTCTTCTCTATTTTTTGGGACAATGAAGAAATCACTGGAGAATTCCTTTTTTAGGTCCTCAATGCGTTGCAGAAAATAGTCTATCATTTTAGTAAGAAAGAGTACTTTCACGCACATACCTCCCCTCGATAACCTATTCTGCTCTATTCCACTATTCCATTTAATTATATCACGTGGTATATGACAAATAAATAAAAAGGTCCCAATGTGGGACCAAATAACGGACTGTATAGAGAAGGAAATAGCGTGTCTAAGATCAGAATAACCTTGTTAAAATTAAGTAAAGTATGGCACTAGCACCTGCTGAGAATGGGATTGTTATAAACCATGAGATAAGTATATCCCTAAGTATACCTATGTTTATAACTTCGATTCCACGCGCGAGTCCTACTCCAGTAACCGCACCAACGACGGTGTGAGTCGTGCTGATAGGAAAACCAAATATCGATGATAATAGTACCGTTGTTGCTGTTCCAAAATCGACAGAGAAGCCTCTCGTGTTATTGAGTTCTGTAATGTTATACCCTATAGTTTCCATGACCTTGTAACCGTATAGTAAAACTCTGAGGGCAATTCCGAGTCCACCAATGAATAGGATGTACTTTGGAATTTCTATAGCACCTAGATTTGCTGTCCCTGCTTGTCTTATCATAAGTATCAATGCTACCGGTCCAACTGCATTTGCAACATCGTTAGCACCATGTGAAAAACAAACATAAGCAGATGTCATGACTTGGACGTGCCTAAATATATCTTCAACGGCATCGTATTCATTGCTTTTATTATTAATCACTCTTCTTAGAAGCAAGTAAGATAGTACAAAAGCAACAACAAAAAATACCAAGCCAGCCAAGAGAGAAACATTGTAAGGCTTTTTGAGAGTCTTAAGAGAGAAGAGGAAAGAAATGAGGAAGAAAGTGAAACCAATCAAAACAGGGGCGACTTTCTTAGCTGCTTTCAACGGACTTGGGCGGTGCAAGATTGTTAGAACTATAACTTTAAAAACTACAAAAGAAAGCAGTCCACCAACTACCGGAGAAATTATCCAAGAAAGCACAATCTTTCCCAGATTCGACCAATAAACTACCCTAACCCCACCACTTACGAGTCCGAATCCTATCATTCCGCCAATTATTGAGTGTGTTGTAGACACAGGCATTGCAAAAACAGTTGCTATCAAGACCCAAGTAGCAGCAGCTAAAAGTGCTGATAATGCACCGTATATAATGTGATTTGGATTCGTTATATGTTCTATCGAAACTATCCCATTTGCAATTGTTTTTGTAACAGTGGCGCCGAACATAACCGCACCAAGAAATTCAAGAAAAGAAGCAAGGAAGGCTGCTTGTTTTGGCGTTATTGCCTTTGCACCAACGGCTGTTGCCATACCATTTGCCACGTCGTTTGCACCTATAGTAAATGCCATAAACATTCCGACAAGTATGGTGAAGAGTGTAATCACGCTTTTTCCCTCCTCTTTAATGTGCACATACATAAACAATAGTTCTCAATTTCGAAACTTCTCAAGCTTTTTAACTATGCGTTATCATTCTGATTCGCTCAACAACATTTCTTGCTCTGTCTTCAATTCTCATAAGAAGAATTACGACATTGTTTAAGAACATTATATCGACGGGGTTCATCTCATTTTTCTTTGCGAACAATTTTTTACCAAGTTCCAAACCAAGTTTGTCCGATGAGCGTTCCTCCGCTTCAACAGTTTCTACACCTTGGTCTTCCTTCTCAATTTCCTTTGGTGCAAAACCAGATTCCACAACGGTCTTAAGTTCCTGAATTATTACATCCATGTGCTCCACACTCTTCCTAACAGTATCTGTAAGTTCCTGAACGGGAGCTTTAATATCTTCCGGCACATGGTCTATCCGGTTTATTGTTAAGACCTTAACCACATCGTCTGTCAAATCGATAATAGAATCCACGTTATGGAGTATGTCAAGAAAATCTGCCTTGTTAAAATATGTCCATTTGAGTTTGCTATATATATTCCTAAGTTGGAGTTTAAGTTGATCAGCGGCGTGTTCCAACTTGTCTACTTCTTTGGATAGGTCATCTACTGAGGTGTTGTTCAGATATTTCTCAACAGCTGTATACATCAAATTTGCTGCCTTTGCGCAGAGTTTTGAGTGTTCACTCAGTAATTCAAGAGGGGAACGGTAAGGTATCAATTTTTGAAAAATGTTCGCCATCTCGCCACTCCTTTCCAAAAATATCTTGAGTTTCTGAGGAAATTATAACAGATATTATGCGTCTTTCAAAATTTAATTTCACTTTACTTCGATCCTATCTTTGAGACGTATATTTCTCTAAGAACTCTTTGATGGCTTTAACCACAATGCTTATTTGCTCGTGTGCGCTGATTTTAGCTTCCTTATCACCTTTCTGAAGACCATAGCTCCCAAATTGTGAGTGATTACCTCCAAGTATTTCAACGTATTCCGTTGATGATGGGAAAAGAGCTTTCTTTTCCTTAATCGTTTTAGGAGGTAAAATACCATCTTCGGAACCGTAGATGCACAGTGATTTTATAGGCAAGTATGAAATATCTCTTGCTGGGTATGAAGCCAGGAAAATAATCCCTTTGACCTTGATTCCAACTAACTCTGGATGTTTAACTAAGAACTCAGAAGCCGCCACACCGCCAAGAGAGTGCCCTGCCAGGAACCATTCCTTATCTGAAAACCTCGTACCATTTATTATTGTTCTCGCTGAGTCCACATCGAAAATCGCAAAACTTAATGGAACGTTTAATATCACTGTTGTTATTCCCTTTTCGGCAAGGCGATAAGCAAGAGGTGCATAAGCAGTGTAGTCAACATGCCCCCCAGGATAAAAAATAATGCCAACGTTTTCAAAATAGTTCTTTTTAAAATTTCTTGGTATGAAATATATGTTCTTTTCCCGTATTACTTCTACGTAATTTGATGATTGTAAATATTCTTTCACTTCTTCAGCAGGTTTTAAAGGACTGTATGCCCAAGTGATAAAAGCAATTATGAGTATTGTTAAAAGAAGTAAGACCACATAAGATATTCGTTTTTTGCTTTCCATATATTGACTCCTCCGTATTAATCAGAAATTTTCTCGAAAATAATCTCCTTCGGAGATACGTTTCTGATTCCAATTTCGACATCGTCAATCATTATTCTAACTTTTTTGGGGAAGTTGTCTATATTAACAGCAAGTAAAAATTTTTCTCGAGTTTTCATATTCTCCAATGCGAATAAGAGCGTTCCAATTTTGTCTTTGTCTTCTGCCAAAACTCTAATATGCGGTTTCAAGCCCATTATTTCGAATATGCGGTTGAAGAAAATGAAATTGGTATTAAAATGTGCAGCAATAAATAGTGTGTTCATCTGATGTAGGAATACCGAACAAGCTGCATTCTCCTGAGTAACGTAGGCTAAGATAGAAGAACTGCACTTCTCGTTGTCTTTAGTGATTATCTCACGTGCCCAGTCGGTTCTAAACTCGCGGAACAGATTATCTGGTGAACTTACCGAAAGATAAAAGTGAGGTGAAGGTAGGAATTCTCTGCCAGGTTTTATATTCAGATAATCAATCAAAATGGTGCATTTAGAACCAAATTCATCAAAAACGGGAAGATCACCATAAAAAATAACTTTTCCACCTTTTTCAATGAATCTTACGATATTTTCTTGCACGCTCTTTGACACGTATTTTGCTGTAGGAAGGATTAAAAGCTGGTCGACATTAGGTTTTGAAAATTCAAGGTCGACGAATTTATATCTAAATCCCATAACAAATAGCGTTTTCAAGAAACTATCCCAAAAATTGTATCCCCTGTGAATTTCAATATCAGAGCGCTTTCTATTACCAATTCCGTAAGCATACTCTGTGCGATAATACTCGTCTAAATATCCGATTAATACATTGTCATAGACCAATGAAAAATCCTTTCCCAGCTGCCTTTCGAGGCTTGTTAAGAACTCGTTAGCGAATTTTACATATTCGTATGTATAATCGAGTTCACCATTCGGTTTTATTGGTGCTGCAAATCCATGCTCTTCACCAGTAAAAGCTATTCGACCATTTCCATCTTTAACTTCTTTTCTTAACTTTGGGTTTACTCCTCCGGAAAATAGGTAGTAATTGAGGAACCTATTGCCCAGAATGTAGGAAATGACTGCCTTGTGAACTGTAGCGTTCGGGTCTATTCTTTCACCCAAATTGTTTCCATAGTCTCCATTTCCACACTCGAACTCCATTACCCCAAAAGGTTTCTTCGTTGTAGCTTTAAGTATCTCATTTATATTCCATATGTCGATGATATTTCTTATCGTGAAGTCTCCTAAATAAATATCTGTTGCAGGAATTATACCTTCTAAATCAAACATCTTCCTGAGTTGTGAAATACCTATCGGGAAAGTATGTGCTCTTCCAGCCGAAGTTCCGTGAATGTTCACGATAAATGTCACATCGATTCCTTTCTTATGTAACATTTCCTTGAGGTTATTCACATAGGCCGCAAAATCATCTTGTGAAAACAAAGAATAATCGGTATGGCACAGTACCACCTTGTGGTGCTATTGGGTCCGTGGTTTTTACACCAGACATAGTTGAAGAAACTGTGAGATATTATTTCGAACACGTGCCCCAGTTATGGGGTTACTACGGTTTTAAGGATGCTTTCAATTTAGACAGAGATTGGGTGTCAAGAATTTACATTGGTATAGACAAAGGTATAGAACTGCTAATGATCGAAAATTACAAGACAGGTCTACTTTGGGACATCACAATGAGAAACAAATATATCAAAGATGGATTGCAAAAGTTAAGTTTTCATCAAACTAACAAGGAATAAAAGAAGAGCGCCCCATTATATATAGGGGCGACTTCTTTAATGTTCTCGCTTTTTCACTTTCCTGGGAGGGGAAGGGGGTACTGGGGTTTCAACGGATCGGCTGTTAATTATTCTTTTTATTCTTTTTCTTCAAGTATACTTCTCATCTTTCTGTATTCTTCTTCACTTATCTCACCTTTTACGAAACGTTCTTTGAGAATTTCAATAGCATTGTCCTTTTTTCTTAAAAGGTTAGACTTTGCAAAAAACAGTTTATAAATTACAAAAACTGCAATAAGAAAGAGTCCAAATGATATTATAGGTCTAAGCCACCAAAGGGTGTTGTATAGCCAACCTCCAAAACCTGCTCTACATCCAGATACTAACCAAGGACCAAAACCATAAAATCTCATCAGAAATCACCACCATCCTCTCAACATTTTCTAAATATTGTTGCTTTTTCATCTCGACGGTTAAATTATATCTTTATATTCTTAGAAAATCCTTAGAAAATCCTTAGAATTGCAAGGGATTTTTCTAAGGTTTTTTTAAGCATTTTAAGTTATTTTATTTGTGTAGGAGTATTTGTAAGATCCTTTAAACTGCGTTATAACATGTTCTGATTGTCGTATATAACTTCGGTCTATTTGAAAAGGTTTTTATATGGTACAACACTTGCATAAGGAGGTGGCGGAGTTATGAAAAAGGTATTCTTCGTGTTTGTATTGAGTGTCATAGTATTGGTACTTTTTAGTTGCAGCCAACTAAACTTGTTTGAACCAAGAAAGTCGGCGGTATCTGTTGTGCTTTCTTCCGGA
The DNA here is from genome assembly GCF_001644665.1 of Fervidobacterium pennivorans. Lineage (NCBI taxonomy): Bacteria > Thermotogati > Thermotogota > Thermotogae > Thermotogales > Fervidobacteriaceae > Fervidobacterium > Fervidobacterium ngatamarikiense. Next base: position 608,084 of record NZ_CP011393.1, read on the forward strand.
GTTGACGGCGACGGCGACACCGTAAAGCCGCAAGAATATTCATCAGTGAACTTGCAAGGCATCTACAGAGAACAAGCTCCATGGGTAAAAGATATTCAACATTTATACGTTAAAGTTTCGAAATTCTCTTACAAATATTCAACAGGACCTGGTGCTGGAAAATGGGCCACACCAACAGTTGTTGATAAAGAAGTGGACCTTGTGAACTTAACTGACGAAGCAACTTGGTTAACTTTTGATATTCCAAATGGAGCGGTTATAGTTGCACTCGGTTTTGAAGTTGAGCAGGCAACAATAACAATAAATGGTTCGAATTTTCATGTGAACATTCCTTCAGAGAAGGCAAAAATAGTGATTCCAAATCTCAACTGGCAAGTAAAAACCGATGAGTCACAGATAGTCCTTGCGATCGATTGGACAAGGAGTATCATTAAGATAGGTCCAGAAAGCTACATGCTTGTCCCAAGGGTCGCGTATCGTTGGCGTGGAGAATTGAAGAAGTTGTGGGCGATTTACGGAGACATACTGATTAACGATGCAACACCAACTGTCCCATTGCTTATCGGTTTGTTCGAAGGAACGGACACAACAGCTACACCAACAGTGCTAAAAATGAGAAGACCACGAGATGATGCTTACTTCTGGCTCGGAAAACATCCAGCTGGAACGTATACTGTAGTAGTTTGGGATAATGTTACATGGTATTGGGATGGAGATAGATACAGTATTGAAGGAAGAAAGGCAACTGAAACAACATTTGAACATGGTAAAACAACAGCAAATACAGAGTTGCATTTGAGATATTCGACTAGTGAGTAAGGTGGCAGGAAAATCAAAAACACCAAACAACCCCCCGACTCTAACGAGCCGCAGGTTATTTCTTTCTTTAATCTTTTTGTGTTAGGGCATGTTTTAATTTCCGATAATAATTCGTCGTTAGGATAATCAATGCAATTATGGAACCGATGAACGTTAGCCAAATAGCGTAGAACTTCCAAGTAGTCAGATTAGGTCTTGCCAAAATTATGGTCAACGTTAAAAGCAGACCAAAAGATAATCCCAACACAATACCCTCTATTAGGAATGTTGCTTTCAAAGAAAAAGGATTGTTTTTGGTCTTACCTGGGTCAACAATACTGTAGTACGAACCTATCAATGCACTTAACGCGAAAATTGCAAGTGATAAAGGAAAGAGAAACAGGCTATTTTTTTCAAACTTTCCGAAAGCATAAGAGATGAAAGCCACTATAATCAACAAGCCTTCGTTTAAGATAATTGGTATTGCCAGTTTTGGAGTTATTATCGTTCGTATGGTTACTGGGAAGGTACGTAATATCTCTCTGTACTCAAAATCGTTCTTAGTCAATAATCCTGCTTCAATAGCACAGTAAAGAGAAGCAATGGCTAAAAATGGAATAGCGGCGTTCATTGAAGAACCACCAACAAAAAGCATGAATAGAGAAAATATAGCAGGATAGAATATGAGGAATACAAATTGCTCGCTACGTGATAGAAGTTTCAAATCTTTCCACAAAAACCCTCCAAACTTTGAAGCGTATGTTTTTTGACTGACGACAACTTCATTCGATTTGTTGTTTCCTTTCTTGGTTTGCGTGTTTTCGTAAACAACGCGTCCGGCGAAATACCAAAATGAATGCAAAAAGGCACCTGTTAAGATGATTACATAAATCAAAAACAAAAGGTCATCAGAATAAGACCAGTTGAACGGGTTATATTTTGACGTAGTAAAAGCCACAAATTTTACAAACCGCGCATTTTGCCCAAGTAGTTCTACATTCACATCTTGAATGTAAACGAAGAATAGGTAAACAACAACAAGCAGAAGCACAATTACAGCATTCAACACTCTAACAAACCGTTTTGAACTGATTCCTCCACTCAATACTGATAAAAGCGCTGACAGTGACGTCAAAAAAGCAATGTGGAGTAATGTTCGAAGGATGAAACCAACGATGTTAGTTCTAACCACCAGTAAAAATCCAAGAACTGTAGATACAAAAAAACCTAATGTAAAGAGCTGATTAGCAAGGGTTACGACTAAGTTATATACGGCGAGCACGCTCCGTCTTATTGGCATCGTGAGAAGTAGTTCCATTTCGTCACTTCTTGAGAAAGCATGCATACCAGTTCCAACAAACCCCACAACATAAAAGAGCGAAAAAATGGACATCGAGGCGATAAAAAACGACTCAGCAACATCCGGATAATTTGTCAACAGCTTGTAGATATTGTAGTTGGAAATCGTCAAAAATACAGCCATGGGAAGAATAGAACTAAACATAAGTAAGATGTATCGCAAGGCGTAATTTGGTTCTTTTGAACTTGTAATCCTCTTTCTTTTAGTTTTTACCGTGTTTTGCGGATTTAAAGAAAGCCCAAGATACTTGAATAGAATCCTAAGTTCTCCCATAGTCTTATCCCTCGTTCTTTAAAATTGTATGATTGCAATATGTAATTACAGGTTTTCTACAATGTCTCTAATGTCTTCGGTTGCTGTAAGCGAAAGGAAGATATCTTCAAGTGATTTTCCATGTTTCTCTTTCAACTCGGCGACGTAGCTTTCAGCAATAATCTGCCCTTTATTGATAATGGCAACTCGATCGCACATCTTTTCTGCTATCTCGAGTATGTGAGTCGTCATGAATATCGTTGTTCCTTCGTCTGCATATTTTCGAAGTAATTCTTTCAATATCTTTGCGCTTCTTGCATCAAGTCCAACGGTTGGTTCATCTAAGAAAAGAACTTCGGGTTTTCTCATGAGTACGGAAATGAGCATTAATTTTTGTTTCATTCCGTGAGACATCTCACCAACAAATTTCGAGAGGTAATCTACACCAAAGGCATTACATAATTCTTCTATACGGTTTTTCAATTCTTGCTTGTTCAATCTGTAAATTGCGATAACGAAGTCTAAAAATTCGTAACCTTTTAGATGTTCATATATCTTAGGTTCATCCGGAACCACGCCTATTTTTCTTTTTATCTCGGTTTCGTGGTCCTTCATATCAAGCCCAAGTATTTCTACCTTTCCGCTTGTTGGTTTCAAAACCCCCGTTAGCATTCTTATGGTAGTTGTCTTTCCTGCACCGTTTGGTCCAAGAAATCCAAATATTTCACCACGGTTAACACTTAAGTTCACATTATCCACGGCTGTAAAATCGCCGAATTTTTTTGTGAGTCCTAAGGCTTTGATAGTAATATTCTCCATGTCTGAGCATCTCCTCTCGTTTATTTACGCAAGGGTTTCGATTAACCTTCAAGTTCACAGAAGAGTTAGAACATATCATATTTTTATTTTATCACAGAAGATTTTGAGCTGTCTAATACTCTTTTCAAATTAGCCATTTCCAATGCAGCCAAGGCAGCCTCAAAACCTTTGTTACCGCTCTTGATTCCTGCCCTATTCAATGCTTGTTCCACAGTTTCTGTTGTTAGAACACCGAAAGTTATAGGGATTTTTGATATTGAATTGAAATGTGCAACAGCTTTTCCTATCTCGTTAGCAACTATGTTGAAGTGGTATGTTTCACCTTGTATGACAGCTCCTAGTACGATGATAGCATCGAATTTGTCGGAGTGGAAGTTAATCAGATGGTTAAGTACAAATACAACTTCCATACTTCCTGGAACACGTACTATCGTGATGTCCTCTTCTCTGACGTTGTGCCTTATCAAACAGTCTATCGCTCCTTCAAGGAGTCTTTCTGTTACTGAGCTGTTGAACCTTGGAACAATGATGGCAAACTTCAAACCACTCCCGTCGTACGTACCTTCTTGGATTTTAAGTCTTAGTTGTGCGGTTTTACCTTCCATAGGCTTTCGTTACCTCCTTTTCAATTTTCGATGTTTTTCATATTCAAAGCACATGTAAGTTCTTAAACCAAGCCTTCGATGTCTTTCAATAAGTGATTGAATCTTACCATCTTTGTTTTCAGGTAAAATTTGTTATGCTCCGTTACTCTACCAAACAGTCTCTCTGTTCTTTCTACGTGTACGCCGAAGTCCTCAAGTTGTTTAACTTTCTCTGGATTGTTTGTGAGTAATACTATCCTCTTTACACCAAGGGATTTTAATATCTGGTAGGCAGCAGTATAGTCGCGTTCGTCCGGTTTGAAACCAAGCGTAATGTTGGCCTCGTAAGTGTCCAATCCTTTGTCTTGCAAGTGGTAGGCGTTAATTTTATTGGTCAAACCTATGCCTCTTCCTTCTTGTCTTAGATAAATCAATATTCCTCCATTTTCGGCTATCCTTTTTAATGCGCTTGAAAGCTGACTACCACAATCGCATCTTAGCGAAGAAAGCGTGTCACCTGTGAAACATTCAGAGTGAATGCGAACAAGAGGAATTGATTGGTCTGGCCATTTCTTTACAATTGCTACATGTTCCTTTCCATCTAGTCTGTTATCAAAAGCATAGATTTCAAATTCGCCGTATTCTGTTGGTAACCTTGCTGTGGATTTTACCTTTATGAGTTGTTCATGCTTTACGTATAATTTCCAAATCTGGTTTATAGTAAGAACCTTTAATTTGAATTGTTTAGCCAAGTGTTTCACGTACTCTAAATTGTGAGAGTCTCCATTTTCATCGAGAATTTCTACAATGCAGCTGAAAGGTTTAAATCCTAACAATCTAACAAGCTCGACCGAAGACTCGCTGTGTCCACGCCGAGTGGTGAAACCTTTTGCACCTATTAACGTTACATGACCAGGGTATTTAAAGTCTTGAAGCGTTGTACTTTCGTCGGAGATTTTGTTACAAGTTATAGCTCTTTCGACTGTGCTTATACCTGTCCCAGAACCCCAGTCAATGGGGACGAAATAATTAGCTCCGTAATTGGAAGGTAGTCTGAAAAATCCCCTTTTAAGAAGATTTTCTTCTGGACCGACGACACAGAAAAGACCTTTTCCATAACGTACAAAGAATTCGGTTATTTGTCTATTCATCAACTCTGCCGGGTAGACGAAATCCGCTTCAATTTCGCGTTCTTCGTCAACGACAATCACAGGTTTACCATTTAAAAAGTCATCTCTGATAGATTGTATAAGTTCTTCATCCATATATCTAACACCCCTTTCATGTATCGTGCAAAAATATCGATTTCATAATTTACAGGTGAACCTGGGACTAAGAACTTTAAGTTGGTTTTCTCGAGAGTGTGTGGAATTACTTGGACTGTGAATGTTTCATCGGATACAGATGCTATTGTTAAGCTTACACCGTTGAGGGCTATGGAACCTTTTTGTGTAACTGCCCAGTATTCTCTTGGTTTTTTAAAAGTCATAAGCACAGAATTTTTCACATTTTGTTTTGAAAGGAAGATAATTGTTCCATCTACATGTCCTGTGACGTAATGACCAGATAGCGAATCTCCAACTCTTAACGCTCGTTCTAAGTTAAAATACTTTTCAAAACGCAGGTTTGTCTTATTCAAGGTTTCTACTCCGACATCAAAGTGTAGGTTTTCGTCAACCTTAACTACGGTTAAACATGCGCCGTTGACGGATATACTTTCACCAATGAAAACACACTGAGAACTATCCTTGGGATATCGCCAAGGGTTTTCAACAATCAACCTTTTACCATCGAAGTATCCTTTACATACATGCTGGATAATTCCTGTGAACATTTCCTCATCACCACCATTAGTTCTTTTCTGTTCTTGGCAATTCTTATCTTTTGAATTTCAAAAGGTATTTCACTTTCCTCGATGGGTATGCTTAAATGTTGAAAAATTGATTTCCCTTTACCAAATATCTTGGTTGCGTAGAAACCGTATATTTCATCAGCATAAGGCAAAAATTGTGAAAATACAGAAGCACCACCCTCAATTAACACGGAATCGATACCTTCTCTTGCCAACTCTTTTAGGATGTTTTCTACAGATAGACTTTCTGGAGTCTTTACTTTTACGTACTCTGGAAGCTCGACGTTTTGATAATGCTTTGAGGAAAAAATAATAACCCTCCTTTGGTAATCAGGATTAAAAAGCTCAAACTTATCGGTGTCGGAAATAATTCTTTTTAAGACCCTCCCATTCTCATCTAGAACAACAACGTCCGGGTTTCTGAATTTCCTTTTGGGAAGCCTAACGTTGAGCATAGGATTATCCTTTAGAACAGTTTCAGCGCCAATTAAGACAGCTTTGTGAATACTTCTCAGTTTGTGCACTTCACTTCGTAGTTCTTGAGTAATCCACTTTGAATTTGCAATCTTATCAGCAATCTTTCCATCAAGGGTGGAAGCGTATTTAAGTGTAACGTAGGGAAGACCGGTGGTAACGTATTTGAAGAAGAACTTTGCAACTTCTTTCGCTTCATTTTCCAAAACCCCAACCTTAACTTCGATTCCATTTTTCATTAGCTTTTTAATCCCATCTCCACTCACCGGATTAGGGTCCTTTGCTGCGATAACTACCCTTTTTATTCCACTTTCAATAATTGCATCAGTGCATGGCGGTGTTTTCCCGTAGTGGTCACAAGGTTCCAACGTTACATACATTGTTGCACCAGATACATCGAACCCATTCTTCTTGGCATCTAACAAAGCTTCTCTTTCGGCATGCAGAGCTCCAAAACGTGTGTGATACCCTTTCCCTATTATGTTTCCGCCTTTTACGATTACCGCTCCAACAGGAGGATTAGAGTTGACAAAACCAAGCCCTTTTTTAGCTAATCTTAAAGCTATTTTCATATAAAACTCATCATTAGGCACTCCAAGCTTATTCATGGGACTCCCTCCTGGTTTTACTAAAATCTATAAAATAAAAAGCCCCGAGAAAATCTCTCGGGGCTTGAATTTTCATTCACTAAAGGGTTAGATAAGTGTCGAAAGATGTTAACTTATCTATCGTACTCTCTCCCATCCGGACTTTCACCGTCGGCTCCGGAATTTCACCGGATCAACCCTCTGTATTTATAGAGGGCTCGCGGGCTTTCACCGCCGGTCGGGAATTTCACCCTGCCCCGAGAGTACGTAAAAGATTTAACTAACTTTCTTGTCTATATTTTACTTCGACAGTAATGATTAGTCAACTCTTATATTTGTTAGCTTGAAAATAAATCACTTTGCAACCCCGTTTTTCCACTTCATCAAAACAAACATAAACGGAGCACCTATGAACGATGTAATAATTCCAACTGGAATTTCAATAGGGTTTAACAACGTACGTGCAAGTGTGTCACAAACTGACATTAGCATACCACCTATTAAAATTGTTGCTAAAAGATTTCTACTATGTTTGGGACCAGCAATTGTCCGTGCCATGTGTGGAACTACCAGTCCAACAAAGCCTATGATACCTGTTTTGGAAACAAATGTAGCAGTAACAAATGAACCAAGCAAATAAAAAGTCCATTTTAAGGCTTCCACATTGATACCTAAACTCTTTGCTTCTTTTTCACCCAAGGTCATAACGTCCAGTTGTTTGTTTAACGTAAAGGCTAAGGTTACGAAAACTGTTAAGGAAATCACAGGAACAGTTAAATCTCTGAAAGTTATTCCCGAGAATGAACCGTAGAGCCAAACGTGCCCAGTTACAAGAGATTTATTTGCAATGTTTAAAAGTAACATACTACCAGCGGAAAATAATGTGCTAACCAATACACCACTTAAAACAAGATGAACTGTTGGTACCACATTTCCTTTCTTTGCAAGTATTATGGAAAGACTAGAAGCGATTAACGCAAATATGAAACTCATCGTGGGGACACTCACATGGGCAATCGAGTTCACAATAAAGTATATTGCTAAGAGTGCACCAAAACTAGCTCCGGCGGATGTTCCTATAAGATAAGGGTCAACAAGAGGATTTTTCATTATCGCTTGGAATATATTTCCTACCAACGACAGTGCTATTCCCGTTAGTGTTGCCATTAAAACCCTTGGAAACCTCAAGTTCCATATCATATATTTTTCGGCGCTTTCTTGTTGAAGAAGTTGGAATATTTTCAAAGGACTGACATACACTGTTCCAAAGGACAAGTTAAAAACAAAAACTATGACGAAAATAAAGGGGAGGGAATACCTCCCCAAAGTTTTGAACCATTTTTGGGTTCTAGCCAATTATTACTTACCTCCGTAGAAGAAGTTATAGAAAATATCCAAATACTTGAAAATATGTGGTGCTGCTTGGCTAACCTCATCACCATCGACTATCAAAACTTTACCTTGTTTTACTGCTTTTAAATTCTTCATTATTGAATGGTTTTTTACAGCCTGCTCAACTTCTTTTGGATCACCATATGCTCCGATTATTATTACATCAGGATCATTTTTAACAAGCCATTCCCAACTTACAGGTAACCATCCGTTATTTCCTGTGTATGGAGCTGCTATATTTCTACCACCGGCGATGACGATAAGTTCGTTCATATACGAACCAGTTCCTGCCGTCCATAGTTGTTTCGCATTTTCGTCTGGTGTTGTTATTGTGAAAAACACCGTCGGTCTGCTTTCCAATGGAATTTTCGAAGTTTTTTGTCCAATTTCTGTCATTTTATTTCTGAGCTCGGAGACAAGCTTGTCGGCCTTGTTTTTGACATTGAAAACGGCACCGAGTTGACCAACAGCTTTAATTATATCTGTCAAAGTGTTTGCGTTTAAAACATAAGCTGTGAGATTTGCTTTTTCTAGTTTTTCCACTTCTGGGAATTGGAAACCACCGAACATGATAACTAGGTCAGGCTTTAGAGAATGAATTTTCTCGATGTTTAAAGGCACCATGTTGCCTATGTTCTCTGCCTTTTTGTAATTATCCCAAGTAGTAACACCGACGATTCGATTTTCAAGTCCAAGAGCTTGCAAATACCTTGTCGCACTTGGTGCAGCAGAGACAACCCTTCTTGGTGGCATTGGAATATTCACAATTCTTCCAGCATCATCAACAACCGCAATAGCAAGTGAAAAAACTGTCACAATGAGCATGAACATGACGAAAAGCTTTCTTAAAGAGCCAAAAGAAAACGACTTAACCATACACAAACCCTCCCTCTTTGCAAAAATTTGTTGCCATCCCCAGGCTACGTGGTGGATGGCCACCTTCCTTCGTATGTCAGGTCTCCCGACTCGCGGATCATCCTACTCCCTGCGCCTTCCCAGCTTTAAAGCCAGTGGCACTGTGCAGGTTTCGTCCCCGCTCACGGTGGCGGCCCCGTGCCGGATTCTCACCGGACTTCCCTTGGACATACGAAGGGAGGTTTATTTTAACTTGTTTTCTAGTTCATATTATACTACCGCCATTAATTAATGACAACAAGTTTTATTTGCATCTGTACTCATTAAGTCTGTTTTATCAGGTTTTAGCGCAGCTTTTCGTAAGTGGATTACATATATAATTGAATATGCGCCTGTAATCAAGAGCATAACGTCCCCAGGACTCAGTTTATAGATTTCTTCACCAATAAGTACATTAACTATAGAAAATGTAAACGTGAAGAATACATATCCTGCAGCAATTAAGAAAAGTATGCTCCCAACATACAGATGTGCGATTTTAAAAGTGTACTCATTACTTCCAAATTCTTGGAAACCTGATATTAGAACGGACATAAACGACAGTATCACCAAAGAGAACAAATATTGCCCTTCTATAACGTATAAAATGAAGGTTACCAGGGAAAGAATTAACATTATTGCAAGCATTCTGTTAATACTTCTCATAGTATCCACCTTCCCGTTGTGTATACTACCAACGAAAGTAAGTAGGAAATAGCAAGACTGTAAAAAACTGCAAATAATGTATATTTCGAGCTATTTGTTTCACTTTTTATTGCTGCAAGTGTAGCGAAGCATGGCATATAACCAAGTATAAAGGTCATTAGTGTTGCACCTATGAGAGGGTCAAAATGAATATTGGAAACGTTGCCGTAAAATTGTGAAAGCGAGGATACTATGACTTCCTTTGCGACTCCCCCAAATATAAGCGCTGACACTATTTGCCATGAAAATCCTAAAGGTGCAAACAATGGTTGAAGAAATTTTCCAAGCATGGAAACGAAGCTATTATCTACGTCTCCTCTACCTGGAAAATAAGTTAACACCCAAATTACAATGCTTGTAGCAAAAATAATCGTTCCGGCTTTTTCGAGAAAGTGCTTTCCTCTGTTCCACACGTAAGTCAGAATATTTGGGAGTTTAGGAAATCGGTACCTTGGTAATTCCATAACAAGAGGAACCGATTCACCCTTTAGAATTACTTTGTTTACTATCCTTGATGACAAAGCTGTGAGAAGAAGGCTCAAGGCATATATTGCAAAAAAAGCTTCTGCTTTATGGTTTGAGAATGCCACGTTAACAATCAGAAGATACACGGGAATCCTTGCACTACAACTAATGAAAGGCGAAACCAAGATAGTCGTAACTCTTTCGCGCTCGTCCGATAAACCCCGGGCTGCCATGACGCTGCTTACATTACACCCGAAACCTAATAACAATGTCATGAAAGACCTCCCGGTTAATCTCAATGAATACATTAACTTGTCGACTAAAAAGGCTATGCGTGGGAGATAACCGCTCTCTTCCATGATTCCAAGTGCAAAAAAGAGTGCAAAGATACTTGGAACAAATGCCAAAACACTACCTACACCATTTATGATTCCTTGCGATATTAATGAACTCAGTATAGTTTCGCTTCCAACAGAATCTGCGATTTTTTCAAAAAGATACTCAAGTAACCCTACCAAAGGTTCTGATACCTTGAAAGTAAAGTTGAAGGCCATATAAATTAGAGACAAAAATACAGGAATACCTATATACTTATGTGTTAAAACATGGTCGAGGGCTTCTGTAACAGTAAGTGCCTCGCCTGTTCTTTGAATCGAAAGCTGGACAACGTTTGTTATATATTCGTACTTCGTCAAAGGTATTGATGTTTTAATTTCCTGAGAAATCGTCTCTAATATATCCTTTGGACAATCTTTTTTCAAAAACGCTCTTGCATATTTGTCTCCTTCAATAATTTTAACTGCAGTAAATCTCTTATTAAAAGTTTCTTCTACACATTGCTCTATTTCTTTAATTATTTCTTCAGTTTCCTTTCCATAATCTATTACAATAGGTCTTGTTGTTCTTTTGAAGGATTCCACAATCTTTTCTTTAAGCTCTTCGATTCCTTCTCCAGTGTGAGCTGATGTAAGCACAACTGGAGCTCTAAGAAATTTCTCAAGGGAAGACTTGTCAATTTTTGTTCCAGATTTTTTTGCTTCATCGATAGCGTTAAACACAGCGATTACATTTAATCCTAACTCGCAAGCTTCTAAGAGTAAAAACATCCCCTGTTCAGGACTCATACTATCTATGACAACGACAGTAACATTTGGTGGAGAAAAAAGTAGATAATCTCTTGTCAATTTCTCGTCTACAGATGTCGCTGTTAGACTGTAAACACCTGGTAAATCAACAAAATGTAGAGTGTAGTCTTTGTAAGTTGTAGCTCCTTCAATCCTCGTAACTGTAACGCCAGGCCAATTAGCAACGTACTGCCTGGCACCTACTAATTTATTGAAAAGGCTGGTCTTTCCAACATTTGGGTTACCCAATAAGCCTACAGTTATCACCACAGTTTTCAACTCCCTTGCTCGGATTGAGTTTCAGCGCTTGTTACCAGTATCTTTGAAAGCTTCCCAAATCCGATATGAAAGGTTCCCAGCGATGTAACAACTCTTCTGTCACCAAGCAGTCTGATAGTTGAACCTTCCGTTATCCCTACTTTCGATAACCGACGATGTATAATATGCCCTCCCAGAATTTGTTTTACTTTATATAATCCCGGAGTAGCACTGGAAAGAGGTATAATTGAATCTCTAAGTATTTCTACTTCGACAAGACTTGCTTCTGACTGCCTCAAGCTTATAAGTTTATTGAAAACTTTGTATATCCTCGGGTCACCCATCGGCGCACTCTTTACTACTGTTATCGTTACCCCGGGCATGATGCCAATGGCTCTGAGCTTTGGCGAAATTTCGGATTCTTCTACATCCTTGACCATTACTTTAGCACCAACGGGTGCCTCTGACAGTTTCACATATTTCACCTCGCATTTCAGGATTCAGAATTGGGAAGAATGGTTTTAGAGTTTTGTTGAGAGTGATTCTCAATAAGATTGTAAATGGGAAAGAAAAGATTGTCAACACAATTTTTTTGAAACAAAGTGCAGCTCCTTTTTCGTATTAACTTTGCGTTGGACGATATTGCCGGAAATATGTGATTATAATTGACTGTTAAGAGTAAAAGTGATAAAATACAATTATAGTTGTTATTTCGTGTTTTTACTCACTATTTTTAGATTGCGAAGAGTGGGGGGAAAGTTATGGCGTCAAACAAAGACATAACTCGTGAGGAGCTTTTTAGGTTTGTGGAAGAAAACCAGGTCAGGTTTGTAAGATTGCAGTTTACGGATATCAACGGGATGATGAAAAATGTTGAAATCCCTGTTGATGAACTTGAGACAGCTTTAGAATCGGGTATCATGTTTGATGGTTCTTCCGTTGAGGGTTTTGCAAGGCTTCATGAATCTGATATGTACCTTAAACCAGATTTGAGAACAGTTGCCATGCTTCCTTGGACATTTGATGGTCACAGAAGTGCGAGAATTATATGTGATGTTTACAACGATTCCGAACATCCATTCGAAGGTGACCCAAGATATAGGTTAAAGCTTGTTGAAGAAAAAGCTCGAAAGATGGGGTTCATTCCCTACGCAGGTCCTGAGGTTGAATTTTTCATTCTTCCAAGACAAAATAACAGACCTGTTTTCGAATTCTTGGACAGTGGTAGTTATTTTGACCTTCTACCTGTTGATATCGCAGAGCACATCAGAACAGAAGTGTCTGTCCACTTGGAGGAAATGGGTTTGGATGTTGAGACTACTCATCATGAGGTTGCCCCTTCACAACATGAGGTAGATTTTAGATACGCAGAACCTGTTATTGCAGCTGATAACGTTCAAACGGTCAAGCTTGTCATTAAAACGCTTGCTATAAAGAACAATCTCTATGCAACGTTTATGCCAAAACCGTTCTTTGGTGTAAACGGTAGTGGAATGCATGTTCATATGAGCTTATTCACACTTGACGGGAAAAACGCCTTTTATGATGAAAGTGCTCCTGATGGTATTTCTCAAGTTATGAAATACTTCATAGGTGGTTTGATTGCACATGCGCGAGAAATAACGGCAATAACAAACCCAACGGTCAACAGTTACAAAAGGCTTGTGCCTGGCTACGAGGCTCCCGTGAACATTGCTTGGAGTAAAGGAAACAGAACAGCGTTGATAAGGATACCAAAAGCCAGAGGAAAAGCAACAAGAATCGAGTACAGGTCTCCGGACCCATCATGTAACCCATACTTAGCATTTGCTGTAATTCTTGCGGCTGGTTTGGACGGAATTGAGAAAAAAATAGAACCGCCCGCGGCAGTTGAGGAAAACATTTATCAGATGTCCGAAAGTGAAAAGCAAAAACGTGGTATTTACAGACTACCCGCGAATTTAAAAGAAGCACTAAACGAGGCGGAAAATAGCAAGCTTGTTAGAGAAGTCCTTGGCGAACATATTTGGGAAAAGTTCTTAAAATTGAAAGAGCGAGAATGGTGGGAATATTCAACTACCGTTACTGAATGGGAAAGAAAGAAATACGAGAATATATGAAAAATTCTGACTTAAAGATGTTTTTACCAACGACAGAGGAAGAAATAAAACTGCGAAATTTAAAAAGTTTAGATGTTATCCTAGTGACGGGTGATGCCTATGTGGATCACCCGTCTTTTGGTGTTGCTTTACTTGGAAGGCTTTTGGAGGCGAGAGGTTATAAGGTAGGAATAATAGCGCAACCGGAAGGTCCAGAGGATATAAAAAGGCTTGGAAAACCTAATTTATTCTTTGGTGTTACATCAGGGAATGTAGACTCAATGGTTGCAAATTACACAGCATCCCGCAAGAAAAGAAAAAGTGATGATTACACTCCAGGTGGTATTAATAACAAACGCCCAGATAGAGCAGTCATACAGTACGTAAACTGGATTAAACAAACGTTCAAGGATGTCAAGATTGTGATTGGTGGTATCGAGGCAAGTCTAAGAAGATTTGCACATTATGATTGGTGGAGTGATAAGGTAAGAAAGTCGATACTTCTGGATTCAAAGGCAGATATCTTAGTCTACGGAATGGGTGAACGCGCTATCTTAAAGATAGCTGAAAAGATAGCTTCTGGAAAGAGCCTCGATGGTATTTTGGGAACCGTAATATGGAAGAGCTCAATGGAAGGTTTAAACTTGGAAGAACAGTTCAATATCATTCATCTCCCATCGTATGAAGAGGTTGCAAATGACAAGCGAAAGTATGCAGAAGCTTATAGGATAATGGTCGAAAATACCGAACCTTTGAAAAAGGTAATTCTGGTTCAAAAGCACGACAGTCGATACGTTATCCAGTATCCCCCAGCTTTGCCCTTAACACAAGATGAGTTAGATGAGCTTTATTTGCTACCATACACCAGGAGAGTTCATCCTTACTATCTTGCTAAAGGACCGGTAAAAGCTATAGAAACTGTAAGGTTTTCCATCACAGCGGTGAGAGGTTGCTTTGGGAATTGTTCGTTCTGTGCGATTACGAATCACCAAACAACGCATGTTGTTTCACGCTCAGTTGATTCAATAATTGAAGAGGTCAGGATTCTAACCAAAATGCCCGAGTTTCACGGAACTATTGTTGATGTTGGTGGTCCGACTGCAAATATGTTTGGTTTGGTTTGCCCGGTTAGGAATACCAAAGGGCAATGTCTTAGAAATTGTTTAACACCAAACGTTTGTAAGTTATCCTTGACAGGCGAAACTAAAAATGATGCAGCTGCTGAATTCATTGAACTTTTGAAAAAAGTCAAGAGTGTCCCAGGGGTAAAACATGTATTCGTAGGCTCTGGTATAAGACATGATTTGATTCTTGCTTCAAAAAACGCAGATTACACAATATCTTCTCTGGTTGATTTTACATCCGGACAACTTAAATTAGCACCAGAACATGCTCATCCATATGTTCTAAAAATTATGCGAAAACCTTCTGCCGAACAATTCCTAGAGTTCAAAAAAAGGTTCGAAGCAGCAGCAAAAAGGAAAGGTCAGAAGAAATACGTTATTGGTTATTTTATAGTCGCCCACCCTGGGGAGGGTGAAAAGGAAAACATTTACCTAAGGGAATTCATAAAAAAGCACCTTGGATATGTTCCTCAGCAAGTGCAGATATTCACGCCTACTCCTGGCACACTAAGTACAACGATATATTACACAGGCTTTGACCCATTCACCGGTGAAGAAATTTACGTTGAAAGAAGAGACAAGGTTAGAAATGCACTAAAGGAAAACATTATTAATCTTCGGTGAATACTTTTTCCACATACGGACTTGTGAAGGCCCTCAATGCGCAGCCATAGCTCATTCTGAAACGAACTATGTCTCCTAATTTAAATGTTTCAGTACTTTCTGTTGTATCTACTATCAAGTGGTCACTTGATGCGTGAAGAACGTGTAAACCTTTTTCAAGAGGTATTAATCCGTCAGGTTTCACATCCTGCTCGCCTACAGCAAGTATAATTCTTTTTCTGTATCCTTTGTCTTCAAAGTGTGGTGTCCTTCCAAATGCATCTTTCCCGAGCTCTCCAACGGGAACGGACGGTTTGTAATCTACTTCTATAACTTCTGCCTCCAGAATTACTGTGTCTTGTCTTAGATATGGAATATCCCTATCTCCCGTAGCATCGGTTCCAAGTATTATGCCTTCGCCTACCCTGAATTGATTAATCCCTTCTGGTAACGCACCATTTTCCAAAAGAGCGAGCGTAACTGTACTTCCACCGCTAATTACCAACTCGTATCCAAGTTTAGATTCTAGTTCTTTCCCAATTTCTACAAGCATGGTCATATTTTCTTTTGTTGGTAAGACTCCACCGTAACATCCAACGTTTGTTCCTATTCCTCTTAAAATGGCGTGTTTTAGTTTCACTGCAACTGAAAGAATCTCATCAACTGCGTGTTCAAACCAGACACCTTCTCTTAAATCTCCAACATCTATCATGTAGATAATGCTAACGTTTTTATCCAATTCGCCCGCTTGTTTATCAATCTCAAAAGCAGCTTCAGGCATAGAAACCAAGAATTCATCAACCAAACGCACAGCTTGAGGGATTTCTGAGAGCATAGGAATCCTTAGCAACTGGAAGGGACTTGGGACACCATTTTGATAAAGATTTATAATATTCTTCAGTCGAGATTCTCCAATTTTATCGACGCCTGCAGATTTCATTACCTTTGCAATCGCTGGATTTCCAAGCGAAAGTTTCGTCACACCAACAAGTTCTATGCCCCTTGAATGGCAAAATTGTGCAACTTTTGAAGCATTCTCTGTTATGGCGGAAAGATTTATTATCAAACGCGGATACCTTGCTGCTGGTTTTATCATACTGTTCCCCCTTTCAATCTTCATAGTTTTTTGGCTTTGGTTTTGAAGAACTTGTGGTATAATAAAATCAAAAACGAGAACTACAACTCAATTTTAAAACAAGAATGAGATAATGCAAAGAGCTCTTTAGGAGGGATTTTCGTGGATAAGCGGGTTAAAGAAGCATATAAGTATATAGCTTCAAAAATTTCTTCAAAACCCAAGGTAGCACTCATACTTGGCTCCGGATTGGGTTTTTTGGCTAATGGGGTAAAGAACGCTACACATATAAGTTATAAAGACATACCTAGTTTTCCTTATTCTACAGCACCTGGGCATGAGGGAAAACTAATTTTTGGTGAACTCTTCGGTAAAGAGGTTGTTGTTTTGAATGGAAGATTTCATATATACGAAGGATGGAATCCAAGTGATATAAAGGTTGTTATACACACATTAAAACTGCTCGGAATAGAGCGAATGCTCATCACAAACGCTGCAGGTGCAATTAATACAAGTTACAAGCCAGGTGACATAGTTTTAGTTAAGGATGTTATAAACCTTATGTTCCGAAATCCTCTGAGAGGTCCAAATGATGAAGATATAGGTCCAAGGTTTCCAGACATGCTTGGAGTTTTTGACAGAACATGGATGGAAAAAGTAAAGAGCGTCTTTCAAGACATGAACGAGGGAGTCTATCTAGCTGTAACCGGTCCTACTTATGAGACACCGGCGGAAATAAGAGCTTTTAGAAAACTCGGTGCTGACTTAGTAGGAATGTCGACAGTTCCAGAAGTAATCGCTTGTGCACACGCCGGTATAAAGGTTTTAGTATTCTCTTGTGCCACAAATATGGCAGCCGGTATACTTGACCAGCCTTTGTCGCATGAGGAAGTTGTTGAGGTTGCTAACAAGGTGAAAGAAAGATTCACAGAAGTAATCAAGAAAGCATTGGAGGTGCTCGAATGAATCGCGATTTCCTTTCGATAGTAGGCGAACTTAATCTTGCTAAAAAAATTTTAGTTGTTGGGCATATAATGCCTGATGGCGATGATATAAGCTCAGTTCTGAGTGCTACGTTAGGGCTTCAAAAACTAGGCAAGGAAGTTGTGGCATGTATCGACTGGAGAATTCCTTGGTATTTTTACGAGTTTGATGAGACGAATCTTATTAAAGGTTACGACGAAGTGGTTAACAGCGGTTTTGAACCAGATTTTATGCTAATCGTTGATGCATCAAGTCCTGATAGAATTGGACGGTTTCAAGAGTTTCTTGGGAAAGTAACAACGGCTGTAGTGGACCATCATGGTACAAATACACTTTTTGGAACTCTGAATTGGGTTGATACAAAGTTTGGTTCTACGGCTCAGATGATTCTCAGAATTAACACTGAACTTGGTGTATCATACGATGAAAGACTTGCTACAATCAATCTTATGGGAATAGCCACGGACACAGGCTTTTTCAGGTACTCCAACGCAGACGAAATTGTCTTTTCGGATGCGACAAAACTTGTTTCTATGGGCGGAAAAGCATATTTAGTTTCGAGGATTTTTGAAAATAAGAGAATCGAACAGTTTAAACTACTGTCGACGATGGTGGAGCATATTTGCACAGAAAACGATGGAAAGATAGTCTATTCTTACCTTTCGAAAAAAGATTACGAATCAAACAACTGCACGGAAGATGACAGTGGTGGCTTTGTTGGGGAATTACGTTCAATACAGGGCGTAGAACTTGCAATTTTCTTTTCTGAATATGAAAAGAATGAGGTACATATAAGCTTCCGCTCCAAGGATTGGTTTGACTGCAGTAAGCTTGCAGTTCTTTTAGGCGGCGGTGGACATCCAAGAGCCGCAGGATGTACGCTGAAAGGAGAATTATCCGTTATCGTAGAACAAGTTGTTAGAGAAGCTAAATTGATGTTTAGCACACAATTAGAGGCTGTTAAGAATATTTAGAATATTTAGATGCCCAACATTACCAACAAGACAAAATAGCTTTAAGTCTTTGTTGATATCGCTTTTCTTAATTTCCAGGGGGGATAACTACGCGTTTAAACTGCAACCTGGCACTCATTAGAGATTTACTTTGTAAAGAAGAGATTACCGAAACAGACGACGGAAGGGACTTAAAATGGACTTTTGACAGCGGTTTTGTTAACAACTTTCACGACTTTGTAGTCCATTTAAACAGTTACACATTTTCTAAGAGATTTTTGCTCCCTGTTAGAGTAGAACGTGCAGATAAAAATATCTCAGTATTCTTCAGATACTCAGGTGAGAAGCATATTGTAACCTCATCTGGTGAATTAGTCTCGCTATCTTACGAGGAACGAAAGAGACTCATAGAATCAATCTTAAGAATTGCAAAGTTTGTCTTGCTTGGTAATATCCCTCCGTTTCCTGCTATAAGCTTGTTCGATATCTACACATACGCAGGAGAATTTTTCTTTAGACCTCCCTTAATCTTTAGTTCGGAATTTTACAAACAGTTATTGGATAGCTCCAAAATGGTGAAATCATCAGATGGTTTTAACTGTGTTTTTGTTGACGAAGAGTATCTTAAAAATGGCATCTACGATAAAAATTCAACAATGCGGATTTTGGCTGAGATTATTGAACTTTTCGATGAAAACGGAGAAAAAGCAAGTATAGTTTCAAAACTTAAGAACAGTAGCATTACCGTTGTTGATTTAGAAAAAGATATGTTAAGTGATGACACACTTTACAGGATAATTTCAGAAATCACAATTGCTGAGAAAAACTACACAGTGGTCCAAATTGATACTGAAGGATACTATCGTTTATTTAAGGATTACATCGCAAGAATTGATTACCACTTTACAGAAAAAAATGAGACGATATTTTATATAGGCGATGATTTTACAAACGTTGTAAGACAGTTGCTTTTGAAAAAAAGGAATGAATTAACGCAAGAAGAATTCTCAGGCTTGGTGAAGTGCTTATATTCAGTTTGCAAATTTGACACAACGGTTGGTGAACTAATTAATATTTTCAAGAGATTCGGGAGGATAACACTGATTGTCAAAGATGTTGACGAACCGCATTACCTTGTAAGACGATTCTTAGAGATTTTGAAGAATTCTGAAATTAAAACGGTGGTTTTGACTTACAAATCAAAGCAACCGGATAAAAAATTCATTATTGAAATACCAGGGAAGAAGTTATCTGACAAAGATATTGAAGCAAAACTTTCACGTGTGGCGGAAGACTTGCTGTTGATAAAAACCTTAGGGAAGGAATTTGATAGGCAAGACCTGATGATATTCAGTTCAGTAACAGGCAAAGATGGAGAAAGTATGCTAAGAAAACTCATAGAAGAACAATTAGTAAGGTCGGACGATGGTGAGTACATAGTTGATCACGATTTGACATCTCGAATAGAAGATGACGCGCAATTAAAACTAATTCATGAGATGATGGCAAAAGAGTACAGTAGACACATTAGTCCATATAATCAATACGCGCTTAAAGCTGCTTTTCACTACCTGCGGGCTGGTAGGGAACTATCTGCAGCAGTTACTTATCTTAGGTTTGTGAAGATAGGATTGGAAAAATACACATTTTCTCCTTCTTTTCTGTCGGATACTTTATACGAAGCTTACGAAATCTTAAAGAAAAATTGTAAAGAAGAATCATATGCATTCCACAAGTTGAGACTTGAACTTGAAAATCGAGCAGGAATTAGTTTAAATTTTAAAAGCATACAGCTTCCAGAAAAAAGAATTTTTACTTACCTGAAAGCACTTGAACTATTCGTTGAAGAAAAGTATTTAGACTGTGTTTCTTATATTGACGATATTTTGAGGTCCTTCGAACTAACAAAATACAAGTCATTAAAACTATCTTTTATCAAGGAAAGAGCATACTTGTCGTATTACGATAAACTATCAGATACTGGTCCTGACGTTGAAGAAATTCAAAAGATTAAAATTTGGAACGAAAAATGGGCCGAGTTAAAGGCGGAATGGTTATGGTTAATTGGCAATGCTTTGGTATACACGAATAGGAAGAAAGCTACAGTGTTTTTAAACCAAGCACTGGAGATTGCTAATCAGTACAGTTTGAAACATCTTTTAGTAAGCATATATAACTCATTTGGTATAGCGTACCATGGATACCTACTCTCCATAGTGTATTTCAAAGAAGCCATAAAAATAGTGGGTGAAATTGGGTACACGCGCCGCAGTTTGACCCAGAGGCTTAACCTGGCACATGAGTTACTTTATTTTGGAAAGTTCAAAGAACTATTTACCGAGTTTTCCTTGTTAGAAAACTCTCACAAAGATTACTTAAGTTATTCTGATTTATCCTTCTTGTACAGACTCCATGGTATGGTTTATTCATATCTGCAGCGTTACGAAGAAGGTTTAAGATACTTTAAGAAAGCTTTTGAAATTGAATCTGAGAAAAAGTTACCTCATCACTCTTTGCGAGGATTGATTCTCCATGAAATGCTTTGCGGGAATAGAGAAAATGCAAAAGAATTGATCCAAAAACACCACGACGATCCAGCAATTCATGCAAGAGCCTTTGAATATTTCACCGCAATGATAATGGCTAAGGATGATGAGGAATTCTTTAGAGCGTGGAATGATTATATTACATCGAATTACACTTTGCTGAGAGAAGAGATTTTATACCTATTTGTAGAGCAAATCTACAAGGTCGACAAAGAGAGATTGGCTGATGAGCTTGACAAATGGGACAGTTTCTATACTTCGGAAATGACAAAACTCTCTTTGCTTTACATACTTCTGGCTAAGCAAAAATATTATGAGCTAATTCAAAATGAGATCAAACGCGATTTAGTAAAGCTAAGAATCGCAAGGATTGTTTTTGATTTGGAAATTGAAAAAGACTTTGAGCAGCCTTTGAAGGATATTTTGTTTGTTGATTTCCAAAGAAATGCAGTGGAAAACGAGATAGTTGATACACTCGAGATATTAAAATCAATCGACCAAAAGACAGGTTTGGATGAATTTCTAATGATACTTTCAAATATATTGATTAATCTTTTCGAGCCCAATCATGTTTTTGTATCAGTGAGGGATAAAAAGACGAATCTAAGAGCATCTATAGGCATTGCGACATCTGATGAAAAGAAAAGCATTGTTACATTTGACCCTCTCGAGGTGCATATCAAGGATAATATAGACAAGGATAGCGATTATCTAATATTCTTCTCAAGCAACCGTTCAGTGTTGTCGGAAGAAGAGAAAAAGGATATATGGGATAAGATAACTTTGTTGGATGAGTTATTTGCAAGTCAAGTAAGAGGCATAATATATAGAGAAAGGGCAACGAGGGATGTTTTGACAGGGCTATACAACAGATGGAGATTTTTGGAAATTCTTCAAGAATACATGGAAGAACCCGCTGTTTCACGAAAGGAAAAAGAAGTAACTGTCTTTATAGCGGATATAGACAATTTCAAGAAAATTAATGATACTTACGGTCATTTGACTGGTGATATGGTGCTGAAAAATATTGCTACTATTTTGAAAGATGACATTGGAGAGAACGGGATTGTTGCAAGATACGGAGGTGAAGAATTCGTTGGTGCGATGAAAGTAGACAAAGCAAGGTGTGTTGAAATATGTGAAGGCGTTCGAAGGGCAATAGAAAAGACTTCCTATGATATTTTCGGGTTTCAAGTAACGATTAGTTTTGGAATTGCATCTTCTTTTGAGAAACAGAACATAACTGAGCTGATAGGACTTGCAGATAATAGATTGTACATTGCTAAAGAGACCGGGAAAAACAGAGTCTGTTTTTCCTAAGAGCTTGTTGAAAGTTTTTAGTTTAAATTTAGCGGGAGGCGTGGTATAGGTTGGAAATACTCGAATACATTGGTGATACCTACTGGAGCAGTGATTATATCGTTGAAATTCAGGGTTACAAAAAAGTAGCGAAATTCGTAGAAAAAAGCTTGATTAAAAGTAAGGCAGATGCTATTCTGCGTTCAGGACTAGCTCGCAACGTTTACGGGCTTATAGTTCCTGAAATCTTTTATTTTGAAGAGGGCGAACGAGATATTCTTGTATATGATATTCCTTCGTATGATTCTATTAGCAGGTACGGACGTGAACATGTTGAGAAACTCCTTCCACAGTTGCTTTCTATTATGAAGACAGTCTTACATATTCCTGGTCTCTTTGTTCCTTACATGGGGCTAGATGACTTAGTTATTGTTAACGATGAAATTAGGATATTTCTGCCGTTGATACAATCTTTTGAACATGTTGAAAGTATGGCAAAAACTGGAAAAGTGTTTGCTGCTCCCGAATACTTCAGAAAAGAAATAACAGACAAATCAACAATCTATGTCTTTGGCAAAATAATCCACGATTTGACTAGCAATGAAGAGCTCAAAAGAATTGTTCAGCGTATGATAGTTGAGGAGCCAAGTCAGAGAGACTATGTGGAGGAGATTCCTTTTCAGAATGTGTTTGGTTCCAAGAAGATTCTGACTATAAGAAGAATTCACAGAGAAGAGGAGAACCAAATAGTAGAACTTGTTCTACGACCACTGCCAGGGCAAGGCTTTATAGGTGTTATAGGTCCACAACGGATAGGTAAAACTACCATGATTGAGAATTTGCAGAGTAACTTCAGGCAAAAAGGAATACCTTTTTTGCACGTTACCAGTGGATCTGATTTAATTGCACAAACATTGCAAGTTTGTTCAGACAAAGTATCAGAGAAGCTGGTTTCGAGTTTATCTTATTGTCTGGAAAACGTTTGCACTACAGACACAGTGAGCATAGATGTGGTTCAAGCTTTGACGCATCTTGATAACGTGGTTATATTCGTTGATGACTATCAAGAAGCAGATGAACGACTGAAATCATTCTTAAGAAGACTTGCAAGCTTTGACAGTACTGGGAGAATAAAAATTCTTGCTTTCTCTGTTGAGGACTCGGAAGACTTCCATCTTCGTGTTGAATTAAAAGCGTTTGACAAACATACAATAAAAAGGCTTTTAGACTCGTCTTTCTTAAAAATACAAAATCAAGACATCCTCGTTGATTGGCTCTATGCTGCCAGTGGAGGCTTACCAGGGCTTATAGTTGAATACCTTAGATACCTTTACGAACAAGATGTACTAAGAAAAGAGCACGAAGGATTTGTTTTCGATGCGGAAAGACTTGAAGAAGTTAGGGTTGAATCTATTTTTGTCGAGAGAGTAGAAAAATTCAAGAACTCAAACGCGAAATATCTTTCAGTTCTCGGGCAAAAGTTTAACCTGGTAGAAGTAGAAACCTTGGAAAAGTTATTGGGTGAAAATATAGATTTGACAAAGCTTCTAGAAGATGGGATACTTTACAGAGAATACAATATAATCCGCTTCACACTCAAACAGTATTGGGAAATACTGTACGAATCGATTGTTGAAGAGGAAAGGTTAGAACTCCATAAAAAATTGGCATCTTCTTTGGCTGACTATGAGAAGAGGGCTTGGCATTTGGAATCATCAGGAAATGAAGTGTCAGCTGCTGTTGCTTATCTAAAGTACGCAATGGAGCTTCTAAATTTTTACGCATCTCCATCAGTTATATACGCTGTGCTACAAAAAGCGAGAAAAATTCTTAAAAATCGAGAGTCTTACGCTTATTATAAATTCCTACTCGAACTTGCTGAACGAACAGAAGACGAAAACTATATAAGAGACTTGGACATTCCGGATAAAAAGATATACGTCTATCTGAAATCGTTCAAATACTACTTAGTTTACGACTACAAGAACGCAGTAGAACTTCTCAAAAATTCGCACGTCGAGCTTGGACCGTTTGGTAATTTGAAGCGTGAGTTTTTACTATTACGGTCCGAAGTGGGACAAGCTCCTGGAAGAAAAGATTATTACGAAAGAGCAAAACGAATAATGGAACAACTTGACGAAAACAACCCGTTGCACGTGAGGCTTCTTATTGACATTTACATATTTATGTCGGTTATAGCTCGTTCGAACCCATCAAAGGCTTTAGAGTACTTAAGAAAGGCTGAAAAGCTAGCACTTGATTGCAATGTTGCACATAAACTCCCATCGATTTATAACAACATTGCTGTTGAGATTACAAACACCACTATTTCTATGCAGTACCTTGAACGAGCAGTAAAGGCTGCTGAAAACATTGGGTTGCCTGCTCGAAGCTATTTATCAAGGTTAAACATACTTTCCCACGCACTTTATGCAGGTAAGATAGGAGAATTCATATCTGGTATTGCTGAATTAGAACCAAAACTTGAAATGTTAAACTTAAGAAATGAGATAATCTTTGCACAAACACTAGAGGCTTATTATCATAGTTATAATTTCGAAGTTGAAGAAGCTCTTCAACATATTGAGCGTATAAAAGAACGTTACGGGGTGGATAGTTCATTCGACATTTTTGCTGTTCACTTTATAACAAGAAACCTTCCTAAAGCAATGGAGTACAAACAAAGTGTCTTGAGTAGCGAGGAGTATGATGAAAACACAAAGGAGATTGTCGAGGTCATTTCTGCAGTCGGAACAGAGGAGTTTGCAATAAAATGGAAAAAGTATAGAGATGCTGGTTCTAGGTATTTCAGGGAAGAAATAGTAGCAGTTTTGGGAAACGAATTGGCAAGAACTGTTCCTGAATTATTCAAAGAGGAACTTGAGTATCTCGAAACGAACTACGTGCTTGATGGAGCTTTGTTATCCTTGGCAATGGTGTACGAAGGATTTGGTCATTACTATAAAGCCCTCGGTAATGAATACAAATCAAAGTCATACTATTCTAAGGCGATAACTATTTATAAAGACATAGGACTTGAAAATGCTGCTAGAATGTTATGTGAACTCTACGGAGTCGAATTAGAAAAAGACGAAAAAGAAAAGCATTCAAAACAACTGAGCACGCTTTCATATGATTTGCTCTCCAGTTTAAAAGCAATTGACCCGAAAACAGAGCCGGAGAAACTTTTAAATTACTTTGCCGCGAAAGTTTTGTCGCTGATACCAGCTAGAAGCCTTTTGCTTAGGCTTTACGATAAGGTTCTAGATAAAACATTCGAAACGAGCTTGGGAACAGCAGACAGAGAAAAACCAGTTAGAGAGACTTTAAGTGTGGCTCCATTGGAGCTATACGTTAACGATAAAATTGACAAGAACGCAACGTATGAACTTTGGCTTTCAAACCAAAATGTTCGATTTCCTGAAGAATACAAGAATGAGCTTTTACCAATCTTACAATTACTTGAGTATAGTTTCGTAGCAGTTATGAAGGGAACACTAACATGGCTAAGAAGCTTAATAGACCCTCTCACAAAACTCTATACGAGGTATCATTTCAGCGAAGTGTTGCAACATTACTTTGAAAAAGCTCAATCTGAGCAAGGGGAATTAAGTGTTGTTATGTGCGATATCGACAATTTCAAGAGGATAAACGATACATATGGTCACCTTACAGGTGACGCAGTCTTAAAGGAAGTGGCAAGAATATTGAGAGACAACGTGCGTTCAACAGATGTTGTAGGACGTTTTGGTGGCGAGGAATTCGTTTTACTCTTCCCGTCAACGGGTGAGGAAGAAGCAAAGACTGTTGTTGAAAGATTGAGAAGATTAACTAGGGATTTGAACAAATTCCCATTTAACATTACCCTTAGTTATGGAATAGCGGTTTATCCTGCATGCAAGGTCAACGATTCCGAAGAGTTGATACAAAAAGCGGATATTGCACTATACCATGCTAAGAACACAGGGAAAGACAAAATTGTTGTTTATACGGAGGGAATGAGCGGTGGATTACACGCATGATGCACTTAGCGAACAAATCAGGGGCTTTAACAGGAGGTTGGTTGAAAAACTTTGGGATTTAGGATGTGATCTGTTTTTTAACGAACAGCTTTCACATCATGTTAGTTTTAGGCTTGGTGGAAGTGTTCCACTCTTCATAATTCCAAGTTCAATGGAAGGGTTTTTAGATACGTTAAGGCTTCTCAAAGAATATGAGGTCCCTTTCAGAATAATTGGTAAGGGAACGAATATAATTCCAACAGATGACGAAAAGGATTTTGCAGTTATCTCGACGGAAAGAATAGACTCCATAGAAATTCACGACGAATTGATTAACGTATCAGCTGGAATGTCATTCAAGACCCTTTGTTTAATAGCACTTGAACATTCACTTTCAGGTTTGGAAAGGGCTTTTGGTTTGCCAGGTAGTGTTGGTGGAGCTGTCTACATGAACGCAGGTTGTTATGGTTGGGAAATGGCTCAAAACGTTGTTAGTCTCAAAGTGTTTGATGGAAAAAATGTTATAACCATAAGTCCTTCTGAGGCACAATTTGGTTACAGAGATAGTATATTCAAACACGAAAAATCTCTGATAATAATCTCAGCAGTTTTAAAACTAGCAAAAGGTAACAAGGAAAGTATCCGTGAAATAATGATTGATACCATGCGAAAACGTTACGAGAAGCAACCGTTAGAATATCCTAGTGCTGGTAGCGTTTTTAAAAGACCGAGGCCTGATTTTTACGTTGGGACAGCTATAGAATCTCTTGGTTTGAAGGGTTATCAAATAGGTGGTGCACAAGTTTCCGAAAAACACGCCGGGTTTATAATTAATAGGGGAAATGCAAAAGCCTCAGATGTTTTGAAATTGATTAACTTTATCAAAGGCAAAGTTAAAGAATATTACGGCGTGGAACTAGAAACAGAGGTCGAAATCTGGTAAATTATATAAATCCTAAAAAACCTGGAGGTGGCTGAAAATGGGACTGAATGAACTAGTATGGAGAAAACGAACAAGGGAAGAGATTGAACATTTTTCCGATAGGTACAAGGAATTTATTGATTATGCTAAAACTGAGCGGTTAGCTATCGAATATTTTGAAAAAATACTTTTGGAAAATGGATACATTCCTCTCGAAAAATACACAGGAAAGGAAAATAAAGTTTTCTACATAAATAGGGAAAAATCGCTGGTTGCAGTTAACGGAGAAATACTGAACGGTATTAATTTTGTTGCAGCACATGTCGATGCTCCAAGAATTGATTTGAGACCAAACCCATTGTATGAAGATTCAGGGATAGCACTTGCGAAGACCCATTATTATGGTGGCGTTAAGAAATATCAATGGTTGAGTTTACCCCTGGCACTTGTAGGTGTTGTTGTAAAAGAAAACGGCGAAAAAATTAAAGTGTGCATAGGCTGTGAAGACAAAGACCCAGTTCTTGTTCTTCCCGATTTGCTCCCTCATCTGGATAAAGAAGACAAAAAGGTAAGTGAACAGTTCAAAGCAGAGAAAATGAACGTCATACTTGGTTCTATACCTTTAGAAGGTGAAGAAAAAGAACCGGTTAAGAAATACATCCTGAAGCTTTTGAAAGAGAAGTATAACATTGAAGAAGAAGACTTCATAAGCGCTGACTTAGAGCTTGTTCCCGCTTTGAAACCACGGGATGTGGGCATAGATAGCAGTTTTATTGGTGCATATGGTCACGATGATAGAATATGCGCTTTTGAGGGTGTTATGGCATTACTGAACGCACAACCAAAAAGTAAAGCTATAGGTGTTATTTTGTTTGACAGGGAAGAAATCGGTAGCGAAGGTGATGCAGGAGCTCAAGCAAGATTTTACAGAGCATTTTTGAGAAAGATGCTTTCTGTTAAGGGATTTAATGATACCGAACAATTGCTAGATGAGATTATTGATAAGTCAACAGTTCTATCAGCTGATGTAACCGCCCTTTTTGACCCATCTTATCCGGATGTTCATGATAAGCTCAATGTTGCTAAATCAGGTTACGGTGTTGCTATAGTAAAATACACTGGCAGAGGTGGAAAAGGTGGGGCAAGTGAAGCACATGCTGAACTGGTTGGCAAAGTAAGAGCTATACTCAATCGAAATGGTATCTCTTGGCAGGTTAGCCTCTTGGGTAAAGTTGACGTTGGTGGTGGCGGAACTGTTGCAAAGTTCCTTGCAAAAGAAGGATTTGATACAATTGATATAGGACCTGGGTTAATGAGCATGCACGCTCCCTTCGAACTAGTTTCAAAAGCGGACCTTTACGAAACTTATCTCGCATTCAAAGTTCTTATGGAAGAGTTGTGAAAAACTGAGGTGGTTCGATGTTCGGAGAAATAACTTATTCAGAGAGCGATTTGAAAAACGGGTTGCCTGCACACTTAGAACAATTGCTAAGGACCATATGTTTTAGAATACGAGTACACGGTCGTGAGGCTCTGAAGAACTACAGCATTACTGCAGCACAATTTGACTTACTCCAAAGGGTCTATTTCAACGGTCCCCAGACGATGACGAAATTGAGTCAATCTTTAGGTATTGCAAAAAGTACAACTAGCGGCCTTGTTATGAGGCTTGTGAGGGATGGATTTTTAAATCGAAGAAGAGATGAAACGGATAGAAGAGTTTTTAAGGTAGAAATAACACCTCTTGGCGAACGAGTGATAAAAGCTGTTATAGAGATGCGAGTCAAATACATTGAAGAGGTTATCACGCAAATATCTGAGGATAAGACAAAGCTAATTCATGAGGCTTTAGACGCTCTTTACGAGGTTATAAGTTCTAAATAATCTGAGATTCCGAAATTCTAAGTTCTAATAAGGGGCGAATCTCGTTGAGAGAAAATATGAAACTTGGAAGTTTGTTGAAGCTTGCTTTTCTACTAATAGCATTATTTTCAGACCTTGCTTTCTCGCTAACAGTTTACGCACCTAAAGGAAGTATGGTTTACTACAATGACAAATTTGTAGGGGTTGTGCAAAAAGACTCCATAAGTTTCAACGCAGAGTTTCCAGGAACTCTCAAGGTTGTAAAACCCGGTTTTGTGCCGTTTGAAAAAACTCTTACAGACGATGCGACTGTAACCGTAGAACTCTCATTGCCATCATTCTTGAATCTAAAAGTAACTCCGAAAAATGCACGGGTTTTTGTCAATGGTCAATTGGTTGAGGTTGATACTTTCAACGGTACCGCAAGACTTCAGATAAATTCTGGGGTTCACGAAATTAAAGCAGAAGCTCCGGGATATGCTACCAAAACTCTCAGAGTCGAAATCAACCCGTATGAAGAAAAAGATTTGGAAATAACACTGAAAAGAACGGTAACATTGAAATTGGTTTCTGAAAAAAACATCGACAATGCTATCTTAGGCGGCATGCTAATAAACTTACCTTCAACGATAGAGGTAGAGCCGGGTAAATACAAACTTTATTTACCAAATATCTTTTTGAAGAGCATTCAAGAAATTGAGGTACCGTTTCTTGATGAATATGTGTACAAAGTCGACTCTACCCAGATGTTTAAATTGATAATTGATGGAAGCCCTGCTGGAGCTTATGCTTGGATATCAGGTCAAATTTGGAAACTTCCAACAACGATAGTACTACCGGAGAATAGTTATGATATTCGAATATTCTCCCAAAACTATGAAGATTATGAAACAAAGGTTGAGTTAAGGAAAGACACGAAGATTTTCTATAATCTGAAACCTAAATTGGAGGTAAGCCAAAGAACAGTTAACAACAACTATGTTATTGAGTATGATGGATATGTAAGGGACAGAGTGGTTGTCAAACCGTGGTTTACGACGATAAAAGATAATGCGGGAAATATAGTGTGGTATGGTTTCAGCGATGGAAGTCTTAAAAACCTGCCTAAGACCGTTCCTATCTTGATAAGTAAAGATATGATTTGCATGGTAGGAACTACGATATTCAAAGGACCCACGATTTTACAGGTGGCGTCAGGCACTAATATTCTCGTTTTCGACAATAGAAGAGCTAAGAGCGAAGAAAGGATACAAGTGGAAGGGCCCACAGTGATTGACACTGAGGACAGGGTTTTGGTGAATGTATATTCAAAAGATGTCTGTGAAGTTTACTGGGATGATGAATTTATAGGGAATACCCCGATATATTTCTTTGTCACATCAGCAGGTAAGCACAAGTTAACTTTTGTACGAAATGGTTTAAAGGTTAACGAACAAATTGTTGATGCAAAGCAAGGACAGCTCAACGAATTTCGCCAATCGTTTTGAAATATCATTTCCAGACCACAACGTGAGGTGAAGGGCATGAGTTATGTTTTCTATCGGTTGTTAAAATATCGAGGTATCATCCCTCTTTTCCTAATTTCCATTAGCATCTATGTTTTTTCTGCCACAATAAAAGACCTTTCTCCATCCGCAGCTGAATATAAAGCTGTGAATTTCCTTGTAGAACAAAGGATTATGGATGTAGATGCCAATGGAAACTTTAAACCTTCTTTGCTTATAACGAAATTGGACCTTGCACGCTATTTGTATGCAATTATAGATAGATATAATTTAACAAGTTTACAAAGTACCAAATCTGATGATTTGGTAAAGCTTGAATCAAGGATTACTACATTGGAAAGGCAGATATCTAGTATTCCTTCCAGTCAGTTTCAAAGTGCTTCGGCTTTACAAAGTGAATTGAATGATTTAAAAAGAAGGCTTTTAGCAGTTGAAAGTAAAGTTACGAACCTTGAAAATAAAAGTACTGATTCTTCAAAGGACCAGCAAACAATTACCTCACTACAGAGTGAACTTTCGGCACTAAATAAAAGAGTTACTGCTGTTGAAAATAAAATTTCAGCACTTTCCCAATCAAAAGATTTTACTAAAGACATAGCGCAATTGACAGCTCAAATAAATAGTTTAGAAGCGAGACTAAATGAATACGCTCAACTTAAGTATTACGGTGATGAAATTGAAAAACTTAAAGCAAGGGCAACAGATTTAGAAAAAAAGGTTAACCACGCAACAAATACTATTAATTCACTATCAGAAAAAGTTTCCAAACTAGAAGCAGGTACTTCGGAAGATATTAAGAATTTGCAGAATTTAACTTTGGCGAATATAAACGATTTGAGAAATCAGGTATTAGCGGAAATTGAGAAATTAAAGTCTCGAATTGGAACTATTGAGGAAGTTTTGGGAAAAGGGCAAGACTTTTTACAACGTTTAGAAGCCTTGGATGCTTTGACAATAATCAATACATTCTCTAACTTGGAAGTACTTTCCAACCGATTTGACCAACTTGAAGCAAGATTCAAAAAGCTTGAAGATGGTCTTTCACAAGTGGTCTTGGAGCAAAAATATATTCTAGACAAACTTGTCATTTCTCAGAATTCTGAGGAAAAGATAGACTCTTTAGAGCAAAAAGTTTCTCAACTTGAATCTTCTAATACAACTAATAACGAGAACTTGAAAAAACTTTCATCGCAAGTAGAGAACTTAAACAGTCAATTGATGACTATGCGAACAATAACTTACATTAGTTTGTTAGTTGCCATAGTCGCAGGAATTCTTGTACTTCTCAAATGAATGTAGAATAACCAGAAAGGAATTGTGATTATGGTTGGACTTGCTCTTCAAGCCGGAGGCGTAAAGGGATTTTCGCATATCGCAACACTGAAAGTTTTTGAAGAATGCAACGTCAAACCTGATGTTATTTCAGGTTCATCGGCAGGTTCTATTGTTGGTGCGTTATATGCATTACATGGCAGTTCAGAAATTGCTTACAAGGTCTTTGCTGAAACAGTTCGTAAATTTCTCAAAAAACAAAGAACAAAACCTGAGCCAATAATGAATTTAGAGATGGTTATAAAAGATGCTCTTTACAGCCTGGATGAGTTCTACCAGTTTTTCAAAGAAATGTTTGGTAAGAAAAAATTTTCAGAGATAAAGACCAAACTTTTAGTCGTAGCTTTCGATATTGAAACTTGGAAGAGTTTCGTTATAGATGAAGGTTATCTTGTCGATGCGGTTCTAGCAAGTTGCACTGTTCCCGGAGTGTTTGAGCCTACGTACATTGCGGGTGCTCGAATGCTTGATGGTGGTGTTTTATCACCAATTCCTACTTTTGAATTAAAAGACTACGGGGCTGATACCATAGTAGCTAGCGCTTTTGAAGAACTAATACCACCGTACGCAACACATACGGAACTCATGCTTACCGTAGATGCAGTTAAAGAGTCGTACATTGTGCAAAACGAACTCAGTGAAGCGGATTTCACATTTTTTTATCCCGTAAGTGTTAACTGGCAGGATTTTGCTAAATACGAAGAAGTTTATAAAAATGCTTTAATTGTTGCAAGGAGAGTGAAGGATGAGTTTGAGAATTTCATTAGGCGGTGATATTCCACATTATTTGGGAGCTATTGGACTCTTAAATGCTCTTTCGGAAAAGAAGGTTACAGAAAGAGAAGATTTAGAGATACATTGTAGCGGTTTTTCTTGTATCCCTTTGATTTTATGGACATATCAAAGAAATAATTCATACAACATTCTTTCAACAATGTGGGGTGAAGCTTCCAAGTTTTTCAAAGGTATCTCTAAACCTTCCTTACCAGACATTGGGAAAGACATTCTGCTTTTGTATAAGATGCAGAAAAAGGTAGATTTAGAGTCATCAAGACAAAAACTCAGTGAATTTGTTGAGAAGTGGATTCCAAATGTGGAAATTGAAGAGCATGACAAAATAAAAATACATGCTTTTAATTTAGATAAAAAACAGAATGAAATTCTTTACGGCAATGCAAGAGAAGTTTTAATACATGCTCTTCCTTATCCTATTGATTTTGCTCCTGTTGACGGGTATATTTCTTCAAGTTGGGTCGTTGGAATTCCTGAAGGTGATGGTATAATATACATTGATTGGTATGTTCCTTTTGAACCTCGTAGGGCCACTGACTTCCTTCTGATGGCTACCTTTGCCAGGACATCTTCTCTTATTAAGCGTGTAACTGAAAAAGCAAAAGCAACAGTAAGTATCAGACTTAGTGGTTCCGCTTTTACGGATTTTAGATACGTCAGTAATCGTTTTTATTTAGCTGGTAAAGAGCTCATAGAAAAGTGTTTGTGATCAGCAATATCGAAATCTAAAGAAAAATTAATACACTTCGGAGGGATGCTTATGAAAAGGTTTTTTAGGATAGCTGGCATTATTATTTTATTGGTTGCCGTTGTAGTAGTTTTGACTTCTCAAACCTCAACAACGGCAACTCAGAAAAAATCTAAGACAGTGCGGGTTTCAGCAGATTATGTTGAACCAAAAAGTGACGTTATTTACTACAAAGGTCGTGTTTTTGTAAATATCGATGAGGATAAGGTAAGTCTTAGAACAACGGAGATGTACGTTAAAAAGGTTGGAGACAAGTGGAAAATCGTAGAAATTCCAACTAAGGTCGAATTCACATTTGATGGTGGTAGCGCCGTTGCCGATAAAATGACCTATGACTTAGATAACAGAACGGGTGTTCTGACCAACTCGACAGTCACTATTATTGATACGAAAAGTAATGAGAAAATAATTGTGGTTACGGACAACCTAAGTTACGACCTTGAAAACGACAAATACAGTGGAACTAAAAAAGGCGGGGTAAGTATTACAAAAGGTGACATAACCGCTGTGGCTGACAGGTTCGAATATGACAAAAAGAAAGGAGAAGTTTATCTTTACGGAGCGGTGGTAATTAACGACCCGAAAAAAGGTATTAAGATGACAGCATCAGATGCTGTTATATACACCGAAAAGAACGACATGAAAGCTAACAATGTTAGCATTGAACTGAAGGTTGATTAAACGTTATTCACCAAACCCAGAATAAGAAAATTTTGAAGACTCTTCAAAAAGATGGGGGATTAAGGTGAAGAGGATAATAATTTCCGGACCAACCGCTTCAGGAAAAACCGAATTTTCGATCCAGCTCGCAGAACACTTACCGATAGAAGTCATCTCCATGGATTCTAGGCAGATATATAAATACATGGACATTGGAACGGCAAAACCGGATCCATACCAGTTATCGTTAGTAAAGCACCACATGATTGACATTATCGAACCAAACGAGTATTTTAACGCCTTTCTGTATCAAAAAATGGCAAAGGAGAAGGAAGAAGAGGTTAAAAAAGCTGGTAAAATACCAATATACGTAGGAGGCACAGGTCTATACATAGATGCCTTAGTAAAAGGCTTCTTTGAAGGTGTCTCTCGTGATGAAAACATTAGGAAAGAACTCAGTAAGCTAAATGAGCAAGAACCGGGGATTCTAAGAAAGATGCTTGAGGAATTCGACCCAGAAGCTGCAGCCAGAATACATCCACAAGATGTGAAGCGTACGATAAGGGCATTAGAGGTATACCTAAAAACAGGTAAAAGAATTTCTGAATTGCAGACCCAAAAAGCAAATTACGATGATTTCATTCTTATTGTTTTGAACCCGAAAAGGGAAGAACTTTACGAAAGAATAAATCAACGCGCTGAAAAGATGATAGAACACGGACTTATCGATGAAGTAAAGATGCTTGTGGAAAAATACGGTAAGAACCTTGATGCTTTCAAAACTATAGGTTACAGAGAGATAATCGACTACTTGGATGGAATTTACAGTCTAGAATTGGCTTTGCACTTAATAAAAAGAAATACTCGCCATTACGCAAGAAGACAGATAATTTACCTTAGAAGGTTTCCAAATGCTGTATGGCTTGAACCTGGTAAACAGGCTTTGGAAACAGTGCTTAAAATCATACAAAAAGAAGTCCAATCGATCTTGTGAAATTTACATCAGTATTTCAGCGTTTAGCAGAGGTGGAGCATATGGAAGCGCTGTATAGAAAATATAGGCCTACAAGGTTCTCAGAAATAGTGGGACAAGAACATATCAAGAGGTTGTTAAAAAACGCCCTTGAAAAACGAAGAATTAGTCATGCATATATCTTTGCTGGTCCTCGTGGAACAGGAAAAACAACGACTGCAAGAATTATTGCAAAATCATTAAATTGTGAGAAGAATCAATATGGGGAACCATGCAACGAGTGTGTTTCTTGTAAAGCAATCGACAGTGGTTCGCATTTAGATGTTATAGAACTTGACGCTGCATCAAACAGAGGAATTGACGAAGTAAGGAGAATTAGAGATGGTGTCAATTTCACACCAGTTATGGGGAAATATAAAGTTTATATTATTGACGAGGTTCATATGCTTACGAAAGAAGCATTCAATGCTCTTTTGAAGACCCTTG
Source organism: Fervidobacterium pennivorans (assembly GCF_001644665.1). Taxonomy (NCBI): domain Bacteria; kingdom Thermotogati; phylum Thermotogota; class Thermotogae; order Thermotogales; family Fervidobacteriaceae; genus Fervidobacterium; species Fervidobacterium ngatamarikiense. The sequence goes on from NZ_CP011393.1 coordinate 643,592, forward strand.
AAGAACCTCCCGAACATGTTGTCTTTATCCTAGCCACTACAAACCCTGAAAAGATACCTCCAACTATCATTTCTCGATGCCAGGTTTTGGAATTCCGAAACATATCAAACGAAGAAATTAAAAACAGGCTCAGAGAGATTTGTATTAAAGAAGGTTACGACGTGACAGAAGATGCTTTAGAGAAAATAGTGAAAAAGGCCGCAGGTGGGCTTAGAGATGCACTTTCCATCCTGGAACAAGTAGTGAGGTACTCAGGTGGTGAAGTTACTGCAGAAACTGTGAACGAGGCTTTGGGATTAGTAAGCGAGGAAACAATCGATAAATTTATCGAGGCTATAATCACTGGGAATTTGGAAAGTATTGAAAGTATTATCGATGAAGTTTACACCGAAAGAGGAGATTTTGATACATTTTTGACACAAGTTATGGAAAAGCTATTGGAAAAGAAAAGCGGTCAAGGTATTAAATTAGCTTCTGAAATTTATAGAATACAAAAAGAGTTAAAACTTGCCGAAGAAAAACTACTGTTAGCAAAAGTGTTGTTAATTAATTTGGCGTTGCCATCCACTAAAGCAATTGGAACAACAACTTTAGAGATAACCTCGACAGTTTCAGCAAAAGGTGAAAGAATAACCAGCAACAATCAAGTCACAAATGAGAAGCAAGCGTTAACTCCTACGGAGCACGATAGAAAAGTCGGAGGAAATAACCAAGAAAAAGAAGAAGTTATAGAAGTTATGCAACCAAGAGTAGAAATGCCACTTGAGCAATCTGGTGACGTCAAGCAAGAAGAAAATACGAGAGAATCTCCAAAACTTGTCGAATTTTCAACTTCAGATAAGAAAGATGTAGAACATTCTGCTTCAGAAAACGCCTCTCAACTAAATCAAACATTTGTAACAAAAGAAATATTAGAAGAGTTAAAACTCAATGGAGACTTATCCATTTTTGTTGGTTTGTCGCTTGCGACAGTCTATGAACTCGACGATGTTGTAAGAATTGTCTTTGACAAATCAAAACAGTTCAGTTATGAGGTAATGAAAGAAAAGAAAGACCAAATAGCTCTACTTTACCAGAAAAAATCAGGCAAGAACAGAGAAGTTGTTGTAGAGCTTTCGGATGATGAGCACGACCCTGTTTTGGAGAAGTTAAAGATTCTGCTCACGGACTAAATTAAAAGAAAGGATGTGAGCATCACATGGTTGATATCTATGAAATCATAAGTAAAGCAAAAAATGCAAGGGCTACCGATGTTCATATATCTGTGGGAAATCCTCCGATAATTCGTGTGGACGGTTATCTAACAAAAATGCAAGGTTATCCAACACTTTCTTATGGTGAGGTAAAGGAAATTGTAACTCGACTTTTGGAAGAACATGACATCATGAGTCATAATAAAGAAGTAGACTTTTCTTTCGGATTCGAAGATGTTAGGATTAGGGCAAATCTCTACTACGAACGTGGTAACCCTGCACTTGCCTTAAGAATTATTACCAAACGTATAAGAACTTTCGAAGAACTCGGGCTGCCAACAACAATTCGAGATTTTTGTGACAGGGATACAGGGTTAATTATTATAACAGGTCCTACGGGTAGTGGTAAATCAACGACCCTTGCAGCCATGGTTGATTACATTAACTCTAAATACGCTTACCACATTATTACAATAGAAGACCCCATAGAATACGTTTTCGAAAACAAGAACTCATTGATCCATCAACGCGAAGTTGGAAGGGACACGGAGTCATTTGCAGATGGTCTCAAATACGCTCTCAGACAGGACCCTGATATAATTCTCGTTGGTGAAATGAGGGATTTAGAGACGATATCATTAGCTTTAACTGCTGCCGAAACGGGACATCTTGTGCTTGGAACTCTTCACACAAATTCCGCCGCAACAGCTCCTGAGAGAATCGTTGATGTTTTTCCTGCACATCAGCAAAAACAAGTTTCTCTGCAACTTGCCAACACACTGGTTGGCGTTATCTATCAAAGACTTGTCCCAAAGAAAACGATAGGAATGATGCCAATTGCCGAAATTCTTGTAGCTAACGCTGCTGTAAAAAATCTCATAAGAGAGGGAAAGATACACCAAATAGAAAGTATCATGCAAACTGCTCAAAAGCTTGGTAACGTGCTTTTTGACGACGCTTTACTAAAAGCATATTTCACTGGAGAAATAACGAAAGAAACAGTAATCGGTTTTGCTCGCAATCCAGAGGAGGTGGCTAAAAAGATAGGATGGACAGGAATTTAATGGAAAGTATCAGGACTTGGGTTAAACAGATGTTGGATGAGCTTGAAAGAAAAATGACAGAAAATTTGGATTTGAAAGAAATGATTAAAATATCAGCTGATTATAGTAATTTTAAAGAAATTGACGAAAAGATAACTGAGTATTTTAATCTACTAGACGAAAAGGAACTTTGGAAAGAAGAGCCTGGTAGCGAAGTTGAAATTGAGAAAATAGACCGCCAGTTAGAGAAGTTAGCCAATGAGATAATCGCCCAACTTCTTCCTGAAGACGAATTCAGAGATAGAAACGTATTCTTAGAAATTCGTGCAGGCACTGGTGGTGAAGAAGCGGCACTTTTCGCAGGGGATTTGTTGAGAATGTATTTACGATATGCCGAATCAAAGGGTTGGGAAACAGAAATTCTTGATGAAAGTAAGTCCGACTTGGGTGGTTACAAGGAAGTGGTTGTAAGGATAAAAGGTAAAAATAGTGGTACCTATATGAAGTATGAAAGAGGGGTTCATCGAGTCCAAAGGGTCCCGGTCACAGAATCTGGAGGAAGGATACATACATCAACTGCAACTGTAGCTGTTTTGCCCGAAATCAAAGATGTAGACATATACATTGACCCAAAAGACATAAGAATTGATACATATCGGGCATCAGGTGCCGGGGGACAATATGTAAACAAAACAGAATCAGCAGTTAGAATCACGCACTTACCTACGGGAATTGTAGTTACTTGTCAATCAGAGAGATCCCAACATCAAAATAAAGAAAAGGCAATGATGGTTCTTCGCTCGAAGCTGTATGAGCTTGCACGTCGAGAGCAGGAAGAAAAGATATCTTCAGAACGAAAAAATCAAATAGGTACTGGTGAAAGAAGCGAAAAGATTCGAACTTACAACTTCCCACAAAACAGGGTGACGGACCACAGGATAAACTTGACAATATATAATCTTCAAGCAGTTCTTGACGGGAACCTCGATTTGATAATACCAAAACTTATGCAATATGATATCGAACAACAGCTCAAAGAACTTGGAATTTTACAAACAGTGGAGGGATAATAATGCTACACGTGGTTGAACATCCCTTAATCAAACACAAGCTGACCATAATGCGTAAAAAGGAAACCGGACCCAAAGAATTCAGAGAATTACTCAGAGAGATTACACTTCTTATAACATACGAAGCGACCAGACACATTGAGGTTTACGAAATAGAGGTAGAAACACCTTTGGAAAAGACGAAGGGTTATTACATAAACGATAAAGACATTGTTGTAATTCCCATACTAAGGGCAGGGCTTGGAATGGTTGATGGAATTCTCGAGCTGCTTCCGAATGCATCGGTAGGTCATATTGGTATCTATAGAGATCCAGTAACACTGAAAGCCGTTGACTATTACTTTAAAACCCCGAAATTACATGATAAAAGTGAAATCTTCATCCTAGACCCTATGCTTGCAACAGGAGTATCTGCAATTGATGCCATTGGAAAGGTCAAAGAACTTGGTGGCAAGAGAATAACCTTCATATCACTTATAGCCTCGCCTGAAGGAGTCAAAGCATTGGAAGAGGCACATCCAGATGTAGATATTTACACAGCTTCCCTAGACAGAGAATTGAATGACCACGGTTACATCCTCCCAGGACTCGGTGATGCAGGAGATAGACTTTTCAGAACAAAGTAGCGGTTTTTTATCATGGGTTAATGATTTTTTTGATTTTTAGGAGGTGGCTAATAATTGAGCGAAGGTATCAGCATGAAACAACTTGAAGAAATGACAATGAAAGAATTGTATGAGCTAGCGAGAAAATACGACATTCCAAGATATACTAGTATGAGGAAACAGGATTTAATATTCGAAATTCTCGAAGCGAAAGCAAAAGCTGAAGGATACTTTTTTGGAGAAGGTGTACTTGAAATAGCCCCGGATGGCTATGGCTTTTTGAGAAGTTTGGAAACGATGCTTTCAGGACCAAAAGACATATATGTTTCACAGTCGCAAATTCGAAAATTTAATCTGAATACCGGAGACATTGTTTCTGGTGTTATCCGTCCTCCAAAAGAGGGTGAACGTTTCAACGCAATGATTAAGATTGAAGCAATAAATTATAAACCACCAGAATTTGCCAACGAACGTGTCAATTTTGAAAACCTTACTCCAGATTATCCAAAAGAGCGATATATACTTGAAACCAAACCTGACGTTTTCTCTACAAGGCTTATAGATTTATTTGCTCCAATAGGAAAAGGGCAACGAGGTATGATTGTTGCACCACCAAAAGCTGGGAAAACAACAATCCTTAAAGAGATTGCGAATGGAATTGCGGAAAATCATCCGGATACATTCAGAATAGTTTTGCTAATTGATGAAAGACCGGAAGAGGTAACCGATATTAAAGAATCTGTTGATGCAAAAGTAATTGCCGCTCCCTTTGATATGCCATCTGAAAAGCAAATAAAAATAGCTGAATTAACATTGGAAATGTGTAAGCGACTTGTGGAGTACGGCAATCACGTTGTTGTGCTTTTGGATAGTTTGACAAGGCTTGCAAGAGTCTACAATGTAACGGTACCACCGAGTGGGAAATTATTAACTGGTGGTGTTGACCCTGCTGCGCTTCATAAACCTAAGCAATTCTTCGGAGCTGCCCGTAACACTCGTGAGGGTGGAAGTTTGACCATAATAGCAACCGCACTTGTTGAAACCGGTTCAAAAATGGACGAAGTAATATTCGAAGAATTCAAAGGAACAGGTAACATGGAGCTGGTTTTGTCAAGACAACTTGCAAACAAAAGGATATTCCCAGCAATTAACATTACACTTTCTGGAACTAGAAGAGAGGAACTGCTCATTGAGCAGTCCAACCTTAAGAAAATCTGGTTATTGAGACGTATGCTTGATTCCATGAGCGAAGAAGAAGGTCTGAAATTACTTCTAAACAAGCTTAAAGATACGAAAACAAATGCAGAATTCTTAGCACTCATAGATGCTCAAAAAAATGTTTAGATTTATTGAGCGGTGTGAGAGGTGCATTTATGTCTTCTGAACGCTCCTACTTACTGTGGGAACAACCCAATGGAAGATTTTTGGTTTTTCTAATCACATTTGTGATATTTTTAAGTCATGTGACCTTACTGTTAGCAGTTTCACAGAAGGCAATAGAATATTACTCTGCTGCGGAACTTTCCTATAAATCCGGGGACTATTCGACTGCTTTGAAAAATTACGAGTTAGCGCTCTCGACCGATCCTACAATAGAAGGATACGATTCTCAGATAAAGTTTAAAATGGGTATATCTGCCTATATGGTGGGTGACTACGACAAAGCAAGAAGTTATCTTGCCGGTTACAACAATGAATTTGTCAGAGCCCTGCTTGATTCTATAAGCCAGCGAAAAGCTCAGGATGAATGGAAAAAATGGATTTCAACCTACAGACCAACAACTGTAGAAGAAGCTACACAAGTAGCTTCTCAAGTGGAGAAAAAATCTAAAAGTAACTTTTTACCTATTTTTCTCATCTTTGTGATAACATTTGCTGTTCTTTTGATTGCAGAGTTTAGAATTTACAAAGCTAGAAGGATGGTAATTGAGCTTCCTAAAAAACCTGCCGAAGCCACCTTGCCACCCTCGACCGTTGGTCAAAATGTTTCTGAAAGTTTTGTAGAGCCTTCTGAAAAATTGTTTTCTGAGGAGTTCGAACTTATACCAAAAGAAGCAAGAATTGTTGATTTTGAACAACTATTGCAAAGTGAAATTGATGTTTTCAAAGATATCTTCGAACAAATACCTCAAAAAGAGGAAACAAAGCAAAAACCAACAGAAGCTAAAGGTGCAGAAGAAATTGAAAAGGAACGTCTCGCTGAAGCAGCCGATAAAGCGGTTGAAAGAGAGAAAATCGTTGAGGAAATACTGGGTGAAACTAAGGAACTAATCGAGGATTTGGGGAAAGAAATCGTTGAACAACCTCAAGAAGAGGTACCTCAAACAGAACAAATAGAAATAGAAAGCATTGAAGCAGAACTTTTGAGTAAATTAAGGACTCAAAGAGATAGCTGGGCTGAAGAGAGCCAGCCCTCAGCCGAATTCTACGAGGAGATACAAAAAGATTTCTCAGAATATGACACTTTGGAAAAAATAACAGAAGAAGAAACTAAAATATTAGTTGAAAAACTCATTAAACTTAGGCAGGGGGAGAATAATTGATTGGAATAGTTTTGCTTTTGTATGCAGTAGCTTACGCTTACATAATTTTTTTGCCTCAAATTTCTTCTGTAACAACGTTTTTGTTCGGCTTAACGTCTGTCTTAGTTATTGGTAACTTTGACTTTTCACGGTTATCCTTAATCATCGATTTTAACACTTTGTTTATTCTTCTTGGAATGATGACATTGATTTCCATTTTAAAGGGAAACGGTGTTTTTGTTGAAATCTCCAAAATAATCCTAAAAGCCAGTAGAGGAAGGGTTTACGTAGCTATATTCTTCATATACATCGCTATATTCTTCCTCTCGAGTTTCTTGGATAATGTCACTACTATTTTGATTTTCATACCGATACTTTTCTATATTTCCGACGCGCTTCAAATAGATTCTAAATTGCTCCTTATAAATGCTGTGCTTTTTTCCAACCTAGGTGGAATGACAACAGCCATAGGCGACCCTCCAAACATAATTATTTACAGCGTGTCCCGTTTAAGTTTCATATCTTTTATAACCCATCTAATGCCTGTTGGTATAGCACTGCTGCTTGTACAATTTATATTCTTAGGGAGAAAACTCCGTGCAGAAGCTGTAAATACGATATTCCAATCAAGTGTGGAGAACGATACTTCTCAAAACCGTAAATGGCAGTATTATCTACTTGCATTTGTTTTTATTGTTACTTTGATGGTCTTTCACGAAGAACTTGGTATTGAGCTTGGAACAATAACAATGCTAGGAGCGATGAGCGTTTTGTTTGTTGAAGGGAAAAGTTTTCAGTCGGTTGTAGATGAAATTGACTGGGACACATTAATACTCATATCAGGTTTGTACCTTTTGAATTTTTCAATAGAGCACCTTAATTTTTATAGACCTTTTGTCTCTGTACTTTCCAAAATAAACAGCCCGTATTTGCTTGTTTTGTCTGTTCTGTGGTCTTCAATTTTCTTGACAGGATTTCTAAGCGCCCTACCAGTTACCCTAATGTATTTGGTCATCATTAAAAAATTAGTCCTTATGGGAGCACCCAATACACTGTACTGGGCCCTTGCCATTGGAGTTGGCATCGGGGGGAACTTGACCCCGATAGCATCTATGTGTAATATCGTTGGTAACAACCTTTTCAAGAATTTAAAAAACGAACGATTAACGTTTCTTCAGTTCACAAAGAATATGTTGAAGCCGGTTTTGCTTAGTGGTATAATCTCAAGTGTGTTTTTGTTAGTGTTTTCATTCACTGGGTTTTAAAGTAGCATTTTTAGGAGGTGACGCAGTTGAAATTAGTAGTAGCCTTGACGTTTTCGTTAGTTTTGTACTTTGTTGTTACTGGAAAACTCAACAAAACCATTGCCGCTATGGTTGGAGGATTAACATTATTAGCTATAAGAGTTTTTCCTGACCCGTATGAAGGTTTAAAAGAATCTATAGATATCAACACCTTACTCTTCCTCATTGGCATGATGATATTTGTACGCGTAATGGAAACCTCGGGAATATTTGAATACATAGCTATTAAGACTGTCAAAATTGCTGGCACAAGCTTACCAAAATTGTTCTTTGCCTTAACTTTTGTTGTTGGTTTTGTCTCGGCTTTTATCGATAACGTAACAACGATTTTAATATTCGTTCCTGTTACATTTGCAATCAGTGATATTTTAAACATAGACCCTGTTCCTTTTGTTCTTGGAGAGATATTCGCTTCTAACATTGGTGGTACAATGACCCCAATAGGAGACCCACCGAACATATTAATTACTTCCGCAGCTAAGATTCCATTCATTGAGTTCATAAAATATATGGTTCCAGTGAATTTAATTATACTGTTTTTAGCCGATGTTTCATTGCTCGTTATTTTCAAAAAGGAATTCAGCAGGCAATTTTCAAGAGATTTTCTGGAAGCGTTTGATGAAGCAAAGGTTGTTAAAAGCAGAAAACGGTTTGTATTAGCATCCGGATTCATGTTTTTCATAATCTTTTTGTTTTTGCTGCAAAAACCTTTGAAGCTTGAAAGTTCCATTATAGGTTTGATTGCTGGCTTTTTCGGTTTGCTAATATTTGAACCTCAAGAGATTACACCATTTTTGGAAAAGGTGGAGTGGGAAGTCATATTCTTTTTCTTAGGTCTCTTCATAATAACGGGTGCTATGGAAAAAGTTGGGATAATGAAAGACATAGCAAATTTTCTTGTTAAAATAGCATCAGGTTCCGCGGTTACCTTAGTTTCCGTCATAGTGTGGGCATCTGGTATTGTTTCCGGATTTGTAGACAACATACCATTTGCAGCAACAATGATTCCAGTGATAAAAGGCTTACCAACAATTAGTCCCCAATTTTCTAACATAACGCCGCTTTGGTACGCACTGTCTTTGGGAGTTTGTCTAGGTGGTAATCTCACGCCTGTTGGCGCATCGGCAAATGTTGTTGGACTCACACTCCTGAAAAAGTACAAAGGAAAAGAGATAGCGTTTCGCAGTTTTATTAAATATTCTTTTGCTGTTGTTACCATAAGTTTGGTAGTGTCAAATGTTTTTTCACTAATACTCCTCAAAATTCTTTAAAAACATATTTTGGATATTGGAATGAAAAGTATGGTTGATATTTCAAATTTTTTGTACCCAAAGACTCTAGAGGAAGCAGAAAGGATACAAAAAGAATTTTTGAAAAAACTTGTCTTACTTCCTCTTGATTTTTCTAAGGTGACTTTGATTGCCGGTGTTGATGTCAGCTATGTTGGAGATCAAGCATTAGGAGTCGTTGTTGTGATAAATAAAAACTTTGAGGTAATTGAAGTAATTCATGAGACATTGAAGGTTACATTTCCGTATGTTCCCGGGTTTCTTGCTTTTCGAGAAGCACCCGTAATTTTAAAATGTTTCGAAAAGCTTAAAAGCAAGCCTGATGTTGTATTATTCGATGGTCAAGGAATTGCACACCCTCGAAGACTTGGAATAGCATCTCATGTTGGTATACTCTTAGATATCCCTACAATCGGAGTAGCAAAGAGTATATTATATGGAAAGTGTGAAAAACCATCCGATGTCGGACAAGCTACAGAACTAAAGGATAGAAATGGAGAGGTTATAGGTTTCTGTTATCTTTCAAAGAAAAACACAAAACCCATAGTAATCTCTCCGGGATATAAAACAAACTTGGAGAGTTCCCTCTACATCGTTAAATCCCTCATCAATGGTTTTAAGCTTCCGGAACCTGTAAGACTAGCTCATCACTATTCACAGAAATTAAAATCCTGATTGTGTACATTGTACACAACAGTACTAGCCAAAGCACCGGAGATTATCCATAGCTTTCTAAGGATTTTCTAAGCTTCAATGGATATAATCATCAGTGGTAGTTGAAAGATGAACTACTATTTATTCTTAGAAGGGGAGGTGTTGCCATGAGAAAAGTATTACCGTTACTCTTTGTGCTGCTTACATCACTCTTAGTATTTTCAGCTACCCAACCGCAGATGAAAGCTCTTTTAAACAACTTTATTTTAGAAAAGGAGCCCTTTGAAATTACAGGAACAGTTAAGGAAGTTGTATACAGACCTGGAAGGTTTGGATATTTGGTTTTGACAACAGAGGCAACAGAGGTTAAAGTGCCAGTTGACGAAAAACTTTCATTGGTAGTAAAACCTGATGAAAAAGTAACTGTCAAAGGCTCAAAGATTACGGCTTTCATACCTATTAGCTTGGAAACAAAGGGCTACAGACTTGTTTTCAGAAATAAGGTTCCAAAAAACGTTCAATTAACAGAACTTAAAGCCAAAATCAAGAAAATCGAAGTTGGTAAAAACTATGCAAACATTGTAATCCTGGACGAGAACAACAAAGAGTACAAATTCCCCGCTGGTTTAGTCCCGTTCTGGAGGAATTTAAAAGAAGGCGATGAAGTTAACATCTCAGGTTTCGAAAGAGTATTTGAAATCAAAGAAAGCATCACTGTCAATGGAAAGACATACATATTACCTGCTAAAGAACTTTTGACAAATCTTAGTCGACGCACTATTGTGTTTAAGCAAAGATTCACGCCGAGATTTTTCAGACATAGACTCTGATGATAAAAGCAAAACAAAAGCCAGGCTTCATGCCTGGCTTTTGTTTTGAATTTTATGATTTCCTTGGTCAATTATTCTCTACTTCCAAGTTCTCTATCGAGCATATATAAACCTGTTGGGCTATCTTGGAGCTTTTTAAGTTTTCTAACTATCAGGTCTGTTTGAGCCTCTTCTTCAACCTGCTCTTTTATAAACCATGCAAGGAACTGTTCGGTAGCATAGTCTTTCTCTTTCCTTGCGATTTCCAGTATATTGTTGATGCTCTTTGTTATGGATTTTTCATGTTCATACGCTGCTTCAAATGCTTCTAACGGGCTTTTCCAAGTGCTCTTAGGTTTTTCCAAAGCAGGAAGTTCAACCTTTGACCCGCGTTCATAAAGAAAATCATAAATTTTCATTGCGTGTCCTAATTCTTCCTTGGCTTGCACTTTCATCCATTTTGCAAAACCTGGCAAATCCATAGCATCAAAGTAGGTTGCCATTGAAAGATATAAATATGCTGAGAAAATTTCCTTACCTACCTGCTCGTTTAAAGCCTTAAGTACCTTTTCATTCATGCTAAATCCCACCCTTTCATAGTTTTCAAAGTACCTTTTCAATTTCATCATACGATGGTTCTATTCTTGGGTCTTCGGTAACCCAAGCGTAAATTACTTGTCCGTTTTCAACAACAAAAACAGCTCTCTTAGCAACTGTGTAATTTGGAATACCGACAAAGTTCTCATGCACACCACCGTATTGCCGAGCAACAATGCCTCCAAAATCTGAGAGCAACCTAAAATTCAGTCTGTTTTTCTCGGCAAATGCTTTGTTAGCAAACGGGCTATCAACACTGATTCCAAGCACAGTTGCATTCAAATTGTTGAATCTTACTAGCATGTCTCGGAAAGTACAAAGCTCCTTTTCACAGACACTCGTAAATGCACCGGGATAAAAGGCCAAAACTACCTTACCCTGAATTTCGGAAAGTTTCACTTTTTGTAGATTAGTATCGAATAATTCAAAATCTGGGGCTATTGAACCTTTTTGAACCATAAACTCAACCTCCTCGTGGTAAAAAATTTGTATCACCTAACATATTATACCAAATATAAATTTGTAAGTCAACCAATTTTGAAAAACAAAATCGTTGGCTAGACTGGTGCGTAAATCCAATCGACAGAGATATTGAGTTTGAAAAAGAAAATTACAGTAATTTACACTAATCTTCCTTTCCTCACTTTAAGTCACTGAAAACTTCAAAGTAACAATTGCAACTTTTTTGAAATGTGTGGTATAATATAGCTGAACCCACTGTGCGGGTTAATAGTCTCTCATCACATCCTTTTTGAAGGGGGGATTTTTGTGAAAAAGGTAGTAGTAGCATTCCTAAGTGTTTTCCTCGCGGTAGTGCTCCTTGCGTTTGACCCTACGGTCTACGTGGCGGCAACCATAGGTGAACCAGACACACTCGACCCACATCTAGCTTATGACACTGCAAGCGGTGAAGTTATCTACAACGTATATGAAAACCTTATTCAGTACAAAGGCAGAAGCGTTAGTGAATTTGAACCAAGGCTTGCAACGGAAGTTCCAACAGTCAAGAACGGACTCATTAAAGACGGCGGGAAGACATATGTATTTCCAATCAGAAAAGGCGTAAAGTTCCACAATGGCAATCCGCTGACACCAGAAGATGTTGAATACTCATTTGAACGCGGTCTTCTTTACGACCCAGAAGGCGGTCCAATGTGGATGCTTTGGTATGCAATCTTTGGTGTGCACTCAAGAGATGAGGCTCTCGAAGAGTTTGTTGGAAAACCAGTTAGTGAAATATTCGATAAAAGCGGAGAGCCAAAACCAGAATATAAACAAAAACTGATAGACTTTTACAAACAAGTTGTCGATCCAGCAATAGAAGTCCAGGGAGACAACGTAATTATTAAGCTCAAAAGACCATACGGTCCATTCCTCAACATCATTGCACAAAGTGCAAACTGGGCAGCAATCCTTGACAAAGAAACATGTATTAAACTTGGCCTTTGGGATGGAAAACCAGATACATGGTGGAAATACAAGGATATGCAAAAAGAACAATCACCACTCTATGCATGGGCAATGGGTACTGGACCTTTCAAATTTGTAGAATGGGACAGAAAGCAACAAAAAATCACGCTTGTTGCTAATGAAAATTACTGGAGAGAACCTCCAAAACTTAAGAAAGTAATAATCTGGGGTATTGACGAATGGTCAACAAGAAAAGCAATGCTTGAGAAAGGTGACGCAGATTCTATAGCTGTTGTTCTTGAATACCTCGACCAACTCAGAGGTAACAAGGATATTCAGATTATCGAAAACATTCCAACACTCTCTGTGACAGTTGTTGGTTTCAACTGGTCCATCAACCCATCAAGTAAGTATGTTGGAAGTGGAAAACTGGACGGTAACGGAATACCTCTTGACTTCTTCAGCGACGTATATGCCAGAAAAGCTGTTGCAGCAGCTATTAACTACGATGCACTCATTAGGGATGTTCTAAAAGGTTTCGGTAAGAGAATTCCAACGGCGTTGCCAGAAGGATTACTTGGATTTGACCCAACTCTTCCACTTTACAAATTTAATTTGAACGAAGTGCGCGCAAATCTCCAGAAAGCTTGGAAAGGAGAAGCATTGAAGAAAGGAATCAAGTTCAGTGTTGCTTACAACCAGGGTAACGTTGCAAGACAAAGAATTGCAGAAATGATAAAGATGTACATGGAAATGGCAGCGCCGGGAAAAGTTAAGATAGATGTTCAACCACTTCAGTGGCCAACATTCTTGGATGCAACGAAACGCGGCGAACTGCCAGTGTTTATACTCGGATGGCTTGCTGACTTCCCAGACCCAGATAACTTCATCTTTACATACTACCACAGCAACGGTGACTACTCATCAAGACAAGGTGAGAACTTCAGAAAATTCGTAAGCACTCCAAGAAAAGAACTTGGCGGTAAGAGCCTTGACGATCTCATCGAACAAGCCGCAGCAGAAACAGATCCAGCAGTTAGGGCAAAACTTTACTTGCAGATTCAAAAGTTCGTTATTGACAACTGTATCAGTGTTCCAGTTTACCAACCAGTTGGTGTTCGTGTCCAAAGAACGTGGGTAAAAGGTTGGTATGACAACCCAATGAGACCTGGTAACGACTTCTACATACTCTACAAAGCAAAATAATAGTTTTCATTAGTTTAAAAGGGTCGCCTTGCAAGGCGACCCTTTCTTTTTGTGTGCCCGGCATGAGCGGCAGCTTGGCGGTAAAAGTTTTGCTATGGGCTTGGTAGTGGGAACGTAAATGTGGCAAGTAAATGGGATGAAAGTGGGCGTTCTTACCCCAGGACGGATACACCTATTGTTAACCTACTCATTGATGTGTAGCTGAATCGTCAGAAATCAGCAAAGCTCAGTAGCCGAAAGGTGATGGGAAGCAGAAAACCGAAGAGTGATAGCTTGGAGAAAAAATGGTGGAACCCGGGCATAACCAAGCAGTGTTAATGCCATCAACGACAGTTCCAGAATCACAAGCCAGTGTGCAGTAGCGCAAATCAACTAAGAAACCGCCGTATACCGCACGGTACGTACGGTGGTGTGAGAGAACATTGGGTAAATTACCTAATTACCTAGCTCCTACTCGATTATTTACATTATCTTAGCCCTTTTGCCTTGGTAAGTATCTTTTTCTATCAATCTATTTTCTATCAAGTTAACGATCTCGGTTTTTGTCCTTCCCCAATTTCCAAAAAGTGTACCAGTTAAGGGTGGGGCTGCAACAAGTCTGTGAATAACTATCCGTGGCGACAGATTCTCGAGGAAAGTAACCGCTCGTTCAACGTATTCTTCAAGGGTTCCTACCTGTAATTTTCCTGACTTAAACATTTCACCAAAAACAGACCCCTCGACAATATACAGAGAGTGAAGTTTTACACCATCCACTCCAAGTGCGGAAATTATCTTTGCACTTTCTACAACATCTAATGTATTATCTCCTGGCAAATTCAAAATTACGTGCGATACAACTTCAAATCCATATCTTTTTAGAAGATTCACAGCGTAGATGTATTCTCCCAGGGTATGACCTCTGTTTATCTTAACCAGAGTATGATAATTCGCGGTTTGTAAACCTACATCAAAAGAGACTTGAATACCGTGCCCTTTCCTTATATCATCAACCATATTTAAAATTTCTTCGTTTATGCAGTCTGGTCTTGTTGCGATATCAAGTTGAACAACATCTTCGTCTATTGCCTCTGTATAGGTCTTCCTCAAGACGTCTAATGGGGCGTAAGTGTTTGTATAGTTTTGAAAATACGCAATGAATTTTCTAATACCCTTTTTTCGATACTTCTCCTTCATTTTCTCTAACTGTTCTTTAACACTTAATCCTGCAAAAGTGCTAAAACCACTACCCGTTTCATCACAGAAAAAACAACCTGGTCTTCCATTTTCTCTATTTGGACATGTGAAACCTGCATTGAGTGGCAATCTTTGAACCTTTTCTCCAAATTTTTTCTTTAGTTCAACGCTTAGCTTTCTATACCTGTAACCATCCTCGAGAAAGTCGAAAATTTTTCCAGCACCTCCTCAACGTCAACCGTCGGATATGAGCCGTTAATATAGACGAATCTACCATTTACCATTGTTGCATAAACTCTATCCGTGTAAGCATGAATGAGGTTCTGCAAAAAGTTATCGACTGGTTGTAACTGGATGTGTGAGGCTTCAAAAATTGCAAAATCTGCCGGGCTTCCCACTTCAATTGTCCCACCAGTCAAACGAAGTGCCGAATAACCGTTCTTTGTTAAGGCGTTAAATGCCTCTTCAACTTTGAAATTCTCAGGTGAATAGCTCTTCTGAGCCAAAACGGATATACGCAAATCAAGGAGCAAATTTTGTGAGTTGTTGCTTGCAGGTCCATCTGTTCCAATTGTAATTTTGATTCCATTTTTGAGCATTTCAGTGACAGGTGGTATTCCATTCCCGAGTTTCATATTACTTACTGTGTTTATTGACGGAAATGAGCCATCAAGCAAACGTATATCTTCACGCTTTAACTGCGTGCAGTGGACGGGAATGAAGTGTACTTCGTGGAATCCTATGTCCATGATTTCCCTGGGAGTATACATTTCGTATTCCCATGCATTTTCAAAAAAATGCATTGTTACTGGAACATCTTCAGTTTTTGCGATATCTACAATCTTTGAAAGATAACTTTTGGAACAGCTGTAAGGAGCATGTGGACCAAGTCCAACGTAGATTCTATCTTCATATCCATTCCACTTTCTGAATAATTTCAAATTCTCTTCAAGTCTACCGTTGTCATCACCGCCAATGTCAACAAGACCTCTTGTCAGCAATGCCTTCAAACCAAAATCTGCAACAGCTTTTGCCACCATATCTTCATGGAAATACATGTCGCAAAAGGCAACAACACCATGCGCTGCCATTTCCATCATCGAGACTAGGGAACCGTAGTAGACGGCTTCAGGAGTGAGTTTTTCTTCTGCTGGGAGTATTTTACCAAAGAGCCACTCTTTGAACGGAAGGTCTTCCGCATATCCTCTGAGTAAGGACATAGCAACATGGGTGTGAGTGTTAACAAAGCCAGGAGTAATTATCTTCCCTGTAAGGTCAACAACCTCTTCATTGTCTAGTGGAACCAAATTTTCCGATATTTCCTTTATTATTCCATTCTCTATTCTGATATCACACTTTTTAAGTTCTAATCCAATAAGAGCTTTCCCATTCTTCAAAAGCATTAAAAAACAACCCTTTCTGCATCAATCCATAGGTGCTCTAAATCGTAGAACTCTCGAGCACTTTTAGTGAATATGTGTACCACAATATCGCCAGCATCGATAAGAACCCAATCGTAACCTTCTCCTCGGTCGTAATAGATAATTTCTTTACCTTTTTCATTAAAAAACTCAACAACTTCATCTCTAAGGCTTTTCATATGGATATTACTGTTTGCCGTGCAAATGACAAAATAGTCAGTTAAGAGTCTTGTTTTACTCATATTAAGCACAACAGGTTCAATTGCTTCCTTTTTTTCAAGTAATACAAGTAAATCTTTGATTAAGCTGATTTCACTTTTTTCTTTGCTCACCAACACTTACGCACCTCCTATCGTTAGTTCTTCACTTATCTTTCCATTCAATAGATAATCGCGAACATACCCAACCAGATAAAATGAACCAGTCACAAATTTAACATCTTCATCTGTTTCTTTTAGCAAGTCGACGGCTCTAATATAGTCTGGTTCAAGAATCACGTTTGGATTATATCTCTTCGCAATTTCGTAGGTTTCAGCTACTTTTTCGGCCCTTTTTGAAGGTGGCTTTGTGACTATTATTAGATCGAATTTCGGAGCAATTACTTTTAGCACACCCTCTTTATCTTTGTCATCTACTATACCAAAAACTGAAGCTCTTCTTTTTCCAGGGAAGTATAAATCTAGATTTTCGGCGAATTTTTCGGCCGCTTGTGGATTATGCGAACCATCTAATACTACTCCGTTCACCATTTCAAATCTGCCGGGTATAAATGCTTCTTCAAATGCTTTTTTTACAGCTTTTTCATTAATTCTGTGCGTAACTTCAAAAGCTTTTAATGCCAGTCCAACGTTGTATAGCTGGTGCTTTCCATTCAACCGAACTTTTATACCTTTGATGGTTGTATCACCGTAGTAATCATAGACATTTTCGTTAAACGAAAACTGAACAGGTTCCACATAGAAATCTTTCCCGTATTCGTATACTTTAGAATTTTTCTGTTTGGCAATTTGCCTTATTACTTCTAATGCCGAATCTGCCATTAAACCAACGACGACAGGCTTCTTTTCTTTTATGATTCCGGCTTTTTCAAAGGCAATTTGCTCAACAGTATTACCGAGAACGTTCGTATGTTCTAAAGAGACGGTGCAAATTACGGAAATTTCTGGTATTATAACGTTCGTTGAATCAAACCTTCCTCCCAATCCAACTTCAACACTTCCATATTCTGCGTTCTTTTTTTTCGTTATGTAAAAATACATCGCAGTCATATACTCAAAGAAACTCGGAGAGAATTCTTCACCAAGTTTATCCATCTCTTCCGCATGTTTTTTGACCTCAAATGCTGCTTCCACAAATTCTTCTTGACTTATATTCTGTGTGTTGTAATGGAACCGCTCCAGGATTGTTGATAAGTGTGGTGAGTAAAATCCCGTTACATTATGCCCATGGTGATATGTCAAGTATTCAAGAAAAGTTGTAACACTCCCTTTTCCATTTGAACCAGTCACATGGAAATATTTAACTCCAGAATGGGGGTTACCCATTCTGGAGAGGAGATTTTCTATTCTGAACAAACCAAGCTTCATTGTGTTGTAAGGGCGTGTGAAGTATAGATATTTTAGAGTGTCTAAAAATGTTGCGGAAATCATCCCTGAGCCTCCAAGTCGGAAATTATCAATTCAATTCTATTTATCTGTTCTAAGAATGTCCTTTGCTTTTCTTTTGTTTCTTCGACGATATCCTCAGGAGCATTCTTAAGGAAGTTTTCATCTTCCAGTTTCTTTGCAAATTTTTCTAAATCTGCCTTTAGTTTTTCAACCTTTTTCTTGAGCCTTTGAACTTCCGCATTCACATCGATAAGTTCTCCAAGAGAAACGTAAGCTTCTAAGTTTAATGACACGTAAGCTGTTGCACAAAGCTTTGGCCTTGATTCTGTAAACTGAATGTTTGAAACATTGCCAAGGAATCTTATATATTCTTGCTCTTCTTCATTTAGCATTCCTTTGATAAAGAGATCTACTTTTGTTGATTGCGGAACATTTACTTCGGCTCTAACATTTCTGACGCCTCTAATGAGAGCCATTATTTCTTCGAATCTCTTCTCGGCAGTTTCGTCAACATATTCCTCTGCTACCTTTGGCCAGGGAGCAACAACTATTGATTCACCAGCAGTTGGAAGTTTTGTCCACAATTCCTCCGTCAAGAACGGCATAAATGGATGCAACAGTCTTAAGCTCATATCGAGTACGTAAACAAGCACGTTTTGTACAATTTTCTTGTCCTCAGATTTAAGCCTATTCTTTACAGCCTCGATATACCAGTCGCAGAGTTCATCCCAGAAGAAGTTATAAATTTCTCCCGCCGCTATATTGAAATCATAGTTATCAAGTGCCTCTGTCACTTTTTTAATCGTTTTCTGTAGCCTCGAGAGAATCCATTTATCTGACAATTTCAGGTGCTCTTTCTGAATTTCCATCTTTTCAAAGTCATCAAGGTTCATGAATACGAATCGAGAGGCGTTCCATATCTTATTAGCAAATTTCTTGTATGTATCAAAGAATCGTACATCAAGTTTTAGGTCCCTTCCTTGTGCGGCAAGGATAGCAAGTGTAAACCTCATAGGATCGGCACCATATTCATCAATAACTTCGAGCGGATCGATTCCGTTTCCAAGAGACTTGCTCATCTTTCTACCGTATTTATCTCTTACAAGTTGGTGTATATACACTTCACTGAACGGTTTTTCCTTCATGAATTCATAGCCCATCATTATCATTCTTGCAACCCAGAAGAAGATAATGTCAAAACCTGTGACTAAAACATCGGTTGGATAGTATCGTTTCAAGTCTTCTGTCTCCTCAGGCCAGCCCATTGTACTAAATGGCCAAAGTGCTGAGCTGAACCACGTGTCAAGTACATCTTCGTCTTGTCTTAGATTTGCGCTACCACATTTTTCACAAACCTTCGGTTCATCTTCTGAAACGTTGTAATGTCCACAATCTTGACATTGCCAGACAGGAATCCTGTGTCCCCACCAAAGTTGTCTGCTTATACACCAATCTCTGATTTCATACATCCAATTTAGATAAACTTTCTTCCATCTTTCAGGAATGAACCTGACTTCGTCATTTTCAACAGCTTCTATCGCTCTCTTTGCCAGTGGTTTCATACTCACAAACCATTGGTCCATCAACCTTGGTTCTACAACAGTGTCACATCTGTAACAATGTCCGACTGAGTGTTTAATCTTTTCAATCTTTACAAGGTATCCCTGCGCTTCCAACTCAGCAATGA
Source organism: Fervidobacterium pennivorans (assembly GCF_001644665.1). NCBI lineage: Bacteria > Thermotogati > Thermotogota > Thermotogae > Thermotogales > Fervidobacteriaceae > Fervidobacterium > Fervidobacterium ngatamarikiense. The sequence goes on from NZ_CP011393.1 coordinate 663,185, forward strand.
CCGCCTTCCTTGCTTCAGATGCGGTTAATCCCTTGAATTTACCACCATTTTCGTTGATAACAATATTTTCGTCGAATATATCAACAAACGGCAAGTTATGCCTTTGACCTATGAGATAGTCGTTTGGATCGTGCGCTGGTGTTACCTTCAGTGCACCAGTCCCAAACGATGGGTCAACGTAATTATCGGCTATGATTGGTAACTCTCTTCCAACTAACGGCAATATCGCAGTCTTTCCTACGTAATTTTTGTATCTCTCATCTGACGGATGAACTGCAACAGCGGTATCACCAAGCATAGTTTCAGGTCTTGTGGTAGCTATCACCAAATAATCCTCTTCGCCTTTGATTGGATATTTGATATAGTAAAGAGCTCCCTCTTCCTCGTGATATTCCACTTCCTCATCTGAAAGCACTGTTCCACATCTGTGACACCAATTAACTATGTACTTACCTTTATAGATTAAACCCTTCTTATATAACTCTACAAAAACCTTTCTGACTGCCTTGGACAAACCTTCATCTAGCGTGAAACGTTCACGAGTCCAGTCAACGGACGCACCAATTGACATTATTTGCTTTTTTATCTCTTCTCTGTATTTATTTGCCCAATCCCATACAATCCTTAAGAACTCTTCTCGAGTAAAGTCTCTCCTACTTTTGCCCTGAGTAGCAATGTATTTCTCAACAGCTGTTTGCGTTGCAATACCTGCGTGGTCTTCACCAGGAAGCCATAGTACGTCGAAACCTTGCATGCGCTTGTAACGACTTAAAATATCTTGAATAGTGATATTAAGGGCATGTCCCATGTGAATTCTGCCCGTGATATTTGGCGGTGGAATAACAATTGAGTACTTTGGACCACTCCCCTTTGGCGTAAAATAACCTTTTTCAAGCCACTTTTTGTACCACTTCATCTCAATATTTGTTGGGTCATATCGCGTTCCTATCTCCATCCTTGACACCTCCGGTAGCACTTATTTCTATGTCACAATCTATCTGTATTCTCTCTGAACCGTAGGTTAACAGAAGGTAGTGCAAAGAATCCTTTATTCTATTAGAAATCTTCATGACCTCATTTTCTCCTACCCCGTGGAGAACTATACAAAAATCGTTCCCTTCAAGTTTGCAAACAAAATCCTTGGGTATCCTCACACTGTGTTTTATAACAGAAGAAACTCTAGAGAGCACAAAATTTCTTAAATCTTCGGTGCTAGCTTGAAATTTCAGTGTGATGTGCAAAACATAAAATTTTTCATTGCTTTGCCTAAGTTCTTCAAATACGTTTTTTACGAACTCCTGATTTGGAAGTCTCGTAATTGGATCAACCCATTCGCCTGTTAATAACTTGTGAATACCCTTCATCCGAATACCTCCCACTTTCCTGTTTAAATTATTTTACCACATTTGTCATATTGTGAGAATATGGCATGTGTGATAGAATAAGTAACGAAATTTAAATTGTTCGCATGACAAACTTTTAAATGACTAAAAGTGATAAACAAGAACCTAGAAAGGAGTGTAAAAATTTTATGGGGTTTAATTTAATGTCGCTACTTTCAATATTTTCACACTTCTTTTTAGACTTTTACGTTTCTTTCTTCAATCCCTTGGGACCGTTCATTATTCAGAAATTTCCAATAGAAATTCGCATACTCACCTCTTTTTTGGCATTATCATCAGCGATAGCTAGCCTTTTGCAGATATTCTTTGGATTCTTTTTTGACAGAGTCAAATACACCAAGAGTTTGCTCTTTACAATGTATGTTTTGGAAGCGATAGGTGTATCACTGATAGGTATTTCCACAAACTTTTGGATGTTCATATCCGCGGTTTTTGTTGTTAGAATTGCAAACTCTGCCTTTCATCCTTTAGGTGCTTCTATGGCTGGCGAGGTTGGTGGTCGGAGTGTTGCATTCTTCTCTATTGCAGGAACAATTGGTGCTGCACTCGGACCTGTTTTTATATCCATTTATGTATCACATTTTCCGATAGAATCACTTTGGGTTGTATCACTACCGGCATTTATTTTAGCTAGTTTCTTACTCAGACTTAATATTCCAAACAGGACTGTGCACAACTCAAAATTCGACTTAAGAGAGGTTGCAAAACTATTGCCCATACTATTAGTTGTCACGGTTCGAAGTTTTCTCATGTCTGTTGTCCACGCTTATACACCTATATACGTCACAAAAATACGCTCTTATTCGATTTCTCTCTCAGGTTTGTTAATAACAAGTGGAATGATTGCAGGCGTCTTTGCAAACTACCTCGGAGTTATTTTAATGGAGAAAATAGGTGCGAAGAAACAAGATTTAGCAGCATTTATAGGTATGGGGTTAGCGATATGCTGGTTAATATCCAGTAAAAGTGTTTTACCAATTTTCATTTCCTTTGTCCTTTTTGACTTTTTTGGATTTTTGCTCATGTCAGCAAATGTTGTTCAAGCACAGAAAATATTACCGAATAGGAAAGCCTTAGCATCATCTGTTGCTATGGGGTTTGCATGGTCATTGGGGGATTTCATAGCAACTGGTTATAATTCTGTATTCGGCAACGATGTGGTTTTATCATTAGGGCTTGCTATACCCGTAGCTTTTGTAGCGTCGATATATTTCGGGATCGTCCAAAAATTTGATACAAAATAATCTGTGTGTTAAAATTGGGTAAGAATGACTTAGACACGATAAAGCAGGAGGAAGATGGTTATGACTGATAAAGACTTTTACAAAAAAAGTGAAAAAGTTGAGCAACTTTACACAGTTTACATAGAAAGGTACGCTTACGGAGGGTACGGTATTGGAAAACTGCCCGGTGGTAAATTGGTTTTTGTTGAGGGGACATATCCGGGTGATTTGGCTGAAATAGAAGTCGTGCAAGAAAAATCTGATGTGGCTTTTGGAAGGTTGAAAACTTTACTTGAAAAGTCAGAGTTTCGAAGAACACCTAGGTGTAAATATTACGGTATTTGTGGCGGATGTCAGATGATGGACGTCAAGTACGAAAAGCAACTTGAATTAAAGACCCTGGTTGTAAAGGAACAGTTGAAACGGATAGGAAAGATTGATGTCGATGTAAATCCAACTATTCCAAGTGATTTAGAATTCGGATACAGGAATAAAATGGAATTTGCGTTTTTTTACAGCAATACTGAAGGAGTTATACTGGGATTGAAAATGAGAAATAGCAACAAGGTAATAAATATAAAGGAATGTCCTATTTCGCCTTCTTCATTTAACAAGGTGCTCGAAGTCGCGCCTGAAATTGTTGAATTGAGCAAAGCTAAGATTTACAATCCGAGAACGGGTTCTGGTATGCTTAAGCATTTGGTTATGAGGTATTCCCATTCAAATAATCAAACTATGGCAATATTCGTAACAAAAACCGAAAGGTTTGATGAGGCAAAATTTATACGTGCTGAACTACTTAGAAGAGTTCCACAAGTAAACTCTATTATCCATGTTATGAACTCTTCCGACAGCGTAGTTTTAAGAGGACCGTATAAAACACTTTATGGTTCAGGCGTTTTGGAAGTGGAGATGGATTATGAAAAATTCCAAATTCCACCAACCGCTTTCTTCCAAAATAATTACCATATAGCAGCTAAGATGATAGAATACGTTACTAAGCAACTTGACCTAAAAGGAAACGAAAAGGTCTTAGATTTATACGCAGGCGTAGGAACGTTTACAATGAGGTTGGCGATGCTTTCGAAATATGTTGTCGCTGTTGAAAGTTCGCATATAGCGGTCAAAGCAGGGAGAGCAAACGCCAATATAAACAACTTGAGAAATGTAAAATATGAAGAAACAGATGTTGAGGAATTCATTCGTTCTTACGATGATAAAGCAAATGTAATCGTGCTCGACCCTCCAAGAGGAGGCGCAGGAAAGTCCGTATGTGAACATATAATAAGAGTTAAACCCGAGAAAATCGCATATATTTCTTGCGATCCATCAACACTTGCAAGGGACTTGGCCGTTTTGAAAGAACACTACAACATACTAGCCGTTCAACCATTTGACATGTTTCCTCAAACGTATCATGTTGAGACGGTGGTATTGATGTCAAGGGTATAAAAATAAGGTGTATTTAAAACATTGATAAATCAAGGGTTTCCAAGTGTAGTTAGTTTTTCTAGATTATTTTCTAGAGCTGATAATGCTGGGAAACCCTTATTTTTAGTGGTTGAGGAAACATATCAAAGACTAAAATTGCCATAGGGTTGAGTTGACAGATTAGATGGATTGGTAGGGTTGTGGAGATAGGATAGATGTGATAAGATATTTTAAATAGCCTACATATCATAAATAATGTTTTGCTATATGTTGAATAGTCAGTGTGTACGTTTATAAAATTTTAAGGCTTTATTTTATATGAATTGGAAGTGGGGATCAGCATGTTTAAAAAAATAAATAATTTCTTGAATTGTTTAATTGGTTCATTTATCGGTGTGTTTATTGCTCATAGTATATATACATATTTTGATTTTAGAAATAATCCAGGTTTATATGAGATTCAATCGACACCTTGGCACATGAGTATTCAAGTATATGGGTGGGGTACTGCTGTAATAATATTTATTGCTATTATTCTTAAGTTATTAATAAAAAAGAAAATGAAAGAAATTAATAATACTTTTTATGTTGATTGTTTATAAAAAATATTAATTTGGAGGTAGAACATGTCTAAAAACCCAAAAGTTCATTTTATACCACCTAAACCTCCAAAACGAGAGAAAAGAGTAGGTATTTACTGCCGGGTCAGTAGTAATAGTTTTGAACAATTGAAAAGCCTTACTGCTCAAGTATCTGCCCTTACAAGGGTAACTGCGGCCACGCCTCAATGGTTACTTGTTGATGTTTATATGGATATTGCCTCTGGGAAAACCGGTTCTTCTCGCAAAGAGTTCTCTCGTATGCTTGAAGATTGCAACTCCCATAATCTAGATATAATACTCACTAAGAGTATTAGCCGATTTGGTAGAGATACAGTGGATACACTTGAAGCATTAAATCAACTAAAAACGTTAGGAGTTCGTGTAATATTTGAGCAAGAAGATCTAGATACTGCAAATACAGATAGTGACCTTATGATATCTATCATCGAAGCTATTGCACAGGCGGAAAATGAATCTAGAAGTGATAATATAAAATGGGGTATTAAACAAAGAGCGGCACAAGGCACTTCAAAGCTGTATAACCGTAAATGTTATGGCTATAAAAATGATGTTGATGGCAGTCTTATTATAGATGATGAAGAGGCTAAAAATGTACAGCTAATATTTGATTTTTACCTTCAAGGCAAAAGTATTATAGGAATAATTGAAGAGTTAGAAAAGCTTGGTATTAAATCCCCAACTGGAAAAGATAAGTGGAGTAAAAGGACAATTGATGTAATGTTAAGTAATGAAAAATATATAGGAATAGTTCGACTATTAAATTCAGGGAAGTACGAAGCTCATTATATTTCTGAAGATAATAATCCTTCTATTATAAGTGATGAACAGTTTAAGGCAGTACAGATTGAGAAGGCAAATAGAAGTAATGTTATAAAGGGTGAAGATGGCAACCAGAGAAAAAATAAAAAGTACAGTTCTAAGAGAAAATAGCAAATTTGGATTTATGGAGGTTATTTGGATTGAAAAAAATGAAAAATAATAATAAATCAAAAAGAATCATCATAATTACAATTCTAATCTTATTGGCTGTTTTTGGAGGTATAACCGTCTGGGGTAATCTTACAGTAGGCACCACTCGTTATAAGATAACTTTGGAGCGTTTGCCAGTTGCATTTGAAGGATATAAGATTGCACAGATTGCAGATTTGCATAATTCAGAATTTGGAGAGGATAATTCGAAAACAATTAAAATCTTGAAAGAGGAGAATCCTGATATCATTGTTATTACTGGTGATCTGGTAGATTCAAATCACATGGACATAGACATTGCAATAAAGTTTATTCAACAGGCGGTAAAAATTTCTCCGTGCTATTATGTGACAGGCAACCATGAGGCATGGATTGGAGATATCTACTATGAACTGGAAGAACAATTGCTCGACGCAGGTGTCACTGTATTACGTGATGAGGTGATTACAATATCGAATGATAAAGACAGCATTCAACTGATTGGTTTGGACGATCCTGATTTTTCAGATCAGGCTCCTTACCTTCAAGAGAGCATGCTAGAGGCTAAACTTTACAATATGAATTTAAAAGATGGGTTCAAGATTTTATTGTCGCACAGACCAGAATTCTTTGGAGTATATGTAAAAAATGACATTGATTTAGTTCTCAGTGGTCATGCACATGGCGGGCAGTTCAGAATTCCTTTTATAGGGGGCGTTATTGCTCCAAATCAGGGGTTTTTCCCAAAATATGATGCAGGAGAATATCATGAAGCCAATACTACGATGATTGTCAGTCGTGGTATTGGAAACAGCATAATTCCTGTAAGAATTAATAACAGGCCAGAAGTGGTTATTGTCCAATTATATTCTCAATGATAAAACCTAGCTTACAGGGTCTTTTGAAGCATAAAAACAAAATAGCCTACTTTCTTAAAGGTAAGCATAGATGACATAGAAAAGAAAAACGACGAGTAAACATTGATAAATAAAGATATCTTACGATTTATTGACTTATTCCATAAATAGCCTAAGTATTTCACGTTGAGACGGTGGTCTTGATGTCGCGGGTAGATAAGTAAGAGTGTAGAAAAGCCTTGAAATAAGGGCTTTCCGGGGTTAGAGCGCAATAATCCGATGAGTAAAAATCATGAAAATATCGGCTCAAGGGAACAAGTCCAAAGGCATGATTTCGAACGTGACAGAGCGATTTAGATAACATACGTTTGCGTGTGGTCGATTTAGATAACGTGGGCTTGAAGTGGTCGATTTAGATGCCATTTTTCAAGTTTCCAAATTAGATATCTTGGGAGCAAGGAGTTGTGTAAATGGGGAGAAACTATAATGTTATTGAAATTATAAAAGTATATATTTTGGGGAGCATAGCCTATTTAATTGGCGGTATCACTTCTTTATCGTTTGAATGGATCAGAGAAAATACATTTTTATATCCAAGAGTACCGTTAATTGCTGCAGGTTTGGGTGGCTTATTAGTAGGAATTTTGCTTAATGGATGTAGAAAACAAGACTTGCTCAGATTCTTGATCATATCAATTACTTCATATTTGGCAGTAATTCTTATCAATTTTATGTTGTTGACGAGCACATTTGGGCAAGAGTTTTCATTAGCCCAAATCGTATTTCGAATTATGCTACCTGTTATTGTTTACAGTGTAGTCTTTGGAATTCAATTGCACGGATGGCAATCGATACCCCACTTTTTGATTTCGAGCTTTTTTTCAACGTTGCCAATTTTAATACTCGTTTTTGTTTTCTACTTAAATAAAAATACACCATTAGGCTTTGAAAGCCTTTGGATGTACATCTCTTTAGGTGCCTCTGTTGCTGTATCTATAAAGTCCTACAATATAGCAGATGTCAAGGACTAATAAAAGTTTCGGATTTATTCCCAGGATGTAAACATGAGACCTATCGATATCTATCTAGCCCCCTAATAGATTTGGAGAAAAAATGCGTAATATGTTAGCATAAATAATAGAAATAGGGGGTAATTGAATTGGCTAAAAAACAATATAGTTTAGAATTTATAGAACAAATAATAAATGAGTGTCAGGAGACTGGTAATGTTGCAATAGTTGCCCGTAGACATAATATATCAGCAAGTACAATACACACCTGGATTAGTAAAAAACGCCAAAGAGGCTCTGTAGCATCACTACCTAAAACTAAAGAAGCAAGATATAAGACAATGGAAAAACAATTAAAAGAAATAAGCACTGAAAACGATATGTTAAAACGTCTAATAGCCTAAAAATAATTAGATTTAGCAATTTTAAGGGAACTAAGGGATAAGACAAACTCTCGGTAGCCGACAAAGTTGCTATTGCTAAAAGGTGGATCCAAAAAGGATATAGAGTAACTATTGTCCTTGGCTTTGTCGGTTTATCTTTATCCACCTACTACTGTATTGCTAGAAATAATATAAATAACAAAAATAAAGCACAACAGCATAAACCAGGACGCAAAATTTCTGGTTATACCCAGGATAAAAAGGGTAATAAGATACCTGATGAAAGTGTAAAAGAACATCTCTGTGAGCTTATAACTGGTGATGGCTATCCCTATGGTTATAAGAAGCTGACCACTTGTTTACAAGAGGATTATAAGCTGGTAATTAACCACAAGAAAGTATATAGATTATGTAAAGAACTAGATATTTTGCGTCCCAAGAGAAAAACATACCCTAATCGTCCCAGGAAGTTAGCTAAACGCGAGAAAATAACTGGCTCCAATCAACTTTCAACAGATTATCAAATTTCTTTAGGTTCTCCTCACATATCTTGTTAAGCTCTTCTTTTTGACCAACTCTCATTAGCATTAGCTGTTTGTAATCTTCATCGTGATAATTGATACTTTTTTCATCAATAACATGTATCCTTAACAGGTTTGTGTTATAATAAATATAAATTTTGTTTTCCACCTCCTTTACTTGGACTGTTTTTCCTATGTATTCGGGTGGAACAGAGTATTTACTTCCCTTGTAGTAAATCAGAGAGTCCTTTTGGACTTTAACTGACTTGTAGGAATTTAGGTAACTCTCTATTAACCTTTTGTCTGGCAAGGGTTGTAAATACTCTTTTTCTTTTTGAAACAGAAGAGCAGGTGGGACTTGAGTTGTTTGATTTGGCTGCATACTGACCTTTGCGTTTATCTCTTTTATTATCCTTACTAAGTCCTCTTCTGTTTCAAATTCACCCTGTTATGGCAGTATCCAATCTATAAACTTGTTTGCTGCTTCAACTTTTCCTTTTGTGTACGAATGTCTTGGTTTGCACAGTTTCACTTCAAACCCAAAGTCTTTTGCAAAACTTTTAAATCTTGAATTTACTTTAATTTTCTCACCTGTTATATCAACAACTGCTGCTGCATTGTCAAATAAAATCTCTTTAGGTACTCCGCCTATATCTTTGAATATTCTTATTAGACTTTCTATTAATTCTTCTTGAGTTTTTGTCCTGTTTATCTCAAAGCAGCAATATCTTGAATAACCTAATTTAAAATCAAGAACATTAATAACAAACTCCTCTCCATTTCTTGAGACAAGCTTTATATTCTCTTTCCAATCAACTTGCGCTTGCTCACCTGGATCTGTCTCAAATCTTGGGTGACCTTTTACTTTCTTCTCTGGCTTTAATCCTTTTTTCTTAACATACTTATTGAAATTTGAGTATGTTCCTATTGTCTCATCTTTTGATTTTAAATACTCATAAACACCCTTGACTGTAACTCCTTTGATAGCAAGCTTTGATTTTATCTCATCATAGTATTTGTCCAATTTACTTGGTTTATTTCTATTCTTAGGTTTTCCTTCATAACCCTCATAATACTTTTTTACTGTTCTTCTGTCTATCCCATATATTCTTGCAAGTTCTGAAAAGTTAGGTTTCATTTTCATCGCCCTTATCATGTTTAAATGTGCTGTTAAGTTCTGCATTTGATATCCCTCCTCACTATGAGAAAGGATATCATATCAATGTACAATTTTGTACATCCTTATATTCCACTTTCAGTACATTTTTATTTTATCATTAACACGTCGTTATAGACTTTCGAGTTGATGAGATCGATTTCGATGTGGTCAACGTGGATAACGTAACCGGTGGTTATCTGGCTATGAAATATCTTTACGACCACGGACACAGAGATATATTGTTTATCCCTGGTCCTGAGTTATCTCCAGCAGCGCAAGACAGGGAAAAAGGTATTCGCAAGTTCCTCGATAAAATATCAAAGAAAGATGAAGTAAAGGTGTACCTTGGTGAACACCGTGGGTACGACTCCGAGCATGGATGGGTTAGTGTAACACAACATCTAAACAAATACGGATTGAACTTCACCGCAATATTTGCCGTAAACGATTGGGCGGCTCTTGGCGCAATAGATGCACTGAAAGATTACGGTATAAAGGTACCTGACGAAGTATCGATAATAGGTTTCGACGATGCACCGTTTGCACAATACACAAACCCGAGATTAACAACTGTGATGCAACCACGCTGGGAGATGGGCACAACCGCAGCACAACTTTTGATAGAACGTATCCTTGACAAACATCTCAGATTACCAAGAAACGTTATATTACCCACAAAAATAATCGAACGAGAATCTGTGAAAAAGATAATGTGATCATATGAAAACAAAACCATCCCCGGAAAGATTGTTTGATAGTCTCTGGGGATGGTTTATTTTTGCAAACATTTTAAAACCCATGTACTCCTTTTTGGCGTGCTTTGTGTTGGAGTATAACGTAACTCAAGTAACCAGCGATAATATAGAGAAAAGATATCACTGTGAAAATCATAAACTCACTTTTCAAATCAAAAATCGTTTTTGTACCCATCAGAAAATGTCTTGATAAATCTAAGCCCCACGTAAAAGGAAAGACGTACGAAACGTAACGTAAGAACTTCGGTAATACGGTCACTGGAAAGAACATCCCACCTATCAAAGGTGCAGCGTTTCCTACCAAGCTTACCAGTTCATCGGCGTCCTTTAAAAGTAACGTTAACCCAAAGAAAAGGAAGACAAATCCGAACGATGCAATAATGGAAATAACAAATGAACATATAAAAAGTAACAAGTTTAGTGGTTTTATTGTCAATAAATTGCTCAAAAGTGCAAGTATTAATATAGGTACAGATTCTATGGTTACTCTTGAAATGCCGAACACACTCCAAGATAGAATGTACTCAAGTCCGCTCACTGGTGTTAAGAAAATTTCTTCAAATTGTCCTATTCTCATGTAACGTCTCAATGTGAAGATTACTCCCCACAGAATTTCAACGTAATTCCAGTAGGCAGCACCAAGCGCAAGGTAACCGAAGATATTCGTTGTATTCGATGTCCCATAGAAAAACTTTACGATATTCGATTTACTACCAAGATAGTACAAGAATAATAACGGAATTATTGTGAGCAATGGCACGAAGAACGAACCGTAAAAATCTATCTTGTACCTTTTAGCCGAAAGAAATTGTGCTTTAATCAAGTACAAACCTCTTACCATTCTTCCCATTCTCCTTTTTGCCTTATCAAGTGTTCTGCTTTTTTCAACATCGCAACACCGACAACAAGATACACTACACTAATGATACTCACTGTAAGTAAATTAAAGAAAAACTTCGTAACATCGTTGGAGTTTAAGATTACCCTTCCAGCTTCGATTAAATACGTTAATGGCAGTAAGTAACTTGCTATACGAATATAGAACGGGAAATTGCTAACAGGATTTACCATACCAGATAGAAGACCTATTCCGTACTGAATCGAATAATTTAAAGTTCCGATGCGTTTGTACAGAAGATTCAAACCAGCAAAAAATATCGAAAAGAAAGTAATATAAAGCCCACTCACAAGTAACAATAAAAAGAAATAGAACGATAAATAAATATCTATGCCAAGCAACCAAAAAAACAAGAGTGTGAAAAGTGTTATGTACAAATTCATAATGAATGTATCAATTGCTTTTGAAAATAAAAATGCAACTGTGGAAATCGGTGATAAAACAATTGTTACAAGTGTTCCTTCCATACGTTCTTCCGAAAAGCCATCACCAACACCGAAAAAGTATTGATTCAACCAATACCAAAGGAGTGTACCAATAAGTATGTTGTTTACTATATCTTGCTGAGTTGTTATCTTTGCACTGAAAACGTACGGTGCAATCATAAAAAATGGAGTGAGCGCCATATTTATCCAGACAAATTTGTACTTCCTACGCACTTTCAAGTCTTTCATCGCTAAGATAAACACACTTTTTAAAGTATCCAGCACGTTCTTCACCTTCATTCGTTTTCAGCATATTCGGAAGATTGCAAAAAGAGTTCAGAAAGCTGGTTGTAAACATCTTTACTTGCGAAAATATCACCGTACCTTGAAATAAGCTCAATTTTTCCATTTTTCAGAAGTACTATCTTTGCATCCTCACTCAAATTGTGCAGTATGTGACTTACCATAACGACAGTCACACCATCTTTGCTCGACTTTTCTAAAAAAGAATTAACCTGAATGACGGCGTTAACATCGAGACCATTCAAAATCTCATCTATGAAGAGAATCTTTGGTTGATGAATTAAAGCTTTACAAAGTAACAATTTCTTACGCATTCCAGTTGAATAATCTTCAACGAGCTTATCTTTGTCATCGTATAAACCAAAAAAGTTAAGTAACTCTTCGGCACGTTCTATTCGCTTCTTTTTTGGAACATTGTAAATTCCACCGAATATGTCAAGGTTTTCCCAAGCCGTTAGCTTCCAATATAAACTTCTTTCGTTAGCAAGCACAACACCGATATACCTTGCGAGTTTTTTCCAGTGCTTTTTTACGTCAAAACCTAAGATGTTCACTTCACCTTCATCTGGTAAAAGTAAACCTACCATGATTCGCAAAAGCGTACTCTTACCAGCGCCGTTTGGACCTACCAATACGGTGAATTCACCTTCTGAAATGTTCAAACTTACATTTTCAAGCACTCTTTGGTCTCCAAAGGATTTACTAACACCTTTCAATAAAACAAGACTCAAGGAACGATCACCCTTTCTTGATTTAATACATATAATTCAATTAAATCTGAACTATACAATGTTTCTAAAAATTCTTTCCAACAATCTTTCGGAGTTTGCTTTAAAAATGAGTTGTATTTACAGCCACCATCACAAATTGGAAGAAAAGTACAACTCATACAAGTTTTATCATGAGAAATGGATTCTAAGAAATTAGCATATTTTTTAATGAATATCTCTTCGTTAGACATTATCTCTTCGTAATTTGCGATTTTGAAATTACTTACTCCAATTCCAGAAATACAATTGTATACATCACCATTCGGAGCTAAGACAAGGTCGGATTCTTTTTTGTATGTGCAAGGCCAAACATTTAGAAAATCGATGATCCTAAAGCCAAAATTAATCACAGATTTGACTGCTTCAACGTATTTTTCGGCGTACTCTTTTTGACAAATATTGATTCCTTTTAATGATAATCCACCATTTTCTGGATTCGTTAATAAACCAATATTAAAAATAACCCTTTCTGATAATACTTTCACTCCGAATATCTCAACGAGCTCGTCTAGCATCTTCTTGTAATAAAAATTAGAGTTTGTCTCATCTAAAACGGTATGAATCACCACAGTTGAATTTGAATAACAAAATATTTTACTCATGTTATCCATTATTCTGTCCCAACTACTTGCCCCATCTTTTCGTGGACGTCTTGCATTATGGAGCTCTCTTGGACCATCTAATGTCAACTGAATAACTCCAAATTTTCTGTGGTTTAATATTGAAAACAAATCATCAAAAACAAAATTTCCATTTGATATTATATTAAACTGTTTAAACTTTTCTTCAGATTCAATTTGTTCAAGAACCTGCTGCAAATAATCAATTTTTAGCGAAGGTTCCCCGCCAAAAAATGTAATAATAAATGATTTTGGATTGAAGATACTGAGAAGTTTTCTGTAAAGTTCCACTTTCTTCACAGTTTCAATTTCCAGTTGGGTTTTGTCTATTTTTGGTCCATTTTGCATGCAATATACACAACTTAAATTACAATCATAGGTAATTGCATCTGTTATTGACAAAGTATCGTTTGAATATTTTATCTTATTATTAATATAATTCATTAATGCAATTCTTTCATCTGAATCATAACTTTCGAATTTTGTGTTCAATGAGTTCTTATTTACTATCTTAATTTCACGCATTAAAAGATCATAATATATTATCTTATCATATTTATCAATTTTTACAACAAATCTACTCATTTCGGTTCCTCCCTATTTCGAATTTCAGTTATTTATTCTGAAATTCAAGTCTTCTAATTCGATCCAATAAAATATTAGACCCGGGTCTAGTAACATTAAACCATTAGGTTATTTTTTACTAATCTCAATGCTCGCACATCTTTGACTTCTATTTATACAACCACCAAGTGGAACATTACCATTGATTAATCTTTTCAAAATATTCATCTGTTATACCTCCTTGTAAGAATCAATAATTTTTAACACGATTTACTCTGCGCAGAGTTATTTTAATTATATCAAAAAAAAAAAAAAAAAAAAAAAAGTCAATACTGTAACACCATATTCGTTGAATAGAAATAAAATCACCTATAAGATATAAAAAATCCCCCGACGAAGTTAAATGTGTTTCCGGGGGATGTTCATTTCTCAATTACTTTTGCCTTTGAAATTTTTCCGCACTGATGGTGACGATGTATTTGTTGCCATCAACTTCAACTTGGTAATTTATCGAAAAAGTATCAGGTAGGTTTTTCAAAACCGTGTCATCGATCGTTTCCCAAAAGATATTTTCCGCTTTTAATTGGGCTTTCTCTTGCCTTAGTGCTTCTTCAAGCATGTTTCTTTGCATGGGGATAGTTGATAAGACTATTGCAACGAGTATTAGAAGAACAATTATCGCAGATAGTATTTCGATGTAAATCACATCATCTTCACCTTCATCTGTTTTCTGATAGGAATTTCATTATACCTTGCGCAGCTTTTTTACCAGCTCCCATGGCTAAGATAACTGTTGCTGAACCTGTTACAATATCTCCTCCAGCGAAGACTTTCGGATTACTTGTCTGACCGTATTCGTCTGTTATTATGTAACCGTATTTGTTTGTCTTTAAATCTGGAAATTGACTGAGCAGAAATTTATTCGCTTCAGTACCTATCGCTTCGATAACTGTATCCATTTCCAAGATAAAGTTACTGTTTGGAATCTCAACAGGTCGTCTTCTACCACTTTCATCAGGCGCGCCAAGTTCCATCCTGATACATTCGATAGCTACCAAATTACCATTTTCATCACCGATGTACTTGACAGGTGTTGCGAGTGTGTAAAATTTAACACCCTCTTCTTTCGCATGTTCGATTTCCGCTTTTCTCGCTGGCATTTCTGCTTCTGTTCGACGGTATATTATAGTGACGTCTGCACCAAGTCTTAGAGCACTTCTTGCTGCATCCATTGCGGTGTTTCCACCACCGATTACAGCCACTTTTTTGCCGATTCGTATAGGTGTATCGTACTCCGGGAATTTGTACGCTCTCATAAGGTTTATCCTTGTTAAAAATTCGTTGGCAGAATACACACCGTTCAACTCACTTCCGGGTATGCCCATAAATTTAGGTGTGCCAGCACCGACACCGATGAAAACGGCATCGTAAGATTCGAGGATTTCCTTAACGGATATAGCGTATCCAACTGGTATATTCTTGAAAAATCGCACATCGAGTTTTTCAAGTGCGGCAATTTCTTTTTTGACTATCGATTTTGGTAATCTGAATTCTGGTATACCGTACGTCAATACACCGCCGAATTCGTGCAGGGCTTCGTATATATCCACGGTGAAACCATATCTACCAAGTTCAGATGCAACCGTCAATCCGGCTGGTCCAGAGCCGATTATAGCCACTTTCTTATCTTTTGCTTTGCTTATGTTGAATTGAAATTTAGTATTTTCATTTTCGTATTCGATGTTGTTTTCATCCGCCCAATCTGCGACGAATCGTTCAAGTGCACCTATGTTGATTGATCTTCCAATTTTATTTAAAATGCATAACCCCTCGCATTGTACCTCTTGTGGACATACACGTCCACATATTGCTGGCAGATAATTGTAAGATTTTAAAATCTTATACGAACCTTCGAAATTACCCTTAGCTATCTCTTTAATAAAGCCCGGTATATCGATACCGACCGGACAACCGGATATACACGTTGGTATTTTACATTGTAAGCATCGTGAGGCTTCCTGTTGCGCCAATTCTGGTGTGTAACCGAGCGATACTTCCAAAAAGTTAGTTTTTCTTATTTCAGCAGGTTGTTCTGGCACGTGGACTCTGTCTTTCACAGCCATGTAGGTTCACCAACTTCTTTCAGATATCTTTCAAGAGCCAATTTTTCTTGTTCTTTGTATTGGTTTAGCCTTTTGATGAAGCTATCCCAATCAACGTATCTACCATCGAATTCTGGTCCATCAACGCATACGTACTGTATCTTTTCGGAATTATCAGTTTTTATCACCGTTCGGCAACCACCACACATACCAGTACCATCTATCATGATAGAATTCAACGAAACCCAAATGGGAATGTTGTATTTTGTGGCAATTTCACTTGAAAGTTTCATCATGATAGCTGGTCCTATCGACCAAATTACGTTGTAATTTTCTTTTTCAAGCTCGATTTTCATGGCATCTATCACGTTACCTTTGTATCCGAAACTTCCATCGTCTGTTGTTGGTAAAAGTTTATCGGCAAATGTGAATTCATCTCTTAATATCAAATCTTGGATTGTTCTTGCTCCAATTATAACTGTTATGTTGTTGCCTGCACTTTTTAGCGCTTTTGCAATTGGTAATATAGCGGCTATTCCAACTCCACCACCGATTATTAGTACGTTTCCATGATACTTAATTTCACTTGGCTTACCGAGTGGTCCAACTACATCGTAAAGTATATCGCCTTCGTTGAGCGAGCACAGTTCGTATGTGGATTTCCCAACCGCTTTGACAACGATTCTGAACGCTTCACCATTGGACTCGGCTATCGTTAGAGGTATGCGTTCGCCTTTTTCACTTATCCTCACTATAACAAACTGACCAGGTTTAGCTTGTCTACCAATGAGATCATTTTTAATCCAGACATCATGAACTCCGTAGGCTAATTTACGCTTACGCAATATCACGTTGTTAAGCTCTTCTTGGTTCATTGATAATTCCTCCTATACTTAGGTGAGCAAAGAAAAAAATGTATTGTTATACTGTTTTCTGGGCGTCTATTAAAGCTAAGAACTCTTCGTTCGATTTCGTTTCTTTCAATTTTGAAAGTATGAGTTTGAGACCTTCTTCTTCAGACATAGAGCTCAACATACGCCTAAGGATCCACACTTTCTTCAATTCGTTTTGCCCAATCAATAATTCTTCTTTTCTTGTACCCGAAAGTGCAAGATTGATGGCTGGGAAAATCCTTTTGTTAGCAAGCTGTCTTGAAAGCACAAGTTCCATATTACCTGTACCTTTGAATTCTTCAAATATCACTTCATCCATCTTCGATCCAGTCTCTATGAGTGCGGTTGCGATGATGGTTAAACTTCCACCTTCTCTTGTGTTTCTTGCAGCACCGAAGAAATGTTTGGGTTTGTAAAGTGCAGCCGGATCAACACCACCAGTCAACAGTTTACCACTTGGTGGAACGGTTATGTTATAAACCCTTCCAAGTCGTGTAAGACTATCAAGGAGCACAACAACGTGATTTCCATATTCAACAAGTCTTTTGCACATTTCAAGCGTAAGTTCAGCAATTTTTATCTGCTTATCGGAAGGCATATCAAACGGGGCTGCTATAACCTTTGCATCTACCGATTCTTTGATATCTGTAACTTCTTCAGGTCGTTCATCGATGAGTAATACGATTCTAATTGTATCAGGATGGTTAGTTGCAATTCCGTTGGCAATTTCTTTGAGTATCGTGGTCTTACCGGTCTTCGGTGGAGCGACGATCATTCCCCTTTGTCCTTTACCTATCGGTGTGAACAAGTCAATCAACCTTTGGTGGTAAACCTTTCTTGATATATTTGACCAGGGCTAGAGCATTGCAAAGATCAAAGGAATTAAGCGTCTTGCGGTGAGGACGAGGGCACGTTTATGCTGATGCTTGGTAACCTCTGAGAACTTCTTGTTGTAGAAGGCTTTGTAACGTACTGTGTGCACCCTTACACAGTTAGCAGCTTCAACAAGATAGTATCTCAGGTATTGGTTACCACACTTAGCTAATGAGACATCTTGGGCATTGAAATTGCCTGATTGATATTGAGTCCAAACCAGGCCAGAGTATTTAGCTAAAGCAGCTTCATTTTTGAAGCGCTTGATATCACCGATTTCAGCGCAGATAGCGGCTGCGAGAACGTCACCTATGCCAGGGACGGTTGTTAATGTTTGAGAGAAAGCTTTAAGAAGTTTTGAGATTTCTTTGTCAAGTTTTTTGAGTTGTTCTTGCATAAATCTAATGTTTTCAAGTGTCATAGACAAAGCTAAATCATTTGCCTCAGCCAACAGAGGATGTAATCTAAAAGAGCGATTAGCAGCAGTTTTAAGTATTTCAGCAATTTTATTAACATCTGAGAGTCTGTTATTGCCGTTATCGGATACGAATTTAATTAAGTCTTCTAAAGGCATAGAAGCGATATCATCAGGTGTAAAGTTTTCGATGATAGCGCAAGATGCCTTACCGAAGATATCTGAAAATGGACAGTCTTGAGAGTAAGTAGAGAATTTAAGGTATATGAGATTGAGAGCTCTGTTTTTTTCACGAGTTAGATTATGAACAAGGTGGTAGCGCATTCTGGTAAGACGTTGTAGTGCAGCATATTTAAAGTCTGGTAAAGGAGTAGGATTGAGTTTGCTGAACCTGACACATTCAGCGATAATGATGGCATCGATGTTATCTGTTTTAGGCAAGAAAGTGTAGATTTTTTTAAATCCTTTGACGATGCTTGGGTTAAGTACGTAGAAGGTTGGTTTGTAAGGTAGTAGTTCAGAAGAAGAAGCAAGATGAAGGTGAAGGTGCCATGTGTAATGTGAAGTAGCTTCCATGCCAAACTTAATACAGGATAGATTATACTGGCTGAGACAATCAATAACTCTTTTGATTAATTCGTTAGCGCCTTCTTGATCGTTAGGCAAGGAAAAAGGTTTTTTAATCAAGTGATTACCGGCATCATCGATGAAGAAGATAGAATTTGACTGACTACTTATATCAATGCCCACAATTAAAGTGTTTGGCAATTGAAAGACCTCCTTTCTAAAGTGTGGTGTTAGGAAAAGAGTTAAGCCCTTTATCCCTGGGGATTACATGACAATAGCAGCCTCGCCGATATTAGAGCTACGGAGCAGTTTACAGGGTGCACACATCTGATATGCTCAAATCAGATGTGGTAAACTGACCGTGCACAGCAAACGAGTAAACATTACTCATGTAATCCTTTGGGGTTCAGTCTCTCGCAAGCTGTGGCGTGCAGTTATCAAAGCACGTCCAGCAGGGGTGAGCCAAAAATATCCAACAAACTAAAATCAGGCTTAACTTTTTTCTGATTTTAGTTTACCAAAGATAAAGGGCAAATTTAAGCTGTAGCAGTCAATTTTAATATTCAATTTTTAAGAAGTGAGTGTTTAGGGAAGAGAATTTAATTTAATGAATTTCCAGTAATCAATTGGTACTAATAATTTAATGTACCAATTGAGAAATAAATTTTTTATTGATTTGATAATCATATTATACGAGCATTCCTGTAAGGAAAAATAGATTTTGAAAAAAGTATCGCCTCCTGATAATATATAATTACCCCATCACACTAAAATCAGGAGGCGATACCATGGAACAAAAGTATGTTAATCCAAAAGTTTCAAGAATTTCTCAAGACACTCTAATTGTCGGTATTGATGTTGCTAAAAGAAATCATTGGGTTAGGATGACTGATTATCGTGGAATTGATTTGATTAGCCCTTTCAAGATTAATAATACCATAGATGGTATTAAAATGTTAGAGGAAAAAATAAGAATTATTAAGCAAAAGGAAGGGTTAAACAACGTAATCTTAGGCATGGAACCATCAGGGCATTATTGGAAGGTTTTAGCTTGGCAAATGAAATCTAACGAGCAAGTAAATTATCTTGTTGGAGTAAATCCATATCATGTGAAGAAAAGCAAAGAATTTGATGATAACTCACCTAGTAAAAATGACAAGAAAGATGCAGGATTAATAGCCAAATTAATCAAAGATGGAAGATATTTCGATATGCATTTCATATTCACCCCATGAAGGATTTGGAGGGAAATTAGGAGAGTGATAAAATTCATCTTAGAGGGGTGAGTCGTATGCAGAGCAGGAAAGAGTATTCTCCAGAGTTCAAACTTACTGTCGTCAAGGAATATCTTAACGGTGATAAGTCACAAGCGCAGATTTGTGAGAAATATTCAATCTCTCCCAGCATATTCTTCAGATGGTTGAAGAATTACAAGGAATCAGGATACGATGATTCAGTATTCAATGTCAGCAGAGGAAGGCCGGGATCAATCATATCAGATTATTCAAAGATACCGCCATTCATCTTTGAATCGGCAGGTGTTCGGAGAGACGATTCAACCAATCCGAACGACACAATTGCCTTGAAACGGAAACTTGAATACTACGAGAAGATACTGCTCGAGAAGGAAGTACAATTGAGGATAGCATTAGACCAAATAGAGTTATTAAAAAAAACAAACAGCAAGAAAGAGAATCAACAAAAGTAAAATCGACAAATGTTGGAGAATTGTTAATAAGTTTGAAGTACAAGAGAATTGGAGTATGCCTAAGATATCTTTTAGGGAAGTTTCAAATGAGTTCAAGCACATTTTACGCAACAACACGAACGTTCTTTTCAATAGATTGGATAAAGGGAAAGAGCAAAAGAAGATGCAAAGGCTACTCAACAAAGGTAACAGGGGAAACAATCAGCGACGAAGAAATAGAGGGACTTTTAGTTACGATATACGAGAATGAGAACTGTAATGATCCAGAATACTACATCAAGACACTTGGAGACAAGAAGCTCTCGAAAGTACTGAAGAGAAGATACGGAATAATAGTAAATCACAAGAAAATATACAGAATGAGGAAAGAACTCGGACTAATACGTAAGTACAAGAAACATGCAAAACATCCAAAGAAAAGGCCAAAGGATCATGAAATAGGAGAGACAAATAGATATTGGGAAGCAGACATTAAATTCATACCGACAAAGAAAGACGGATACGTACCGATGCTTGACATAATAGACGTGAGAGACAAAACGATAGTAGGGACACATTTGGGACAGAAGAGCAAATCGAAGAACTTCATAGAATGCATAGAAAGAGCGATAGAATACAGGAAAGTAGATACGAAGAAACTGACGATAAGGACAGACAATGGGCCACAATTCAAATCAAAAGCAACGGAAGGATACCTGGAAGAAATGGGAATAGAGCATGAATTTGGATACAAGAACAATCCAAACAGCCAAGCATACATAGAGTCACATCATTCAGTAGTAGAGAGAGAATTCGTACAAATGAATGAATTTGAGTACATAGAAGACGTATACAATGCATACAAAGCATACATATACTTCTACCAAGAGATAAGGCCGCACGGATCATTAGGATATATGACACCGAGCGAATATGATGAACTATTAAACGAGCAAGAAAGTAGGAAAGGCGCAATTAACAGAGTGGTGGTTGTGAAAAAATGAGACTCGCTTAATTATTCTCCAAAAACAGGGGGTTTAACCGGTGATAAGCGGGATATTATTTGGAAGTGGAGTGTACCATGAGATAGAAAAAGAAGTATCCGGAGGGATAATAGACATTCTGATAGAAAACAACGGGGTTGCGTATATAATTGAGCTGAAGGTTGACAAAAGTGCAAAAGAAGCGCTTGAACAGATAAAGGAAAGAAGATATTATGAAGGATTCACAAGCAAGAAATGTTATCTTATAGGTGTGAGTATAGATAGTCGGTTAAAAAACATAAAGGAATGGACCTACGAAGTTATCGAGGCAAAGTAAAAAGCGAGGTTGATAACGATGGAGAAATTTCCACCTATGCGTAGAAAAGATAGAGAATTACCAGAACAACAAACGTTTGAAATACTCAAATCCGGTGATTATGGTGTCTTAGCAACATTTAACGGCGAATATCCATATGGGATACCAGTAAACTATGCATTTGATGGAGAGTATATCTATATTCACTGTGCTAAAGAAGGTCATAAGATAGAAAACATAAAAAAATTTTCAAACGTATGCTTTACTATTGTCAAAAGCTACGAAATTTTGCCTGATGAACTATCAACTGCATATGAAAGCGTAATTGCCTTTGGAAAAGCTTCAATAGTTGAAAATGAAGACGAAAAGCGCGGAGCACTTGAACTGATAGGAAAGAAATATTCAAATAACTTAGAGAAAATAAAAGGCGAAATCGCAGATTCAATACAGAGAGTGAGCATTATAAAAATAGAAATCGAACACATATCTGGTAAATCAAGAAAAAGATAGTATATCGCAAAATGCGATATCGCATTTTGCGATATTTTTTTCATTTGTCAGAAATTTCCATCCTGGGTGTCTATATATATGAAAAGGAAAAAATCCCAATAGACTGTTCGGTGATATGAAAAAGTAGGGCAAAAAAGTAAAATTCTTGTTCTTCATCAAGATTTGTTTCTGAAAACCTTTGTCGTTTTTCTTCGTCGGTTTTTGAAATTGGTAATTTTCGTTCTTTGATAGTCAATTTCTAAGCTTTTTTCACTAAAAAATATCTTCACTGTCTCCACATTGCTTTTTTACTTGGATTTGATTTTTCTTTACTTGTTTGTTTTACTGTAGTGCAAATAGTTCTTGATGGTGTTCAAACAAGTAATTCAGTAACGGTTTTTGTATCTTTGTCCAGTTTTTTGCTTGATGTTTTATTCTTAGTTCTCTTTTGATATTGTGCATTACCACAAACGCTTTGATGTAATAAAACACATTCGATAATTTTTTGAATCCTCTTCTAACTTGAGTAAACATTGCAAGAAGACTATTTCTTGATTCAGCTGGTTGATTTTTCTTTGAATCGATGATTTTGTGCTTGATATTGAGTTTTTCGCAAGCTACAGCATAGGAAGGTAGACCGTCAGAGTAAACAAGTTTAGGTTTACATGGAAAGATTAGTTGCAAAGCTTCAAAAGTATCACGATTAGTGGAAACAACAAAGTTAACGATTCTGTACTTACTCACGGCAAAGAAAATGTACAAATTACGTCTTTCATCACCGATTTTGATTTTCTCAAACTTCTCATCGACGTTGATAATATCAGACAGGATAGGAGAAAATACGATAGCTTTAGAAAGATTGATGATCCACTGATAAATAGTAGATACACTTGGAGAGTAACCTTGAGAAATTAAAACATTTCTAATTTGTCTGATAGACAAATTAGAATAGAAAAGCTCAAAGGCATGCAAGCAGACAGAAATAGGATACTTAGGCGAAAAACGGATAGAAGAGAAATACTCAACCAAAGAAAGAGTAAAAAGGTCAACGTTAGTTTTGAAATCACAAGTGCGACAACGGAAACGGACGTAAGAATGACGGACTTTGGAGATTTTCATGGGGCGATCACAATGAGGGCAGCGAGGATAAGGGAAATCGAAGCGTTTCTTACGCTGAGCTTTAGGGAAAGAGAAAGTGCGTTTACATTCAGAACAGATGAAACTGGTAACTTGAACCAAAGAACCATCGGGAGCACGACGATGATAGTGAGCGTTGATGTAGACTTTAGTTGGATGATCGCAGTAAGGACAGCGAGGACGATTGGAGAAGTCGGATTTACGTGGCATAGGGTAATCTACTTTCGTGAGGATGGAGGGGGGTGTACCCCTCTTTAAGAATTATACAACGAATTCGGATGGTTATCATAATTTTATCGAACAGTCTAGAACAGTCTCTAAATTTCAAATTACCCTTTTCATCTGTATAAGGTTCACTTCTGCCAAAAAATCTAACCTTTACCGCTTCTTCCGGCTTTGGAAATTCCCATGGATATCCATTCTTTAGCCAATCATCTGGGAGTTCCTTTTGAAATCCATTTTCGATAGCTTGTTTAAACAGGCCGTATTGATACCTAATCGTGTATCCGTAAGAAAGGCAACCGAGGGTGGCTAAGGAATCGAGAAAACAGGCGGCAAGTCTTCCAAGTCCACCGTTACCAAGCGCTGCATCTTCTTCCAAAAGCGCAATTTCATCGAGAGATACGTTGTATTTACTCAAAAGTTCTTTAACTTCATCTTCCGCTTTCAAGTTCAAGATATTGTTGTACAACAACCTACCTATCAAAAATTCCATCGATAGATAATTGACTATTTTCAGATCTTTCTTTTTGTAGATTATCTCTTCTGTGTTGAGCCATTTTTCGGCAATCAGGTCTCTAACAGAGTAGGAAAGTGCAAAGAATTTCTGTAGCAACGTGGAATACTCCGTTTTTTCCGCCAAGGAATGATGCATGTGGTACTTAAATTGCGTCGATAAGTCTAGTTTTTTGCTATTTCTTGCCACCATCCGCACCCCTTTTCTAAAACTTCAGAACCGTTTCCAACAAAAATCCATCTTAAAATTTACACTAAATTCGAAAAATGTCAAATACACAAGGAAAAACGAACATACTCTTGAATTCTCAAATTTTAGACGATTAAATGTTGTTTTGTGATGCTAATGCCTCCTAATCAGTTCATTTACAAATTCACTCCATTCAATATCCTTCGCCGACAACAGTAACGTGAGGTGGTACTTCAAATCGGCTAATTTGTATATCAAATGCTCTCTATCTTCTCCCATGGCTGCCAATACAACTTCGATACTTTCTTCACCGAATTTTTTGAATCGTATTATAACAAGAACCTTCTACAAGCCAAAATAATAAATAATCATAAGATTAGAAAATATATTGAGCATTAATTAATTAGATTTCTTTTTTTTTTTACAATTACTCGCGATTGTCATCAAAAGAAGTTGTACTATAATAAAATTAGTCAGAACATCAAACCGGTTTGATGGATATAAATCAATATTACGGGGAGGAAGTATTATGAAGATTCAAGAAAGAAGTAGATTTCTTTTGATAATGGTAACATTATTTTTTTTGTTCATTAATGGCTCTGTCCTAAAAGCGGAAACTCTGAGATTGCAAAATAATTCGTTCAATAATTCGTTCTCTGATTATCAATTAAATTCACCTTGGCAAGGATTTATAGTGGTAGCAAAGTATGTGTATAAATTTTTTAATATCGTAGGTGTAGTAGAAACTGGAATCAAGACTGTCAGAGCAATTGGGCAAACTACAGAAGAAGCTATATGGAAGCTTTACAATGCAATTCAAGAGGAAGAGATGATGGAGTATAACAAAAAGGTTATTTCAAGTACATTGACTATAGAACAAATATATCCAATCTCTTACTTCACAATGAATAACTTTGAAAAAACCGAAAATGGAGAGTGAAATGAAACAGTCAAAGGATAGTTTTTTAAACCGATTTTTGAGCCATCGTGGTAGAATTTTTGAATATGTAATTTTCGTAACCTTATTTGTAATATTCTTTTCTTTAATAAACGGAGCACAAGAAAGCTTTGTCCCCACATATGGTGGGGTATTTTATATGTTTGTTATTGCATTTTTTGAAGAGCTTATATTCAGGAAATTTTTGTATGGTTTTTTAAGAAAAAGGAAAAATTCCATAATCGCCGCTATATTTTCGTCAGTTATCTTTTCAATTGCGCACACACAATATTATTCTTCACCTCTTTTGTTATTTAACATTTTCATTTTGGGGTTAAAGTATTGTGTAATATTTGACTATACGAATTCCGTTCTTTTTACTTCCTTAATGCACTTTTTGGAAAATGTATTTAGGCAAAAAATTCCAAAACAATTTTTCCCTATTATATCAGTTTCCTATTCAGATTCTGCAGTTATATCTTTTGTTTCGTTCTTTTTAGTTTTGTACTTTTATTATAAGAAAAATTCAACTTTACCTATTCAAAAAGAAGAAAGAAAAAAGCTCAATTTTATGGATTTTTTGCAATGGTGTTATCTTCAATCTCAGCATTTTCTCATTATTTTGTCAATTCCGTTTTTGTACGGGTATGATTTAAAAAAAGAAGAGATATTTATTGATCCTAAGTATAACAATATTCAAACGTACGTGAGCGTTCTTTTTGTTTTAACATCAGTATCGATCTTTATTTTCTACTTCTCTGAAAAATTCAAAAATTTCTTTTCGGTGTTTATGGCATACACTTACACAACATTTTGGTACATATTTTTAAACCTCTTTCTGAATGTAAAAGAAGGAAAAAACATTATAAACTTTTCTATTTTATACATATTTCTTTATGTTCACCTAAGAAAACAAAAGATTATACATAAGCTTGAATACATTCTTATTCCAAGCCTAAGCACTGTATTAATAGTAATCGAAATTGTTTTGAAAATGAAACTTAGTGTAATACTTCTATCAGTAGCAATTTTAGTAGCAATTCTCGTACGTGAAAACGGTTTGTTGTATAATTTTTTAGCTTTTACAATTTCATCACTTATTTCAAGGTTCAGTGGGGATGAATTTCAAATTTTTTACGCTTACTTTTGGGTAATTTATTCTTCAATACTGGTTTTTATTTTTTCATTGAAGTATTTAAAACTTGCATCAAATTCTTCAAAAGTTACTGTCTCCCAGGATGCCTGCTAATTAACTGGTGGTGGTGAAGACATATTTACCAGTTAATTTATTGAAAAGATGATACAAACTCCCCACTTTTCTGAATACCTCCTCAAGTAATACCACAGGATATTCGTATACATGTCCTGATACCATTATTTTGCTTTCTGTAAATTTTTCATATGGCGTCATCCCTTTCATCCCTTTTCCGTTGCTTGGTCTGGCTTTGTTCCACGTGTCTTGCCATCTTTGTGCCTTGTCTAAAAATTCAACCTTATTCTTGCATCTTTCAGCATGGTTCATCAAAAAGTATTCATCATCCGCTCTATGGCTGTTCTCTATTACTCCCATCAAGTGTTTTGCTCTCGGTGGTATTGGACTTAACTGTAAATCTAACTTTTCAAATATCTCGTTCCATTCGTTCAATTTCCTTTCGCTTCCTGCGCAAAACTCCATTCCGTTATCCATCCGTATTTTCATTCTCCATCTTACATTGTGCACTCTTAACCATAACGCTACTATCGAAATGAACATAAATCCAAACGTTGAATTTAATTCATATGAGTATGCTGTAAATCTTGTCCTGGTTGCTACGTCTATCATATTCCATTCGTATCTTGGCAATCTGTAATTTTTCATGTGCTGATATACTTCTTTGGGTAAGCTTTCTTTGTCTAATGGGAGTTTTTCGGTCTTCTTGACTTATCTTCCAAACAATCGTATACAGCTCTTCTTACTGTTGCTCTTGCAATACCTAATATCTTTGCTGTCTTTGATACATTCTGGTTGTTAGCTTCAAAAACTTTACGAACAACTTCTCTTGCTTTTTGAGGGGACAGTTTTCTTAGTTCATGATATGATTATTCATAGGCTGACCTCCCATCCTGGAAGGGATAATGTTAACTAAAAGTATTGAAACTTTCCAAAAACCGCATTATCCTTATAAAGAGGGGACACCCCCAACCAACTCTCGACAAAGGAGGTATCCCGATATGAACAACTCAACGCTCTCTTGTCCAAAATGCGGTTCCACCAGCTTATACAAAAACGGTCATGACAAATACGGTAACCAACAATTCCTTTGCAAACTCTGCCATCATTCTTTCAAACTTTCCCATTCTCACAAACGCAAAAACTTCTCTTTCCCTTATCCCAAATGCACTTCTTGTGGTAAATCTATGCAAATTTACAAAGTCCGTCGCTCTTTCGTTGTCTTCCGTTGTAGAACTTGTCATACCAAAGATAGAGTTCCTTTTAACCTTCCTGAACCAGTCACTCTTATTCCTGAGAAATTTAAATATTTCCGTTTTCCTATCTACTTCATCTTAAAAGCTTTCGTTTTGTATATGAAACACAATATGTCTTATCGCTCTCTTGCTCATTCTCTTAATATCAAAGTATCTCATGTCACCATATACAAATGGGTTATTAAATTGTGTACTTTATTCTCTGTACTTTTTCCAACATTTACCATCGAAAATGTTTTCTCAGTTCATGCTGATGAAACTGTTCTTGTGTTCAAAGAACAAAAGTACTATGTTTGGCTATTAGTTGATCACGAAACTAATTTTATCCTTTGTTGGCATGTCTCAAAGTATCGTGATATGGGACAAGTCAAAGTATTACTCGAGAAGTTCTTTGGTGATTCAAAACCTAAAAACATTGAACTTATTACTGATGGACTTGGTGCATATGAAAGTGCAGTAAAGCTGTTGTTCAGAAATATCAATCACGTAGTGGTACCGCTCGGTAAAAACAATCAATGTGAATCTAAGTTTTCATTGTTGAAAGACTTTTTCCGACTCAAGCGAGGGCTGAAGAATACGAAGAACTTAGCGAAATATATTCAAGGATTTTGTGTAGTGAAGAATCTTTGGAAAACGCACAATGGCAATATCAATCGCATTCTTTCACAATTACACTCTTTCATCACTACAAGTTAACACTATCCGATATCTTATAAGTATTTCTATTATTTATTATAATCAAACTGGCTGATAATTCAAGATTCAGAGTGTTAAATTCTTTAAATCTATCTTGACAAAATGAAGAAGTTAGGTTATGATTTTTAGCGCAAAGGAAAGGAAAACGAAGAAAAGCTTAAATAAAGAAATTTAAGAAAAGGTTCTTGACACTAAACGGAAATGTGATATAATAGATAACGATATGTGTGAGTTCCGGCGTAGCTCAACCGGTAGAGCGGGTGGCTGTTAACCACTAGGCTGGGGGTTCGAGTCCCTCCGCCGGAGCCAACAAAGAGAAAGCAGAGTCGAAAGGCTCCGCTTTTTTGTTTTAATGGTTGTATTCTAAAACTCAATGAACTGTTCTTGAAAAAGTGTGCTATAATAAAAAAAGAGAATTATTTCCCTTTTAAGTGGGTGAGTTGAATGAGAGAAAATAAGCAAAAAAGCCTGATGAGAATAATCAAGAGAAATAGATTTGTTTTTATTACATTTGTGGTCATTATAGCTATAATAGCTATAACTTCACTTATTCACGAATGGCTACATATGAATTCCTACATGAAAAACAGGGAAACGTTTCGAGTGATCAATGACGTCATTGCTGGCAGGCGAGAGTTTAACAGTATTCTCCCGTACATGAAAGAATATGGATTTGATTATCGTTCTTATGAAGAATTGCTTGATGTTTATAAGAACGATGAATCTATTAAGAATGAGATACTGACCGAAATTTGCAAATTTGCTGAATTCGTACGAAAATCAGAGGAGAATGATTTCAAGGAATCATACAAAATACTGACTTTTTCAATGATATTCATCGTATTTGGACTCTCAATTGGAATGCTTTTCTCTCATCGAAACTATAAATTAGTGAAATGCTATATAAAGGATTCTAAAGAAAGGTTCAACGAGCTTGCGGACAATATATACGTGGCAAAGCTCAATGAAGCGAATGTAGTGAGGTATTCGGAGGATGAGGATATCCAGAGAGCGGTGTATAAAATAAATCTGGTTCACGATATATTAGAAAGTCTGAAGCACGTGCCAATGACCGCGAGTATTGAAGATTTTATTAGCGAAACAGGTAGTGCGCTGTGCAGATATTTTGATTCCGAAAGATTCTCTGTAGCACTTATAGACCACGAAGAATCAAAGATAGTAGCTGAAACGGCGTATTTTACTGACAAGCGAATTCAGATAAAGCTCGGACCAGGTTTTTCTCAGAAGTTCTCAGAAACATCTCTTGGAAAAATGATAACCGAGAGAACTAATTGGAGAATCATAAATGATTTGGAGGAATTCTATAGTTATACCAAATCGAAGTCTATGAAATTGCTTCTGGAAGAAGGATTTAAATCTAACCTTACAGTCCTCGCAAGCATTAACACTGTACCTTTTGGATTCTTTTTCCTGACGTCCAGTAGACCTAATAATTTTACAGAAGATGATGCTAAGCTATTTTTCAGCGTTTCGGACATACTTTCACATAGGCTTTACTACACCCTCAACTTGCAGAAAGCATTATCGGCGTTTGCTCATAGTTTAACAGACTTAGTGGAATTCAAAGATAATGAAACTGGCAATCACATTAAGAGAGTGTCTCTATACACTAAATTGATAGCAAGCAACATGAATTTGCCACCTAAACTGATAAGAATCCTGTACGATTTTGCCCCTTTACATGATATAGGTAAGGTTGGAATTCCAGATAGTATCTTGTTGAAGCCAGGTAGACTTGATTCAGATGAATGGAAGATAATGCAGACACATGTGGGTATTGGAATGCATATAATAGACAGGTTGGCTGAGAACACAAATGGTATAATTGACGCGGAGACAATAAATAGTATGAGGAACATAGTTCAAGATCATCACGAACGTTGGGATGGCAAGGGCTATCCGAATGGGAAACGTGGTGAAGAGATAAGCATAGAAGGTCGAATACTTGCAATTGCCGATGTATTCGACGCACTCACAACAAGGCGACCTTATAAGGAATCTATTCCTTTCGATGTGGCGGTCGATATGATTGTGAAAGAAAAAGGTAGGCACTTCGACCCAGCGGTTGTAAATGCTTTTACGAATTGCCTGGAAGAAATTAGAAGCGTGTATGAAATGCTTAAAGATTAGTCTTCAGACATAAGATTCTTTTTCGAGACATCATAAAGTTTTTCCAAAGTTTGTGAATTGATAAATTTGTCCGGTTTTTTTATAAAATCGTTAACGGGAATTATTCTGAATAGAAGTTTCTCATTGTCGTAGTATTTCTGAACGAGCGTTAAGACGGGAGTCACTTGAGTGACTCCTTTTACTTTATGGTACGTTATGTTTAGAATAACACCCTCATCTGTACCTGGATCTGTCATGTTTGAAAGGAAATTTCCGAGTGAATAAGCAATTAGTTTTGTTTTTAGTCCGTCTTTAACTAGTTCTATTTCTTGCAATACATGCGGATGACTTGCTATGACCAAATCAGCACCGCTTTTCAAAGCTAAATGAGCTAATTCTCTTTGTTCTTTTGTTGGTGTTGTTTGATATTCATTCCCGTAGTGGAGATAAACTATCACTATGTCGGATTCTTTCCTCATACTTTGTACTATGTTCATTATTACATCCTTGGATATGTATGTAAACATATATGCACGTTCCTTGTCCAGTTGTATGCCGTTGGTTGAATATGTGAAGGATGCAAGAGAAACTTTGATGTCTTTGACGTCTACAATTGTATATTCCTTCTCAAGTGGATTTAACCGAGCTCCGACGCATGTTAATCCGCTCTCAGAAACTTTCTTTATCGTTCTAATAAGCCCGCTTGCACCTCTATCGAGCATGTGGTTGTTAGCGACATTAACGACATCAAAACCTGCATATTTTATAGCATCTAAAACTTCGTCCGGGGAGGAGAATCTTGGATATCCTGTGTATGGCTTTCCTCCTAATGTGGTTTCGAGGTTGCAAAATGCCAGGTCAGTCTTTTCTATGTACGTCTTCACATATTTAAAGATGTTTTTGAAGTCGTATTTCCCGTTGGAAAGGGCAGAATCTATTATCGGTTTATGGAACATGATGTCACCAACAAAAGATAACGTTATCTCCATCCCGAATAGAGAGATAGTGATAAAGAATATAAAAAAGACACAAGTTAAGAAACGTCTATCCATAGGTTCCTCTCAATAGAAAAATTCAAAACCCGGTGCAGAACCGGGTTTTGATTATTAGTGCTTAGCAACATTAAATCATGCTTCCCTCGCTGTAAGTTGATAAATCTTCACTCTGCAGTTTTTCGGATAATTTTCTGAGGTGTTCCTTTTCTTCTTTGATTATCTCTTCAACAGCTTTTGTGTCTGGAACGAGTAATTTGATCTCATTATAGTAAATTATTGAATCTTTTTCAACTTCTATAGCTTTTCTGAGTGCTCCAATAAGAGTCTCTGGCATTTTCTCCTCTTCAATTTCCGGGAAAATGAATGCTTTTGCGTATGTTTCAGCATAGCCGCCGACTTCTTCATTTTGCCACGTTGCCATCGTTGGTTCATCGGCGTATTTCTTCATGATTTCTTCAAAACGATGAGCATGTTCTCTTTCTTGATTAGCGAGTTCTTTGAAGAACTCTTTCAATTGACCTTGTGCCTTGTCAGCAAGCTTTGAATAGTATGAATATCCGGACCCTTCGATTTTAACCGCTATTTGTAATAGTTCCTTTCCTGTCATAAGCTCACCTCATTCTAAACTGCACGCAAACACCAAAATTAATAAAGTGCAGTTTAGGCTGGGGTATTTCTTATCCGCCTTATACGCTTCCCCATCCCCAGCAGGCGGTATTATGGGACAATTCACTTGAAATTATACCATATTGGAACTCTAATCCGAAATCAAGTGTAAATCAAAAAACTAAGTGCACACAAGAATTGGCAAGACAATTCTACTTTATTGGTAATAATTGACTGAAATAGTCAGAAAATGGGGGCCATAACATAAATGAACGATTTGATATAATAACAATGACCTTTACAAGTTTCCGTATTGAGAACACCAAAAAGATTTCCGGTAATAAGTCAAGAGGAGAAAAAATAGAAAAATAAAAAACCTAGTCAACACTTTGACTTTCAATAACTTAATATTTCACTTTCATTCTTCACATACTTGATTTCGTTCTTTTTACCTATTTCATCGGTACATACGGTACGTTGTTCTTTAGTAAATAATACACTAAATTTACTAATTTCCTTGCAGTTAATATTAGCGCTCTCATGTGTTTGTGTGTTGTTGCTTCTGCGTACTTTTTGCGATAATATTCTTTGTATACAGGATCGTATGTCTTTACTCCGTTCGCTGCCATTACTAGGTATGTTCTTAGATACTTGTTCCCTTTTTTCGTTAGTTGGTTGTTTTCTGATTTGTAATTTCCACTTTGATTGATTGTCCATACAAGCCCTGCGTATGATGCTAACGCTGAGGCTTTTTCGAAACGATTGATGTCTCCTATTTCGGCTATAATTCCAGCTGCAGTTATTTCTCCTATCCCTTTGACTGTTGTTAGTGTGTTCGAAATTACTTTAAGTAATTTACTTATTTCTTTCTTTACTAGTTCGATTTGTTTTTCATAGTGCTGTATCAAATCGATAGTGGAAACAATAGATATTCTCAGAGTGTTTGAAGGATTAACAGACAACCTCAAGGCATCTTTAGCAAGAGTTTGGAGTTTTTCTGCTAAGACTTGTGAAGAGACATTGTGTCTGGAAATTTTCGCAATATATTCAAATAACTCTTCAATTGGCATGTTTGCGATTTCTTCGATTGTATAATCTTTAAGCAGGCATTCGAAAGTCTTATTTAGTTTAAAGTCAAGTTTAGGGAAATAAAGAGAAACATACGAATAGAGCCTAAGTTTCAATCGAGCGATATCTTCGTTGAACTTTAAATAAAGTCTGGTGAGATTACGAAGCTCAGAGATGATATATGAGTTATTGACAAAAGGGACTAAAGACTCAGGAAATTTAGAAGCGATAGAGAAAATAAGTTCAGCATCGATTTTGTCAGTTTTAGGACGATTGAGAATTTTGCGATAGAGCTTAATGTTATCAGTTTTAACCCAAAAGACAGGTACGTTGTTTTGAAAGAAGAAGTTAGCGACATTAAAAGAAAAAACACCAGTTGATTCAAGGACAAGAGAAAAATCGGAAGAAGAAGCAAAAGCTTTGTTAAAAAGTTCAACAATACCTTGAGGAGAGTTCTCAACAGTCCCACTACCGATGAAATCAGAAAAGAAAGAAAGATAGTTCTTTGAGACATCAATAGCTAAAATAGCCAAAGGAATCACCTCCGGATTGAGTACAGCCTTACAACCTCGCGGTACATAAGAAAACGAGGCAAAACATTTTCCGGCAAGTAAAAAGCTGTACTCTAGTTAGGCAATCTTATTTAAGAGAACAAAGTCTCAAGGAGGGGCAACCTGAAACTATTTTACCAGAGGTGTTAAAAAATATGCATTCAATTTTCAAAGACCAATTTTAATTTTTACCGAACTTATTATACGAGGAGGAGAAAATGTTCTATATTTTTATTATCACAATATTGACAGGGATTGATCAGTGGACTAAATATCTTATAGAAACACAATTAAAACCGATAGGTGCTATACCCATAGTTAAAGATATATTCCATTTGACTTATGCAAGGAATACAGGAGCAGCTTTTAGCATATTGAGGGATAAGCAGGCATTTTTAATATTAGTCACAACCATTGTTGTTGGCGCATTAATATACTATTTCACTAGCGTTGCATAAAGAAAATATAAACTTGTCAAGAGATATAGCGCTCAAAAATCAGCCAAATTCCTAAAATGACCTGGCCTTGCAAGAAAAAACTCCTTATACTAGAGATTAGGGTAGTCCTTGCCCCAACCTCTAACATAA